>CAJAHH010000001.1 GCA_903939515.1 uncultured Verrucomicrobiota bacterium
AGGATTCGCAGGCACTCATCCCGATCTTTCAAAGAATCGCACATTTCCGCCCACCACCGTGCCGCCGCCTCTCGGTAGGGAACGTGTCCCACGGTCCATGCGCTCGCACCAAAACCCCGCCGCGATGACATGCAAGACTGACACATTTTATGTAAATAGGTGGAACCGACCCCCCGACCGACCGCGCTTCTAATTGGCGAACTTGCTTGGTTTGCTGTTGACGGTGGGACGATCCCACTTTTGCATTGTTGTGATGACTGCGACGCTCAAAAGTGATGAGAAGGGGCGGTACGCGTTGGGTGGGTTCTTACCGCGTCGGCCCGACGTGAGGGTTGAGAAAAATCCGGATGGGTCGGTGACTCTGCATCCTGTGAAGCGGCGCATGAGTCGTACTGAAGTCGAGGCGTTCGTCAGCAGTCGCGCCGGGACGTGGGAAGGACCAGTTTCCGCAGCAAAACTCCTCAAATTGACCCGTGGAGCATGATATTAATCGACACCTCGACCGTCGTCGCTTGGCTCGATCAAAGCCATCCCGACCACAAGACTTCGGCGCAGGCCATCGTCAATGCATTGATGGACGACGACGTGGCAGTGAGCGTGGTCACCTTGGCTGAATTGGCTGTGGGCGGCCGTACACGGGAAGCGATGGAAGCGGATTTGAAGGGGATGATCGTCATCGAAGTGACGGCGGATGACGCTTGGCGAGCCGGACAGGTCTTCGCACGGTTGCCTCGTAAGCAGTCGACCCCGCTTCCTGATTTCTTCATCCGGGCGCAAGCGGCTGAGCGCAGTTGGCGTCACCTTACCAACGACCGCCGCCGGTTGGGATGGTGGCCAGACGTCGAATTCATTTTCGGCAATTGAGCGGTGGCAGGTGGCCTACGTCTTGGCCTGAGAGATCGGTACATTGAGTTTTGAATGATGGGGGAGATCGTGTTTGGCCAACCTTCACCTATTCCTATCGCAGACGGCTCCCGCCTGCCACCGGCCACCGGCCGCCGATCAGAACTCTTCCACCGACGGCACCGTAATGGCGCGGCGGCGCTGGGCTTTTAGCGTGCGGAGGTTGTCGAGAGCGTGCCCCAACGGGTCACTGAATACTAGGCCAACGGAGTTCGCATTCCGAGTGCCCCAACGGAGCACCGCCACCCAACCGCCAGCAACTTCCCCCTCAGAACCGCTGAGAACCCCTCAAAACTGATCGATGCTCGGCACCGTGATGGCGCGGCGGAGTTGGGCCTTGAGGTTGCGGAGGTTGTCGAGGGCGGTGATCCGCTCGCGGAGGTCGGATGAAATCTCGCCGAAGCGGATCTCCAGCGCCTCTATGACCGACTCGCGGGCCTGCACCAGTGAGCCTTCCTGGCGACCTTCCTTACGGCCTTCTTGATGACCTTCCTCGCGACCTTCTTGGCGGCCTTCTTGAAGTCCCTCCTTACGGCCTTTCTGACGTCCTTCTTGAAGGCTCATGCGTGTGAGTGTGTCGACGTAGGGCATATTTTTGTCTTTCTCGATGGTGAAGAGTTCCTGTCTGAA
>CAJAHH010000002.1 GCA_903939515.1 uncultured Verrucomicrobiota bacterium
CACGAAACTCTTAGTTGTCTTCAGCGTGTCGTAGCCGTTCACCGGACTCACTCCGCCAATGGACACTCGACCCAACCATAAACCCGGCGCCGTCGGGGTCGTCTTCGGCTTGGCAGAAGCTCCCCGGCGCTTGGTCACTGACTTGCCCGTCAACAACGTCGCCGAGCGCTTAATGCTCGCCGGTACTTGATAGGTTGAGATTCCGTCATCCAGCAACAGCAGGTTCCGCCATCCAGTGGCACCCACGGAACTCCGATTGGCTTTCAGCACGAGCGTGCGCTCCTCGCCGGCAGCCAGTTCCACCACACCGCTCAATGCCAGATTGATCGGCACCATGCCGGCCACCGTCGGTATTACCACCTCGATCGGCGACACGTTGTTGACCCCTTGGCTGCCCGAGGTCGCCTGCCCCGTCGGCGGCTGTGTCACCGTCGCCTTGTTGGGATCTCCGAAATTCGGATCATTGGGCGCAGCGACCGTCGATGACAGGCTCACGGTCCCGGCGGCCTGCAACTGAATGCGCACCTTCGTGCTCGTGGACTTCGGGTTGACGAGTTTGATAGTCCGTCGGTCGTTGTCGTCCGGGAAATCCAACGACTCGCCGTAGTCCAATTCCAGACCAAACGAACCTGAGGTTTTGGGCGCGCCTTTGGCGTACACCCAATAGGCTTCGCCGTACTTCACTTCGTCGCCCGCCACCATCGGGACCCAGATGCCATCGGCCGTCAGCCGATACATGCCTCTCGGCGCCGATTGCGTGCCGTCCCACAACTCAGGGTAGGAGGAGAGAAATTCACTCACCTTCGGAACCGAAGGGGCCGCCGGAGTCGGAGCGCCGGAAGGGGCCGGAGACAAAACGTTGCTTGCACTAGAGGTGCCAGCAGTTCCCACCACAACGGGAGCGGGATTCACAGGCAATCCCGTGAGATTATAATTGTCGGTCACCCAACGTACCGGCAGGTGTCCTTGCCCACCCTGAACCCGCAGCGTGAAACTGTTGGTTCCTGGAATATGTACCAGGTAGGAGTTGTGCCGAGACACCTTGGAAAGGGTGTTGTCAAAGGCAACGGGATTGGGCTGACCATTGGCGGGGCCGTTGGTGAGCTTTAAGGGCCACCGGACGAGCCATTTGGCGCTGTCCCATTGGGCTTCGCTCATGTCCTGAATGAACTGCACCTGGTCGCGCTTGTTCTTGAAACGCCATACGCTCGACCACGGGATCCCCGCAAACACCGTATCAATGGCTGAATTTGCCGGCTGTACCGTCAGGTAGATCGCATTCCATCCGGGCTTCAAATTGAAGGTCTGGATCGCATTGGTATCGCCACTCACCGCCAACTCGCTCAGCGCCTTGAGCACCACCACCAACGCAGGCTTGCTTGTCACCTTCCCCGCCGCGTTCTCCACCACGCAGTAGTACTGCACCACGCCATCTGGCGGCACCTCAGTGTGCGTCACTACCAATGTGTCCGTGGCTTGACCACTCACCGGTGCTGCGGGCGTGGGCCCATTGGCACGACCATCGCCGCCCACCGTCAAACTTCCAGACGCAGGACTGAGCGGAATCGGCCCGTTCCGGTTGTACCACCGGTAGGTCGTCGGGTACGCACTCGACACATCCCCCTTCGCGACCACCTTCAAAGTCACAGCCGTCCCCACCAATGCGTTCACATCCACTGGCTGCTGCGTGATCACCGGAGCCTCCACCAACCTCACGGTCGCCGGCGTCGACGACACCGATCCATTGCCGCGCGCCGTCACCAACACCGTGTAGTCGCCCACGTCCTTTAGCCCAATGCTCGTCACCCCATAGGCCGAGGACGTTGCTCCCGCAATCGCCTTGCCATCCAACATCCACTGGTAGGAGAGCGGAACCCCAGCAGGCCCATTGGCTGTCACACTCAGCGACAAGGACGTTCCTAATAGCTTCACCTCCGACTGCGGCTGCGTCGATATCCCCGGCGGTGTCCCCGTCAGTCGCACCACGATCTCCGGCGTCACCAAACTCCCCAGACTGTTACTCAGCGTCGCCTCGTAGCGGCCCACGTCTTCGTCCAGCAATCCAGTGATCGTCAGGCTGCTCCCGCTCACGCTCCAACGCGATCCAGCCGCCACGCTCAGCTCCACCCCATTCTTACGCCACACCACCGTGCTCACCGTGCCGGCCACTTCCAGCGGCAGGCTCACCGTGCCGCCAATTTGTCCCAAAACCTCTTTCAGCGGTGCTACTAACAACCGCGGTGCTCCCGCTGTTGTTAACCGCACTCCCGCACCCGTCGCCACCGCTCCAGGACCCGCCGCATTCATCAGGCGCACCTGATACAACCCATCTTGCTTGCCACCGGCGTCCAACGCCGGCAGTTCCAGCACCGAGGTGGTGGCTCCCACTAGGTCCACTCCATCTCTCAACCACTGCAACTGCA
>CAJAHH010000003.1 GCA_903939515.1 uncultured Verrucomicrobiota bacterium
ACGACGTTTCAGCGTCGCTCAAATTGAGGAGGTAGGGTTCGAGCAGTTCAATGCGCGCAAGACCGAGGTGGCCGCAGCCTTGGAGCTCTACCGGGCCAATCACGATTACCTGTTCTCGGCCCTGCTCGTCACCGATGTGGTCGTGCAGAATTCGTTGCTGCTCGTGGCCGGAGCCCCTGCCTTTCTTAAGACTATCGGCTATCCGGAGCGGGAACCCGGGATCTTCGAACTCAATGGCGTGGTCTCACGCAAGAAGCAGCTGCTGCCTTTCTTGACCGATTGTCTGACTCTGATGAGTTGAGACGGAACGACTGAATCCGGAGAGGACTGTGACGGCGTAGCCAATTCGTTTGCGAGACGAGGCGAGGAGTCCGGGGCCAACCGGCAACCGGTAGGAGGCCCGTCACGAGCGAACAACAACGCAGCTTGCGAAAAAAAGATGCAGCCCACGCGGCCGATCTAACTCAAAGCCAGGGCAGCCGATCCTACTCAAATCGCTCAGGCCAAGCCCCGGTCGATGCCCCGATGCGCCCCGGGGCAGGCTTTTACTCCTGTTCAAGCATCGGTTTGATCCGCAGGTGACGAAGGTGATCCTGATCCCAAACGGTGAGGCGGGCTTTTACTCGCGTTCAAGCATCGGTTTGAGCCGCTGCAGGAGTTGCGATCCGGTCAGGCCCACGACACGCACCTGCTTGTGGCGGCTGGTGGCTCCGCGGAGGAGTTGAACCGCACCCCGAGGCACATCGAGAATCTCGGCCAAGAACCGCACAACTTCGGCGTTGGCGGCCGAATCGACTGGGGGCGCGGTGACCTTCAACTTTAAGGCGTCGCCCTGGACTCCCGCCACCGCATTGACCGACGCCCTCGGGATGACTTTTAAGGTCAGAACGACTCCGCCGGCCGTTTCCCGCAGAAACGCAGCGCCCGTCGCGGGCGCATTCATAGAGGCAGTCTGAGAAACAGCCGTGGCATCCCGCCTTGGAGAAAATACCCCACGCTCCAATACACGCCCGCTGCGGCCAGAGGGGTGAAATCCACCCTGCCCCACTTCAGGGGCAACCAACTCAACCAGGCACAGAGGCGCCCTCCGGTGCCGTGGGCGTAATCCCAGAAGGGCATGGATCCGAGGTACACGTGGTCGAGGAAGAATCGCAGAAGGCACAGGCCAACCATCGGCCATTTCAATGCCGTGAGCCCGCCCAGAGCCACCACGAGGGCCTGTTGAACGGAATGAAACCCAGGTATTCGCGCCGGGGTCAGCCCGGCCGAAACCAAGGCGGGTGCAACGGCGAACCACAAGAGCCCCATCGCCCCCAGGAACGGAATCAGGGCAAGCCCCCAGGGCCACCGGGCCACCATCCCCAGTTCGGACCGAACCGAGCGTGCGATGGAATCGGGCTCGGCATCCGAGCGATGCAAGGTGGTCAGCAGCGCCAGACACAAGTAGGCCTGCAGCACAAAGTGCGTCCAACTGAGGAAGGAATGGGCAAGGATGCGGACCCACAGGTCGCTGCGAAAAACCACGGTGACCGCCCCGGTGGCCCAGGGAACGGCCTCGGCAAACTGCGGCGAAAAGGTGTGATGCAAGAGAGCCCGCAAGACCAGCAGCAGTACCAAGGCCGGCAAGAACATCGGACTTCTGCGAGTAGAGCGATTGGCGGGGCGGAGGTTGGAGAGCAGCGTCAACGCAGGCCGCGGTGAAACGGGCAACGAGCCAAATCCCCGCCAGGAGAGCCAGAGTAGCAACCCGACAAGGTCGGTCATCCAGTCGAGCCAGTGCATCCGGGCAAAAAAAGAACCAGCCTCCGCGGTCGCCCGCGGAGGCTGGTCTAAAATTATTACATCATCTTCAACAAGGTGTCGGCCATCTCACTCGGAGTGGCAGACACACCGATGCCCGCCGCGCGGAAGGCATCAAACTTGGCTTGGGCTGTGCCCTTGCCGCCGCTGACGATGGCGCCCGCGTGACCCATGCGGCGTCCCGGAGGTGCGGTTGCACCGGCGATGAAACCGGCGACGGGCTTGGTGCCGTGAGCCTTGATCCATTCGGCGGCTTCTTCTTCAGCGGAGCCACCGATTTCACCAATCATGATGATGCCGTGGGTGTCCGGATCGGCCATGAACATCTGAATGACATCCAGGTGAGAGGTGCCGTTGACCGGATCGCCTCCGATGCCGACGCAGGTAGACTGACCCACGCCTCGGCTGGTGAGCTGGAACACGGCCTCGTAGGTCAAGGTGCCCGAGCGGCTAACCACACCGATGTGGCCGCGCTTGTGGATGTACCCGGGAGCGATGCCGATGCGGCAGCCGCCGTGGGAATCCTTGCCCTCACCCGGGGTGACGATGCCGGGGCAGTTTGGCCCGATGAGGCGGGTGGTGGAACCTTGCATGGCCCGCTTGACCTTGATCATGTCGATGACGGGGATGCCTTCAGTAATGGCAACCACGAGGTCGAGATGGGCATCGATGCCCTCGAGGATGGCGTCGGCCGCGAAGGGAGGCGGCACGAACACGGCACTGGCAGTGGCCTTGGTCTCACGGACCGCCTCGGCGACGGTGTCGAAGATGGGCACTTTGACGCCCCGGTGTTCGAAGATTTGACCACCCTTGCCGGGGGTGACGCCGGCGACGACCTGCGTGCCGTAGTCGATGGATAGCTGCGCGTGGCGGGCACCAAAAGCGCCCGTGATACCCTGGACCAGAAGTCGGGTCTGCGGAGTGACGAGAATAGACATGCTATTGTGAAAGTATGGGGTTCGTGTCGTTGCGGGTGGTCGTGTCTGGGACTAGGCGGCCACGGCGGCGACCACTTTCTTGGCCGCATCGGCCATGGTGTCCCCGCTGATGATGGTCAGACCCGATGCATCCAGGGTGGCCTTGCCAGCGGCCACGTTGTTGCCCTCAAGCCTCACTACCAGGGGTAGTTTTAGGCCTGTTTCACGCACGGCTTCGACAATACCCGTGGCGATCACATTGCAGTCCATGATACCGCCGAAGATGTTGACGAAGATGGCCTTCACGTTCGGATCACTCAGGATGATCTTGAAGGCTGCAGAAACTTGATCCTTCGAAGCCCCACCTCCCACGTCCAGGAAGTTGGCCGGTAATCCACCGAAGTGCTGGATGATGTCCATGGTGGACATGGCCAGACCGGCGCCGTTGACCAAACACGCGATGCTGCCGTCGAGCTTGATGTAGTTGAGAGCGTACTTGCTGGCCTCGATCTCTAGCGGCGATTCCTCGGCGAGGTCGCGCATGGCCAAGATGTCGGGGTGCCGATAGAGCGCGTTGTCATCGAGACCGATCTTGGCATCGACGCAAATAATGGCTTCTTTGCCGGACGGGGTCTCGACCACGGCCAGGGGGTTGATCTCGACCATGGAGGCGTCGCTTTCCCACCAGGTCTTGTACACACCCATGATGAGCTTGACGGCGCCGTTGAAGGCGTCGCCCTTGAGGCCGAGGGCACTGGCGATCTTGCGGGCCTGGAAGGGCTGAATGCCCACGGCGGGATCGACCCACTCCTTGATGATCTTTTCGGGGGTGTGCGCTGCGACTTCTTCGATGTCCACGCCACCCTCGGTGCTGGCCATGATGAGCGGACGGCTGTTGGCGCGATCCAGCAGCACGGCCAGGTAGAACTCCTTGAGGATCTTCTCGGCGGCGGCCACGAGGATGGTCTGCACGACGCGTCCTTCGGGTCCGGTCTGAACCGTGACGAGGGTCTTGCCGAGCATGTTCTCGGCGAAGCTCACGGTCTCTTCGACCGATTTGGCCAATTTGACGCCGCCCTTGAAGCCGTGCGTGAAGGTGCCCTTGCCGCGCCCGCCGGCGTGGATCTGGGACTTGATCACCGCCAGGGTGTGCCCGGCAGCAAAGATTTTCTCGGCCGCCGCTTGGGCCTCGGCGACGGTCTTGCAGGGCTCACCGGGGGGAACGGCGACGCCATGCTGCTTAAGCAACTGCTTGGCTTGGTACTCGTGGATGTTCATTCAGTTCAGGCTGGATCTTCCAATGGATTGACTTCGAAAAGGAGGGTAATTGGGGTCTTGGCTATCCCCCTCTCCCGAAGGCGGGGGGATGTCGTGTGAGAAAATTTTACGTATCGTTCCGAGGGCCTCAAAGGCGTCTCGGTCGAGTGGGTTGAACCAGTCGGGCCCGGTTCTAGTCAGGCCCGGCTCTCGCACCCGAGTTCAGGCCCGTTGGGCGATTGGGGTGACGGTCAGTCCGACGGGACCGGTATACACCGACTGCGGGCGAATGAGGCGGTTGTCGGCCAACTGCTCCAGCACGTGGGCCGTCCAGCCGCTGGTGCGGGCAATGGCGAAAATCGGGGTGAACAAATCGGTAGGAACGCCAAGGCTGTAGTACACCGTCGCGCTGTAGAAATCGACGTTCGCGTGCAGGTTCTTCTCGGTGAGCATGATCTCGGCGATCCGCTCCGACATCTGGATCCACTTCGGGTCACCCAGCTTGGCGGACAAAATTTGAGCCATGCGCTTGAGGTGCGGGGCGCGCGGGTCGAGCACTTTGTACACGCGGTGACCGATGCCCATGATCTTGCGCTTTTGAGCCAAGCAGTCGGCCACATAGGTATCGACCTGATCGAGCGAGCCGATTTCCTTGAGCATCTTGATGACACCCTCGTTGGCGCCGCCATGGAGAGGGCCCTTGAGGGTGCCGATGGCTGTGGTGACCGCCGAGTACATGTCGCTGAGCGTGGCGATCGTGACGCGGGCACTGAAGGTGGAAGCGTTCATGCCATGGTCGGCATGCAACACGTAGCACATATCAATGGTGCTCTCCTTTTCAACGGAGGGCTTCTCACCATCGATCATCCAGAGAAAATTGGCGGCTTCGCCCAAAGTGGCATCGGGTGCGACCAGCGGCAATCCTTGGCGGGAACGGTGGAAGTAGGCCGTAATGACGGGGATTTGGGCGATGAGGCGCAGGGCCTTGCGGCGCTGGGCATCCATGTTGTCGTCGTCGGCGGTGGTGTCGTAGCAGCCCAGAGCACTCACGCCGGTGCGGATGGCGTGCATCGGGGGGCAGTCCTTCGGAAGGCTAGTGAGCATGTCGATCACGCCCTGGGGCAGTTCGCGATAGCCCGACAGAACGGCCTTGAGGCTGGCCAACTCCTTCGCGTTGGGCAGGTGGTTGTGATACAGCAAGTGCACCACTTCTTCGTAGCTCACCTTCCCTGCCAACTCGTTGATGTCGTAGCCGCAGTAGATGAGTTGCCCAATGTCTCCGCGCACGTCGCTGAGCCGAGTGTGGGCGGCGATAATGCCTTCAAGGCCCTTGGAAACGGCCGGGGAAGCGGAAGAAGGGGTGCTCATGTGGTTTTGGGAAGAAAGGAGCGCGTTTTGAACTATCCGCAAGTCTGTCGGGCAGAAGAAACAGGCGTCAACGAATTACCCGCCTCGTTTTGAGGTTGTTCGACGCTGGCCCGTGACGATCACAGCAACTCCTCCGACGACGGCGAAATCAACCCTGGCCCTCAACCCCGGCCTGAACGAGGCCTGCCAACAATTTTTCGAACCGGGAAAGCATCTCCCTCGACGATAGTTGGTTTTCCATGGGTGTGTTTTTGGACGAACCGGCGCATCTCTTCCAGTTGCCACAGCACCTGACGGGGAGTCGAGGGCCGCCCGACCTGGTGCCGGATCGAAAATGACGGGAGGTCGGTCGATTGGTCCATGAGTTCGAGGCTATCGCAGGCAGCTGCCCCGGTCAAACTTCCCTGCCCCCTCTGCTTCGGTCCGGATCGGTGGGCCGGCCGAGACCTGCATCGCGGGTTTTTCAAGGCCGGCAGGCTTGCCTCGCGGCTGTCCACGCCGACAATCGCCCAACATGCATTCACTGCCGCACGACACGGAGATCGCCTGCTTGCCCCAGATTCCATCGGGGGTGCGGGTTCACCGTTTGGACAACGGGCTGGAGCTGATCATCCGGGAGGATGCGTCGGCCCCGGTCGTCAGCGTGCAGGCTTGGGCCCGAGCCGGCAGCATCGATGAAGGACAATGGTTGGGGGCGGGCTTGTCGCACGTGCTCGAACACATGCTCTTCAAGGGAACGAGCACCCGGGGCTCCGGCCGCATCGACCAGGAGGTCCAGTCTGCGGGCGGCTACATGAACGCGTACACGAGCTTCGACCGCACCGTGTATTGGATTAATGTTCCCGACTCGGGGGCCACCACGGCCATCGACATTCTCTGCGACATCTTCCAGAACGCGACGCTGCCGGCCGATGAACTTGAGAAGGAACTCGACGTCATCCGCCGCGAAATGGACATGGGCAAAGACGACCCCGGCCGTCGTTCCAGCATGGGGCTTTTTTCGGCCGCCTACACCAAGAGCCCTTACCGCTATCCGGTCATCGGACTGTTGGACCTCTTCAATCGCATCACCCGAGACGACCTGCTGGCGTACTACCACTCCCATTACGCGCCCAATAATTGCTTCATTGTCGTGGTGGGCAACGTTCAGGCGGACGCGGTCATTGAGCAGGTGCGCACGGCCTATGCCGGAACTTTAGCTCGAACCATTCCGGTGAACTACCTCGTCCCGGAACCCCGACAAATGTCGCCTCGCCAAGAGCTGGAGCTGGCTCCGGTCGAGCATGCGCACTTCCACCTGAGCTGGCACATCCCCGACCTGACGCACCCCGACGTGCCGGTGCTGGACGTGCTCTCCACGCTGCTGGGCGGCGGCCGCAGTTCGCGTCTCTATCAGGCGGTCCGCGAGCGCGCCTCCCTCTCGCACTCGGTCAGCGCATGGATTTACGCCCCGGGCTTGAGCGGGCTCTTCGGCGTGAGCGGTGTGTGCGATGGCAGCAAGTTTTCCGAATCCCAAACCGCCATCCTCCGCGAGGTGGTGCGGATGGGCAAAGAACCCGTGTCGGGTGCAGAGTTAGCCAAGGCCGTGAAGCAATTCACCGTGGGCACCTTGTCCTCCCGCAAAACGATGGAGGGACAGGCTCAAGACCTGGGAGGCAATTGGATGGCCGCCCAAGACTTGCACTTTTCGGAACGCTACTTGGCGGCCGTGCGCGCCGTCACCCCCGACGACCTCATCCGCGTCGTCCGCACCTACCTGCGCGACGACAACCGCACCGTGTTCGGGCTTTTGCCCAAAGAATCGGGGCTGCCTCGGGAGATTCAGGCTGCAGCGGTGGTCGCCCACGCAATCGTTAAGATGACGCTCTCCAACGGGCTACGGGTGCTGGTGAAGGAAGACCATCGGCTGCCCTTCGTGGAATTGCGGGCGGTCTTCGAGGGAGGTCTGCGCGTGGAAACGCCCGCTAACTCCGGCATCACTTCAATGCTCTCACGGCTCTTCATTAAGGGCACCCCCACTCGGTCGGCTGAAGACATCGCCCGGGAAATCGAAAGCCTCGGCGGCAGCATCGAGGCCTACGGCGGCAGCAACACCTTCGGCCTGACTGGGGAGATGATGCGTGAAGACTTAAAGGAGGGACTGGCACTCTTCACCGAAATCCTCCTGCGACCCAGCTTCCCCGAGGCCGCACTCGAACGCGAACGCGAGGCCCAGCTGGCGTCGATCCGCGGCCAACGCGATCAGTTGCTGCAGTGCGCCTTCAAGGCGATGCGGCGCGGTCTGTTCGGCGAACAGGGCTACGGATTGGATTCTCTGGGAACTGAATCGGTCATCCACACCCTGGGTTCGGCCGAGCTGCGCGAGTTCCACGCCCGCTGGACGGTGCCCGGCAATTGCGTGCTGGCCGTCTTCGGAGATGTGGATCCGGAGGAGCTGCGACAATTGCTCGAAACGCATTTCGCCGGCTGGCAAGACCAACCGCGGCCGGCGATGCCAATCCTGGTTCCGGTCGAACCGGTTCTCCGTTCGGAAGAATCGCGCGAAAAAGAGCAGGCAGTGCTGGCTCTTGGTTTTCACGGAACCAGCATTAGTTCTCCCGATCGCTTCGCTTTGGAACTCATCCAAGAGGCCTGCAGCGACATGGGTTCAAGGCTCTTCATGCGCATCCGCGATGAATTGGGCTTGGCCTACTACGTCGGGGCCAGCCTCCTCACGGGCCAAACCCCAGGGTACTTCGCCTTCTATTGCGGAACTGCTCCGGAGAAAATCGAACTGGTGGAAAAGGAGCTGCGGGCTCAGGCGGAAATTTTGCGAACCGAAGGCTTGAGCGACGAAGAGTTGGCGCGGGCCAAGGCCAAAATTATCGGCCAGCGGAAGATCGCGCGACAAGAGCTCGGCGGCTTTGCCATGAGCTCGGCCTTGGATGAATTGTACGGATTGGGCTACAGCCACTTCGAGTCGGAGACCCAGCGCTTCGAGTCAGTGACAGCCGCCGATATCCGCGCCGCGGCTCAGCGCTATCTGGATCCGACCCGCTCAGTGGTGGCCATCGTACGCGGGCAACCGTGATGGGGGCTGAGCCTAGAATTTTTCGGGCAAACCTATCGGGCACTCAGGGGCGGGGATGCTTCCATCCTCGCCGTCCTGCCACACCACCCACACCACCGGGGGGCCCATTCCGGACCCAGTGGCTCATGAAGACCGATGCGTGCACTGGAGAGTGAGGTCGCACCGATGGCTGCTAAAATCCAACGAATCTAGCTCCACGGCACGTTTGGAAGCCCCGGCTTCCCTGCGTCACCGGGTTGTCCCTATCCTGCGGCATGGGCATGGACAAGGATGAGGTGGCCGCGGTGCTTTTGGAGATAGGGACGTTGCTGGAATTGAAGGGCGAAAACCCGTTCAAGACCCGAGCCTACCAAAATGGAGCCCGCATTTTGGAAGGACTGACCGAGCCGCTAGAGAAGATCGTGGCGGAGAATCGCTTGGGAGAACTCAAGGGTTTCGGGGAGGCGCTCCAAGAAAAAGTCACCCGTTTGGTGACCACCGGTGCCCTGCCCTACTACGACGAGCTGAAGGCGTCGCTCCCCCCAGGCCTGCCTGCCCTGCTGGAAATTCAGGGCTTGGGCCCCAAGAAGGTGAAGCGGCTGTACGAGGAGTTAGGCATCGATTCGATGGAGAAGCTCGAGGCGGCGTGTCAGGCCCATCAAATCGCCGCCTTGGAGGGGTTCGGTGAAAAGTCGGAGGCGAAGATTATCGAGGCCATCGCGTTCAAACGGCAGTTCGCCTCGCGCCACCGGCTCATTGATGCGCTGGTCTGCGCGGATCCCATTCTGGAATCCCTCCGCGGACATCCCGACGTCATTCGATGCTCGACCGCCGGAAGCCTGCGACGCTGGAAGGAAGTCATTGGGGACATCGATTTTCTGGTGTCCTCGAAATGCCCGTCTTCGGTGATCGAATTCTTCGTGGAGCAGCCGGGGGTGAAGTCGGTGCTGGCCCAGGGCGACACCAAGGCGAGCGTGATCGTGGAGGGCGGCATCCAGGCCGACCTGCGGGTGGTGACCGACGAGGAGTTTCCGTTCGCTCTGGCCTATTTCACCGGTTCGAAGGAGCACAACATCGTCATGCGCCAGCGAGCCATCGCGCGCGGCCTGCGGCTCAACGAGTACGGACTATTCCGCAGCAGCGAAGAGACCCGCGATCCAGCCCTGCGAATCGTCTGCCGCGAAGAACGGGAGATCTTCGAGAATCTGGGGCTGGCTTACGTGCCGCCCGAGCTGCGCGAAGATCACGGGGAATTTGCCGCGGCCGAGTCGCATGCATTGCCGCGGCTCATCGAGTGGACTGACCTGCGGGGATCACTGCACAACCATTCCAATTGGTCCGACGGACGCGATTCGTTGGAGACCATCGCGGCGCACGCACACGAGCTAGGCCTCGATTACTGGGCCATCACCGATCATTCCCGGGCCTCGTTCCAGGCCAATGGCTTAGATACCCGACGCCTGGAAGAACAGCTCTCGGCCGTGGCTGCGGTGAACGCTTCCTATGCGGCCGAAGGCAGCGAGTTTCGACTGCTGACGGGTTCAGAGGTGGATATTTTGAAGGAAGGGTTAGATTTCGACGACTCGATCCTCGCGCGCCTCGACGTGGTGGTAGCCAGTCTGCATGTGCCCTCGAGCGATGCGCTGGAGAATACGCGTCGACTGGTTCAGGCGGCCGAAAACCGGTACGTGCACATGCTCGGACACCTCACCGGTCGGCTCCTCCTCGAGCGGGATGCCTACAAACTCGACATCCAGGAGGTGTTGAAAGCCTGCGCGGCAACGGGCACTTGGATAGAACTCAATGCCAGTCCGTATCGATTCGATCTCGATTGGCGGCTCTGGCGTCAGGCCAAAGAGCTTGGTGTGAAGTGCGTGATCAACTGCGATGCCCACCGCTTAGATCACTTCAACTTTCTCCGACTGGGAGCCGGCATCGCCCGGAAGGGATGGCTATCGACCGGCGATGTCATTAACACGCAGAGCCTCACCTCGGTAATGCAGGCTCTAGGTCAGAAACGCCGGTAACTCGGCCATTGCTGGAGAGTCCCCACCATGCCTCTGATCCGCATTCTTGTAGATGGCTACAGTCTCTTGCACGCCTGGCCCGAATTGGCCCGAGAATCGGCCCGCCATTCGGCCAGGGCCCGGGAAGCCCTCATCGCAACCCTCGGAGAATACCAGGCAGCTCTGGGTACACCCATCACGGTGTTCTTTGATGGCCAGAGCGGAGGCCAGGGTGCGCGATCTCAGAAGACCGATCCCCGGGAGATCGAGGTGCTTTATTCCAAGGCCAACAAAACGGCAGACGACCTCATCGAGCGGGCCGCCTACCGCTTCAAGGACTATGGAGAGGTTCTGGTCATCACCGACGACAACGCGGAGCGAGATACCGTGCAAGGCTTTGGCGCGCTGGCCTCCAGTTGCGCCACCTTCATTGCCCAGATCGAAGGTGAGATCAAACAAGCTCACCTCGATCTTAAGGCCCACAACCGCCGGGAACGGGACCGGTTCCAGCGCGATCGATCCCGATAGGTCGGGCCCGATCGGGAGTGTCTGTCAGCGACGCGCCGTTACGGGCTAGGCTATTCCTCGCCGGCAATCAGTTTAGCGATGACGCTCATGTCTTCCAGCGTGGTTGTGTCGCCCTTGATCTCTACGCCGCTGGCAATTTGCTTAAGCAGACGGCGCATGATCTTGCCTGAGCGCGTCTTCGGTAGCGCCTCGGCAAATCGCACCTCGTCGGGCTTGGCCACGGGGCCAATCTCCTTGCCGATGTGGTTGCGCAGTTCGTTCTTCAGTTCTGGCGAGGGCTTCTTGCCGGTCTTGAGCGTCACGAAGCAAACCAATGCCTGTCCCTTCAATTCGTCCGGACGGCCCACCACGGCGGCCTCGGCCACCGACGGATGGCTCACCAATGCGCTCTCTACCTCGGCCGTGCCAATGCGGTGCCCGGCGACATTGAGCACATCGTCAATACGACCCACGATCCAGAAGTACCCGTCCTTGTCTTGGCGACAGCCGTCGCCCGTGAAGTAACTGCCGGGCACCTCGGTCCAGTAGGTTTCCTTGTAACGGGCGGTGTCTCCCCAAATGCCCCGCAGCATGGACGGCCACGGCGTGCGGATCACCAGTTTGCCACCAGAATTCTTGGGCACGGGCTTGCCGGCGTCATCGACCACTTCCGGCAAGATGCCAAAAAACGGCAACGTCGCGGTGCCCGGCTTCAGCGGGGTCGCCCCCGGCATGGGCGTGATCATGATGCTGCCTGTCTCCGTCTGCCACCACGTGTCCACGATGGGGCAGCGACCACCACCGACAACCTTGTGATACCAAGTCCAAGCCTCCGGATTAATGGGTTCGCCGACGCTGCCCAAGAGACGCAGTGACGACAAATCGTGCTTCTTCACCCACTCGTCGCCCCATTTCATGAAGGCCCGAATGGCGGTCGGCGCGGTGTAGAGAATCGTGACGCCGTACTTCTGGATGATGCGCCAGAAACGGTCGGGCTCGGGCCAATTGGGGGCTCCCTCGTACATCAGCGCCGTGGCACCATTAGCCAGCGGGCCATAGACGATGTAGCTGTGACCAGTGACCCAACCCACATCGGCGGTGCACCAATACACATCCTCGTCCTTGAGATCGAAGACGTACTTGGAAGTCAACTTGGTGCCCAGCAAGTAACCCGCCGTGGTGTGCAAAATACCCTTGGGTTTGCCGGTCGATCCGCTGGTGTACAAGATGAACAGCGGTGCCTCAGAGTCCATCTTCGCCGCGGGGCACACGTCGGAAACGTACTGAAGCTCGCAGTGCCACCAAACATCCCGATCCTCAGTCATCTGGACTTCGTTACCACAGCGGCGGACGACAACAACCTTCTCGATGGTCGAGGTGAGTGACTTGCCAGAGGCGTCCCGGAGGACCATCGCGTCATCGACGTTTTTCTTGAGCGGAACCACCGCGCCGCGGCGAAAACCACCGTCCGACGTGATGACCATTTTGGCTCCGCAGTCTTGGATGCGGTCCGCCACCGACTGGGCGCTGAAGCCGCCAAACACGACACTATGCACCGCACCGATGCGCGTGCAGGCCAGCATGGCGATGGCCGCTTCGGGAATCATCGGCAAGTAGATGATCACCCGGTCGCCCTTGCCCACGCCATTGCGCTTGAGCACGTTGGCGAACCGGCACACCTCGCGATGCAACTGCCGGTAGGTCAGCACACGCTCTTCGCCCGGGACCCCATCGGTGGCGGGCTCCCCTTCCCAAATGAGCGCCGCCTTGTTGGCGGTCGCGGTACCGAGCCACTTGTCGAGGCAGTTGGACGACACATTGAGCTGTCCACCCACGAACCACTTGGCAAAGGGCACCTTCCACTGCAGCACCTTCTTAAAGGGCTTCATCCACACCAACTCGGCTTCGGCCTGCTTTTTCCAGAACCGCTCCGGGTTCTTCACCGATTCGGTCCACAGCTTCTTGTACTGGGCCATCGATCGGATATGGGCCTTGGCGGCAAACTCCTTCGACGGCTTGAAGACGCGGGTTTCCTTGAGGTGGGACTCGATGTTCGACGATGAAGCGGTGCTCATGGATGGACGGTGAACGGCCCTCAGTGTGTTGTTCGAACCGGGCATGCGTCAATCATGCGAGATCGAAGTCCGCCAAAAGCCAGAAGCCGAGGCGGTATGAATGCGAACATCCCCGGAACCGTTGCCGGCCCGGGGATGTTGAATTCGGATTTGTTGTAAGATCCGGACGGTACCGATCAGTACTCGCGCTTCTTGTTCAGACCGGGGGACGGCACCGGGTAGTGGCCGGTGGCGTCGGCGAGAACGGGGGCCGGAGAATCCATGCGGAAGTTCTCGATGCCCGGGGCGAACTCGTGGTCGTTGTTGAGGATTTGATCGTAGGTGATGACTTGGCCGGTGTGGGCGGCCATGCGACCCATCGACGACACGAGGCTGGCGCGCACGCCGCGATCGACTTCGTTGTAGGGCTTGTCGTTGCGGATGGCCTCGGTGAGATCTTCCCACTCCATCTGGTAGGGGTCGGGCTCCTGACGGGGACCGCGCCAAACGATGTTCTCGGGCTTCATTTCCTGACCCTTATAAATACGAGCCTTGGAGGGCGCGTGGCCATTCTCGGAGATAACGGCCAAGCCCTTGCTGCCGTGGGCGTAGCTCGCGAATTGGTCATGGCAACCCGGTACAATGCGACCGTAGTGCATCAGCTTGGAACCATCGGGGAAGGTGTACTCCACCGAGTAGTTATCGAAGTTCTGATCCACGTTGTCGCCACGGTAGTGACGGCCGCCGGAGGCCTGAGCCATCACCGGCCAGGCGTCCTTGATCCAGCAGCTCTCGTCGATGTTGTGGATGTAGTAGTCGTTGAAGGCACCGCCTGAGGCCCACAGGAAGCTGTGGAAACGCTCGATCTGCCAGAGCAACTCGCTGCGGCCCTCGGGCTTCTTGACCGAGAATCCGGAGGCCACCGGGCCGTGCATGCGGTAGCAGCGCATACCGATGATGTCGCCAGCCTCGCCGTTGCGGACGCGGTCGAAGAGTTCGCCACGGACGCGGCAATGGCGGCACATGAGGCCGACGCCGACCTTGATCCCCTTCGCTAAAGCCTTCTTGTTCAGTTCAAACATGCGGCGGGAGGTCGGGCCGTCGACGGTGACGGGCTTCTCCATGAACACGTTGATGCCCTTCTCGATGGCATACTTGTAGTGCACCCATCGGAACGCGGGCGGCGTGGCGAAGATGGCGATATCCTTGCCCGGGGTGAGCAAATCGATGGCCTTCTTGTAGCCCTCGAAATCAATGAAACGGCGCTCTTCCGGAACGTCGACGCGTTCCTTAAACTCGCCCTTCAGGCCCTCGTAGCTCGACTTGAGGCGATTCTCGAAGACATCCGCCATGGCGATGAGCTTCACCGGCCCGGTCTTGACGCGCAGGGCATTGGCAGCGGCACCCGTTCCACGGCCACCGGCACCCACGAGCACGATGTTGATCGTGTCGGTGTGGGCTACGTGGGCGGCGCGAGCTGGGTCCAGAGCAACGGCGGCAACGGCGGCGGCCATGGGCTTAGCAGCACGGCTTGCCAACATGCCCGCGATGCCACCGGCACCGGCAATGGATCCGGTGCGCTTGAGGAAATCACGACGGGAAGAGTCGGGTGTTTGTTTCATAACGAGGAGGTACTCCCAAACGACAGCTCAGGTTGGGATCGGATTCAAACAGTTTCATGCGAAGTGCAGGAAATAATTGAGCGGTCCACCGATGGCCCCAACATCGATCGGATTTGGAATAGGCTTCTGAGCGACCTGGCCTTTACATGGAGCCATGCGCCAAGGCTGGGGTGTTTTCCGAGGATGCGTCATTGCCATGCTGGCTCTGATTTGTGGTTGTTCGACCCCCAAGCCCCCGTCCTACACGCGCTTTCCGCAAACCCTCATTCCTCCGCCTCCAACGACCCCCGAGTCCGCGGCTCCCATTTCCACCGCTCCCAGTGCATCAACGGGGCCGGCTCAACCTCCAGTCGCTCTCGAGTCCAACGCCGTAGCTCCGCTCCGCTCCGCGGCGATCGCTCCGGTGGCAGCCCCCTCCCCAGTCCCCAACGACAATGAGCCCTGGACTCCCATTGCGCTCTGGTGCCAATCCAAGGGGCTGCCCGCTCCGGAAATTCAAGCCGGGTCACGGGCCGTAAAGATCAGCGGTATTACCCATTTTCTGGGTTTTGAACCCATCGATCAGGGCGGAACGATTTGCGTTCACCCGCTGGACCGCATTAAGACCTTTGAACCGCTGACGCTCGCTCCCACGTGGCCTCATCCCAAAATTCTGGTGTTAGACCCGGGACACGGGGGGGCTCAAGCCGGCTCACGGTGCCTGACGGGTAACCGCTTTGAGAAAGACTTCACCCTCGACTGGGCGCTGCGTTTGAAGCCGCTACTGGAGGAGCAAGGATGGACCGTTTACCTAACACGAACCAATGATTCAGAGCTGTCGCTGACCGACCGAGTGCGAGTGGCCGAAACCCAGCAAGCGGGGCTGTTTATCAGCCTTCATTTTAACTCGGCCTTCCCCAACACCCAGGCCCATGGGCTGGAAACCTACTGCCTGACGCCGTGCGGGCTCACCTCGACCACCACCCGCGTGTACGCCGATGACACCACCGCGACCTTCCCCAACAATCAACACGACGCGGCCAACGTCGTTTTAGCGCGGCGCATCCACCGTCACCTGCTCAATGCCACCGGGACTGCCGACCGCGGTATCCGACGCGCCCGATTTATGGACGTGCTGCGGGGACAGAACCGCCCCGCGGTGTTGGTCGAAGGAGGTTTTTTATCCAACGCCGAAGAATCGCAACGCATCAACACTCCGGCCTACCGCCAGCGTTTGGCCGTGGGAGTGGCACGAGCGCTGGAATAAATCGCTGGTCAATGTTGTAAACGGTTGGCGATGTCTTTCGCCTCGGGTAATCAAAAAAACTTTGAACACTTTTCCGGCAAACTGTCTATAGTCCGGAACCGCTGGTGGTTAATGGATTGTTTCAATCCAATCTGCGTCGTTTTAACGCCGTGGGTTGAAGAACAACCTCTCTGTCGCGATTCCGCTGATTTTTCGCAGCATTGACAGCGACCTTTCCACCTCGGCTGCGAGCGCACTTTGACGTATTGACACCACGACTCTGACAATGATTGACGTAGAAAATTTGATCAAGGAGTTCGGGCCCAAGCGGGCGGTGAACGGAGTTTCCTTCACGATCCGCCGTGGCGAGATCCTCGGTTTCCTTGGGCCCAATGGCGCCGGGAAATCGACGACCATGCGCATGATCACCGGGTTTTTCCCACCCACCTCGGGTCGGGTCCGCATTGGTGGCCATGACATGGCCGAAGAGCCCATCGCTGCCAAGAAACTCATCGGCTATCTGCCCGAAAGCGCTCCGTGCTATTCGGACATGACCGTCAATGGCTTCCTGCGATTCACCGCCGAACTTCGAGGCATGCGGGGCGCCCAAATCGACGACGCCGTGGCCAAGGTGGCCGGCTTGTGCTTCCTGGAAGGCGTTCTCCACCAAAGCGTGGACACCCTCTCCAAGGGCTACCGGCACCGCACGTGTTTCGCCCAGTCCATCCTCCATGACCCCGAAGTCCTCGTGCTGGACGAGCCCACCGATGGCCTCGATCCGAACCAAAAGCATGAGGTCCGGCAAATCATCAAGCGCATGGGCCAAACCAAGGCCATCATCTTCTCAACTCACATCCTGGAGGAGGTCGAGGCCTGTTGTTCGCGGGCGATTATCATCGACCGAGGCACCGTGGTGGCCAACGGCACCCCGGCCGAACTAAAAGCTCGGGCAGAAACAGCCGGTTCTGTGCACCTGCGTGTACGAAACGTGGCCGCCGAAACCCTGAAGTCGAAACTGGGTTCACTCCCGGTGGCCGGACGGGTCAGCCTGCAGGACAATACCGACGGGTCGCTTTCAGCACGGGTCTTCCCGCGCGACAAATCCACCCGGGCCGACCTGTCGCTATCGGTCGCTCAGACTGCGACCCAATCTGGGTGGAGCTTCGATGAGCTGCACACTGAAGAAGGTCGTCTGGACGACGTTTTCCGGGCAATCACCCTCCCTGATTCCGTCAAAACCCGAGAATAATCGCTCCTGACGCCAACTACCCGCGGTAAAAATCCTCCGCTGGATCCGGTCGGCATCCCCGCATCAACCCTCTTTCTAAACTCTCATCCCCATGAATGAATCGCTTCGGAACATCTGGACGATCCTGAAACGCGAGCTCAACGGCTACTTTGCATCGCCCGTAGCCTACGTGTTCATCGTCATCTTCCTGCTTCTCAACGGCTTCTTCACCTTCATGCTCGGCGGGTTCTTCGAGCTGGGAGAAGCCTCGCTCTCGCGCCCCTTCTTCAACTGGCACCCGTGGTTGTACTTGTTCCTGGTGCCGGCCGCTGGCATGCGCCTGTGGGCTGAAGAACGCCGCGTAGGCACCCTCGAACTGCTCCTGACCATGCCGGTCACCGCGGCGCAGGCCATCATCGGCAAATTCCTGGCCTGCTGGGCCTTCTTGGCTCTGGCGCTGGCACTAACCTTCCCGGTGGTGGGCTCCGTCTACTACCTCGGACACCCCGACGGTGGCGCCATCTTCGCCGGATATGTCGGCAGCCTGCTGTTGGCTGGGTCTTATCTGGCCGTCACAGTGGCAACCTCGGCCATCACCCGAAACCAAGTTATTAGTTTCATCCTGTCGGTGGTTATTTGCTTTTTCCTCATCCTTGCTGGGTGGGAACCGGTCACCAGCCTTCTGGTGCGATGGGCCCCGGCCGGACTGGTTGAACTCGTCACCGGGTTCTCCGTGATGCCCCACTTTGCGAGCTTCCAGCGAGGCGTGATCGACTTCCGAGACCTGCTTTTCTTCGCCTCGGTGATCGTCTTCAGCCTCTTTGGCACCAGTGTTATCCTCCGTGGCCTGCGCGGCGCCTAAACCTTCTGACCTTTCCTGAGTAATGAAACAGACCAAGATTCAAACCCTGCTGTTCTCGACCGCGGGCGTCGGCCTGGCCTTCGTCGCGATCACCGGCCTGAACCTGCTGTTCAGCCCGGTGCGGGCCCGTCTCGACCTAACGGCTGACGGCCTGCACACCCTGTCCGAGGGTTCCCGCAAGATCCTCTCCAAGATCGACTCCAACGTAGAAGTTCGACTCTACGTTTCGCGAGGCGAGAACCGGATGCCGAGCGCCATCAAGAACTACGCCCAAACCGTTGAAGACCTTCTTCAGGAGTTCCGGGCTGCTTCCGGCGGCAAAATCACTATCAAGCGGCTCGATCCCGAACCCGACTCGGACGCCGAAGACACCGCCAAGCTCGACGGCATCGAACCCGTGTCGCTAGGGCAAATGGGCGGCGATCCGATTTACTTCGGTATGGCCGTTAGCCTCGCTCCCGAGACCAAGGCCATTCCGTTCCTGTCTCCGCAGCGCGAGAAGCTGCTCGAATACGACATCGCCCGGGTCATCTCGCAGGTCATCGCCACCAACAAACCAGTGTTGGGTGTGATGAGCCCCCTTCCCGTGTTAGGCGGGCCTGCAATGAACCCCATGATGATGCAAATGGGGCGTCAACCCCAGCAGCAGCAGCCGTGGATCACCTTCAGCGAACTCAAACGGGATTTCACGGTTGAGAGCGTCCCGATGGAGACCGACACCATCCCGGATAAGATCCAGGTGTTGATGGTCGTTCACCCCAAAGATATTTCGGAGAAGGCTCAATACGCCATCGACCAATTTATCCTGCGTGGTGGCAAACTCATCGCGTTCCTCGACACCCAGTGCATCACCGACAACCGCAATCCCAACCCCATGGGGATGAATCTTGGCGGTGGATCTTCCCTCCCAAAACTCCTCGAAAAATGGGGCATGGGTCTCGACACCTCCAAGGTGGTGGCCGACCGAACCTTCAGCCGCGAACTTCAAGGACGTGACGGTCGCCCTCAACCCGTGCCGGCCTTTTTGTTTCTCAACGCCGACGGCGTGAACCGTGACGATGCGGTCACCGGTCAGAGCGACAACCTGTGGCTTCCCTTCGCTGGTGCGTTCACCGGAACGCCGGCCGAGGGCCTGCGTGCGGACGTGTTGCTCAAGTCCTCCAAAGATTCCCAACTGGTGGATGGCATGACTTCGCAGTTCAACGGCGCCAAAATCCTCGATGACTTTGCTCCGTCCCAGACCAACTACCCGCTGGCCCTCCGCCTGTCGGGCAAATTCAAGACGGCCTTCCCCGATGGCAAACCCGGAGCTACCAACGCCACCAGCCTCAAGGAGGCCAAGTCCGATACCGTCGTGTACCTCTTCGGTGACGTGGATTTCCTCAACGATGCCTACTCCGTCGAGGTCAACCCGATGTTGGGAATGGCCATGCCGCGCAACGGCAATTTGGCACTCGTGCAAAACCTCGTAGAGCAGGCCTCCGGCGACGTCAATTTGGTCGGGGCCCGCGGCCGGGCCTCAGTCAGCCGTCCGTTCACCGTCGTCCAACGGATGGAAGGCGAGGCGCGCGCCCGCTATCAGGGCAAGATCGAGGGTCTCAACAAAAAGGTTGAACAACTTCAAAGCAAGCTGAACGACGTTCAAATCAAGCAGGAGGGCAACACCTCCAAAATCATCCTCACCAAGGATCAGCAGGACGCCATTTCCAACTTCAAGAAGCAGCAAATCGAGGCACGGAAAGACCTCCGCAAGGAGCGCCGTAACCTCGATGTGGACGTCAAGAATCTCGAAAATCGGGTCAAATGGCTGAATATCGCTGCGATGCCCCTGCTGGTTTCCGCCGCAGGAATTGCCCTGGCCATCGCCCGTAAAAACCGCACGAACGCCAAATGAACACCAAACAACTGGCCATCCTCGTCGCCGTCGGTCTCGCCCTGGGCGGGGCGGGCCTCTATGTCCGCAATCAGCAATCGGCCGGATACCAACAATCCTCGTCCCAAATCGGGGGAGCCGTGCTGCCTGGGTTCGATGCCTCCGCCCTCTCGGGGCTGCGCATCACCCAGGGCACCAACCAATTAAATATCCTCAAGTCCGGCAACGACTGGACAGTGAAGGAGCGCGGCGGCTACCCGGCCAACTTCGGTTCCATCCAAGAATTCGTCCGGAAGCTGGTCGACCTCAAGGCCACCCAACCGGTGCAAATTGGGCCATCCCGATTGCCGGTACTGGAACTCATCACTCCGGACAAAGGTCCGGGAGTGCTCGTAGAACTGCTGGGAGCCGACGGTAAGACCACCCGGTCGTTGCTTCTGGGCAAGAAGCACACCAAGGGCGGCGGCCAAGAAGATCCCGGTATGGGAGGCATGGGTGGAGCTTGGCCCATCGGCCGGTACATCATGGTCGACAACAAGATCGAGACCGTGGCTTTGGTGAACGAACCCTTGGCCAACGCCGAACCCAAGCCCGATCAGTGGCTGGAAAAGGAATGGTTCAAGGTGGAACAACCCGTCTCCGTCACCATCACCCATCCTGAGGCCACCAACAGCTTCAGCCTGACCCGCACCAATGAGTTCTCCGAATGGACCCTGGTCGGGGCCAAGCCTGAGGACAAGGTAGACACGGCCAAGACTGGGATATTCAGTTCGCTGCTCAGTTCTCCCAGCTTCGATGACGTGATCGTCGACGCCCAACCGGCGACCCTCGGGCTCGATCACCCGGTGCAGGCGAAGATCCGCACCTCCAGCGGTTGGACGTACACCATCAAGATCGGCAAGGCCCAGGAAGGCGATCGATACCCAGTGCAGTTCTCAACCGAAGCCCAGTTGCTCACTCAACGGAATCCCGCGAAGGACGAGAAGAAAGAGGAGACCGAGAAGTTCAACAAGGACTTCGCCGAGAAGCTCAAGAAGCAGCAGGAAAAACTGGCAGCCGAGCAATCGCGTGGCCGGTGGACCTATTTGGTCAGCAAGTGGAGCATCGACTCCATTCTCAAGAAACGCTCGGAGCTCATGGTGGACCCCAAGAAGGACGCGGCTGCCGACAATGCAGAGGGTCTGTCTGCCCCGGTGGGCTTTCCCAATTTGGGACAGTGATTCGAGAAATCGGCTGATAGAATAGCGGCCGAGACGAACGGCTTAATAGCGCCAACAAACCCCAACCGTTTATTTAATCGGTTGGGGTTTTGTGTCTAAAAACCGAACGTCCCAATTCCATTCCAACGCCGGGTTTCGGTGCTGTAAACCGACCAACTCCCGGGGACAATCACCGCGTCGAAACTCCCGGGGACAATCACCGCGTCGAAACTCCCGGGGTCAATCACCCTGTCGAGCCAACTGCGTGGCCCGCGCCGCCGACAAGATGCCGATCTCCTCGGCCGCCACCCGGCGATGATCGTAGCGTTGAACAAATTCCCGACCGGCTATCCCCTGACGGCGAGCCTCCTCCGGATGATCCAGCCAGTGCAGGATCCGGGACGCAGTCGCCGCAATGTCTTTTTGCGGAACAAGATCCAACTGGCCGGGAAACACGCTCCGGAACACGGGCACTTCCATCGCCACCACGGGCAGACCCGCCGCCAAGAATTCGTTGACCGACAATCCCCAACCTTCCTCGCGGGATAGGCTCAGACCCACTCGAGCCCGGGACACTAATGCGACCTTCTCTGATTCGGAAACCGGACCCGAACAGTGCACGCCCTCCGCCAATCCTGCCGCCTCGAATCGGGCCATCAATTCGGCACGGTGCGGACCCTCTCCGATCACCAGCAGTCGCGCACCGGGTCGACGGTCCCGGACCGCCTGCCAAAGTGGTACGGCATCAAAAACTCCTTTGTGCTCATGAACCCGCCCTAGCAATACCGCGTCAAAGTCTTTGGGCAAATCCACTGAGAGCGGAATCCGCTCCAGATCAATGCCGTAACCCGTGGCGAAGGTCTTGCTGGGGCTCAAGCCCAGTTGGGATTCGAGGGCGTTGAAATCTTGGGCGATCAATGCGGTGCCGCACAAAATCGCATCGGCCTCACGGTTCAACCAACGCGCCGTCGTCCTCTCCGAGAGGAAGTGCATGCGATCGAAAAGCCCCGCGGGCTGTCGCTGGTTGGAGAGGACATGGTGGATCTTCACCGTCAAGGCCGCCCGGCACCGGCGCGCCAGAGTTCGTGCCGGCCCCACCTCATAAATGAACTGGGCGCAGGCGAGAATGACGTCGTACTGCACCGGCAACCGGGTGAAGCGGGCGGTCAGCATTCTCCACGCGAAAGCAGGCAGGTACCGCCACGTCTGACCCAAGTACCGGTTGGGATCGAATAAATCATCGCTACTAATGAGCTGCGAGCGGGGATAAAGACTCTGAAAGACTGGCCAAGCGGAGCGGGCCACCAAGAAGTCCACCCGATGCCCAGCGGCGATCCAATGCTCCACAACACCGGCGAAATAAGTCTGCACGCCGGAGACCGATCGGGCATCCAGCGCTGAATTGTAGACGATCAGGATCTGCACCGGCCCCATCAAACCCCACTCCCGCACCGCTCGCCAGCCTGCGAGTTCATTTCATCGACCTCCTCCGGTCATCGCATCCGTGAGGCCCGCCATCGGCCTCCCTTCGGTGCTGGAAACTCTGTGGCACCTGAGCCACGCTTTTGAACTTCGATGATCCTGCCCCAACTACTGTGGCGTTTCGTTCACCATCGCGATGACCCGGAGTTTTACCGGATGCAGGCGCTGGATGCGATCGCTTGGATCGAAGAGAGCGGCATCCCCGTCGGCCCTGGAATCCGGGTTCTAGATCTGGGCTGCGGCCATGGCGTCTTTGGAGGAGAACTCCTGCGTCGGGGTTGCACCGTGACCTTCGCGGATGAACAGAACCACTTGCTTCCCGAATTCCGTGGCAGCCCATTCCTCAGCGTCAACCTCGACAAAGACTCGCTGGATCGACTGGGCCACTACGACCTGGTGATTTGTTCCAATGTGCTGGAACACCTCTCCCAGCCCGAATCCTTCCTGTCGCGAGCTAACCAGTTGCTCTTGCCGGGAGGCCGTTTCTACCTGAGCTGGACCAATTGGCTGTCTCCTTGGGGCGGTCACGAATTCTCACCCTGGCACTACTTCGGCCCGCGAATGGGGCCTGCGATTCACGACCTGTTCGGGAAGGGTCGCTTCCACCAGCCGGGCACCAATCTCTTCGTCACCTCCATCGGAGCCATCCTGCGTCATTTGCATCGTCAAACGCCGCTCACCGTCACCCGGCGGGCACCTCGTTATTACCCCGAGTTCTGGTTCCTGCTGCACTTGCCAATCCTGCGGGAGTTCTTGTCTTGGAACTGCGCCTTGCTCCTCAAATCCCGCATCGATTTCCAACCGAAGGCCCCACGCCAACCTCTTCCCAAACAGGGCCCCCTCTCCTCATGAACCAAACGTCTCCATCCAGTCCGCGACGCCTCAATGTCGGCTGCGGCCTCGATATCCGCGAGGGCTGGGTGAATCTCGACTCCGTCGATTACGGTGGGAACCAACTGTGCGACCTGAACCAGTATCCCTGGCCCTTCCCGGACAACCACTTTGAGGAGGTCTATGCCTCCCATATCTTGGAGCACATGGGCAACTTCAACGCCGTGGTCACCGAGCTGTGGCGGGTGTGCCGCCCTGGGGCAATTATCACGGTGAAGGTGCCCTTCTTTCTCAGCACCAAGTTCTACTCGGAGCCTGATCACCGCATTCCTTTTGGCATCCGATCCTTCGACAATTACGAGGACATCACGGGCCGACGTCTGAAGTTCTATGAGCAGTGGAAACTCGGGCACCGGACCAATTACGGCAGCAAGGCCCGTTTTGTGGTGGAGTCCAAACGGTTTCATTTTTCGAACTTCGCTGCGCTGCGTTGGCTCAATGGTCCCATCAACCTTGAACCCGTCCTCTTCGAGCGATTCTTTGCGACGCTGATCACCCCGGAAGAGGTGCATTTCCGGTTGAGGGTCTCCAAGGGCTGAACTCTCTCGATCCAGACCCTCACCGTGCGTCCTTTGGGCGCTGTGGGAGCAATCCCGGTTCGACACACAGGGCCTCTTCCGGCTACTGTATCGGCTTATGTTCGAAGTCACCCGGTCCCACATAGACGTCATGACGTCCAAGCTGGGGCAACTGCGTCGGTTCGTAGACCTCCCGGAGGCCATCAAACGGTTGACCGAGTACGAAGCGCAGATGGCTTCCGACACATTTTGGGCCAATCAGGAGTCCGCCAAAAAGGTTATCGAAGAGACCAACACGCTAAAGAAAAAGGCCGAACCGCTCATCCGTTTCGGAAAGCGGGTGGATGATTTGCTCGTACTGCTCGAATTGGGCGAAGCCGAACCACAAGCCGGTCAGGATGCCGTCCAAGCTGAAGCCGATACCGAATTGGCCCAGCTCGATCGGGAAATCGAATCGTATGAACTGGAAGTGCTGCTGACCGGGCCGCACGACCACCGGAGCGCCATTTTCAGCGTCCAGGCCGGAGCCGGTGGCACCGAGGCACAAGACTGGGCACAAATGCTCTCCCGCATGTACGAACGCTGGTTTGAGAGCCGCGGCTGGAAGCACGAATCGACTGATGCCTTGCCCGGTGAACAAGCAGGGTTGAAGAGCGTCACCTTCCGAGTCACCGGCCACAACGCCTACGGTTTCTGCAAAGCTGAGCGTGGCGTACACCGGTTGGTCCGCATCTCCCCCTTCGACTCCAACAAACGTCGGCACACCAGTTTTGCCAGCGTGGACGTCATCGCCGAAATCGATGACATCACCGAGAGCGATATCGTCATTCCCAAGAGCGAAATCCTTCGCGACACCTTTCGCTCCGGTGGCAAAGGGGGGCAGAACGTCAACAAGGTGGAGACGGCCGTCCGACTCACTCACCTTCCGACCGGATTGGTGGCCGCCTCGCAGGCTCAGCGCAGCCAGGTCCAGAACGAGGCCACAGCCATGACCATGCTGATCTCCAAGCTCTTCGCCCTGAGGCTCGATCAAGCCAAGTCCGACATGGACAAGTTCTACGGTGAAAAGGGCAGCGTGAGCTGGGGCAACCAGATCCGCAGCTATGTCTTCCAACCCTACCGCATGGTGAAAGACTTGCGCACCGGGGTGCAGACGAGCGATGTCCAAGGTGTCATGGATGGCGCCCTAGATCCTTACGTCAACGGATGGCTGCGCGGCGGATGCCCGAGCAAGCGCATGCAAGGTGTGAGCGACGACGAAGAGTGACCAGGCCTGGGCCTTGGGGGCAGCCCAGGGCGTTTAAGCCTCACCCTTCCGGAGCATCCCGGACGGCGGCGTTGTGGAATTATTTATTTCCGACGGCGAGCAGAGTTTCCAGACAAGGTTCCTGCTCCTCCCGCGCCACCTTAGTGATCTCGATCCCCGAGAAGTTGGCCGCCTCTAGCCAGCGGTGAAGATCGCTCTCAGCGAATCCGAGCCAGCGATCGCCGTACAGTTCGCGCGCCTGCACAAACCGGTGCTTCACCAGATCGAGGATCATCACACGTCCGCCCGGCCGCAGAATCTTGGCCGCAGCCAGAAGAGCCTTCGACGGGTCTTCTGCATGGTGAAGAGCCTGACTGAGGATCACCAAATCGACCGAAGCAGCCTCAATAGGCGGGTTCTGCAAATCACCCTGTCGAAACTCCAAATTCGTCAGCCCATTTTGCCGGGCTTTCTTGGCACCGAACTGGACCATTTTCTCGGAATTGTCCACGGCGATCACCGTGCGACAACGTCGCGCCAGCAACTCGGCCAACAATCCCTCCCCGGAGCCCAAATCTGCCACATCGATGGCCGGCAGCATGCGCAGCAGCAAATGACCAAACGCCTGCCAAGAACGACCCGGCCCGTAGCTGCGATCAAATCGGCCCACCACCTGATTGAAATAAACCTGAGCTTGCTCGTCACGGCGAGCCAGCACCCGACGGAGGTTGAGTTGATCTCCCTCGTGCTCCGGCAACTCCTTGGCCCCCTGCATCGCCAATCGCGTAAACTCCCGCACCTGGACATCCGCCTGTGGATTCAGCCGATAGAAAGTCCGCTTCCCCTCCCGGCGGGAAAGGACCAATCCTGTCTCAGCCAACAGGCTCAAATGGGTAGAAACCCGCGACTGCCCCAGACTGGTAATTTCTTGAATCTCGTTGACCGGCAATTCCTCAGATTCCAGCAAAGCCACAATCCGTAAACGGGTCGGGTCAGCCAGGGCACGCAGGGATCGGAGGGTGGGGGTCATGGGTAGAAAGAACCTACCTCCTTATTGAAACCCTCCAGCGGCCCCAGAACAAGCTTCTCTCACCCCCCGCACCATCGGGAATCGCCTCTCCCATTGTTCGGATAACGTCAACGTACCGAGGCGGGAGCGGGACCGGTCCGGAGCGAGCATTGGAAGCGATCTAACCTTCCTCCCGCGCACAGCGCGAAAGCTCCATCCTCTCCTAGGCTTCCCAGCGCGCGCAGGATCGATCCCGCAGAGCCCCGCCACAACCCGACGAGTACCCTCACTCCCGAACTCTTTGGCAAGAGCGGCCCTTCGAGAATAGTAAAGAGTGTCCCCTTTTGTGTAAATAAGTGGGACCGACCCTACGACCGACCCCGCGATGCAGCGCAGCGGGACCGGTCCGGAGCGAGCATTGGAAGCGATCTAACCTTCCCCTCGCGCGAAGCGCGAAAACCGAATCCTCATCCGAGATTCCCTGCGAGAGCAGGACCGATCCCGCGGAGCCCCGCCACAACCCGACGACTGCCCTCACTTACTCCCCAAC
>CAJAHH010000004.1 GCA_903939515.1 uncultured Verrucomicrobiota bacterium
TCGCCGAACGGAATCTTAAGCCGCAGCGATACCAGTGGCGGGCTGACGGAACAGTGATCCTGGAGAAAATCCGCCGAGCCCGGGAAGCTTTGGCACGGAGCCAACCAATTGTTAAAGACTAATATGATACACTACACTAGTAAACTCATCGGGCTACATCCCGGGTTCCTTCGACAAACTCAGCCTCACCAGACCCCAAGGGTCTCCAGCACGGCACGGGTTTTTGGAACCTCGTGGGTCCGGAGCAAGTCTGTCTTTCCCAGTGCGGCCATCACAGCGAAGAAGGGCTCGGCCGAACGCACCTCGTCTTCGAAGCACTCGAAGGCATGGGGCAAGGCATGACAGGTGGGGAAACCCAAGGCCCTGAGCCGGAAGGTGTTGAGGAACACTTGCATCTGGTGCCGGATCCGCGTCTTCGAGTCGCCGAGATTCTTGTAATAAAACCCAAGACCCGGATCGATCCACAGGCGACTCACACCGTTCTTCAGGGCCACTTCAGTTTGCCGGGCAAAATGCTCGTACAGGCGCGCCGTGGGATCTCCCGCCAAATCAAAGTCGCCGACTTCCCGAACATTGGAACCTTTGACGTAGCAAAGGACCACCGCCGCGTCGTGATCGGCCACCATGCGGAACAACTCATCGCTGCGGTCGTTTCCGGTCAGGTTGAGCACTCGAGCGCCCGCTTCCAGGCAGGCTAGGGTCACCGAGGGATGGTAGGTTTCCACCGACACGATGCAGCCTTCGCTGGCCAACCCGCGCACCACCGGCAATAGCTGCGAGGTCTGAGCGGCGTCATCGACTCGGGCTGCATGCGCCAGCGTGGACTCGGCCCCGATGTCCAAGATTGCCGCGCCCTGCGCCGCCAGCACTCGCCCGCGGCGAATGGCGGCCTCCGCCGTCAACACCACACTCTCGCGATACCAAGAATCGGCCGACAGGTTGATCACCCCCATTAATTCGCTGCGGACGTTGCCGTCGAAGCGACGCCCCCCGAGGTCGAAGGCAGCCACACGAGATGGCAAGGCATCGGCGTGGCGGGAAGCCAGTTCAGCAAGATCCTCGAGGCGCAGCATGGCAACAACGTGGGCGGACTCTGCGCGACGTCAACCTCGGTTCGATGGGGAGGGCGGCGAGGGTTTCTGACGGAGCACTCGAGTCAGGTAACGGCCCGTGTGGCTGCCGGGCGTGGCGGCTACGGTTTCAGGCGTCCCCTGGGCGATAATCTGGCCGCCGCCGGACCCGCCTTCCGGACCGAGGTCGATGACCCAGTCGGCCGTCTTAATCACATCGAGATTGTGTTCAATCACCACCAGCGTGTTACCGCCGTCGCGCAACTTGAAGAGCACCTCCAGCAGTTTGGCGATGTCCTGGAAGTGCAACCCCGTGGTCGGTTCATCGAGAAGATACAGAACACGGCCGGTCTGACGTCGGGACAATTCGGCCGCAAGTTTCAGTCGCTGAGCCTCGCCTCCGGAGAGCGTCGTGGCCGACTGCCCCAGCCGGAGATAACCCAAACCCACTTCGGCCAAGGTCAGGCTCGGTGCATGGAGCTTGGGCACAGCCCGAAAGAAACTCACCGCCTCATCGACGGTGAGTTGAAGGATATCGGCGATGTTCAGGCCCTTGTAAGTGATCTCCAACGTCTCGCGGTTGTAGCGCTTCCCGCCGCAGGCCTCGCAGGTGACATAGACCGGCGGAAGAAAGTGCATCTCAATTTTGAGAAGACCATCTCCCTCGCACTTCTCGCAGCGCCCGCCTTTGACATTGAAGCTAAAGCGACCGGCGTTGTAGCCGCGGACCCGGGCGGTGGCGACCGAGGCGAAGAGATCCCGGATCTCGTTGAACATCCCGGTGTAGGTGGCCGGGTTGGATCGTGGGGTACGACCAATGGCTGCCTGATCGATGACGATGCACTTCTCGAGGAGCTCCAAATTGCGAATCTCGCGATGGGCCCCAGGGCGCTCTTTGGATCCATACCACTGGCGGAAAAGGGTGCGCCGCAAAATGTCATCGATAAGCGTGGACTTGCCACTGCCGCTGACGCCGGTCACGCACGTCATCGTTCCCAGCGGGATGCGGGCATCGACATTGCGCAAATTGTTCTCGGTGGCTCCGAGTATCTCGATCCACCCCTTGTCCTCGCGCGGTTCGACCCGGTGGCGCGGCACCGGAATGCACAAATCTCCGGAAAGGTAACGCCCGGTGCTGGAACGGGGGTGGGCCATGATTTCAGCCGGAGTTCCTTGGGCCACCAATTCGCCACCATGGATTCCGGCTCCCGGCCCCATATCCAAGACATAGTCGGCGGCCCGGATGGTGTCTTCGTCATGCTCCACCACGATGACCGAATTGCCGGCATCCCGCAGGCGACGAACCGTCTCCAACAACCGGTCGTTGTCGCGCTGATGAAGCCCGATGCTGGGCTCATCCAAGATATAAAGAACGCCCACCAGTCCGGCACCGATTTGGGTCGCCAAACGAATGCGCTGAGCCTCGCCACCGCTCAGTGAGCCGCTCTCGCGATCGAGGGTGAGATATCCCAAACCCACCTCGACCAAAAATCCAAGCCGCTTGCGAATATCTAAGATCACCTCTCCGGCGATGCGCCGCTGGAGATCGCTCATGGACAGTCCGGCGAGAACGGCGTGGGCCTCGGCAATCGAGAGTCCGCAGAAATCGGCGATGCTTCGGCCAGGCACCAACGAACCCACGAGCGTCTCAGTTCCCAGCGTCACCGCCAGCATCTCCGGGCGGAGCCGCCGCCCCCGGCAGGCATCGCAGGGATGCAGCGTCATGTAGGCCTTCAGTCGATTGCGGGTGAACTCGCTCTCGCTGTCGGCATAGAGCCGTTCCAAGTTAGGCAGGACTCCTTCGAAGGGTTTGCTCGTCTTCTTGGGCGCCCCTCCCGACATGAACCAAAACTCCACTTCGTCGGTCCCGGAGCCGTGCATCAATGTCTGCCGAGCCTTCTCCGACAAGTCCTTCCAGGGTTGGTCTAGTGGAGCCTCACAGTGCTTGGCGACGCCTTTGATGAGCCCCTTGTAGTAGCTCACCATCTTCTTGCCGCCCATGCGTCGGTACGGCTGCACGGCTCCGTCTTCCAACGTCTTAGTTTCGTCGGGGACGATGAGCGACGGATCAAAGACCATCTTCTGCCCCAACCCATGGCACACCGGACAGGCCCCCTTCGGTGAATTGAAGGAGAAGTGCTGCGGTGTCGGCGTGTCGAACGAACGACCGGTGGCCGGGGAATACATCCGCGTGGAATGCAGGGTTTCGGTCCACGGATCCGTCGGACGGTCCGGGGCCTGATGCAGCACCTTAAGTCGCCCTTCCCCCCAGCGCAGCGCCGTCTCCACCGAATCGGCCAAGCGCACCCGAACCCCCTCAGCCATGACAATGCGGTCTACCACCACCTCGACCGTGTGGGTGGCCTTGGCATCGAGGCGGATGGGTTCCTTCGGATTCAGCTCCTGAATTTGACCATCGACGCGAACTCGGACAAATCCCTCGCGCTGCAAGCGCTCCAGCACGTCGCGAAATTCTCCCCGCTGACCTTCGACCACCGGAGCCAGTACCATGAGTCGCGTTTTTGTGGGCAAGAGCGCGATGCGGTCGACGATTTCGGTGGCCGACTGGCAGGCCATGGGCGTGCCGGTCTCCGGATCATGGGGCTGACCCAAGTGCGCGTAGAGAAGCCGCAGGTAATCGTAAATCTCCGTGGTGGTCGCGATGGTCGAGCGCGGATTGGTTCCGCTGGTCCGCTGCTCGATGGCGATGGCCGGAGACAACCCTTCGATGTGGTCGACCTCGGGCTTTTGCATCTGGTCGAGGAACTGCCGTGCGTAGGCCGAGAGGCTCTCCACGTACTTGCGTTGCCCTTCCGCAAACAGCGTGTCGAAGGCCAGCGACGACTTCCCAGAACCGCTGGGCCCGGTAATGACCACCAGACGATCCCGCGGGATCTCGAGCGAGAGATTCTTGAGGTTGTGCTGCCGTGCCCCGACGACACGGATGAACTCCTTCGGCATGAGTCTCAAGCTACCGCTGGAATGCCGCTGAGGAAACCCACGGAAAATAAAAAAGGGGCCGATCTTGCGACCGGCCCCTGTTCGAGAGAGGCCGAAGCCTCAGCCCATTACTTGACGAGGCGGAAGAACGCCGCGGCGTTGCCCGCCGGGACGGTCACGGTGCTAACACCGTCCGAACCCGTCACGTCGGCCCAGACGCCACCGAGGGTGGCCGAGCTCTGGAGCTTGACGCCGGCAGCGCCGGCCCAAGTGATGGTGACATTGCCGCCGGCAGCGGTGATGCCGTTGAGCTTCAGGGTTGCCGGGGCAGCGCCCACGATGCCAGCGCCGGCGAGGGCCTTGGCGTAGAGACCGGCCACTTCGACACCGCCCAAAGGACGGCTCCAGATGGCCAATTCATCAATCACGGCATCGATCTCGGCCGCGTTACCATCAGTGTACTTGCCGGTGCCGTCCTGACCGATGTTGATAGCGAAACCGAGATCATCGGTGTCGAACGAACCCTTGGTCGCCAGAGCGGCCGATTGAACCAAACTGCCGTCCAGATAGGTCTCAGACTTGCCGGCAGCGCGGTCGGCGATGACGGTGATCTGATGCCACTGGGTGTCATTGAGGCCCAGCGCCGGGGTCTGGCTGTACTTGTCGGCGCCAGCACCCGGACCGGTGAACTGGTTGCGCACCTTGCCACCGCCCTGGGAGAAGATACCCCAGCCGCGGTTGTTAGAGCTGTTCCAGTCCTTGTTGGAAATGAAGGCCTGGTCATCCGCCTGGCTGTTGAGCTTGGTCCAGAAGGAGACCGTGAAGCTAGTAGTGTCACCGAACTTCAGGCCGCTCGGGTAACCGAGGGTCACGTAGTTGTTGACCGAACCATCCTTCAGGTTGTTGACGCGGATGGCTTGGCCGATCGGACCGGCTTCGAACTTGGGCGTACCGACCGCCGAGGCGACCACACCCTTGCCCGACTTGTCGGCGTAGGTGCCGTCGAACGGGAGGTAGACTTCCAGGTTCTGGGTGATGGCCGGCACCTTGATGCTCTGGCCCGCGTTGCCGAGGGTGAAGAGCGCCGAGGCTTCCTGGGCGTTGAGGGCGCGGTTCCAGACGGCAACTTCGTCGAGGACGGCATCCAGTTCAGAAGAGCCACCATCGGTGTACTTGCCGGTCCCGTCCTGACCGAGGTTCAACGCGAAGCCGAGGTCGTCGGTGTCGATGTTGCCCTTGGCGGTCATTGGGCTGGAGAGCGCCAGGGCGCCGTCCACGTAAGTATCGACGTTACCAGTGCGGGCCACTGCGACGGTGATTAGATGCCAGGCGCTGTCCGGCAGGGTGGCCGGCGGGTTCTTGCTGTACTTGTCAGTCGAGCTGGGGCCGGTCAACTGGACGCGGATCACAGAACCACCCTGGGCGAAGACACCCCAGCCGCGGTTGTTGGAGCTGTTCCAGTCCTTGTTGGAGATGAACGCCTGGTCGCCGGCCTGACTGATTTGCTTCACCCAGAAGGACACAGTGAAGTCCTTGGAATCACCGAACTTGAGGGCGTTGGCGTAGCCGAGGGTCACGTAGTTGTTGAGCGAACCATCCTTGAGGTTCTTCACGTGGATACCTTGACCGCGCTTGCCGGCCTCGAAGGTGGGGGAACCCACCGCCTTGGCGGAAACGGCACCTTGCAAGTCGGTGTAGTCACCGTCGAAGGGCAGGTAAGCCACCAGGCCGCTGCTCAACACGGACGGATCGGCCAGGGGCGAGCTGACCTTCAGAACGGCGTCCGCCGAGGTCACACTGCCGCCCTTGTTCGAAATCACCACGCGGTAGTTGCCGGAATCGCTCAGCTTGACCGAGGCGATGACGAAGGACGTGTTGGTGGCGCCCGCGATGTTGTTGCTGTTGAGCTGCCACTGGTAGCTGATGCCTTCGCCGCGGCCTTCGGCAACGAAGGTCGCCTTGCCGCCAGCGATCAAGTTGAGGCTCACCGGAGAGACGGCGAGGACCGGCTTGGAGACGGCGTTAATGGTGTAGAAGCCCACGTCGTCGATGCCGAAGTACCAGCTGCCGGTTCCGGCCTGGGCGAAACGGAGACGAACGGCGCCCTGATTGTCGGCCTTAGGCAAGCGGAACAACTCCACGCGCTTGGACTCCACCGCGTCGTCGTTGATGCGAGCCTGGATGAAGGGAGCGATGTTCTTCCACTCGTTGGTGGCCACACCGATGAAGGCACCATAGGCCTTACCACGAGCCTCACCCGTGATCGGGTCCTCATAGGCGGCGGTGTCGCCGTTCGTGGCGATCATCGTCGCGTAACCGTCCACATTGCCATCGGCGTCCTTCACGATGTCGGGGCCGTCGAGCATGTACAGAACTGGCAACCAGGTCGCACCCTTGTCGACGGAGTATTCCACCGAACCGATGTTGTCCTGGTTCTGTTCGTAGATGTTATTGAACGAGAGGTAGATATTGGTCTTGCCGGTCAGGTTGACGTCCGGCGAGAAGGCATACTGAATCTGGCTACCGCCACGGTTGTCGGACTCAGCGTAAAGGAATTTGCCGTTGATCAACGACTTGACGGCCTCGCCGTTGACGAACTGCTCGGTGATGTTCAAGCGGCGCGGGGCGTCCCAACGGGCTGACTCAACGCGGGTCTTGGGGATGACCACCCAGTCGAGGTAGGCGTCGCTGCTCGGATCGTCATAGTCCACAGTGCCATTGGCTCCAGTGGTGTAGTTCTGGAGGGTCCAACCGGTCGGGACTGCGCCTTCGGCGGTGCTCTCAAAGTTCTCCAACCAGATGGGGGTCGGCAGGGTGATGTTGCCGGTGGAGGCGGAGGTGAAGGAATACTCCAGCTTCTTCGGCGTCGAGCCGTCGGCGTACTCCAGAACCACCGTGTGCTTGGAGCCCGGCTCCAGCAGACCGGGCGGGTCGTAGGTAACCTGGGTGGCCCCGTTGGCTTGGGAAACGACGGCAGCCACAACGGCACCATCATAGGTGAGCTTCACCGAAGAGGACGCCACCGAACCGGCGGATCCATTCTTGATGACGGCCGTGACCACCGCGCCCGGGGAAACCCCAGTGGCGCCAATGGCGGGCTCCAGCAACGACAAGTAGGCAGGAGTGGCCGCCGTGATCTTGCTGTAGGACTTCACACCGCCGTCAGCATTGACCAGAACGCGACCGTCCGGATTGCCCACGGGAGCGGTGAACCAGGAGCAGTTAGCCCCGCCGCCGCCTTCTTGATAAATCAGGCGGAAGGAATAAACACCGGCTTGGGTCACGGTGAAATCGAAGATGCTGTCAGCAGCACCACGGCCGCCTTCATATTCACCGATCATCAGGGACGCGGCCTTGTCGCGAGCCTCTTTGCCCACGGTCACACGGAAGCCGTCGTCGGAGTTGACGATCATGCTGTAGGTGCCGGCTTGCAACTCGAGCCAGGACACCACTTCCATGGCGATGTTGTCAGTGCCCGCTTCGAGGCCCGGAATGCCGGGGAAGCTCTGGCCAGTCGAACCGGCCTGCTCATAGTTGATAGTGGTCGTTTCAGTGAACGTGCCGTCTGCGTTGAAGGCCGCAGCGGCGAAATCGATGGTGTTGGTGTGGGGCTGACCCGTCTTGATGTTGATCAGCGTGCCGGCCAACTGCGCCTCGGTGCGGGCGGTGCTATTGGGCAAACCGCCGGCGGCGGTGGTGGCCTGCTTCATCACGACCGAAAAGCCGCGGTTGGCGGCCGAGGCAGCGCTCAGCGGGTAGGCGAACTCCGCCGGGATGGTGGTGGCCGCCTGAAGACCGAAGGCCCCCAGCAGGGCGCCCAAGGCGAGGCGTTTGAGGTATTGTGGACTCATGGTTGCTACGGATTGTGTTTGGTTTCTACGGACAGAGTGTCTGGTTTGAGGGAACGAAAAGGATCGAGAGGGAAAGTAGGGGACTAGGTCGGAGACCCCTCATTTAGAGGCCCGATATTTGTCGATGGCTTCCTTAGCCTTGGCATCACCGGTGGCGGCGGCATCAGCGAGCTTTTTAAGGGCATCTTGCTGGGCCTTGAGGGCAGCCGCCCGATCGGCGGCGGAAATATCCTCACGGTTCTTAATGCTCTCGGCCAAAGCCAAGGCATCCGCAGGATTCTCGGCGGCCGCCTTGGCAGCGGCGTCCGTTAAGGCCTTGGCCTCGGAAGAGCTGTTTTTGGGCGAGGCCACCTCGGACTTGGGCTCGCAACCCAATGCCAACAAGAGGGCGATCAAAGATAAAAATGAGATCTTCATAGGAGGGATGACGGAGAACGGATTGCGGGCCCCACTCAGCGAGGGGAAATCAGCGCTTCCTCACCGGTGTACCAGCGGTAATCGATGCCCGGACCCGTGCTGTACGGAATGACCGAAACATTACCCAGCGCCCACAATGTGTTGCACTTGCGGGCGTGACGGAACCATTCGAACTCCATGCGCTTGCCCGGATAGAGCGACGCCAGACCGACGCGCCATTGGTTAAGGTTGACGGACGATCCGCCGGGCCAGATCCCGAGGGTGTCATCGGAGCCATCCATGCGCTGCTCGGCGGCATCCTGCCCGTAAATGAGGGTCGAAGGGTTGGCCAACGCGGAAATCTTGAGCGGCTTGTCCAAGGGTGACTTGAAATCTTTGACCGCGTATTGGTTCAGGCCGTAGCTCGAGTCGAGCCACCAATCCATGGGCCACTTCGTCCGGGAGCCGTCATCGCGCCAGTCGTCCACCGTGCGGGCACCCGGGCATCGACCAATGCGGCGGGTTCCACCGAAATAGGAGATGTAAGCCGTGGCCCAGTAGGCTCGACCATCGGAGGGCGGGAGTACTTCCCGCGTAGCCGGTGAGGCGGACCACTGGCCATCGTTGGGAGCAGCTCCCCCACGATTGTGGAAGTAGTCTGCATTGTCCTGCGTGTACATCGTGGTCCCGATGGAAATCTGTCGCAGGTTGCTCATGCAGGCGGCCTGCTGACCCTTGGCCTTGGCCGTCGCCAGAGCAGGCAAAAGCATGCCTGCCAAAATGGCGATGATGGCGATAACCACGAGCAATTCGATCAACGTAAACCCCTGACTTCGACCTGTGGGTTTCTTGAACGACTGCGATTGAACTTTCTGCATCTTTTTCATTTATGGGAGGTTCCGTAAGATCCGCCAGCAAATTTCAGGTGCCACGCGACACCTAATTGTAACGGACAGCGTTGGATCTACTGAGTTACACGCCGCGACGATTTAAGCGAAATCCACGAAGCTGCCAGCAGGAGAGGCACCAAAACGGCCAAGCCCAATCCCGCGTTCTGAGTCAACTGAGTCCACGCCGGTGAAGCCTTGGAAAACGTCCGCTGGAGGTAGAGCGAGGCCGAGGCCAGATAGCCCACGGAATCGGCCACCTGGATGAGGAACGCAGCGGTTCCAGCCTGTCGTGTCGCGGCCAAAAGCCGATCGAAGAGCACGCTGTTGAAGGGGACATACCCCAGATAACCCCCTAATCCAGTGAGCACCATCCAAGCGGCCGGACCCAACCACCCGCGTTGAAACGCCAGCGTGGACCCACCCACCAAAATCGCCCCCAGACTGATGAGCACGTGATAAGTGCCCAAGGCCTTCCAATGATCGCGAATCCACCACAAACCGGCCAGCGCGGCCAGAACTCCGAGCCCAACCAAGGATTCAACTCGAGCAAAAAAGGAGGGGTCCGGACGTACCCCCAGTTCTTTGAGAACGTCCGCCATGAAGGTGTCGCGGAGATCGCGGTACACGGTGAGCAAAACGTAGGGAAGAATGAGCAGCGCCAATGAAACGGCATTGCGAGCCAAGAATTGGCGGCGCTGAGGCCCGTCCATCGGTGCCCGCACAGACCGTTCTGCAATGTCTTGCACGTTGGGCGCTGGCAGAGCGGCCAGCAAGGCCAGACACATCACGAGGAGGGGAACGAACACCAACCCAGCCATGGCCGGCATCCAAAGTTCCGGGACAGCCCATCGGGATATGAGGTAAACACCCACGGACTTGGTCCAACCCGAGGCAAAAATGAAGCTCACGCTCATGCCCAACCCGAGGAATTCGGTCACCCGACGCCCCTCGAGGAACCCGAAGATCAACCCCCAAATCATGCCCAACGGCAGGCCATTGACGAACAGACAAACGACCTGGGCCCGGGGAGGCACTTGGGGCAGCAAGACTAACGGCACGAACGCCAGACCAATGAGCCCGGCGATCAGCGCGATCCGACGGCCGGCTCCCGCTTCACTGACAATCTTGATTCCCAAGAACTTGGAGAGCGTGTAGCCCACCAACTGAGCTACTACGAAGAGTACCTTTAACGATATACCTCCAATTTCCTGCCCGGAAAACGTCGCTGCCGAAAAAGGTTTTCGAAACGCATACATCGCGGTGTAAGCCCCAAAGGCGGCCAGCGAAGCGACAACAGTGAAGAGGGCAGGATCCGCCGCGAGGCGACGTTGAAGAACCGAGGAGCCGCTGGGTTTCATCCGAGAAAGGGGGGGATACCGAAGAACTGCTCTGCCAAAGACCTCAAAGTGGCTCGGGTTGCAACACAAACACGTCCGGGTTTGTTTCAGTCGCGTGACACTTGGTGTTTCCCTCCGGACCGTTTCGGGCTCCCATGATGTCTACGACGGCAGAAAAACCCCCGATCACTGAGGGTTTGCAAACCACTCACTCGTGCAGCGCGTGGACTGGAAGCGGGAACGACGTGTGGCTAGGCGCCTGAGGAGATCCCGGTTGGGTGGCTAAGAAGGCACTTCTTCAAGGCGTTCATCGCCTGGCTTTCAAACCGGCCACTTTTCGTGGCCATCGGTTCGGTACGCACAGTGCGACTCGAGTTCTTTTGCAAAACCTCAAAAATCGAGCACCTAATCCCCTAGCTTTGAGGTCCCCTGAAACAGAGGCGCTGACTTTAAAACAGTGGATATTCTGGTTAAATTGTTGGTTTTGTTAGTTATTTAAACATAAACCATTGACAGGGAACGCCGAGTTTTACTCCTCGGAGTTCTAACCGTTTTCTATGATTAATTCGGGTTAAATTTTATATAATTCACTCATTTTAGTTGAATTAAACGATTTAAACTCTTTAAATAACTAATTTTACTAGTTATATCTGGTTTTGTGATTTTGACTCGCCCGCTTCTTTTGTTGGGATTTTTGTCAGTATCAGCCTTATCACAAGCCCAGATTATAATTACCAAATGGGATTTCAATGCAGCCAACCTGCAACCGTCGATTGGAACTGTGCGTATTCCGATGAAAGCGGACACCTGTTCCGATTCGTATCGGACACTGATCCGACGATATCGGACAGTTGTCGGAGCGAAGCGACGCTCGTCCGTGAGCAATAAAGAACTGTCCGATATGAGGCAA
>CAJAHH010000005.1 GCA_903939515.1 uncultured Verrucomicrobiota bacterium
GTGTAAGTGGCTCGGATGCGCTCGTCGGTGAGGGGACCTTCGTTGAAAAAAGCCCGATGGACGCGGTCGGCGAAGAGCAAGCGGAACTCCGGAGAACGCTTCAGGGCGTTGAAGAGCAACTGGTAGTCGGTCGTGCCCCAAGGCGGGGCGGTGCTGGAGAGGGTGTTGGCGATGGTGTCGTAGGTGACGGGGTGCGAGCCGAACGAAAACTCCGTATCCCACGGATAGAAGCGAAACTTCGAACCGGCCACCCGTTCCCGTGCAGCGCGGGTGTTGTTATAGGGCCAGTCGTCATTGTCGGACCAAATGTGCGGCAGCAGGTAGTCGATGAAATTGGCCATGTCCATCCGGGCGGCCACATCGAGGTAGTTTGGGCGGAGCGTCAGATCCTTCCGGGCGGATGCTCGAAGCGCCGACCAAGCCAGGGTGTCGCCTCCCAGCGCGGCGTTGCCCGGGCCGATCACATCCCACAGAGGGCCTCCTCCGTGATAGGCCTGCAGGAAGTCTTCGTTGACCCGTTCGGTGGGATTATAAATGCCGCGATAGGTGCCGTTGAGGAAGAGGTGCACGAAGGTGCCATGGCTGGCCACGATACCCACTTGATCACACAGGGACCTTACGAACTCATCCTTCAACAACGGGTTGATGGGGTCGTTCATGCCTGCCCGCAGGTGCAGGGTGTCAAATTCGGAGATCGTGGTGCCGGGGAAGAACGGATACCGGAGTCGTCCCTGACCGTACTCGCCTCGGAAATAGAGCCGGAAGGAGTACTTGCTCTGAGGCAACGCCGTCGTCTTGTAGGAGTAAATTCCGCGGATGTAGTCACCGCCTGCGACGCGGATTCCGGCGTCTACCTGAAACCCGCCGTTGTCTTCGGGGCGAATCCACTCCACGGACACCGGGCGTTCCCAAGCCAGCCCATGATTCAACGTGTTGCGCGGCGAGAATTCCATAATCCCCGTGCGTCCGTAGAGGTTGTTGGTCGCAGTGACGAGTGACAGGACCGGCAGCAACCGTCGATAGGTGAGAAGATTGTACAGGTAGGAATGGGTTTGGACCCGGGAAGGCAGTTGGTTGGAGGCGAATCCGGCGGCTCGGATGACTCGACTGGCATTGATGGCGATGGGCTGGGTGTAGGTCATCCCATTGGTCAGGGTTGGGATGCTGCCATTGGTCGTGTAGCGAATAAGGACTCCCGGTTGTGCTGAGGCGATGGACAGCGAAAAGGGGTAGGCAAAGAATCCGCGGGGCACGCTGAAGTGGAGGTCGGCCACCGCATTGGTTAGCGTGCTGGTTCCGTTGGGCTTGGAGGGTGTTGGCGTGGCAAAGAAACGGAACTCTCGGACCGATGTGCCGCCATTGAGACCGTAGGAGAAATTGGGAGCCTGAGCGGGATAGTCGAATTGATCGACCGCCAGACGGGGGAGTTCTGGTCCGGAGAGTTGGAGGAATCCGCCGTTGGGGTTCAGCTTGAAGTTGGTGTGCAAGTAGCGGCTCGGTGGGGAATTCGTACGATCCTTGCCCGAGGCCCAAACCAGGGTTGAACCCGACGGCGGCAGCACGAGGCTGGGAAACACCCAGAGGCCTGGGGTGTCCGAATCGTTGCTCAGGCTCCATCCGGCCAGATCTACTTCGGTGTCTCCGGCGTTGAAGAGTTCGATCCAATCTTCCGGATCGAGGTCTTCGTCTTTCAGGCCGGAAAGGTTTTCCGAGAGAATCTCCCGGATGATGAGTTTCCGGTCCGGCAGGAGCGGTGACACCGGGTAGGTCCAACCGATTCCTTCAAACTCCCGGGGCTCTTCACTCTCGGTCTGGATGCCGGTATTGGCGGCCCATTTCAGGATAGCGAGCCCGGGTCCGGCAGGAGCAAACCGAAACAGGTAGGGTCCAGCTCCCAGACCCTCGACTTGTAGGGCAGGGAGACCGTTCAGCAGCAAGTCTGTGGCATCAATTCCAGTCACCGGTCGGTTGAACTGGATCTCAACCTGGCCCAGGTGCTTGAGGGTTACGCCGGGAGGGGGGAGCACCGAAACCAACGCCGGGGGCCTTGGGTCCGTCAACGCGTAGTTCCAATTGGCACCTGCCACCGAAGCATCGAAGCGCACGGGTGGCTGACTCAGGTCTTGAATCGAGTGCAACGGTCCCCACGTGATGGACACCGGACCAAACGGCGGTGCTTTGAAGTAGAAGTTGTAGGAGCTTCCCGAGCCGGTCACGGAGGAAGCGGGAATTCCATTGATCAAAAAGTCAGCCGGGCTGACCCCACTGACCGGTGCGCTGAAGGTAACCATGATCGAGCCGAGCGCCTCGACAGTGCCAGCCGGAGGATCCACCGAAACAATTTGCAGTGCAGCACACAGCCTGGGGATTCCGACGGTCAGCAAGATCAGCAACCGGACAACGTCTTGGGTAGATCGAAACATTCGGGACATGGTGTGGATGCGTGGATCAGAGAGTGCTCGTGAATGATCCCCCTGCATGTTGCTGGTATTGAATCACAAGCCAAAGCCCCGCTTTATGCCGTGCAGCATTTTCCACAGCCAACATCTGGCCGAGGGAGGAGGTAATAAAGATGAGCAACACCCTTTCACAATTCCTCGATGAACCCCGGAGTTGGCTCCCGAGTCAATCGTGCATGGATGCCATCGATGAGCTTCGCGACGAGGCCAAGGATCGATAAGAGCTCCGCAACCATCCCGCGGGATGTGAGCGGATTGGAAGCTGTGTAGCTTCGGTGGGCACTCATCGAGTATTCAGGATTGGTTTTATGGAAACCACTTGTAATACATTTGAGTCTGCGGTGATGAATCTACCGGGAGGATGCATTCGAACACCCCGCCGCGCGCGACGATGTCGGTTTCAACCCTGACCCAGCTCGCATCCGATCCCATGAGTGGAACTGATTTCAATTGTCCCTTTCCGAAGGAAATCGGCCAACTGATCTTTAAGCCTCCCTCCGAATAGACTGCCAACAAGTTTAAAGGAATGGCTGGAGCCTGTTGCTCAATGGATGCCTGACCCGAAGGGCTGTACACTCGAAGCGCCTTGATTCCAACGAGCGCTGAACTCTTTGAGATGATCTTCAATTCATGCTCCGCCTCCTCATCCGATAGAAACAGCGTCTCCAATGATTCGAACCCTGCTTGGGTCGGTGGATGAGGCTTGAAGGATTTTGCAGCCCGCAATACACAATCGACTTGGATTTTCCAGTCATCTGGCGGCACTTGAAGGGTCAGAACATAGGCGAGGTGCTGCATAAACGCCTCAGGAACAATCGCTAGGCGCTTGGAGTTGGAGACGAACGGTTGTCCGAAGTTGGAGCCATTGCCGTCTTTGCCTGTAATCGAGCCCTCAACCGAGAAAAACACCTGTCCCGTGTTCAGAGAAATAGAGTCCGTAGTGATGGTCCAGCGCTCCTCTACAGGCATAGAAACATGAGTCGCCGCGAGGATTCCAGGCCACGGAGTCCACCAAGCTGAGGATGCCCGATCAAAGCTGTAGAAGTTCGGGACTTCTTCCGGACTTTTTCCATCGATTGTGAATTCGCAAATTGGCGTTTGCGTTTCTGGAGTTGAATCATAAACCACATCGACCCGATTCCCTTTGATGCGAAATGAGCCTTGTTTGCCTACCAACGTGTTGGATCCCGTCAGGACCAGCGTCTTGACCTTCGAATTGTCGAACGGATCTATCGAAACAAAATCTGGTTCAGGTCGAAAGAATTCTTTTATTAAATTAGCAGTCAAGCGGTGCCCCAAATCGTTGCAGTGGTAACCATCTGCTGCTAATAAGCTCTTGTAGTCTATGTTATTATCGAAGATGTAATTTTTCCAAGGAGCGCGAATATCTGCCCAACAAAAATCATATTTATTCACTAGTTCCGGCAACCAGTTGTAATTTCTAAGCACCCAATAGGTATCAGGGCTGATTTCTGATATATCTAAAGATTCGTTTAATTGACTGTTTGACTGTATATGGTCTGCATGCACTAATACATCGCAACTGACTTGACTCTTGATGGTTGAATAGAGGCGGTGATAATCCACCAAATTATCACCCATGCAATGGAGCAAAAGTAAATCGGGTTGCCATGGAACGACATCCGCATTGACAGAGCGACTGAGCAGCAACGCCGAAAATCCAAGAATCGCACGGTTGGTGATCACAATCCTTGCATGAGGATACATCTGCTGGAGATTTGCAGCCAGGTAATTTGACCACTCTCCCAAGGAGTGGGATTGACCGTAAACCATCACTCGAAGCACCGGATGGTGATCGGTGGTGGCCGATTTCAAAAGGCTTCTGGAACGAGTCAGTCGCTTGAGTTGCTCCGGATCCGATTGGAACAGTCTCGTATTAATATCTTGAGCCGACGTTTTTAATAAAGCCCAGAATGCTATGACCCAGAGGGCACGCAGAAAGCAACCAGAGTAACTTGGTTTTAGGGGTTGCATGTTAAAAGTGTATTATTGTGAATCAATGCAATATCGGATAGATTCCGTCGTAGGGGAGAGCAAAGTAAAGCCATCAGCTATTTTTGTTCACTCATCTGCCGTGCGAGGCTTTCGGAGTAGGTCTTGGAGGAGTAAGGTAACAAGTGGGTGATGGTCCCGAACTCCGAATCTGGCAAAACGGTCGGCATCGAAAACCCGGGAGAACCCGCATCAAGCCAAGATCCTACGTTCTTCTGGATTTGTGACACTGTGCCTTGGTGGCTCTTGAGGGAGTGGGATTGAGGAATTGGCGAGATGATCAGCCGAACGCGAACGCCCTTGGGAAGCAGGGCCCGGAATGCTTGGCATTCTCCCCGGATTCTCGGCGCTAGACGGTACTCAGCCGAGCCGTGGGGCGAGCCCTGGTCGAAGGTCGCGGTTTCGTGCATGGTACCGCCCGTTGCCAAGAGCTGAGACCTCAGGTCGCCGGTGAATCCATACCGGCTGCCCATCCGTCCCCGCAAGGGCGTCGGAATCCAACGGTCCAAGAACCGGTTCCGGAGGCCATCGAAAGTCTCCCTTTGGAATCGATTACCATTGAGCCCCTCAACCGGAGTGTCTCGGATCGACATGGCAGACTCGAGAATGGCTCGATGCTCAGCCGAAGTTTCCGTCAAACGGAGGCACTCTGGATGCACGACGAGGATGATCTCCGGTGATGGCTTTCCCTCGCAGAATCGCTGCGCTAAGTGTCCGAAGGAATCGATGCTGAGATAGCTCAAGGTGCCCAGATTGACGGCGTCGATGCCATGATCTCTGAGCGTCGGGATATCGATGTTGATCAAGCACGAGGAATCTCCCACGAAGGCGATCGATTTATTGGGTGACCGGGAGGCTAGCAGCGCCTTTGTCGAAATGATCGCCGAGTCCGGGTTGGAAAGGTAAGCCTCTTCGGGTAACAGGCCACTCCGGACCAAAGTCCAAACCAAGATTATGAGGACAGAAAAAGTCACTACTGTCCAAGCGAGGTACCGCCCCAGCTCGCCAACGTTCAACAAATAATGATGTCCTGCAGCAGGACCACCAGATGCTTTCAAATCATCGGTTGGCATGGTTTTAGAATTGGAAGTAGATGAAGCTCGGAGCCTCCTTGCCCCAGCGAGCAATCACAAATGCCAGAAGGACTCCTTGAATAATTGAACGACGTTTCCAAGACCAATTGCTAATCTGTTCCCATGAATACTTTCGATGGAAACCATCACACAATGCGAGCATGGCCACTCCGATGCCAACAGCCACCAAGTAACTGGACTGCCAAAAGGGGGCTGGCTTGCTCCAGACTGATTCGATCATATCGAAAGCATGCTTTAACGAGGTTGCCCTGAAGAACAACCAACCAACACCGACGACGAA
>CAJAHH010000006.1 GCA_903939515.1 uncultured Verrucomicrobiota bacterium
CGTTTACTGGTAGTTTCCTGGTAGGCAAAACAGTTGTCAACCACGCCAAAAACGCATCAAAGCCCCGTAAACATTGGTCTGTCCCGATAGCTCAAATGGATAGAGCTACGGTTTCCTAAACCGAGGATCCAGGTTCAATTCCTGGTCGGGACACCACTTCAAATACCCCAATTTCATTGGGTTTTCGTTTCGGCCGGTTTCCGAGAGGATCTAGATCCACTGCGTTTTCCTCCAATTTTCCTCCAACCGAAGCTCGAATGGAGCCCGGTCCTGCTCATTTCAAGTCTGAAGCCAAACTGGCCAAAAGCCGGACTATTTGCCACGCCTTCACTGATCAGGAAACCCTACCCCGTTTTCGAAAACATCGGTTTCGCGGCGAATCGATGCTGCATGGCCAAACCCTCAGCCATGAGTTCCTGAAAAATTGGATCGTCTTCCAAGTTCACTACTGACCCATCCGGTTTGCTGGAGACGCATTTTGCCCAACTCGATGGATTGGCTGGTCAGCACGGGATTCACATCGGCGGAACCCAGTGCCCAACTCTGGCCAAGCAGCCCAGAGCACCTCACCCGAACCGTCTCTGAAGCCTGTGCCGCGGCCTGGTCACCGGGGCCGACGACGAACGCTATTTCTAAATCATCCCGGCCCACTCCCAACCCACCCAGTAGACGAATCCGGCCCGTCGACAGGAAGATCGACATACAGTTGGGGAAAATAAAATTCGAGAATCTTGGGCGGAAAGCCCGGCTGCAGGGGCCCCTTGGGGCTGGGCGATTCAATGAGGCCTTCTTGCAGGCCGAGCTTGATGATTTCGGCGGAGACCGTGGCCCCCTTGCCCGTGATTTCTCGCACGCGGGTCCGAGAAATCTCGCCTTCATCAATCAGGGTCCGCACGACTCGCATGAGTTCCTGCCGGTAAAGTTTCAGGTGGAGGGTTTCAAACTGAAAGTAACGTTCCACCCGTGTCCGCAGGGCCGACAGGCCAAGCAGGCTGCTCATGAACTGGATCTGGTCGAGAACGCTTTCGAGGAAGAACCGACAAAAGGCCGCAAGTCCGGCGTCTGTCAGGTTTCCGCGTCCATCCAAGTCGTTGCGTCGCCCGGCGTCCGCGGCTTGCAGGTAGTTGTAGTAACGCTTCCGTTGCCGTGCCATTCCACGGGAGAGGGTCCACAATCCGCCGCCATCCAGGCCGTGGTGAATCATCAGAGCTTGGGAATGGAGTCGGATGACCCGCCCATTGCCATCTCCGAAAGGATGAATCCACGCCAGTCGGTGATGTGCCGCCGCGATGGCGGTCAGGCGATCCGTTGCGATGATGTCCTTGGAACCGTAAAACTGATTGAACCGGCTGAGGAATCGGGGAAGCGCGTCGAACTGGGGCGGCGTGTGTTGGCCCACGTCGACCATGAAATCGCGCAACCGACCCGGCTCGATCCGATAAACCTGCCCACTCAAGGTCTTGGCCCAGTGAAGCGGTTCAGGGAGCCGCTGGTAGAATTCGCGATGCAGCCAGCAGATGAACTCGGACCCGTAGACCTCCACCGTTTCCCCCGCCAGTCGGTCGACCATGAGCTTCTCCACCGCGATGTGGGCGAGGCCCAGCTGCTGGTGGTTGCGCTGGGTTTCGTCGGCTGAAAAGTCCTGCTTCAACGCCCGCTCGATGTCCCGGGGATTGGTCTTGTGTCCCTCAATCAGGTTCGAGTAGTAGCAGTTCATCTCACGGACCAGACCGGCGATCCGGCGCAGGACCTCGGGCGAGTGAACCTGACCGGTGAGGCGACCGGAGGCTGCCAGGATGTCGCAGGTGATTTTGGCGAGCGTTTCCCGACCCGCCACCGGCAGCAGCGGTTCCATCGAGGTCGGGCTCTGATAAACCTCCATAATAGACGAAAACCGAAAATATTTCTGAAGATCAGTTTCAGTTCATAAAATGAATATTCACAGCCTCTTGCGCAACGAAAGAACGTCGTAAACGGCGTATTTCCGAAGATCTTCCTGAAGATCAGCAACTCGGACAATTTTCACCCAAACCGGTTGCCCAACTCTGGCTAACCAGCCCCGCCACCGCGACACCTCAACGCGTCGAACCCAGGGCACCCCTGTCCAAACGGCGGCTCTGCGTTGGTCCCACTACGTGAAGTCCGACACCAAGAAGTGACCGGAATCTAGACGCTGAAACTGCCAATCTCTGTGCCGCCTACGGATCACGACGACGGGAACCATCGGTTTTTTCTAAAGGAGCCGGGAAGACCGGAGGTGCGGGTCGTCGTACCGGCGGGTGACCACATTGCCCCGTCGCTAGATCTCGGCCCGATCACCATTCCGGTGAAGCAGCGCTGAGTTATTCGAGGCGGAAACCCCGGACAAAACCAGGCTGCTGGCAAAACTGTGGGAGATATAGTTCACCCCTGCGTGATGCTGCCAAAACCCACCGCTCGAGAAGGCCCAGATTTCAGCGGCTGGAGTGAATGACCAAGGCGACGGCGGACGCCGCGCCGGAAAGAGCCTCGACCATGGAGAGGTGGATCTCCGGGATCTCACTCGGGGTCAATCCGTCCGCAATCCCACCAATCCCTGGATCATTTCGGCAGGGATGAAAGCATCTTGCCCCAACCCCCGACACTCCCCTTCGCTGTTGGCATCCTGCCTGGTCACCGGCATCCCGGTTCGTGTCGCCCCAATAGGGCGCAGGCCCAACCGGCGTCAACGGGCGTCGACGGACGGGAACACGAGGTGGACAACGATAACTCCGGATCCTGGATGACAGGTCTGCCGTTGAATCGGCGCTTACGCCTTCGGACGTAGGTCCAGGCACAGCAGTTCGCCCTTGGCGTTTCGGACATAGAGTCGGCCCTGTGCCAACACCGGTGTGGTCCAGCACTTGCCGCCGATCACCTGAAAGCGTGCCAGTAACTCGAACTTCGCCGAATTCGCCCGCACAACGCTCAGTTCGCCCTGGTCGCTCAACACGATGAGACGATCGCCCGCCGCGATGATCGATCCCTGGCCGAAGCCCTTCTCGCCCCACTTCACAGAACCGGTCTTCAGGTCCACGCAGCGCAGTTCCTGATTCGCTTTTTTGTAACCGGCCGTCTCGTGCCCATAGAGCATCCCGTCCAACAGCACCGCGGTCCCGGTGAACGTCGACAGGTTCCGGTTCTTCCACACGCGCTCGACTGAACCGCCCGTGACCTTCAACAACTCTCCGCCATCGTCGCCGGAGCTGATGAATACCCGGTCGCCAACCACCAACGGATCCGAACAATGAGTCTTGTATCCCTGGCCGAAGGCGGAGGTCCACAGGCGTCGACCGTCCTTCGGGTCCACGGCGACCAGTTTCTCGGACATGAAGAACAGGGCCGTCGGCTGGCCACCGAACTGCGTCACCACCGGAGTGGCGAATGTCATGTCCTTCCCGTTGCCTGAATTCCAAAGCACCCTTCCGGTTCCGGCGTCCAGCGCCACTCCGGCAGGACCATAGGCGATCAGCACCGTCTTCGGATCGGCCAGCACCGGCGACCCCGAGACGCCCCAGTCCGACAGCTTCGCACCGATCTGTTTCGCCAAATCGACCTCCCACTGGACCTTTCCGGAGGCTGCGTCCAAGCAGAGGGTCCGGCCCGTCTTGCTCACCGTGAACACCCTCCCACCCGCGACCACGGGCGTCGCATTGGGGCCGCCTTCGTACATCTTGTTGCCCAGTTTTTCTTCGTAGGAATACGCCCACAGGACCTTGCCCGTGGCGGCATCCAAGCACCGCACGGAGTCCTGCCCGTCCGCCCAGCCGGCGGTGAACACCCGGTCGGCCGACACGGCCACGGTCGAAAAACCGACGCCCACGCTCGCGGTCCAGACCTTCTTCGGACCGGTGGTGCCCCAGTTGGAACTCCAGTTCGTTTCCTGGGAGATACCGTTCTGTTCCGGTCCCCGCCATGAAGGCCAGTCGGCCGCACGGGTGGCCAGTTCAACTGTCACAGCCGCCACACAGGCCATTTGGAAGGAACGCATCGACACTCAATGTGCATCGACGCCGGTCGTGTGCAACCTCAGTGACAGAGGATTGCTCGCCCACTCGCCAGTATTCATTCCTGTTCGTCGCGGCCGTCAGTGCCATTCGTTCCTCTCAATCGATTGGCTTCGATGGTTCGCAAACGAACCTGTCATTTCGCTTTTCAGCGATGAGTTACCCACCCATGTTGGCCTCACAATGAAGACTGCGCTGTTTGTGTTATGTGCCCTCTCGCTTGCCCTGACATCGCTGCGCGCGGCCAATGATCCAGCGCTCTGGAGAAGCGCCGATGATGCCCGCGTTCAGGCCATGATTTCGGGAGACGCGAGCAAGCTCGCCGAGACTTTTTCGGACGAACTCTTGTACGTTCACTCCAATGGCCAGCCTGACACCAAGGCCTCATTCACCGAGGCGCTCGTGTCCGGTAAATCCAAATACAACTCCATCACCTACGAACAACGCGAATTCCGTGAAGTGGCTCCTGGGCTTGTCTTGATGAACGGCCGTTGCCGCTTGAATCTCGGTAAGGCAGCCCCCTTTACCGAAGCTCACCTCTCCTTCCTCGCCGCTTACCGACTCGAAAAGGGTGTTTGGCGATTTCTCGCTTGGCAGTCCTGCAAACTGCCGGAGCCCGAGGCCGCAAAGAAGCCCTAAGACCGGAAAGCTCTGGTACTGATGCGTCGTCGATCCTGACCCTGACCACTCCCAAGCCGAGCTTCGGTTCCGGGTCTCAGAGCCTGTCTGAAAATAGGGAGAGGTTCTGCGGCTGGGGCATTCTGGGTTGGGCAAGGCGGTGGGCGGCGGGGCAGACCCTCTGCGGATCATCTCCGCCCGACCCATGAACCGCAAAGAACGGACCGTTTATGAAACCTACCAACGCTAAAGTCGGTCTCTCCGCCGCGGTGCCGGCCATGGCCGCGACCGACGGAGCCAACTTCGATTGGTCCACCGCCCAAGCGGCCAATTTCCCGAATCTCCAGCCCAGTTCGGAAACGATCTCACTGCGTATGCCTATCTGGATGCTCCACAAGCTCAAGACCCGGGCCAACCAGCGCGGGGTCCCCTACCAAGCCCACCTCAAGGAAATCCTCGCCAACGCGTTGAGTATTTAACTCACCAGCGGCCCCCTCATCCCACCCGCCGACATTCTAGGTAGGGCTCCGATCTCTGAGACGGCCGCACGTCGACCCCGCGCTTTCGGAGCCCAGACCGCCGGACGTTCCCTGACCCTCAGCGCTTTCGGACAAGCTCCCTACCTTCTAAGTCGCTGCCTTCTCAGTTGCTGCATTCAACAAATTTCGTCGTCGATGAAAGGTTCGGTCGGGGCCGAGCGAATAACTAGGGACATGGCCGATTCCCTCGATCACGATAGCCCTTGGAAAACGGCTCTCGACCAGTTTCCTCGATCCTTGCTCGAACTCACCTTTCCGGAGGCCGCTGCCGGCATCGATTGGACGGTCGAGCCAGAATCACTCGAGCAGGAACTCCTCGCGATCTCCCCGGCCTCCGAAATCGGGGCCAAGCGGGTCGACACACTTCTCAAGGTCCGCCTCCTCAATGGCACCGA
>CAJAHH010000007.1 GCA_903939515.1 uncultured Verrucomicrobiota bacterium
AGCAACTCGATACGTCCCTTGGGGCCCGTCCGGACCGTCGCATGAAAGTGGTGACACTCCGTCAGGGGAAGGTGAGCGAAATGTCAGCCCGGGTCCGCCAACTCTACAACGATCAGTCCCGCAACCAGCCCGACCTAGCCCTATCGGATTTGCTCGTTCTCGATGATGCCACCAGCAACCAACTCATCCTGGCCGGCAGCGACGCTCAACTGGCATTGGTCGACACCATCTTGGAACAACTCCAAAAAAACGCCGCCACGCTGGGACCTCGTGAGACTCGACCCATCAACGTAGGCCAGCCCGATGAAGTCATCCGGATCCTTCCCCTGCTCCGTCAGCTCTACACCGAACGCTGGAAGAGTCAGGATGCGGCGGACCCTGCCGATGCTGTGTTCACCGGCGACGCGCCCAATGGCCGAATCCTGGTCACCGCACGCACCAATCATCTGGCCGAGATCGAGACTCTTCTGGGAGTAATACAAGCGCCCACCTCAACCCCTGCACCGCGTGAAACCCGGGTGCTGAATTTGGCAGAGCGTCAGGCCACTGAACTGGCAGGCACGGTTCGTTCGCTGTACGAAGATTCCCTCAAGGCCAAGCCCGTTCCGCCCTCCGAGCAGGCCGTCATCCGCGTCGACACCGAGGGCAACCGCCTCATCGTTACGGGCCGAACCAACGACCTCGAACAAATTGCCACTCTGGTTCTCAATCTCGATACCGCCAATCAACGTTCCGGCAATTCCCGAATTTTCCGCCTGACCAACGCCGAGCCTGCTCAGGTCGCCGCCGCTCTCTCCAATACGCTGGCCAAGTTGGACCCCTCTGGCCGACTCACCCCCCGCGTGACCCTTGGTGTGGATGCCAAGGCCCGAACACTGATGATTTCCGGCGAGGCCAAGGATCTTCAGGCCGCTGAGCAAATCGTCACACAACTCGATGCCACAACCACCCGAGAGCCCCGAGACCTCCAGATCCTAAACATCCCGCAAGGCTCCGCTTCGGAAGCGGTCGCCCGCCTTCGCCCGCTGGTCATCGATCAACTGAAAGCAGCCGGCAATGCCGCGGACTTAATCCTCATTCCGGATGACAATCAATCGAGGGTGCTGGTGACCGCTAATGCGGCCCAATGGAAGGCTGTTCAAGACATCGCCTCTCGGTTGCTGACAGCAGATACCAATTCGGTCCGCGGCGTTCGCAGCCTCCCTCTGCAACATGTGACGGCCGCACCCGTAATCACCCTGCTCGGACAACTCTTCTCCCGAGAAATGGCTCTGACCGAAACGGCCCAGCGGTTGGTCGTCACACCTGCCCTCGACGAACGCTCACTGCTGGTCAGCGCGCCGCCCGCCATTTTCGAGCGAGTACAATCGGTGATTCAATCGGTGGATGTCTCGGATCCGGGTGGGTCTTCAGTCATCCAGACCGTACAACTGCGCAAGACGGTGGCCGAGACGGTGGCCGAATCGGTGAGTAAGGCCATCGCCGGCAAGGGCACCGACGCCAAGCTGCGCCGGGTCAGCATTACTCCGGTCACCGGAGCCAATGCCCTGCTGCTCAATGGGCCCGGCGAGGCCGTCCAGGAGGTCATGAAGCTGGTCAAGGAACTGGATGCTGAAAGTGCCACCGGCGAAGTTGAAGTCCGCATTTACAAGCTCAACAGCGCCAACGCCACGGACATCCAACCGGTGCTCTTGCAATTGTTGGCCAATGTTAGCAGCCGACTCGAACGCCGCGGAATTGGTTCACGCGCCCAACCAGCCATCGCCATCGATCCGCGATCCAACAGCCTGCTCATCACGGCATCGGCCACCCACTTCAAGCTCATCGAGCAACTGCTTCCCACTTTGGATAAGGCACCGGAACGTTCCGATCGCGACGTTCAGTTCGTCTGGCTGCAGAACGCACGCGCCGCCGATATCCGCATGAAAGTGGCCGCTGTCTATGAAGATCGATCCCGGGGAGAACAGCCCGTCCTGGAGGTAGATCGCGAGGCCAATACGCTGACGGTCATCGCTCGGCGTTCCGACATGCCGCAAATCCAAGACTTGATCCAGCGGCTCGACACCTCCGCCCAAGACAACAGCCTCCAGGTCCGGCTCATGACCGTGGAGGACGTCCCCGTGGATCAAATGATCGGCATGCTGACCAACATCTATCCGCAGATGTATGGGACCTCGCTCAAACTAGTGAATCGCTTGCCGGCTCTGGATCGAACCAAGACCAACAATCCCGCTAAGGCGTCCGAAGTCACCGTGGCCCTGGACCGGAATGCCAACGCTTTAATCCTCTCAGGCCCAGCTCCAGAACTGGATCGGATCAACCGCATGATCATCGACCTCTCTTGGAAGGCCTCCTCGGGTGAGAGCGATCTGCGCATTCTCGCGCTGACACAGGCCGACCCCGTCGTCATGGCCCGAACCTTGAACAATGTCTTTCGTCCCGGCGGCGGGCGGGGTGGTGATCAACCCCAGCCCCAACCCCAGCAAAGTCAGCGCCCTCCCCGCTTCACGGTCGTACCAGAACCCCGTTCCCGAAGCCTGCTGGTGCGAGCCTCCGCAAAAGATTTTTCTATCATTGAAGCGCTGGTCAAACAGCTCGATACCGCCAACCCCGCGGCCGACCTGTCCCACCGCCTGATCACCCTCACTCACACACCGCCGGCCAAGATTAGCCCATTGGTCCAGCAACTGGTGCAGCAACTCAGCGCTCAGCATCCGGGGGATCTTTTAACAGTACTGCCTTACGGTCGTTCCAAAGGGTTACTGGTCGTCGCTCGTGAACCCCTGATCGCTCAGGTGGAAAAGATGATCAAGACACTCGATACGCCCAGTGAGGATGCCGAGGCCGAGGTCCGGGTCTTCACACTCAAGCAGAGCGCTGCACCGGCTATGGCCACCACCCTCCAAAACCTGCTCCGTCCGGGGATCGCTGGTGAGGCGGGTTCTGAAGCGCGCGAACTCCAGGAACAGGTCCGCAAGCTCAACATCCGCAGCGACTCTGGAGACTCTGTCGCCCTCGACTTGCAACGTCCCATCAAGATCACGGCCGACCCCAGCGACGGCAATCGCTTGCTCATCACTTCCACTGCAAAAAACCTCGAGGCCCTCGCCAAGGTCGTCGAGATGCTCGACCAAATTGGCTCAGCGGAGGCGGCCGACTTCGCTGTCGTGGCCTTGCTTCACGCAGATGCCCGCACCACAGGGCAGAATTTGACGGCCATCTTTGCTCAGGGAGCCAAGCTCGGGACCCGGCAAGATGGCCCCGGCAAGCCTGAGGCCGGATCGGCCCGCGCCTTAGCCAGCCCGCTGAATGTCACCCCAGATGCCCGACTCAATGCATTGATCCTGTCAGGTCGGAAGGATTCCATTGAACTGGCCAGAAAACTCATCAAGGACCTGGATAAGCAATGGGATGCTGCTGTCACCGAGGTGAAAGTATTCCGGGTGAAGTACGCAACCCCGTCCCGTTTGTTGCCCATGCTCCAATCGGTGTTCACCGAGGGCCCGGCGGTCCCAGGAACTGAAGGGCTCAACAACTACGTCAGTCGTCTTCAGACCCGACGTGACGGTGGCAAAGCCGTCTCCACCGAGCAGGCCAAGACACGCACCGCACTCACCCTCCAGGCCGACGACAACGTCGGAGCCCTCATCGTGGCTGCCCGTGCGGACACCCTCCCCCTGATCGAGGAACTGCTGAACCAACTCGACATTCCCGATGCTTCGGGCCTGAGCACCGTTCGCATCTATCCCCTCAAACATGCCGATGCCTCGGCTGTGCAGAAGATCATCTCGGACCTGCATTCCGGCGCTCGCAACGCCAGTGCCAAACCCAGTGACCGCCCGACGATCACCCTCGATGAGCGAAGCAACTCAATGATTGTGTCGGGCAACGACAAAGCCTTCGCCATCATCGACAACTTGATCGCCCAACTCGACAAGCCCATGGCTCCGGAGTTCCGGGATATTCGCATACTGCCTTTGGCCCATGCCGACGCCGCACAATTGGCCGCGACCCTTCAACGACTCATGGACCAACGCGTGGCCCGCCAGGGATCTCTCGGAAAAGGCCAGGCCGACAGCCTCCGCATCTTGATCCTGCCGGAACCTCGATCTAACAGCCTCTTAGTTGGTGGCGGCAAAGATGCCTACGAATTGGTCGAGTCCCTCGCCCGCAAGCTCGACGACGCCGCCCCAAGTCTGACCGGTGGAGTTCGTATCGTTCCGATGGAGTACGCTGACGCGCGCATCATTTCTGCCTCGTTGAACCAGCTGTTCACCCAGCGCTACCAGGCCAGCACCTCTCCAGAAACCCAGCGTCAAAAGCCCGTCATTCTGCCCGATGCCCGAGTCAACGCCCTCATGGTCTCCGCCGGCCGCGAAGACAACGAAACCATCGACGCCCTGCTGAAGAAGCTCGATCGCAAGCTCGACAACCCGTCATTGGCTTTGACGGTTTTGCCCCTGAAGCACAATGACGCCGCCAAGGTGGCTGTAACCCTCGAAGGCGTTTTTGCCGCCCGCATGCAGGCCCGCAGTTTGCCAGGCCAAGCCCCCTCCCCTACCGACCGGGTGGAGATCCAGACCGACAGCCTCAATAACTCCCTGATTGTCTCTTCCAACAAAGAGAACCTCGACCTCATCCGCGACCTCCTCACCCGCATCGACGTGGAGCCCACTGTCGCTGAAGGCGTGTTGGAAACCTTCGTCCTCAAGCATGCCGACGCTCAACGGGTCTCCACGATGCTCAAGAGTCTGGTTCAACAAGGCATGTACCGACCGGGCCGTTCCGACGTCAAGATTCCGGGCCAAGCAAGCCGGGATGCCATGGCCATTGCCGTGGATATCCGAAGCAACACGCTCATGGTTTCGGCCAGCCCGGACAATCTAGGCCTCATCAAGGAAATCATCTCCAAGGTCGACACGTTGGACTTCGTGGCCGCCACCGACCTAAAGGTATACCGGTTGGAACACGCCCGTGCCTCCAACTTGGCAGGAGTGCTCACCCAGTACCTTCAAGCACGTAAAGCAGCCGACTCCGCCTCACTCAACGCTTCCGAACGCAGCATGCCTGTGGCCGTGATCGCCGACACCCGCCTGAACGCCATCTTGGCGACCGGATCCAAGGAAGCCATCGACATGCTTGATCGCATCGTACCCCAACTCGATGCCGAAGATCGTCTGGCCCAGCTTAATTTTCGGGTGTTCCCCCTCAAGGAGGCCACCGCGATTCGCTTGCAGACAACCTTGCAGCGACTCTTCGCAAACCGTCCCCCCAAGACCCGGGGTGAACCTGTGGACCCGATCACCGTGGTCGCCGACTCCTGGGTGAACGCTCTCATCGTGGGAGCCGTCGTCGAAGACATCTCCATGGTCGACGGCCTCATTCGACGCCTCGACACCCAGCAGGCGGAACTCGGCCTGAAGGTCGAAGTCATTCCCCTCGCCAAGGCCGACGCCCGTAAGGTGGCCCTGACCGTTCAGGGACTCTTTCGCGAGGGCACCCAAGGCGGACCGTTGCCCATTGTGGTAACCGCCGACGAGCGTGTGAATGCGTTGGTCGTCTCTTCCGGTGCCGCTGATCTGAAGCGCATCCGCGACGTGGTGGCCAAGCTCGACACCGACCAAACCGCCCGCGTCAGCGAAATCCGCGTGATCCCCCTAAAGTACGCCCGCGCCGAAAATCTGACCCTGGTCCTGAACACCTCCCTCAATTCTAAGATCACCTCGTTGGCTGACCTGAGCCCGAGCGCACAGTCAGTGCTTCAATTCGTGACCCGCACCGAAGACGGTAAGGAACTCGTCACCGCCGCACTCAAGGAGGCTATCTCCATCACCCCGGATCCGCGAATGAATGCCCTCGTCGTGTCTGGACCGGTCGACTACATGGGCCTGCTGGAGCAAATCGTTGGACGCCTCGACAACAGCTCATCGCGAGAAGCCAAGATTCGAGTGTTCTCGCTGCGCAACGCCGACGCGCAACAGACAGCGCAGCTCCTGCTGTCGATGTTTCGGATGCAACCCAGTGGCAATGCCGCGGCCGGCACTGGCCAGCGCACCATCCAGTACACCTTAATGAAACCCGGAGCGGATGGCACCGAGACTCCCAGTGCCACGGCTGTGATCGGATCCGAAGAACAGACGGCATTGAACGTGAGTGTCGACCCCCGCACCAACACCCTACTCGTCGGCGGCACCGAGCATTACGTGGCCCTCGTTCAGCAAATCATCGAAACGTTGGATTCATCCGAAGCACTGGAGCGCAAAACCGAAGTCTATCGCCTCAAAAACGCCCAGGCCGCTGATGTCGGCACCGCCATCCGCAGCTTCCTCGACCAAGAACGTCAACGTGTCACCCAAGTGCTGGGCGCCGATGCCGTCGGCACCGCGCAGCGCCTTCTCGAACGTGAAGTGGCTATCGTGCCCGAGCAGGTCAGCAACACCCTGTTGCTTTCCGCCAGCCCGAGGTATTTCGAGCAAATTCATCAAATCATCGAAGAGCTAGACCAGGCCCAATCCCAAGTACTCATTCAAGTCCTGCTCGCCGAAGTCACCCTCGATTCCAACCGCGACCTGGGCTTCGAATGGAGCTTCACTAAGAACATCGGCAACGGATGGAATGTCGGAACCGGAACCGACTTTGGCATCCCAACCCAAATGCAGAATTTCGGCGGCTATTCTGCGCTAGTCACCGGCAACAACATGCAATTCCTCATGCGGGCCCTGGAAAACGACGGCCGCGTGGAGGTCTTGAGCCGCCCTCAGATCCTCACCGCCGACAACAAAGTCGCCTCGATCAACATTGGCCAACGGGTCCCGATCATCACCGGAAGTTCCACGACCCCCCAGGGTGGACAAATCAACACCTTCGACTACCGCGATGTCGGAGTGAATCTAACAGTCACCCCGCGCATCACCGGCGAAGGCTTTGTTAAGATCGACGTCGGTGCCACCAACAGCTCCTTGGCCAGTTCCAGCGTAGAGATCAACGACAAGGCCACGGTTCCCATCATCAATGAGCGTCGCGCTTCCACCACGGTCACCGTGCAAAGCGGACAGACCGTGGTCATCGGCGGCCTCATCGGCACTGTGGACGACGTTCGCCGCAAAAAGACTCCATTCCTCGGAGACATTCCGGGAGTCGGCTTCTTCTTCCGCAGTTCCTCCAAGAAATCGGAACGGCGTGAGCTCCTCATCATGCTAACCCCCCAAGTGCTCACGGCCAACCACGAGCAGGAGCCAAAAATCACAACCATCGGGAACTACTCGACCCGCATGCTGGAGAAGTCGACCCTCCGCGGAGCTGAGCGCAAAGACCCCTTGAAGACCCAGTTGATGGATTCGATCTTCCCGAACGACATCAACGCCTCCAAAACCAACGCACCGGCCGGCAAGAAGTGATGGCCCAACACCCCTCTCAACACAGCATCACCCCCTTCATCTGGATGCTGACCTGTGCCCTGGCGTTGGGTGCGGGGGGGTCAGCGGGCTGCACCACAGGGGCATCCCGTGGCGACGGAGGGAGCGTCAGCAGCCCCAATAAAAAGCCCAAACGCACATCCGGCATCCTAGAACTGCATCTACTCACCATGCCCGTCGCCTTGAATTTGGACGGGGCCCCGGGACCCGACGGAGTAGCCGTGAAACTCTTCGCCAACGTGGGCAACGCCGCCAAACCAGCACCGATCCGCAGTGGCGAAATTGAAATCCTGCTCTTTGACGGACTGCTGAGCGACAAAAACCTCCCCTCGCTCCAACCGGCTCACACCTGGACCTTCACCGCCAAAGAACTTAAAGAGTTTGAAACGCAGGCCATGGTAGGCACCGGATACCAACTCACCCTGCGCTGGGGCAGCTTCAAACCGAAGAGTGACAGAGTCTCCATCATCGCCCGTCACCCGATCGGAGACGGACGCTACCTATACTCCACACCCGGAGTCATCGCCTGTTCGCCCTGAAGCGGCGTCTCTACCGTCCGCCTAAACGACCCCAGGCCAAGCCCCCACGGCACCCTTTCCTGGAGCCTTCGCAATCGGCTCCTCGGTCGGATCACTCAACGACCGCAAGACTGCCTCCGCACGCCCGGCATCGCCGTCTCCGAGGTGGCGCATCGCTTCACGAAACGCATCCAAACGGAAATCCGCAGTTCCCTCAGCGCGATCCACCCGATCCAAGAACGCTGCGAGTTCAATGAGCTTGCAGCGTGCGTCCATGAAGTAGAGGTCCAACACCTTCTGTCGAGTCATGGCCAAAGCCTAAACCACAGGCGCAGCTGCTCCAAGCCGTAGCCAAAAATCCCATTCCCACCCCAAGCCGCAACGGGACCGGCCTGGAGCAGCCTGTCCCTAGTCCCCCACCAAGGAGTATAAGCCCCCAGCAGCCTGTCCCCTCAACCAGCCTGTCCCTTGTTTCCGCAGTTCCCCAGGTAGCCTGTCCCTAACGAGCAGGAGCAGCCTGTCCCCAAAAGCGACCTGTCCCCAAAAGCGACCCAGCGGCAGCGGGATCGTGCCGGAGCGAGCGTTGAAGGCGAACACCTCACCCCCTCGCGCATAGCGCGAAAGCAACCCCTACCCCGAGCCTTCCTGCGAGCGCAGGCACGGTCCCGCGGAGCCAAACCCCAAAAGCCACCCAACCCAACGCTCCCCCGGTAACGCTCCCTCGGTAGCCTGTCCCTAAAGCTCCCCAACGAGCTGGAAGAGCCCGTCCCCAGCCCCACAAATTCCCTCCCCGGTAGCCTGTCCCCAGTCCCTTGCTATTTGTGCCGCACAACCCGCGACAAATGCTCGTTGACGGAGCGAAATGCCTACCGCTAGTTTCCGCCTCCTTCGAGCGTTCCAGAGTAGCTCAATGGTAGAGCAATCGGCTGTTAACCGATGGGTTGAAGGTTCGAGCCCTTCCTCTGGAGCCAATCTTTCAAGGCTCCTTCGAACGCCCCAGTCCAAACGTCCAAGTCTAGGTTCCCCTCCTCGGATGAAACCCATCCCTCCGACTTCGATCGTGGTTGGTCTTTTCAGAAAGCTCCGAATCTCGCCCGAATGGTTCGCCTCGACCCTTGCGCTCGCCCTCCACTGTCTCGGCGCAGAGTTAGCACCCAACAACCTTGCGCACCTGCAAGGTCAACTCCAACAAGCACTCAGCGGAACCAACACATCCTCGGTCCTCTGGGGCGCCCTGGTGACACGAATTGATGGAACAACGGTGTTCAGCACCAACACCCACCACTCCTTCATTCCCGCCTCCAATACCAAGCTGTTCATCGGAGCCATGGCCCTGGACCAACTCGGCCCAGAAGCACGACTGCACACACCGGTGCACGTGAGCAACCCGCCCGACACCGAGGGCGTACTGCACTCCGACCTGTGGATTCTCGGCCAAGGCGACCCTGGCCTCGGCACCGCACCTAAATCCGAAACCGGCGATAGCCCGGGCACCTGGGATGAAGCCCTCGTCCCCTGGGTGACCCAGTGGCAATCCAAAGGACTCAAACGCATCATCGGCGACCTTGTCCTGTGCGATGCGGCCGTGCGAACCCCCGAATACGGACCCGGTTGGGAGAGCGAAGACCGAGCCGAATGGTACGGCGCACCCGTCTCAGCCTTCGTGGTCAATGACAACACCTTCCGCCTCGCAGCCCCAGCAGCCGCACCCGGGGCCACAAGCATCCCCTTCCACATTCATCCGGCCCTCCCATCCCTCGTCGTGAATTGGCGAGTATTGCCCGGAACCAACACCACACACCGCATCCAATACGACCGCCAATTTCCCGGCGGACCCATTGAATTCCGCGGCCGCTTTGCCCCCGGCACCAATGGTTGGTCGGCCGAATTGGCCGTGGCAGACCCCGCCCGAGTTTTTGGAGAGCTATTGAAGCGCACACTCGAACGCCGAGGCATCCCGGTTTCGGGATCGGTTCGGGTGGTCCACGCCACCAACGGAGGCCCGTCCATGGAGTGGGATCATCAGACTTCTCTTCCACTCACCCGCCGTCTAGCACTCTGCCTCAAACCGTCACAGAACCTGCATGCCCAATTATTGCTGACCGAAATAGGCCGTCAGGCGGAAAGAAAAGTGACTGCTGGAACAGCCTCGTCCACTCCCCGTCGGCACGACGAATGGGGGTTGGTCCAACTGCCAGAATTCCTTACACGAGCCGGAATCGACAGCGACTCCGTGCGACTAGAAGAGGGATCCGGGCTGTCCCGAACCAACCGCGTCACCCCGGCCGCCACAGTGGCACTGTTACGATTCATGGCCACTCATCCTCAGCAGAAAGCATGGAAAGACAGCCTACCCCTAGGCGGCGTAGACGGAACGCTCAAACACCGTTTCAAGACAGGTCGTGCCCATCGCACGGTACGAGCCAAGACCGGCAGCCTGCGCGGCGTCCACGCACTGGGCGGCTATGTAATTACGGCCACCGGAGAAGAACTCGTCTTCGCGATCTACGCCAACCAAGCCCAAGGCGACCCTCTGGTTCGTACCCGGATAGACCGGTTCGTAGAAATTCTCGCCAGCACCCAAAACTGAGCGTCTGTGCCGCCCGCCTCCGCCACACCGCCGCGCTGAGCACCCCAGTCACCAGTCACCAGTCAAAGTACAAAGTGCAAAGTACAGACTCTTGTCAGTGACGTTCCGGAATCCACGGAATCTTGTCGGTTTTCAGGCCGTCGCTGACAAACCGATTCAGCAGATTCGTTCTGTTGCATATTTCCGCTCCAGCTTCATGAATCCGAGGGATTTACCGGACGATCCTTCCGGTTGCGTTGTTCGAGGAAGAAACTCTTGAGGAGGTGACGGCATTCCTCCTCGCGGACCCCCGGCGTAATTGCACTGCGGTGATTGAGGGTGGGAAACTGCAGGAGATTCATAGCTCCCCCGGCCGCGCCTCCCTTGGCATCGGGGGCACCGAAGACTACGCGGTCCAACCGGCAATGGACAATGGCCCCGGCACACATGGGACACGGTTCTTTGGTAACGTAGAGCGTGCAGTCGGTCAGACGCCAATCGCCGACGGCTTCCTGAGCCATGGTCAGGGCCAGCATCTCCGCGTGCGCGGTCGCATCCTTGAGGAGTTCTACCTGATTCCAAGCACGCGCAATGACGCGGTGTCCGCGAACAATGACCACTCCCACAGGCACCTCTTGGGCCTCGTAGGCCTTGGCCGCCTGGCGCAGCGCTTCACCCATGAACACACGGTCGATTTCGGGATCCGGGATGTCCGGTTGGGAACGGGTTTCCATGGTCAGGCGCGACGTAAAGGGCTGCTCTGTTCCAAGGTCCAGGTGGAGCCTCCCTCTTCGTGACAGTGAGCGTGGGCTGCAAAGAACCCTCCACGATGGCTCCAAAAGAGAGGCCAAATTTGTTCCCGGTCGGTCTCAGGCAAATCCAATAAGGCCAATTCCGCGCGACTGTAGAATCCGAAATCTCCTTCCCGATGCGGGGGCGGAACGCGTTGCAGGCGCGGCCTGACTTCAAAGAGAAACATAAGCCAGTGAGTCTGTCCCTGATACCCATATTCGCTGATAAGACCACTCAGGTGCAGGTCCGCTGGCGTGAGGGAAACGCCCGTCTCTTCCAGAGCCTCACGGCACGCGCAGGCGTAAGGTGATTCCCCAATGTCGGTCTTCAGTTTGCCTCCAGGTGGGCTGAAGAGCCCCCGGTTGGGATCCTGAGCCCGACGCAACAGGAGAATGTTGTCCCGCTCGTCAAAGCAGTAGAGAAGCGTGGCGATTTTGTAAGGTAGCGGCACCGAGCTGACTAAAGCCCGAAATCGTCCTCAGGGAAAGGGCTCTGACAACGGGTTCAGGACGATGGCGGACGGGAACAATTTTCCCGCCGGATCACCGTCTGATAGACCATTTTGAATGAGACAACACTCTCACTCCCTCCGAAACTAAATTGCCCGAAGATCGATCAGCGGTAAACCGTGACCGCCAAGGCTGAAATCAAGGCTCCCCAGATAACACCAGAAACACCCAGCAGGCGCACCCGACCCTCAGATTGCGCGCACCAAGCCAACCAATCCCTCACCCGCCACGGTGAAACAGCCACCCAGATGGCCAAACTCACCCACCCGTACATCCAAAGGGTCACCAAATACCTCCACGGGCTCGGGTGCCACCGTTGGACATCCAAGACCACGTCCGCGACGAGACACAGCACAATGGCTAATCCCCGCACGGCCAGATAATCCCGGACGACAAAGCAACTGGCCACTCCGATGGCAATGACTCCCCCCAACAGGAATGGCCGGAATGCGGCAAAGTCCGAGATCTCTGAGTTCTGCAAGTTCTGTTCGAACCAGATGCTTCCCAAGAGCATTAGAACCACGCCCACGGCGGTATTCCGATGGAACCCCCGCATCCAGGCGGCACAGGAGGACGGATTGAATACAGGCCAAAGGTGGCCAAGAAAACAACCCAGGCCCAACACCAGGGAGACTTGCGACAAGGTCAGCGATAGATTCATCGACGAATAAGCTCGGAGGATCAGGCAACTCTTACCTAAGCCGGAACGATTCAGTTGGAAGGACTTCTAACTGATTCGTTCCGGCCAAGGCGAGGGTAAAGAATCAAACCCGTCCACCGCCCGCACCGACGTAACCGTGGGTTCTGGCGCGTGGCGGCAACCCAAAATCGACTCACAATAGAAAAACCGCGGACCGGCACCCATGAAACCCTGACGAATGCTCCAGCAAACACGGAGACGAAACCGGAGCGATGCTATTGGGAGGAAGGTGATGGCATGCCTCATTCTTTCGTTAGATGAAGGCCAGAGCGAGGCGCCAGCCACGCTGAAGCTCGTGCTTGAGGCCCGCAAAGAGCGAACCGCGACGCTCTTGCGGAAGAAGGCGCAGCCAGCACGACCGATCCAACCGGATCACTTCGGATAAAGATTCTAGCCAGTCGGTACGCATGGATTGCTAAAATCCCACCTCACCAACACTCCCCGAGCCGTAGGCCTGAACCCAAGGCTTCCTAACTGCATCACCACGCTGATGCTCTATAGAGAGCAATCTCCCGACCGATAAGATTTTTTATTAAATTCAAAAAACAGCAGCAGGTTAGGATCTTTCCGTACACATCAGCGTCAAAATTTTCCTAGTACTGCGACCTCCCTTGACTTGAAGCCAACCGACTGAAATCTCGCTATCAAAGGTTCACGCGATCGTAACAGTCCATCGAATCGCTTTTTAAACTTCCGGCATCGCCTGGATGGCGAATCGTCAGAAAAAAAGCGTTTTGAGGGAAATCGGGGTCCATCGGCTACTAACCCGGCCGGCGGTATCTGAAGCAAACCTTGTAACAACCATGAAACGCCAAATCCTCAAATTGACGGGCCTGCTCGCGCTGGTCTCCAGCGCGGCGACGACCTTGACGGCGGACTACGCCTCCACGGTCTCCAACCTCAAGCCGGTCGCCTTCTGGCGCCTGAATGAGACTACGCAACCTCCCGCTGCTGACGTAGCGGTGAACGCTGGTTCCCTGGGCAACTCTGCCGTGGGTTACTATCTGGGAACAGCCCAGCACCCGGTTCCTGGAGCCTTGAATGGCCGCACCGACAGCGCCGTGGGCTTCGATGCCACCGCCAACTCGGTAACCATGGTGCCTTACATGCCGGAAATGAATCCCAAGGCCCCCTTCACGGTGGAAGCCTGGCTGAGCCCGAATGTCGAGCACGCTGTGGGATCCGGCACCCTGACGTGCGCCATTTCCAGCGGCCAATTTGCCGCCCCCCGCACCGGTTGGTTGATCTACCAGTCGGAGACGGGTTGGAACCTCCGCATGTACAACAACAATGGAACCGCCACCTCGGTGAACATCAGTGGTGGAACGGCTCCCGTGTCTGGCATGTGGTACCATGTGGCGGCGGTTTACGACGGTGCGACCGCTAAGTTGTTCGTCAACGGTGCCAAGGCGGCTGAAGCAGCCCAAACCAGCTATGTTCCCGGCCAATCGGGCGGTTTCGCCATCGGCGGCCGCGCGGACGGTTCGTTCTGGTGGAATGGCTCCGCCGACGAAGTGGCCCTCTACAGCAAGGCCCTGACCACCGAAGAAATTTCCGCTCACTACGCCAACGGCACGGCCACCAGCCCCGCCGCCACCTACCAGAGCCTCGTTCTGGCCCAGGCTCCCATCGCCTACTACCGACTGAACGAAGGCACCTACGCCGCACCGGCCAGTGTGCCTCCAGCCGCCAATACTGGCACGGCGGGCGCTTCCATCGCCGCCTCGTACAACCCTGGCATGAAGGCGGGCGCGGATGGCCCGAAGCCGCCGATCTACACCGGATTCGAAGCCGCCAACGTGGGTGGTGGGTTCAATGGTTCGGCCGGCTATGTCGGCACTCCATTCCAAATGAACGACATGACCGAATTCACCATGATGGGCTGGGTCCGGCGGGGTGCCGTCAAGAGCAGCCGTGGCGGCTACTTCGGCCAGAACGACCTGCTTGAGTTCGGCGACGCGGATGCCGGCGCCAACATCGAACTGTGGGTCAACGCCCGCGGCGGCAACATCAAGTCTGCCTATCCCTTCAAGGACAACGAGTGGGGCCACTTTGCCGTCATCGGCAGCGCCACCTCCACCGTCCTGTATGCCAACGGCAAAGAAATCGGCCGACTGAGCGGAACGGTGGCCAGCTATGGCACCAGCAGCTTCAACTTCAACATCGGTGGCGGCGGGATCTTCAACACCGCCGGCGACTACTTCCAAGGCAACATCGATGAAGTCGCCGTTTTCGATAAGGCACTGAGCGCGGCCGACATCCAGTCGATTTACTTCTCGGCTAATGTGGCTCCGACCATCACCCAGCAACCGACCCTCCCGAGCCGCACCCTCTTTGCGGGTTACTCGGTCAACTTGACGGCTGCCGCCAGCGGCACGCCTCCCCTCACCTATCAGTGGCGCAAGGACGGCCAGAATCTGGCCGGCAAGACCTCTTCCACCCTGTCGCTGAGCGGCGTGAGCGCGGCGGATGCAGGCGCCTATGACATCGTGGTGACGAGCGCCTACGGCTCCACTAGCAGCACCCCGGTCGCCCTGGTGGTGACTCCTGCCGACACGGTGGCTCCGACACTCCAGTATGCCGCAGGCGTTGCCAGCTTCGACAAAGTGCGGATCTGGTTTTCGGAACCCTTGGATCCGACGACCGCGCAGTTGGCGGCCAACTACAAGATCGAAGGTCTCACCGTCACCGGTGCGGCCTTGGTAGCCCCGGCGGGCAGCGTCGGCGACAACATCGTCGAACTGACAACCTCCAAGCAGACCGCCGGTCAGAGCTACAAGATTACGGTTACGGGCGTGAAGGATCAGATGGTACCCGCCACCACGATTGCAGCCAACTCGACGATCAGCTTTGGCTCCTGGCAACTGGCTTCTGGCGCCCTGCGCTTCGAACACTACGACAATCTCCCGAGCGCGAGCGACGCCGCCATTACAACCGCACTGGATGACCCCCGCGTGATCGCCGGCACACCGACAACGCTCGGAACCATCACCGGTCGTTTCGACACCCGCACGGTGTTCCCGGATGACAGCCATGAAAACTACATGGCCCGAATCACCGGCTTCATCACCCCGACCGAGTCGGGTGACTACTACTTCTTCGTGGCCTCCGATGATGCTTCCCGCGTTTATCTCAGCGCGAACGAAACGATGCCCAACCCGGCCACCGACACCCCGATCGTCAACGAACCCGCTTGCTGCAAAGGCTTCCTGGAGCCCGAATCCGGATCCCCGCAAACCACGGCCGCACCGATCAATCTGCAGGCCGGCAAGAAGTACGCGATCCTGACGCTGCTCAAGGAAGGCGGCGGCGGCGACTGGCTCAAGGTGGCTTGGCGCAAGTCCACCGATACCACTGCATCGGCCACATTGGCCCCCATCGAGGGCAAGTACCTGTCCACCTTCGTGGATCCGAATGCCGAAGTGGAATTCACCAAGCAGCCGACCAATCAGGAGGGCGCCCTCTCCACCTCGGCGGTCAACTTCCTCACGCAGGCTTTCACCTCCAGCGACGGCGGCTTCACGGTCACCAACACCACCCCAGAGCCTCCGGGCCCCTGGGTGTATGACCCGGCCAATGGCGTTTGGTCGGCCGACGGTTCCGTGGACGGTTGCGGCGGCCCTTACAACTCGCGCCTGAATTCGGCGACCTACACGGTGCCGGAGTCCCTGGCCGTGACCCTAAACTTCTCGCACCGCTATTCCTTCGAAGGTGACTTCTATGATGGCGGCCAAGTGCTCGTCAGCGTCAACGGCGGGGCCTTCACCGTGGTTCCGGGTGACAACTTCACGGCCAATGGCTATGCCAACAGCGTGATCCAGGGCAGCGGTGTCCTCAAGGGGCTGCGCGCCTTCAATGCGGATTCTGCGGGCTATGCGGCTGGCAGCTTCATCACCAGCTCCGCGATCCTTGGCACCTTTACCAAGGGCGACAAGATCGTGGTCCAGTTCCTGGGCGGCTGGGACGACTGCTCCAAGGCCAGCACCCCGAGTTGGCAAATCAAGGAAGTCAAACTGGCTGTCAGCTCGCCGCCCACCGCGGTGACCTTCGACGGCACCGCCAAGGTGACCCGTCAAGGTGTGGGCACCTCGTTCAGCTACCAATGGCAGCGCAACGACGGCTCGGGCTTCGTGGACATCGCCAACGCGACCGGCACCTCGTACCGGTTCTTCCCGACCACCCCGTCGGATATCTCCGCGAGCTACCGCCTGTTGGCGGGGGTCCCGGGCAAGATGGTCTCCAGCGTCGACGTGAAGGTCACTCCTCCGCGCCCGACGCTCTCGCTCAGCCGCACCGCCGACGTGATCACGGTCACCTTCACGGGCAGTCTGCAATCGTCCACCTCGCTCACCGGGCCGTTCTCCAATGTGACCGGCGCAACGAGCCCCTACGCGGTGCCCGCCCCAACCGGCGGCAGCCTGTTCTTCCGCAGCATCAAGTAATCGAGCGGAAACGGTTTCTTACAGCCCGGGAAGGTTCGCCTTCCCGGGCTTTTTTGTCGCGGATCTCGGACCCCGCACACGTTCCATCAGGCTGAAGCGCTTCTGCAGAACCACACGACTCCGATGAGACCGCCCTCGATCCGCCGGGAGCCGGGGGAGGCCTCAAGCTTGGAAGCATCATTCCAAAGCCCACCGATACCTCAACCTGTGGACTCCGAGTTGCCGACCGGATCCGGTGAAGCCACCCTAACGGCCACGTCATGACGACCCTATCCCCTGATCAACTCCTCGCTGCCCTGACTTGGCGCTACGCCACCAAGAAATTCAACGCCTCGGCCCTCATCCCGGCCGAACTCTGGAACACCCTCGAAACAGCCCTCGTTCTGGCTCCATCCAGCTTCGGCCTGCAGCCATGGAAATTTGTCGTGGTCACCGATCCCCAGGTCAAAGCCCAGCTGGTGCCCCATTCTTGGGGACAATCCCAACCGGCCGACTGCTCTCACATGGTGGTTTTTGCGGTCAAAACCGGTCTGGATCAGGCGCATGTCGACCAATTTCTAGCCCGTCAAATCGAAGTCCGTGGCGGATCGTTGGAGGCCTTGGCCGGCTACCGCGGCATGATGCTGGGAAGCCTTCAAAAGGCGGCCGATGCGGGCTACCTCGACGTCTGGCAAACCCATCAGCTCTACATCGCGCTGGGGCAGTTCATGACGACCGCGGCCTTGCTGGGTGTGGATACTTGCCCGATGGAAGGCATCGCTCCGGTGGAATACGACCGGATCTTGGGCCTCACCGGTTCGGGCTACAAAACCGTGGTCGCCTGCGCCGCCGGTTATCGCGCGGACGACGATAAATATGCGTCCCAGAAGAAGGTCCGTTTTCCCGCCTCCGAGGTAGTGAAGCACGTCTGAGCGTCGACCGGGCAAAGCCGGTGACCCTCCGTCCGCGCCGGAAGGTCACCGCTGCGGCTTCGGCTTTGGCCGCACCCGCCAACCTTCCTGGGACCTTTCTTGTCCGTCCCGCCCCTCTGGACCGCATTGAGCGATGGAGTGCCCTTGCTCGTAAGCAGCGGCGCAGTGCTGAACAGCAAACTCAAACACCGTCGATCAAATACCGGCGACCCAGGGAAATCACGGCTGGCGGCGACGCGGGCGGCTTGGGTTCTTTCCATCAGCACCACCGCCTTTTCCAGAAGGTAGCGAGTAAGTCTCGGTGGCGGTTTGACCGTCCCCATCGGCCCAATCGAAGGTCACGGTCTGGTTGGTGTTCAGGTGATATCGAAGGTGATGCGTTTGGGTGGCGGTCTTCACCTCGATATGGAAGTGGTTCGACGCGACGCGATCGAATCCCGTGATCCGTGCTCCGCGCCACGGCTGCAGCGCCGGTCGCACCGGCTCGGCCCTGGGCTGCGGATCCACCTGTCCTTCTCGCTCAACCACCTCGCCGTGGAATCCGCCATTGAGGTACGGATACTTCCGGGTCGCATGGTAATGGTAACCCAGGGCTGGCGTGCTATGGCCGTTGAAGGTATCCAGCGGACCCACCGGAGATCCATCGGGTTCGGTAAACCCGTAAATCCAATAGCCGTCGAGGGCGACGGCAATGGGCTGTCCCGGACCCACCTGCTCCTGCAAGTGAGTCGGAGCGATGTGGTAATGATAATCGTCGGCGCGGCCGCAGTGTCCGCCAAATTCGTCCAGTTCGCCGGCCAGGAAGGTGTCGGTGCGACCGTCGTTCTTGATCGGGTTGAAAATCGGCACGCCGTTGACCGCCATCGCGATGGCCCCGCGAAAGAAATGGTCTTTGGCCGACAACGGTTGCGCAGCCGGCACCGGAAACCGCGGAATCCTCCACGCATTGTCACCCACATAGGGCTGCGGCAAGGGCACCTGCTGCTGCCAGGCGGTGATGCCCACCATCATGCGATGATCGGGCATGCCATCGCTCTCCACGATCCAGTGGGTGGCATTGGTGGTGGCCCGCACCTTCGGTCCGAATCGGCTGAACAAACCGAGGCGCTGGGCCGCTGCATCCGCCACCTTGAGAGGTAATCGGTCCGGACGGGGAGAACTGCTTTGCGCACGCACGCTCCCGTGGGGCGTCTCGGCATCGGACAGGTCATGAGCCCGAACGCCCGTTCCGCCGACCATCAGGGTCAGCAACGCAGTGAGGCAATGGAGTGGTTTCATGGAGGAGAATGCGGCGCAGATTCGGCAACCACACGAAAGAATTGCCCATCATCGGAACATCGAGGCTCCCTCAGACTTTCCGATCAGGTAGGAAGTCTGGAAAATCGCCAACCCTACTCAAATCTTTTTCCGAGGAGGTTTGAGCTGTAGAGGCGATACACGCTGTTGGAATTCCTGCCCATTCCACCGTTCAACCCATGCTAAATTCTCGATGAAGGCAGTAATGGTCCCTGCCGAAGAGGCAGACAGAGTCATTCCCATTGTCCGACCGGAAGCCGATCCTCATCTCCAAGACGCAGCCCAAGCTGAAAGAAGCAAGTTGTGCCGTATTTTTCGCCCTCCCCACTTCTGCGTGGCAAGACCCCCAAGACCACCGCCACCATCCTCTCCAAGAATGCGTGGACACGTGGCCATTGTGGGAGGTGGAGTCATCGGGCTAAGCACGGCCTATTATTGTGCGAAAGCCGGTTACTCGGTGACGGTCATTGATCGAAATCCGCCGGCCCGCAATGGCTGCTCTTTCGGCAACGCCGGCATGGTGGTGCCCAGCCATTTCATCCCGTTGGCCGCGCCAGGCATGGTGGCCTTGGGGCTCAAGTGGATGTGGAATCCGGAATCCCCCTTCTACATTCGTCCCCGCTTCGATGCGCAACTCTTCGAGTGGGGATGGCGCTTCTGGCAGGCCAGCACGGCCGAGCGGGTCCAGAGGGCTGCGCCGCTGCTGCGGGACATCAGCCTGGCCAGCCGGGCGGCGTTCGAAGAACTGGCGGCCCTACCCCACTTCGACTTCGGCCTCGTGAAAAAAGGCCTGCTCATGCTGTGCCGCAGCCAGCACGCCCTCGACGAGGAAGCCCATACCGCGGCCCAAGCCCGCGCGTTGGGCATCCCGGCCGATGTGCTCGATGCCCGGCAAACCGCGGCTCTGGACCCGGCCATCACAATGACTGTGGCCGGATCGGTCCACTTTCCGCAGGACTGTCACCTGAGCCCCGACCGCTTCATGGCCGGCCTGCAACACGAACTCGAACGCCTCGGGTGCCGCTTCCGTTGGAAGGCCGAAGTGCGCGGATGGCAAACCGAACACGGTCGGGTTCGGGCGGCGTGGGTCGACGGAGAAGCCCTAGAGGCCGATGAGTTTGTGCTATGCGGTGGATCGTGGTCACCCCAGACGACTGCCCAACTGGGGCTCAATTTGCCCATCCAGGCGGGCAAGGGCTACAGCCTGACCCTCCGACAACCCCGGGAATTGCCGAACCTTTGTTCCATTTTCACCGAAGCCCGGGTGGCCATCACCCCCATGAACGGCCAGCTTCGCTTTGGGGGAACCATGGAAATTGGAGGTCTTAACGACACCATCAACCCGGTCCGAGTCCGGGGCATTATCAAGTCGGTGCCGAAGTACTTTCCGCGATTCGAAGAGAGTGATTTCGAAGGAGTCGAACCGTGGTTCGGCCTGCGCCCGGTGCCTCCAGATGGGCTCCCCTACATCGGTCGAACAAAGCGACTGGCCAATGTCTCCCTAGCCACCGGACACGGCATGATGGGTATCAGCTTGGCTCCCATCACGGGCCAGCTCATCGCTGACACACTCACCGGGGCCCGGCCTCGCTTCGACCTATCGCTCCTCTCACCCGATCGGCATTCCTGATGAGGTTTTTGGACGAGGGTTTTTGAACGATGGGGCTGGAGAAGTGGATCGAATCGGTGGATCAGATGGGGCAAAGCGGATGGGTTAAAAACACGATGGGTTAAAAAAGGACGGGGGCCGGCCTTTTGAGCCGACCCCCAAGTGACGGAAGCAATTACGCCTTCACTCCAGGCGCTATAACCACGACGAGGCAAACACCCAACCCCTACCCGCAAGCCCCGCCGTCAGCACGCTCCCTTTGCCAACCCTTAGCGGATAGTTACCAACCACCTACTCCGACTCGGAAACTTCCGGATTGCTCAAAGTATTTTAAGAAATCTCGGCCAGATCCTAAAGCCCTGAAAAATCACCGAACAGCCGGCTCAGCGATCCTCAACATAACCTCATTCCGCCGGAGAACCGAGGGGGTCCAAGGCGGGTCGAAGTAACCATACACCGGCATAGCATCGACGACCGAAAGCCCCCGAGCCGCCAGCCAGGCCTGCAATTCACCCAGAACTGCCACCTCCCGCTCGGAGGACCGGGTTCCGCGGAACCGATAAATAGCAAACCGGCCGGCCGAAAACTCCCGTCGGCGCAATGCCCCATCACTCGGCACAGGCACGGAGGTCGCCGCCATCTCCTTGGGCATGACGAAGGCCATCACCCGTTGGGACGCCGGGTCGGCAGTCGGAGACCCGGCCATGTAGACCGGTGTGGTCATGGCGATTTTTTGCTGGGACTGATTACGCCCGGTGATAAATCCGAACAAACGACCAAAACTCCCGTCCGAATTGCCATTTCCCGACCCCATGGTGGTTTCCACCCATTGCATCGCGGGATACTCCCGGATCTGGAATACTCCATCGGACTCCAGCACCCGGTACGGAGCGGTTTCATATCCGGCCCGGATCACCTGACACCCCCCGGCCGCCACCAAGATCACCGCCAACAGCGCCGCCGAAGAAAGCGCAATCCACTGGGTCTTCATTTATTTAATCTTCAACCGGGATCGGTCAAACGCAACTGCGACGCAGTCCGTTACGCCCCCTCCCTCCCGGCCGCGGGCTGGCCCGATTCAGGCCAACACCGCTCGAATCACCTCTCCGTGGACATCGGTCAAACGCCGATTAGCCCCCTGGTGAAGAACATTCAGTCGCTCGTGGTTCAAACCCAACAAGTGCAACGCCGTGGCATGGAAATCATAGGTGGTGGTGATGTCACGGGCCGCCTTCCAAGACCACTCATCGCTTTGGCCATACGACACTCCGGGGCGCACCCCCGCCCCAGCCATCCAACCGACGAAGGTTCCACCATTGTGATCCCGACCTTCGCTGCTTTGGGCAAACGGCATCCGACCAAATTCCGTGTTCCACAAGACCAAGGTGTCTTCGAGCAGCCCGCAGGATCTGAGGTCCTGAAGAAGTCCGGCAATCGGAAGATCTGTCGCCGCGCACATGGGCGGGAGTTCCTTAGCCATATTGGCATGGTTGTCCCAATTGCCCGTGGGCCCGCCGGCACCACTCCAAACTTGGACGAAGCGAACCCCGCGCTCCACCAACCGGCGGGCCATCAGGCAGCGTCGACCAAACTCCTCAGATTCAGGGCGATCCATGCCATAAAGCCGGCGAGTGGCCGGACTTTCTACGCTCAAATCGAAGGCCTCCGGCGCACTCAATTGCATGCGGGCAGCCAACTCGTAGGCTTGGATTCGGGCTTCCAAACGCGGGTCGGAATCGTTGGCCTCGAGGTGCCGGCGATTCCACTGCTGGAGCAAGGTCAACCCTTCGCGACTGGCCTCCGGCGTAACGCCTAGGGCGGAGGCAGGAGGTCTCAGGTAAGCCATCGGGGACGGGTTGCCGGCATGGATGAGGGTTCCCTGATGAGCCACGGGCAGAAATCCCGCCGAGAAATTGCCCCGCTGATTATACGGAAGCCCTTTAGTGTCTGGCAGCACCACGAAGCCCGGAAGGTTGTCGGCCTCGCTGCCCAGGGCATAGCCAACCCAGGCCCCGAAGGCGGGGAATCCGGGCAACAAAGACCCGGTGTTCATGAGGTAACTGGCCGGCCCGTGGACATTGGTCCGAGACTGCATGGCCATCAGGAAGGCCATGTCATCGACGCATCGAGCTAGGTTCGGCATTAGGTCGCTGACCCAGCGCCCACTCTGGCCGTGCTGCCGCAGAGGGACAGGCGGCTTGAGCACCTTACCCGGTTCACTCGTTGGGGCCTCGATCCGTACACTAGAACCGGGATCGAAGGGTTGACCGGCCCGACGGAACAACTCCGGTTTGTGATCGAAGAGGTCCATCTGGCTGGCCCCGCCATTCATGAACAATTGGATCACCCGCTTGGCTCGGGGCCGGTGGTGCGGACGGTGCCCCACGGCTTGAGGATCCAGGCGGGAAGCGTTGTCGCTGGCCAAGAGTTGGCCCAAAGCAACACTTCCAAAACCAGCCCCCAACCGACTAACAAAGTCGCGCCGAGAAACCCCGGGGCCCAGATTCAATCCAGTGGTGTTCATGGCAGGAACAGAAACTCGTTGCTGTTGAAGAGCAGCCGACAGGCGTTGGCCAAACCGTGCTGTTGCGCGTAGCGAGCCAGCGACTCCCTTTCAGAGGGCGTGGGTGGGCGACCCCAAACCCAAGCAACGGCCTCCTCCCACGGAATCTCGCCTCCGCCCCCGATTTCTTTGCCACGGGCCTCCAGAGCCCGAGCCCAGTGTTCCGCCTGACGAATGGAAAAGTCGTGATTCCACAAGGCCAGCGCCTGCTGAAGGGTCACCGAGTTGTCCCGAGCGGGCACCAGTTGATCACCCGCCGGACAGTCCAGAGCCTCCATCCAAGGATCGGGCAGCGTCCGGAACAAAAAGCGGTGCACGCTCCGTCGCCGACCCTCAGGCGCATCCGAATCGAATCGCGTGTAGTCCACCCGGGGTGTCACATGAATACCCGGCTTCAAGTCGAATTGACGGTCACCCGGCCCGCCCATCCTCAAGTCCAGTCGCCCACTGATGAGCAGCATGCCGTCTCGCACGCATTCGGCGTCCAACCGAGTCCGATTCATGCGGCTGAGCCACTGATTCTCCCCATCTGAGACTGCCGCGACCTCTGTGGCCACGGCGCCCTTCTGACTGCTCTGGCGGTAGGTTGCGCTGGTCAGGAGCAAGCGGTGCAACGACTTGAAGGAACCGTGGGCCTCATCTCGAAACCATACGGCCAACCAGTCGAGCAACTCGGGGTGGGACGGCGCGGCGCCCATGCGACCAAAGTCGTTGGGAGTATTCACCAAACCGCGTCCGAAATGGTGGAGCCAGACCCGATTGACGATGGAGCGCCAGGTCAACGGATTGTCTCGATGGGACAGCCAACGGGCCAGCGCTGCGCGCCGATCCCCTTCCTCGGATCCCTCTGACACCGCAAACCGAGAGGGCAGGCCTGCGATGCACGACAAGGTCCCCGGACCCACCTCTTCGCGGGGTTGGGTAATTTCGCCCCGGTTCAAGCGGTGGATCGTCCGAGGCCGCAAGGACGGTTTGAGTCCCCCGTCGGGTTCAAAATTACTTGCAGCGGCATAGACCTTCGACGGCTCGGGCAACGCAGCCAATTGCTCCCGAAGACGCTCTCGTAAAACAAAGGTCGCCACCAAGCGCTGTTGATCCCGAGTCCACTCCTTGGGCGAGTGCTCGAGGATCGAGTCGATTTGGGGCGGCACCACTCGACTGGCCGGACCCGGAGCATCGGTCATCGAGACACGGAATCGGCCGATCACATGCGACTCTCCATGAGCTTGGCGCAAGATCAGGCTCAGTTGGTCTCCAGGGCGGGACTGAAGCGGTTCGGCCAACTCAAAGACCGCGCGGTGCGGTTGCCCCTCCTTGGGATGAATGCCCCAGGCCGTCTTTTCTTGGCCGTCGATGGCATGAGCCGCGGTCCATCCGTCCTGGTCGAAACTAGACGTGGCTCGAGCCCAACGGAGCCGCCGGGGTTCGGTAGCTCCTAAAGAAAAGACCCACAATTCGATTTCGCTCAAGTGAAGATTCCCATTTTGCTCATTCCGACCCGGACCTCGATGGGGCAACGACTCATCCGGCAAAAGTTCCAACTGAATCGCACTCACCGGACGCCCGTCGGCGGACCGTGTCAGGGTGTAAACGTCTCGTTCTGGCCGAGTTCCGCTGACCCGATACGAACCGTCGGATTGCCGTTGGAGCGTGGCCTTGCCTGCCGAAACAAACGTCTGAGCCTCCCAGGTTGCCCAGACCGCGGGCCGCACACGGCGCTGGTCCGACCACTGCCGAACCTCGTCGCGAACCTGGGGTGATTCTAGTAAGTCTGCGTCACCCCGCTCCAACTGACGTTGCTGGTGCATCCAACGCTGCCGCCGGACATGCACCGACGGGTCCCGATCAAAGACCCGATTCGCGCGTTCAACGCCGGAGAACACCGACTGCAGGGCGTAATAATCCGACTGCGGAATGGGATCAAACTTGTGGTCGTGGCATCGGGCGCAATGAACCGTGGTACTATTAAACACCGAGAGGACCGTACTGATCATGTCATCGCGATCCACATATCGACCTAATTGGCGATCGAGCGTGTCCTCACGAATGTCGCGCAGGGAACTCTCATCCCAGGGACCCGCGGCGATCATGCCCAAAGCGACGGTCGCCTCAGGCCGATCGGGATACAGCACATCTCCAGCGACCTGCTCCTCGACGAAGCGTCCATACGGCCGATCGGAATTGAATGCCTCGATCAAATAATCCCGGTAGGGCCAAGCCTGCTCGCGAATGCGGTCCTGATCGTGGCCGTGGGTCTCAGCAAAATGAACCACGTCCATCCAGTGGCGAGCCCAGCGTTCCCCGTAGCGGGGCGACGCCAGCAGCCGATCGATCTCCCGCTCGTAGGCCTGCGGCGATGTGTCCGCCAAGAATCGCTGATAGTCGCTGGGCGACGGGGGCAGACCGATTAAATCCCAGTAAATCCGCCGTAAAAGCGTCGACCGATCGGCTTCCGGGGAGGGCTTCAGGCCCCGCGCCTTCCATTGCGCCCGAATAAACGTATCTACCGGCTGGAAAACCTCGGCCTCGGCCTCGGGAACCCGGGACGAACGCAATGGCGCATACGCCCAATGCGGTTCGACAGCCCAAACGGCCATGCTCGTCCAAATTAGGAGGATCGACAGGTATCTCATGGGATACTGACGAGCATGCCCATCCCGGACCCGATGACCAGCGAGGATCCATTCCTGCCGAGAAAACCTCGGCTGAAAACAACCCAACCTACCCCCACGGATTGCAAATTAAAGTCCCCTCAGAGGGAGCGAAGGCCCTGGGTCATGCAGTCCGGTCCCGCCCCTCACTCAGAGTTCCACCGTTGACCCCTGCGCGGGCTTACTTAGCCTCAGCAGCCGTGAGCCGATTTTCCATGCGTCTGTTGCTGGTGATGACTTGTCTATGGATCGGGGTAATGAATTGCCCCGCGCCCTTGATCTATCGACCCGGTGAGGGCTGGACCTACGAGGCCGTGGGCGCCGGGGCGGCCTGGCAACGCAAACGGGCCAAAGACCAATTGGTCGTGGCTCAAGAGGCCTTTGACGCCGGCCAGTACCGACTGGCCCTCAAGGCCGCCAAGCACACCACCAAGACTTGGCCGCTGTCGGATTCCTCGGGCCGCGCCCAGTACCTGATCGGCCGCTGCTACGAAGCCCGGAAGATGGATGAGCGCGCCTTCAAGGAGTACCAGAAGGCACTGACCAAATATCCCAAGTTGGACAACTACTCAGAAATCCAACAACGCCAATTCGAGATCGCCAATCGCTACCTGGGCGGACAGTGGTTCAAACTGTGGGGCTACATCCCTTTCTTTCCGTCGATGGACCGCACGGCCAAGCTGTTTGATCAGGTCAACAAGAATGGCCCCTACAGCGAAATCGGACCCAAGGCGTTAATGAACATCGGTGCCGCCCGGGAGAAGCAGAAGGACTTCCGCCTGGCGGTGCGCGCCTACGAACGGGCCGCCGACAAGTACTACGATCGCCCCAAGGTGGGAGCCGACGCCATGTATGCCGCGGGCATCGCCTGGAACCGCCTGGCCCGACGCGCTGAGTACGACCAGTCCATCGCAGGCAACGCCATCAACTTCCTTAATGACTTCAAGGCGCTCTATCCCGACGACCAGCGGTCCGAGGAGGCCACGAAGATCGTCGCCTCACTGAAGACCGAGCAGGCCCGGGGCGCTCTGAAGACCGCCGAGTTCTACGAGAAGTACAAGCGCTACCAGGGTGCGCTGGTCTATTACAACGAAGCGCTCTTGATGGACCCGAACTCCACGTTTGCGGCCCAGGCTCGCGAACGGATCGAATTCCTCAAGCCCAAGGCCCAGAAACAAGTGCGGCGGTGGTCCGAAGTGGATGCCCGCCAATTGCAGCGTGAGCGCGTCAACGCGACCAACGCACCCGCCGCCAAGACCCCAAAAAAATCCCAATGAGCACCGCTGCCAACCCCACCCGCTGGTCGACAGTGGCCTCCTTGCTCGCCGTGACCTTGGGACTCGTGGTCGGCTGTGGTGGTTACTCACTGGGCCCCAGCAATGGACAATCGGCAGGCGTTCGAGCCATTCGCGTCGGCCACGTCGCCAACGGCACCGACGAACCCCGCTTGGCCGACACGGTCAGCCACGCCCTCCGCGCACAAGTCCATGTCGATGGCACGTTTCGCTTAGCCACCCAGGACGACGGCGACATCGTCATCACCACCGCACTTCAAAAATTCCAGCGCACACCCATGACCTACCAGCGGAATGACATCATCTCGACGCGCGACTATGACGTTGTCCTCACGGCCCACGTCAAAGCGATCGAGGTAGGCAGCGGCAAGGTGTTACTCGATCAGGAAGTCATCGGACGGACCTCCATTCGCAGCACGGCAGACTTGGGTTCCGCCGAGCGTCAGGCCGCCCCGCTGCTGGCCGAAAACCTCGCACGCAACATCATTAGCCGCCTCTCCGAAGGTTCCTGGTGAGTCCTGTTCCCCTAATGGCCACCACTCCGTTCCGTCGCCTAACTCTCGCATTGATAGGCACCGCTCTCGGGGCCGCCATCTTCCTTGGCTCACCGACACACGCCGCTGAAACTCAGACCCACGACTGGCCCGGGTGGCGAGGTCGGAATCGTGATGGTCATGCCGCCGATCCTTTGCCTGCGCGTCTCGATTCCGTCCCCAAGCCGCTTTGGCGCAAATCCATTGGTCACGGTTATTCCGGGGTCGTCGTGTCGGGCCAGCACCTAGTTTTTCTGGATGATTCCAGCGGTCAGGAAACTGCCCGTTGCCTCGATGCCGCGACCGGTCGGGAATTGTGGTCTCAGCCCTTCGCCGAGCAGTACTCCGACGAATTCGAAGCAGGCCCTCGATGCACGCCACTCATCGATGGTAACCGGATTTACGTGCAGAGCTGCTTTGGTGAGTTCGCCTGTCTTTCTCTCGACGACGGCAAGAAGCAGTGGGGGTTCCATTTTCGCGACTACGGAATGTTCTGGGTGAAGGACCGCGCGGGTGGCCCAGGAGCCGCAAACCGACGAGGCAATTCCGGATCGGCAGCTATCTCGGGCGATCAAATCTTCATCCAGATCGGCTCGACGAACGGGGCGAGCATCGCCGCCTTCGACAAACTGAAGGGCCGACTCCTCTGGAAATCCCAGAACGACCTGACCAGCTACGCCTCACTCATCACCGCAACCCTGGGCAATCACCACCAGGTGATCGGCGTGACCTGCGAGGGATTGTTGGGATTGGAGGCTGCCTCCGGAGACGCCTTATGGCGGGTCCCCTTCAAGACCGGAGCCAACCGCAATGTGCTCACCCCGGTGCTCGATGGCGACGGCGTCTTGTTTGCCAGCTACACCACCGGACTGCGACGGGTTGTTATCGAGGCTGATGGATCGAAAGTCCGGGCCAGGCAGTCCTGGCTCAATGCGGACCTCAAGATCAACTTGTCCACGCCCGTTCTCGTGGGACGACACCTTTACGGTCATGGCCCCGACAAAGATTTCGTCTGCGTCGATGCCTCTACGGGAGCGATTCAGTGGCGACACAGTGGTTTCAATCAATACGCCTCGACCCTGGCTTCGGGTTCCCGATTGCTGGTGCTCAACGATACGGGTGAAGTCATCCTGCTCGAAGCCAGCCCCACTCGGTATACAGAACTCGGCCGCTTTCAGGCCTGCGGCAAGACCTTCAGCCATCCGGCCTACGCCCACGGTGTCCTCTATACCCGGGATAGTCGCGAACTGGTCGCCTGGCCACTCCAGCCCTCGGCGCGCTGAGTCCAGCCTCTCAAGAGCTTCCCTCCATTGAAACCGATCCTCCTCGAACTCGGCAGCTTCCGGCTTCACTCCTTTGGCTTACTGGTGGCCCTTGGTTTCCTCGCTGGCTCCTGGATTGCCAGTCGCCGAGGACGGGCCATGGGCCTGGATCCTCAGGCAATCCAAGACATTGTGTTTCCCTGGCTGCTGGTGGGCGGCCTGATCGGCGCACGCATCCTCTACGTCCTCAGCTATTGGCAACGGGATTTTGCCGGGCAACCCCTCGTTGAGGTACTGGCCATTTGGAAAGGGGGACTCGTTTTCTACGGAGGTCTGATCGGAGCCACGATCGCCGGTGCTATCGGAATTCGCCGCAAGGGGCTACCGCTATGGGCCACGGCGGACTGCCTGGCCATCGGTCTGGCCCTGGGACACTTCTTTGGACGCTTGGCCTGCTTGCTCAACGGCTGCTGCTTTGGACGAGCGTGTGTCCTGCCATGGGGCATTCGCTTCCCGGCTAGTCACGCCACCGCTGGCGTCTGGGTGCACCCCTCTCAACTGTACGAGGCCGCTCTCAACCTCCTGCTGTGCGGAGGTCTCATCGTTTGGCAATCCCGACGCCCGCATGGCCGTGGACAACTCTTCGCCCTCTACCTGATGGCCTATTCGGGAATTCGGTCTTTCACCGAATATTTTCGCGGAGATTACGGCGTCCAGAGCGCTCCCACAGCCGGCGTGTTTACCCCGGGCCAATCCACCAGCGTGGTGATTTTTGCTGCCGGACTTGCCGTGTGGTTTCTACGACGACCCCGCTCCGGTTCCACCGAGCCGCACGTCGACTGACCAACGAACAACCGATTCACTGCAACCGGTTCAGTGCACTAATCACCGCCTGAATCGAAGCCAGTTCGATATTGGTGTTCACGCCCGCTCCCCAGCGGGTCATGCCTTCGGCGGTGCGAATCTGAATGTAGGCAATGGCGCTGGCCGCCTCCCCCTCCGAGAGCGAGTGCTGTTTAAACTGGGTGACCTCGAACCGAGGAACGCCCGCCTCGGCCAAGGCATGGACAAAGGCGGCAATTGGGCCATTACCCCGACCGCGTACCGACACTTCCTGACCCCCGCGCTTCATCGACGCTCGGCATTCAAAGAGACCATCCACTCCATCGGCATGGAAATGGATGAGCGACCAAGGCTCGGTCCGTTGAACGTACTCCACCCAGAACATGGCCTTCAGTTCCTCGCCCCGGACCTCCCGGCCCAACGCATCCACCTGATCGTTAGCAATGGGACCAAATTCCCGCTGCAAGTCCTTGGGCAATTCGATGCCGAACTCCGTCTCCAGCAAGTAGGCCACGCCACCTTTGCCCGACTGACTATTGACCCGGATGACCTCGCGGTACTCGCGACCAATGTCTGCAGGATCCAGTGTGAGGTAGGGAACATCCCAGTGGCTGCGCGTACCGGTCTCCCACTCGGCCAAGCCTTTCTTAATGGCATCCTGGTGAGAACCGCTGAACGCCGTGAAAACCAACTCGCCGGCATAAGGCTGCCGCGGCGGCACCGTCAAGCCCGTGCAGCGCTCATAAACCTCGCGGATCTGCCCCAAATTGGAGAGGTCGAGATTCGGATGAATGCCGAGCATGTAGAGGTTCAGGGCCACCGCGACCACATCCAGATTGCCCGTGCGCTCGCCGTTGCCGAAGAGAGTGCCTTCGACGCGGTCCGCGCCGGCCAAGAGTCCCAGTTCGGTGGCGGCCACACCCGTGGAGCGATCGTTGTGGGTGTGCAGGCTGACAATGAGGCTGTCCCGGTCGCGGATGTGGCGGCACATCCATTCAATCTGATCGGCGTACACATTCGGAGTCGCTACCTCCACCGTGCAGGGCAAGTTCAGGATCATCTTCCGCTCCGGGGTCGGCTGCCACACGGCCATCACCGCTTCGGAGATCTCCAACGCGAACTCCAGTTCGGTGGCGCTGAAGCTTTCCGGAGAATACTGCAGCCGGACATCCGTGCCTTTCAACCGGTGCAGGCGCTCTTGGACCCAACGCGCTCCCTGAATCGCGATGGCCTTAATCTCTTCGCGACTTTTCCCAAACACCACCCGGCGCTGAGCCGGCGACGTGGAATTGTACAGGTGGATGATCACCCGTTTGGCACCCATCAACGACTCGATGGTCCGCTCGATCAAATCTTCCCGAGCCTGGACTAGGACCTGGATGGTCACGTCTTCCGGAATCCGATTTTCCTCGATGAGCCGCCGATTGAAGGCGAACTCGGTGTTCGATGCCGATGGGAACCCAACCTCAATCTCCTTGAAGCCGCAGTTCACCAGCGTCTGGAAGAGCTCGAGCTTCTGGGCCACATTCATGGGCACCGCCAGCGCCTGATTGCCGTCGCGAAGGTCGACACTGCACCAGATGGGAGGCGCGCTCAGCGTGCGTGCAGGCCATTGACGGTCGCGCAAGTCCACCGCCGGAGCGGGGCGATACTTCGTGGCTGGATTCTTCAACATATCCGAAACGGCTGACAGGATACGATGCCCGGGCCGGTTGCGGCAGGAAAAAAGGTTCCCGTTGATTTCACTGAGTGCCGCCTCCGAAAACCAAACGAGCGCCCGGAATCACTCCGAACCCCGAACACGAAAAAACCGCGCTCCCAGATCGACGGAAACACTGACCTGGGAAGGACCCTCCTGAGGCTGGGCGGCGACCTCTTGGAGCAGCTCGAAGGGCTTGAGAAGATCCTGCGCAGCTTCAAGCTGGTAGCGCTGCCCTGCCAAGGCCATCCATTGAATTTGCACACGACCCTGCGGTTCCAAGGCGGCTTTCAATTTCAACGCGGGCGCCTCCGGTAAGCGAATGGATACCCCTGAAAACACGGGGTTTTCTCCCGCAGCCAGCGGGCCTGTCGCGCCAATGAAGCCGGCGTCAAACCTCCGAATCTTCGTGCCAGCGCCCACCTCCAACCCGACCCCAGCGGCGATGCGCAGCGTCTGCCCATGGCGCAAACCACCCAACTCGCTGCGGGGGATCGCTATCTGGATGGCGTCGGCACTGCTTACCCCCGGCGTCACCACGCCGCGCACCGAATCCGGATTCCAGGCACGGATCCGAATGTTCGGCACCGAACTCAGCGCCGTATCTAATCGGAACACCCCCTGCCCCAGCGCCACCTCCGAGCGCGGACGTCGAAACCGGCGATCCTGCTGCTGGGCCAGCACATCACTCACAACAATTCCTATCGAAGGTCGAAACCCCTCGCCGAAGCTCACGCCCTCGGCGAGATCCAACCCATCGACTCCTTGTGCAGTGGAATCCTCGGTCAAATCGCGCCGCCCGTCGCCCAATCCCGCCAAGGACGCCACACCCGGCAAACCAGGCACCTCGAGAAACAGGCACACATCCGAACCCTGAGAAAACGCCAGACCCTCGAGGCTGAGATACAAGTGGGTGTTGTCCATCATCACCCGAAGCTGACCCAAATTGCTGGAGCGCCCGGTGAGCGACCCAATGGCCGGAGCTCGCGACATGCCATGGGCTTCCCAAGACGGCGTTTGCGGAGGCAAATCCACCTCTGGAGTCCCCAACGCAGCAGCGACCACAAGCGCAGTCTCGGGCCGACGCCGGATCACCGATTGATCCTCCGCCTTCCCCTCCTGGTTCACGCAGCGGACGGTCAACGTATCGCCCTCAAAGCGCAGTTCAGTGAAGTGATACGCCACCCGGAAGGCCGACTGGAATGCGGAAACTTCGCGGAGCCCGTACGGGATCGCCCCGCCACCGCCGGTGATGATTGAAGTCATGCCCTCCACGGGAATGAGTCGTTCGTAATTGTGATCATGCCCAGAAAGGTACAATTGAACTCCATGCCGTTGGGCGATCGGCAGCAGCACCTCGGCAAATTCTCCACCATCCGGACGCCCGTTGTAATTGGAGTCATCGATCCGGTGGGCTGAGGAGGTTTCCCACGGAATATGAGCCAAGACCACCTTCCAAGGCTTCTGCGAGACGGCCAGGTCCTGATCGAGCCATCGCGCCTGCGGACTGTTGGTGCGCATTTGGTATTGGCTCAAGAAGGGTTGAAACAACACCGCGAAGTGCACATCGCCTGCGTCGAAGGAATAATACGCCTGGGGCACCGTGTTTTCGGTCCCATGCTCCCCACCGGGAGTGTCATTGGTGGGTGACCCAAAGACCTCCACCAGCGGTGCAAAGCCGTAGTATAAGTCGTGATTTCCCCACGTGAACGCTGAAGCACGGGCCCGCATCCAGGGCCGTTGCACGCTCAAGAATCGTAGATCGGCCAAGGATGGTGAGAAACCCGGGTACACCATATCGCCGGCATGCAGGACCAAGTCGGCCTCGGACCGCATCATCTGGGCTACGACGGCGTGCGGGGCAAAGTCTCCCCAACCGGAATCACCCACGACCTGAACGGTGAGAGGACCTGCTGCGGGCAAGGTCTGGAAAGTGATTGGCGCTGTAGCGCCACCGTCCCCCTGCTTGCCCAAGATCACCCGATATTGATACCGAGTTCCGGGGCGCAACCCCTCCAAGCGCACCACATGGTTCGTACCTTCGGGGCCCGTCACTGCGGTTTCTTGGATCGACTCCGTCCCATATTCTACCCGAATGGACCGCGGCCACGGCGTCAGGCAGCGGATTTCCGCACGATTGGAGGACACATTCTGCAGGTAAGGAGCCCGAGAGAAATTGGCCAGTGTCTCGCCGGTAAAAACAGGCCAGCGAGAATACACTCCGTCCGCGTGCAACTGGAGGGTCACCCAATTGGTTCCCGGGCCAATCCATCCCTCGGCCGAGCCCATCGGAATGAACTCCGGGTTCCCTGAACCGCGCGGACTGGGGATCGCCGTCAACGGTACCGGAGTTCCCGCCTCTCCGGTGAATCCACGTCGCACCCACTCCCGACCATTCAAGCTCAGCACGAAGCCGCCCGAATAGTCCACACGCAGGGACAACCATCGCACGTCGGCCCCTTCCGGAACCACGAATGCACGCCGCAAGAGCACGCGTTCCCAGCCGTTGGTGTTGGGGAACCGGGTGGATTCTCCATAAGAACTCGTCCCAAACCCACCGGGACCCTCCGCCCAACCCGTCGCGTCAAAGCCTAGAGTTTGCCAGTTAGCTGGAGCCTCTGAGAGGGCTCCCGCGGCCAAGAATCGCCACCGATCGGAGAGCCCCACCAGTGCGACATCGTCGCCCGCCCTCGTTGTCTCAGCGAACAAGCAGAGCACCCAGAACCCGAAGCAACGAGCCCAGTTCAACATAATCCGAAAGGCTACCCGCCCTACGCCGCCTCGAGAACCCCAAAACACCAGAACCGTTCGGCCTGAGCGGCAGCAAAGAAAAAACTCAATTTCTGAAAGGTCTTAGCCGATGCCGACGAAAACCCTCATGACGCCTGAAACGGGCACACGGCAACCGACGCCCCGCCCTTCAGGAACAACAACCACAGCAACCTCCAACCATGCACAGCCATCGCCACCACCACCGCTATAGCCTCTCCCTGATCCTCACCCTCCTGGCAAACACGCTGACCACGCCAGAGGCCTACGCCGCCAAAAGCTCCTCTGCCAAACCCAAACCCAAACCGGGAGCCCCAGGGCTTGAGAAGCTTGAGAAAGTAGCGAGCATATTCCAAGTTCTGTATAATGTTGGATCTAAGACTGTAGATAGCGCTAACGATTACGCAATATATACAGCAAGCGCACAACTTGAAAGGTATAGTGAAAGACTGGATTCTTGGGATCATGACACCAAAGAATCCATTGAAAGGGTCCATTGGGTTGACCAAAACGACGGGACATCCAAGTATATTACAAGGTTTTACAAAAATGACAAACGAACGGATAGAACGAGTACAGAAGCTTTTCCGCACGGATGGGGAAACTGTACGAACAATTGTGGAATCATTTCAAGTAAAGACGGCACGATCGTAGGTGGAGAGAGAACCGCGGTTTATCCAACCAAATTCAGATTAATAACAACACTAGATCGAACACCTCAGTCCACTGCGCACCTACGTGACCCCATTCCAGTTTGGTATGTTTTCCAATTCTGCAGTCCATCACCTACTAATGCTTGTGGAGTACTTTTAGATAGTACGTTACCAATCAAGAGCATGGGTTTTGAAGGCAGAGCGTTCAGAAACCGTGCATCGAATCAGGTGCTTGATTATCCAATTTCAAATTCATTTAGCCAGTCGGGTGAGCCATTGGTCTTCGTCACGGTTTCAGATGAATAAAATATAAATAAACCACCCTCTCAAACTGATAGGATTCATTGATGAAATTTTACGTTGCATCGTTGCTATTTGGAATCTTACTCTTGATCTTTATTTTAAGTTCAAGGAATCACGTTTCCATAAGTGATCCAGCAAAAATAGTAACACCAACTATTGCTCAAGAGCTATCTCCAGATCCCAAAAATAACCCTGCGTTTCAGCGCTCCAACCATCTGAAACAACTTCACGAATCAAAGAACGGCGAGACGGTACAGCTAATAGATCTAAAAAATATGGTCAAGGCTGCACATCCGGCCGCAGAACAATTGGCTGATTTATTGTTGGAAAGCGGTTTTACTCAGCAAGAAGCAGCACAAATTTTTGTGAGTGTTCATAATGACCTCGGGAGGATACGGCAGATTGAAGATATGGTGGCGACGGATTGGATTGAAATAACAGCAGGGATTGCAAAGCTTGAGCAGCGTACGGATCTTACTGAAGCGCGAAAAAGACAAGAATATTATTCAGAGTCTTCTAGGTTAAGTTTTTTGAACATTGATATGCGAGGGGAACAGTCCAAGATACGAGAAAGGTTGTTAGAAACTGTAGGTGTACCCCGCAGTGCGGAAATAGATTTATTTCGAAGCCAGTTACTTTCCATATTTCCGCGCGGTCCATTGCCCGATACGGTAATTCAAGAACTTGAGAATACCACCCGGAATCTGATTAAACGCGACTCACCGTAATTATCATAAAAACCAGTAACCGGAACTTATGTTTTATTTTCTGGCTCCGAGAAAAGATATATATATTATCGCTCCCCCTTCAGAGGACTCTACTGAAAACCCCTGAATCTGGCCTTCATGAAACGCTTTTCTACCAGTGTTCTCCTGTTTGCTGGGTTTTTGGCTCTCGTGTTGTGGGTGCTTATCGGGTTACGACCGAAACCACAAGATCCCGAAGCAGCCAATATTTTACCGCTTCAAGCGACTGCGCAAACTGTAGAGACCGCCCAGGCACCGCCACCCTCATTCCGCGATCTGATTCCGCTACCAGAAGAAGGCTCAAACCGGTCTAGTCAAGGAAGTCGAAAAGTCCGACATTATTCAAGGCCATTCCGACCCAAATCAGAACTACCCCAGGTCTTGCACGGCAACTTGCACGCTCAACAGTTGTTGATCGTATTGGAAGAGGCTCAAGTCAACCCGGCCATCATTCAGTTGGAGTTCAAGAATATTTACAATAACCTGGGTACCATCAAAGACTTACAAGTGATGATCGCTCAAAGGATCGTCGATGCGCATACAGGAATTGAAAATGTATTGCAAACAAACACCGGAAACCCCGATGCGATTGACACAGAGCTGAATATTAGAGATATGCGTGAAAGTAGTGGCACGTGGTCTTTCGGCATCGATATCGAAGAACACCGCCAGGCAATCCTTTCTGCACTCGCCGGAACGAAGATTGCTTCTGACCCTGAACTCCAAAAGAAGCTCTTTGACATCAAAGTGCGTTTGAACCTGTCGCCTGAGGCCAGTGAGTTCATGAAATCCTACAGTCCTATCACCACAACGCAGGCCCCGTGACGGAGGCACTGAATCGGCCTGAAGTCCGTCGAAGGGAGGGATTTCAGGCTTGAACATAGAGTCTCCGATGCCGTTACCCGAGCCCGCAGGGTTCGGTTTGCCTGACCGATAGGTGAACGATCCATAGCAGGCGGAATGTTCCGAAACCAAACAGGAACCTCGAACAAGCACCTGTCAGCGGCCGATTGCCAAATCCACGCCGAAGATTCCCGGCATTCGGTGAGCAAAACGAGTGATCCGCCAAGCCGCCGGGGAGTGAGCTCCGTGCTTGCTCCCCGGCAAGAGTCCGAATCGGCTGCAAATCGACGCGTTGAACGCGTTAAAAAGCCCCTCGATGACCAGTCGGAGCTAGCTCGTAAGCCAGCAGATGTACAAACAGGTAGAAGAACAGGCGGGGGAAAATAGAACCCAAGAATCTTGAGCGGGAAGCCCGGCAGCAGTGGCCCTTTAGAACTCGGCAAATCCTCGAGGCCTTGCCGCAGTCAGCACAAAGGGGTCAGCACAAAGGGGTCAGCACAAAGGGGTCAGTTCTTGATATTGGGTACTCACCGCCCAGCTTCCTCCGGCGATACAAGAGATGGTTCAGATAACCGCGCGTGCCCATCGCCAGACGCTTGGCGATCTACCCCACCGTCATCGCCGTCTCCGCCCGCAAGCGCGCAGCCAAAGCCACCTTCATTGCCCCCCTTGGGCCGAGTTTTGAGATCAGCTTCCTGCCACCGCCCCCGCTTCAACTCTCCCGCGATGATTAGTTCCGCCAGCGCCTCCGCCGTCTCCGCGCGCTCCTCGCCGTAACGCTCCGCCCCCATCCGCTCGCTCATCTGCGTCAGCAACTCCTCCCGAAACTTCTCTTCGCCCAGACATCAGCCGCACCGTTCCTCCAACGCCTGCTCAAGCCGTTGCCGCCCCTCCGGACTGTCCTTGGGGACGCCCCACTCGCCCAGCAACCGATCCACCTGCAACCACGCCGAACGTTTCGAGCGCGCGAGCAAGTACGCCGGCCAACTGCTCCAGGCAAAACTCTGCAAGGGCGCGTCCGCTGCCACCAGTTTCGCTCGCGCCGGATTCAAGTGGACGTAATCGCCCACGCTCTTGAGATAACCGCTGCCCGATCCGTCCACGATCAGCGACTTGTAGCGCCCAGAGAACAAGTGGCCGAAGAGCTTGTGACGCCGGTTGAAGCGACTCGTGGAAGTGCCCAGCAACCATTTCATCCCGGCGACCAGATTGGGCTGCGGCGTCTCGACCACCCAATGAAAATGATTCGGCATGAGGACATAGGCGTGAACCTGCCAGCCCGTCTTAGCGCAAACCTCGCCCAGCGTGTCGACGAAGCGCTGGCGATCCGCATCATCAATGAAAATTATTTCGCGCCGGTCACCGCGATTCATGACGTTATAAATCCCGCCAGCCTACTCGACTCTTAACTGGCAGGCCGTGATAGGGGGTGGCTTTGGCCGCTCTACATATCAATATCAAGAACCGACCGCTTTTCCTTTTCTATATTTACATATCAATATCAAGAACCGACCCCTTTTCCATACAAGAACCGACCCCTTTTCTAATGGGTGACCCCTTTTCGGCACCGGGGAGGCCTTCTCTTCAAGCTAACGCAGCAGGTCGGCGATCTGAGGGCGGGTTGCCTTGATCAGATCGCCCCCCTGCTGTGTTGGCTAAGTGGAGAGCAAGGGGCGTTAGCGCGGTTTCGCTCCAGCGTTCGGCAACTTCGGTCCAGCGGACTTGCCGTTGTTGTCTCGCTTTCGCCCAGCTTCCCAAGGCGAGTTAAAAAGAGCTTTATGAGGATACTCATCGCCCACGACCTGCCTTTTCCGACCGCTGGCTGGCGGGATGACCCAAATAGCCCCGCTGACGCTCCCTGGGCCATCACGCCAAGCCTTCAGCAATTGCTCCAAATCCCCGGCCAGGCTCCCAGGGTCCCGTGGCGGCATGTGTTTGTTCGGTTGCCAGCCATTCTCCACAAACATGGACAGGGTGCTCATGCCCACCCGGTGACACTCGAAGCACTTGTTGCCCTCGATGTGTAACGTGCGCATATCCCATCTCTCGCCGCCAATGACGTAATACGGCGAATCCTGATCGAGAATCGGAACCACGTTCTCAGTCGTGCCGGAGATCTTGGCGGCGTTGATGAACGGGTTTGTGATGAACGGATCCGCTTGGTGGCACTGCACGCATTGCGGGCGCGTCGGATCTGGAACCTTGAATGCCCGATTGAACTCTTCCGGGTTGTCGATCCACGGCATGACGCCCCGCATCCGCTGCGTGTCCCGGTCGAGCCGGACCCACGGATGGATTTGATCGCTGCTCTCGAAAAAAGCCGTCGCCCCGGTTTTCCGGTGGTAGCCAATCATCTGAACCGAGCCCAGAATCTTGGCGGGGTCGCGGGTTGAGTTCCGCCCGAAACTGACCCACACGACATCCGGCAGCGGAACGCCGGCGGCGGTGCGCCCTTCATGACGCTGGAGCGTCGATCCCGAGACCGTGTCCTTTCCCAGCAAGCTCGGATTGTCCAAGGCCTGACCCAGGTTGCCGTAAGAACGGACCCCGTTGACGTAGAGAGGAATCTCCACTGCCTCGCTCAGGTCGATTCGGGGCGGGACGCCCAGATGCGGCTCGACCATCTTCGCATACTCGGACGCCGTCTTCGGAAAATTCCAACCGCGAGGATCGAGCAGACCTCTCTCAACCAGCAACTTCTCAACAAACGCGCGCTTCTGCTCTTCGGTCCACTCGGCTTCTTGGCCCCGGTCGGATTTCGTTTGGGGCGGGACGGTGCCAGCGGAAGCCCCCTTCACCGGCTCGACGGCTGCGCGCGTACCGAGGTTGAATGTCAGCGCCAGGACCAAGGCCAGAACGCGGGTTGAAATGTTCGATATCATGCAGAAAAGAGTAGGATTCATGGGATGGTGCCGCCGGCGATGAACCAGTCCGCGGATATTCCTGTTGAGGTGCTTGGCTGCTATCACCGTTTTTTGGAGGACTCGAGTGACGATGCTTCAAGGGATTTGTGCCCGATCGAATGGGCCTCCGAGCCAGGCTGGGTCGCGAGTCTTCGGATCATCGCCTCGAGTTTCGGCATTTCCTCTGCGGCCATCATCCGCCGCCAGTTGCCGTTCTCGTCCTTGTGCAACAGGATCGAAGCTTCGCGCACGAGGCCATCCACAGACTGGCACTGTTCAAACAAGGTCACTGCGTTCGGTCCTAGGTCGGTTTGCGACAATACCCGGTATGATTCGATCGGTTTTGATTGGCCAACGGTCCAATCAAGAATCATGTCTTCCACGGAACGCTGGCGTAGCTGCACAGGTTCCGGGAGATCCGCGAAAAGCGCCGCCGCCTGACTCATGATCTGGGAGTCCCAGTGCATCGCAGTGGCAAAAGCTTTTGCATCGTGGTTCAGCATCGCCCAGTGAAGGGTTTGGATTGCGGAAAGCGGTGTCTCGAACCCCTGGTTGCTCCACGCATGGGCTGGCAGCATCGGAATTTCGGCGGATTTCCTCAAAAGCAGCGTGTTCGGACCTCCTTCCGCCGGCTCTGGTTTGGGGGATTGGTCGTCTTCGACTTCGTGTGGACCGATGTGTTTCTGGGAACCTCGCGCGAGCGCGGCACGCAGGTTCCTCACCTGCTCCCTCAGTGGACCAAGTTCTGCGTTTTCCAGACGCATGCGGACCAACTCGTCCGACTCGCCTGCAGTCGCATCGAGGGCTGGTCCGGACGCCTGTTCCAACAACTGCAAGCGCAGAGCATCATTCTGCTCGGTTAGACGCGCGTTTTGACGGTGCTGGATGAGTGCCGGGGCGACGATACCGGCGGCGATCAGCATGCCCGCCGCGATGGGCTTTGCATGACTCATGACAGCGGCGACCACGGTTGTAGGGCCTGTGGCCGTCGCCACCACTGCCATGGAGGAGGCGACGACGGAGGCGGCCAGGCCATCCGGTGCCAGGCCGACCGATTGACGGGCGAGCAGAACGGCCAAAGCGGATACCGAAGAGGTCATGCCGCGGCGAGCCACGCCGTTGCGAAGTTTGTCCAGAGCCCTTTCGACACGCATTCGTGCGGCGTTGTCGGTCACTCCAAGTTTTCTGCCCAACTCAGCGAATGAGCACTGACGGAAGTAACGCAAAAGGAGAGCTTCGCGGTCTGGTTCCTTCAATTCGAGCAGGAGTGCGTCGAGGTCCGGCTGCAAACGTTCCCATTCAATCTCGGGACCGTCGGTCTGCGATTGTTCCTGCATCATCAGTGCCTCCTGTTCCCGCGCATGGCGTCGCCTCGCTGAACGGATCGCCTTTCTCGCCGCATAGACCGTGCTGGTGTGGAGCCAACCCGTGAGGCTTGGACGTTTATCAAGAGTGGAGGCCTTGGAGGCCAGATCGATGAAGACGGATTGGCTGACGTCCTTGGCGGCGTGCACGTCGCCATCCAGCACCCTGAGAGCCGTGCGGTAGACGAAGTCAACATGCCGGCCCACCAGTTCGGCAAAGGCGTCTTCTGAACGCGCCTCGTTGAAGGCACGGACTAGATTGAGATCATCCATCATTCGCTTTCAGGAGTTAGCACCCGCGGAATCTGAAACCGCACAAAATTCCCGCCGATATCGTGGATTGGGTCTGCCCGTCCACTCATCACCTAAGGGGTCACCTACGGGGTCAGTTCTTGATATTGTTAACTACCCGCCCAGCTTCCTCCGGCGATACAAGTGATGCTGGATGGACTTTGGGAATCGTTCACCTCCGAGCAGCAGCGCGACATCCTTGCCTATCTGATGCACCCATCGCAGGTCGCGTTGCCCCGCAGCCCATGAGTCTTTGAACCTCTCACAGAAGCGTCTCGTAGGGGGTGAGGACTCGGGTCGAAGGGTAACAGGAACGATTCGTCGTTTGACGGATTCAACCAATCTCCGCGTAATCTCGGCATCCCCTCCATGAAGAAATTCACGTCGCTTGTTCTCTCCGGTGCGGTTTTATCGTTCGTCCTGACCGCCCGGGCCGACGCAACCCGTTCCGGTCGCGACAATGCGCTGGGCCAACTCAAGCAGATGAAGGTCGCTGATGGACTCGAGGTGAAGCTTTTCGCTCTCGAACCAGCGGTGGTCAACCCGGCCAACCTCGACATCGATGCCGCGGGTCGCATCTGGGTCACCGAGGGGGCCAATTACCGGTTGTTCCAAAAATGGGGCAAGCTCCGCCCGGATGGCGACCGCATCCAAGTGCTGGAAGACACCAACGGGGACGGTGAGGCCGACAAGGCCACGACATTCTACCAGGGCAACGAGATCAATACCGCGCTGGGGATTTGCGTGCTGGGAGACAAGGTCATCGTCAGTTGCTCACCCAACGTCCTCCTGTTCGAAGACAAGAACGGCGATCTCAAGGCCGATGGTCCGCCCAAGATCATCTTCACTGGCATCAAGGGCGTGGATCACGATCACGGCGTCCATGCATTCATCTTCGGCCCCGACGGAAAGCTCTACTTCAACATGGGCAATGACGGCAGGGAGTTGCACACGGCCGATGGCCGGTTGGTCGTCGATGCCGAGGGCAACGAAGTCATCACCCGAGGCAAACCCTATCGGCAAGGCCTCGCATTCCGACTGAACGAGGACTTCACGGGGGTCGAGGTCTTGGGACACAACTTCCGCAACAACTATGAATTGACGGTGGATTCCTTCGGCACCGTTTGGCAGTCCGACAACGACGATGACGGCAACCAGGGCGTCCGCATCAACTACGTGATGGAGCATGGCAATTTCGGCTACAGCGACGAACTGACCGGCGCGGGCTGGGGTCAGAAGCGCACGGGATGGGAGGGCGAGGTTCCCAAGCGTCACTGGCATCTCAACGATCCTGGAGTCGTGCCCAACCTACTGCAAACCGGCGCAGGTTCGCCCACCGGCATCACGATCTACGAGGGCAAGTTGCTGCCGGAAGTCTTCCAGAACCAACTCATCCACTGCGACGCCGGGCCGCGCGTGGTGCGGGCCTATCCGGTCACGAAGTCGGGCGCGGGCTACGATGCGACGATCAAGGACATCCTCACGAGCGAGGATTCGTGGTTCCGTCCCAGCGACGTCGGCGTGGCACCGGACGGATCCATCTTCGTGGCCGACTGGAATGACTCGGGCGTCGGCGGTCACTACATGGCGGACCATAAACTAGAGACGATGACGGGTCGCATCTATCGTGTGGCTCCTCCCGGCCACAAGGTCCGTGGGTCGACGCCGGACTTTAAGTCCGCCAAGGGCGCCGTCGCCGCGCTCCAATCGCCCAACCAAGCAACCCGCTATCTGGCCTGGCATGCGCTCCACGGCATGGGCAGCAAGGCTGAGGGCGAGTTGAAGAAGCTCTGGGCAAACAACGATCCCCGGATGCGCGCCCGTGCGTTGCAGTTGCTCGCTCGCATCGACACCAAGAAGGCCGTCGAGTGGAGCAGCAAGGGGTTGAAAGACTCCGAAAGCGACCTCCGTATCACCGCTCTCCGCATCGCTGGCGAACGCGGGTTGGACGTGATTCCCATCGTAAAAACCCTGGTCAATGATCCCAGCGTCCAAGTTCGCCGCGAAGCCGCACTAGCACTCCGCCACAGCAAAGCTGCGGAGGCGCCCGCCTTGTGGGCCAAACTTGCGCAGCAGTATGATGGAAAGGATCGGTGGTATCTCGAAGCCCTAGGCATCGCCGCCGACAAGCAATGGGACGCCTACCTGACGGCGTGGCAGCAACTCGCTCACGATGTGTCCAAATCACCGATCGGACGCGAGCTCGTCTGGCGTTCCCGCGCCAAGGCGACGCCGGATTTGCTCGTCCAACTCATCAGCGATTCGGGGACCAACGAGACAGAGCGGAATCGTTACTTGCGCTCCCTCGACTTCCAAAGCGGTCCTGAGAAAGACGCCGCACTGCTCCAACTGCTGACCATTCCTGCCAAGTGAAAGGGGTGGGCGTGCGCCGGTCTTGGTGGATGCCAACAACGGCTAGTATCAGAACGGCGGTCCTTCGATCCACCGTTCTGGCATTGACCGTTTCCTGGTTCACCCTCTCGCCTGGCATCTCAGCGGACGACTCGCGCACCCAAGTAATGCTCGAGGCATTGAGCCGTCTTAAAGGTCGGGATCTGGAGGCAAACCCAGCGCTTAAGAATGCTGTGTTGAACGTGCTCAAGCAGGTGGACGGCAAGCCGGCTGCCGTGGAGATCATTCGCGACTTCCAACTCAAGGATCAGGCTCAAGCCCTCCTCGACTTCGCATTAAAGAATCCCACAGACCCCGCCGCGGCCGAGGCGTTGAAAACGATCCTCGCCTTTGATCGCAGCGACCTCATCAGGCCCTCACTCGCGGCCGACCTCCCGGCGGGAGTGTTGGTCGATTTGCTCGGGGTCACCGCCGAGAACCGAATCTCTCCGCTTTTGATTCCAATCGTTGTGGACACGAAGCGCGATGTTGGTTTGCGTCGTCGGGCGGTCAAATCCCTCGCTCGCGTCCAAGAGGGCGTGGTTGGCCTGATCGCCTTGGCCAAGGACGACCGTTTGCCCCCCGACGTGAGAGGAATCGCCACGACCGAACTGAACGCCGTGCGTTGGCCCCAGCTGAAGGCCGAGGCGGCACGGATCCTTCCACCGCCTGTGGTCCAGGGCGACCGAGCACTCCCACCCATCGCCGAATTACTCCAATGGGCGGGAGACGCCTCGAAAGGCGCGGTTATTTTCCGACGGCCCACGGTCAATTGCATCGGCTGCCACCAAGTCGGAACCGAGGGATCCGATTTTGGGCCGGCCCTCACCGAGATCGGAACCAAACTGGGCAAGGACGCCTTGTTTGATTCCATTCTCGATCCCAGCGCAGGCATCGGATTCGGCTACGAAACCTGGCAGTTCGAATTAAAGAACGGGGACGAAGCCTTCGGCCTCATTGGCAGCGAGACTGAAGATCAAGTCGTATTGAAGGTTCCGGGTGGGACACCTCAGAGACTCAAGAAATCGGAGATTCGTCAGCGTACCCAGCAGAAACTGTCCATCATGCCGGCCAACTTGCAGGCTGCATTGAGCGCCCAGGAATTCGTGGACCTGATAGCGTATTTGGCGTCCCTGAAGAAACCGTGAGTTAGCAACACCGAGGCCCGCGCAGTGCTGCCCCCGGGATCGCGCCGTGGGGCTTGATACTATTTCTTCAGCCGTTGCTCGAAGTAGGTGATCAACGCCTTCTCCGCCTTCTCGGCGTCCGCACCCTTAAACCCGTGCCCTGCCCCCTCGACCGTGAGCAGTTCTACGGGCACGCCGCAGGCCGTGAGCCGGTCGCGCATCCAGACTCCCTGTTCGTAGGCCACGTATTTGTCCTCGGTGCCATGGATAATGAGCGAGGGTGCAGCGTTCGGAGTCACCCAGTTCAGCGGACTGGATTGAATGTGCTTGGCGCGCGCAGTCGTCACGTCACCACCCAACCACAGGGGCAGCACCACGTGCGCATCCACGCTCTTGCCGTAAGACTGGGTGAAGTCGCTCGGGCCGTAGACATTGACCACGCAAGTGACAGCACTCGAGAAGCCGGGATTGTCCATTCCTTCAAACTCCTTCACGCCCGCCGTCACACCGAGGAACTGAGCGAGGTGCCCTCCTGCCGAGCTGCCGGTGACGCCGACGCGGTCGGGATTCAATCCATACTTCGTGGCATTCGCACGAATCCAACGCACCGCAGCCTTGGTGTCGTGGATGGCGGCCGGAAATAGGTGCGTCGGTGCGAGTCGGTAGCTGATGGTGACGGCCGCAAAACCCCGTTGAGCAAGGGTAAGGCACAGCGAGTTGTAGCCCTCGCGGTTGCCCGCCCGAAAACCGCCGCCGTGGATGCACAGTACGACCGGGAGCGGTCCACTGGCGTTCTTCGGGCGAGCGAGGTTGAGCTGCATCCGAGCGCCGCCCGCGTCTGCATACGGGATGTCCCGTTCGAAGGTGATCGTGTCCGGGATCACAGGTTCAACAGCCCGTGCCGCAACGAGGGCCAGACAGTAAATAAGGACGGCGAGCACGGAAGGAAAACGAGGCATCATAAGGGTAAGGGTGTGGACCGTGTTGACAGGCTTCAGGAGTAAACCTTTTAGCCAGAACGATTCAGTTGGGAGGAAAATGATGGCGGGGCCGATTCTTTCGCTCGGTGAGACGAGGGCTTATGGCTCGTGAAAGTCATTTTTTCATCAAACCTCAGGCAGTCGTCGCTCGTACCGGGGGAACAACGACGAACAACGCACTTGGCACCTCCCTAGCAAAACCTCATCACTGCAAAACTCACCTCGACCCAGAAGCGGTTCTCCGTGGATCCTCTGAAGTCATCACCCAAAACTTAGGAATACCTTGAGCGTTCACCAGCGATGTCCGCCTTCGGATGTAGTTCAATGACTTTCCACGGCCACACGGAGCAACGGGCATTTGGGGGATGTCGCAACACGGGGGTTGCGCTGAGCCGGTTCGCGATTTTGGCTGGCTGCTGGCTGGGTTTGATTTGCACGAAGTCTTGGGGAGCAGAGGTCACCGCAGCCCATCCCTCCGCCGAACACATCGAGTTCTTTGAGAACAAGATTCGACCGGTGCTAACCCAGCACTGCTATTCCTGCCACTCGGCGGAAGCAACCAAACTCAAGGGCGGTCTGCGTCTCGACAGCCGGGCCGGTCTGCTCAAGGGCGGCGACACCGGGCCAGCCATCGTGCCGGGCCAACCCGATGCCAGTTTGCTCATCAAAGCGGTGCGCTATAAGGATGAGGATACCGCCATGCCGCCGAAAAAGCCTTTGCCGGAGGCGCTGGTTGCCGACCTTGAAGCTTGGGTGCGCATGGGCAGTCCGTGGCCGGAGACGGAGAAAACAGGATTACCGGCCCGGGTCGAGACCCAAGGATTCGACTGGGCGAAATTTCGCTCAGAACACTGGGCGTTTCGAAACGTTGTGACGTCGGAACCGCCGACGGTAAAGAACACGTCCTGGGTGAGTCATCCGATCGACCAATTTGTCCTCGCCCGGCTTCAGTCCGCCGGACTGACGCCCGCACCCCCCGCGGAGAAACGCGTTCTCATTCGCCGGGCTTACCTTGATCTCACCGGTCTGCCACCCACTCCCGAAGCGGTTACGACGTTTCTTGCCGACCCGTCGCCAGACTCCTTCGCCAAGGTCGTCGACGCGCTCCTTGCCTCGCCGCAATACGGCGAACACTGGGGACGGCACTGGCTGGATGTCGCGCGCTACAGCGACGGACTAGGAGGATTTCTCGACTCCGAAGAGTTGCCCGAAGCGTGGCGTTACCGGGACTGGGTTGTTGGCGCCTTAAATCGCGACCTGCCCTATGACCAGTTCGTGCGGGCTCAAATCGCTGGCGATCTCCTTTCGAACGACCGAGATATCGCCATTGCGACCGGCTTTTTCGCGGTAGGTCCCACTTACATCTCGGACGGTGGCGATCCCGAGGCGACGGCACAGGCCCGGGCGGAGACGTTGGCCGATCGCGTGGACACCTTCTCGCGAACATTCCTCGGGCTCACCGTGGCTTGCGCCCGCTGTCATGATCACAAGTTCGATCCCATCACCGCGCGGGACTACTACGCGCTGGCAGGAATTTTTGACAACTCCAAGGTCGAACTGACTTCGATCGCTCCGCGTGAAGTGGTGAACGCCTTCGATGCCGCCCAGAAAGCCATCAAGGATCATGAAAAACTCATTAAAGCCGCAGGAACCAACACCGCAGCGAAGTCCCAGGAAGCGCCGCTGAAGACAGAATTGGAACGCCTCAAAAAAGCCGTGCCGGCCGCTTATGCCAAGGCGCACCTGCTCGTGGACCGCGGAAATAAGGACATGCCTGTCGCCATTCGGGGCGACTTGCGCAAGCCGGGCGAACCAGCTCCCCGCCGTTTCTTGCAAATCGTCGCCGGTGAAAACCCTCCGCTCTTCAGAGACGGGAGCGGCCGCCGTCAACTAGCAGACGCGGTCACCGATCCTGCCAATGCGTTGACGGTGCGCGTCATCGTCAACCGCGTCTGGCAACACCACTTCGGACAAGCGCTGGTCCGCACGCCGAGCAATTTTGGCATGCTCGGCGAAAAGCCTACCCATCCCGAACTGCTCGACTGGCTTGCCTCGAGGTTCATGGAAAACGGATGGTCCTTAAAGAAGCTCCATCGCCTGATCCTGCTTTCGTCCACTTGGCAAATGAGCAGCCAGTATCGCTCAGAGGCGTTTGCGAAGGACGGCGAGAACCGCCTGCTTTGGCGGATGAACCCACGCAAACTCGAGGTGGAATCTTGGCGCGACAGCATGCTCGCGGTCACCGGCGAACTCGATCGCGCCCTCGGCGGGCCGCCTTCGGACCGGATTCTCGAATCCAACCGCCGCACGCTCTACGGCAAGGTCAGCCGCAACGGCGACCGGTTTCTCTCCGATGAATTTCTGCGTCTCTTCGACTTTCCCGCTCCCCGCTCAACGAGCGAGCAACGCACGGCTAGCACGGTGCCTCGACAGCATCTCTTCATGATGAACAGCGCCTTCATGGCTGCCCGCGCCCAAGCGCTGTCCGCCCGGCTCCAACGTGAATCCAGCGACGATCAAACCCGCGTCGCCCGCGCGTACCAGTTGCTTTACGCGCGCCCCCCGGCAACCGATGAAACCGCCCTTGGCCTGGCTTTTCTCGCCGAGACCACCACTGGAACGACGGGCTCCCGCTGGGATTCCTACGCCCAGGCATTGCTCTCAGCTCATGAGTTCATTCAAAACCAATAAGCTCTATGCAATTTGAGCAACACGAAGCCGCCTTCCGCCGCGCCGTCCGGCTCCATTCGCGCCGCGATTTTCTTAGCCGTCTCGGAGCGGGGATAGGGACGATTGGTTTGGCGGGAATGCTCAACACAACGCGCGCGCTCGGCGGACCGGTGAGTGAGTCCCCGTTGCTACCCAAGCGCCCGCATTTCCGGCCTCGCGCCAAACATGTCATCCAACTCTTCATGCCCGGCGGGCCGTCGCAGGTGGACACTTTCGACTACAAACCGCAGCTAGCAAAACATGCGGGCAAGCGCCCGGATTCGGTCAACCGCAAGACGCTCCGCGACACCAAAAACGGGCTGATGCCCTCGCCATTTTCCTTCCGGCAATACGGCCAAACCGGCAAGTGGGTTAGCGATATTTTCCCGCACGTCGGCGGCTGCGTCGACGACATCAGTTTCATCCACTCGATGCACACGGACATCCCAGAGCACGCCGGTGCAATGATGATGATGAACGTGGGCGCATTGCAGCCCAACCGTCCGAGCATGGGGGCGTGGCTCGTCTATGGACTGGGCACCGAAAATCAGAACCTTCCGGGATTTGTCGCCATGTCCCCACGTGCGCAACCGCGGGGCACCCTCGCCAACTGGGGTAACGCTTTTCTTCCCGGTGCCTACGCCGGCAGCTACGTGAACCTGGCCGAGATGAAACCCGACGCCGTGATGCGCGATCTGAAGAACACGCACCTCTCTGCGCCCGAACAGCAACAGCAGATCCATCTCCTCGAGCAACTCAATCGAAAGCACCTCGCACGCCTAGAAAAAGATCAGGACCTAGTGTAGTGTCTCAATTAAGTCTTTCTTAACAACCATTACTCGTGCCATCGTTCGGACATGGCCCGTCCAAAGTTTCCATTCGAACTTTCCACTGAGCAGCGGGCGGAACTTCAGCGCCTTATCCAAGCGCCGAATAC
>CAJAHH010000008.1 GCA_903939515.1 uncultured Verrucomicrobiota bacterium
ATGATTCTTCATTACTTTGAAACATTGAAAACATCAATGTAATCATATCAGTTTGATTTAAAACTTGTTTTGAGTATTTTTTACCATCATTCAAAGTCACCAAAACAATTCCTTCGTTCAATATGTTTTGAACTGTTCCAAATGCGTCCCAAATTTTTTCTCTTGATATTCTATCAATATGTTCACATAAAAGATAAGAGCCGGTTTTAATTTTGTTTGATTGGCACAGATTTAAAAATCTTGCAAGTTCACCTATTATTTTGTTTTTTCCACGAAAACCTGATATTCCTTCATCGTAAAATGTATCGTTTGATAGATTTAAATTATTTTGCTTACAGTATTCTATAGTCTTTTCAACTTGTCGTCGTTTTGAGTCACCTAAGGATTGTTCAGCCGAAGAAAAACGAATATAACTATATGCTGTTGGTTTTTCTTGGGTTTTGGTTTGGGATGTTTCCATTTTTTAAACCTAGGACAGTGGGTGGGGGAATCAAGACATCATCTTGCTTATTGGCCCACCGGGCAGCGGCAAGTCCATGCTTGCCCAACGCCTGGCCACCATCCTGCCACCACTAACACTCGCCGAGGCTCTGGAGACCACCCAAATCCACAGCGTTGTGGGTCAATTAGCTCCAGGTCAGGCGTTGCTCACCCGTCGTCCGTTCCGGTCTCCTCACCACACCGCCAGCAATGCTGGCTTGCTCGGTGGCAACACCCATCCTACCCCGGGCGAGGTTTCCCTAGCCCACCATGGCGTTCTCTTCCTCGACGAATTACCCGAATTCAAGCGATCCGTGCTGGAGACGCTCCGCCAACCCCTCGAGGAAGGTAAGGTGACCATCAGTCGAGCCGCAGGAACCATGACTTTCCCTGCACAATTCATGCTCGTGGCCGCGATGAATCCTACGCCGGACGGCAAAATGCCCGCCGAATCACGCTCCGGTCCTCGAGAGATCCAGTCTTATCTGGGTCGCATTTCCGGCCCCTTGCTCGACCGGATCGACTTGCACGTCGAAGTTCCTGCCGTCCGATTCACCGATTTCGACCGGGCGCGTCCGGGAGAATCCAGCCAAGAGATCCGACAGCGGGTCGAAGCGGCCCGGGAACGCCAGCGACATCGGTTGCTCGGAAAACCCATTTCCTGCAACGCCCGATTGGGACCCCGCGAACTTCAGCAATTTATCCAACTCGATTCCCCCACCCTCTTGCTCCTTAAGCACGCATTGACCGACCTGAATCTCTCAGCCCGCGCCTATCACCGGGTGCTCAAGGTCGCGCGAACCATCGCTGATCTGGCCGAGTCTGAAAGTGTGAGGCTCGAGCATGTTTCCGAAGCCATTCAGTACCGATCCCTCGACCGCCAGATTTGGGGGTGATCCGGCGACGAAACCATTTTCGGAACTTGGGGTTGATACCAAACAATTTCTGATTTGCTTCCCGTTTGAATCCGGGGTCGCGGACTGCTTTGATTCACCTCCAAATCCATGAAGAGACTTCTCCTACCCATCGCGTTGGCTGCAGCCATGCTGTCCGTTCAGGCTGGCAATCTGGCTGACCAGCTAGCCATCCAGACCTGGACCCTCCGCAACCTGAACTTCCAGCAAACCATCGACTTCGCGGTGAAGCATGGCATCAAGGACCTTCAGGTCATCGGAAACCACATCGATCCCAACGCCTCGAAGGAGGAGTGGGCCCAGAAGAAGGCGGCTCTGGATGCGGCCGGCCTCCGCGCCTACACCTTTGGAGTGGCTGGCACTTCGACGGACAAGGAAAAGAACCGTCGCCTCTTCGAGTTCGCCAAGTTCATGGGCATTCGCCTCATCATCGTTGAACCCGGTGACTTTCGTATTTGGGACAACCTGGAAGAACTGGCCAAGGAGTATGACATTCGGGTTGCGGTCCACAACCACGGCATCAAGAGCCTTTATGGTAACCCTGCGGTGGTGAAGCAGATCATCCAACACAGGGACTCCCGCATTGGCGTCTGCATGGACGTCGGTTGGATCACCAGCGCCGGCTTTGACGCGGCAAAGGTGTATCGGGAATACAACGGACGGGTGTTCGACCTCCACCTCAAGGACAAGCGGGTCGAGAAGACCCAGGGCGACGACGTGGCTTTTGACACCCATATCGGCGAGGGGCAGTCCAACTACAAGGGGCTCTTTGCTGAACTGCACCAGAGTGGCTACAGCGGTCGCTTGGCCATCGAGACTGACAGCGGCGATTTCGCCAAGAACCCCAACGACTTCGTGGCCAAGGCCAAAGCCTTTGTCGAAGCCCAGGGCAAGGCTCCGGTCAAATAGCAGTCTATCGCATCTACCCGCTCCCGAATCATTGGGGCCTACTGGGCATCCGACGGATTTTTGGATTGGCTGCGAAACTCATGCCCGACCAACCCACCGATCCCGGCCAGGATCCCGACACCCAGTTGATGCTGCGCGTCAAACGGGGTGATCGGGACTCCTTCACCGAGTTGGTGGAGCATTGGAAGCATCCGGTCATCGGGTTTATCTACCGAACCCTGCCCGACCCGGACGAAGCCGAGGATTTGGCGCAGGCCACCTTTGTCCAACTCTGGAAGACCGCCGCTCGCTACCAACCGACGGCGCGCTTCTCCACCTTCCTCTTCACCATTGCTCGCAATCTCTGCCTCAACGAGATCCGCAGGCGGGTCCGGCATCCGGCCGACTCGCTGGATGAACCGCGACCCGATGACGAAGATCACCCCCTGCGACAAATCAAAGACCACCGGCAACCCGGGGCCGATGCCGAGACAACCCGAAGCGAATTGTTCAACCTCGTGGATGAGGCTTTGGCCGCACTACCCGAGAAACAACGAACCGCACTCATCCTCTGCCGCGACGGCGAATTAAGCTACGAGGAGATCGCTGCCGTCTTGGGAACTTCCCTGCAGGCCACCAAATCGCTCATCCATCGTGCACGGGAAACCCTCAAGGGCCGCCTCAAGCCGTATCTGGATTCGGGTGAGTGGCAACGCAATCCGTCGGCTGCTCCCGCCCGTTCCCCAAAACCGGGTTCGTCAGAAGGTTGGGTGCGCCATTAGTCCCGCCTCATGGTGGTTTTCAACCCGGTGAAACCTCCGGTCTTGATGCCGTCCGGTAGTTCTTCCCGCGTGACTTCGTCCCCACCCTTGCGAAGCTCCGGTCAGCGTCTGACATGAAGAAACCGCGTCCGTCCCCCTCCACCGTCGTCTCCCGTTCTGGCCGCTTCACCGATGGCCCAAGCCAGGAAGTTGCTCAATTCTCCCAATCCGTCTCCTTCGACTGGCGACTGTGGTCCCACGACCTCGTCGGCTCGATGGCTCATGCGACCATGCTGGAGAAGATCGGTATCCTCTCTTCCAAGGAGTGCAAAGACATCATCGCCGGACTCAAGGCCATCGGCATGGAGATCGAAGCGGGGCGATTCCAGTGGAAAATGGAACTGGAGGACGTCCACATGAACATCGAGGCGGCGCTGACGGCACGCGTGCCGGCCGCCGCCAAGCTGCACACAGCACGATCCCGAAATGATCAAGTCGCCCTAGATGTCCGTCTGTGGTTGCGCGATGAGATCGAAGCGCTCCTCGGTGAATTGCGCACACTCCAACGCTCTCTGGTCAAACTGGGTGAGCGGCACTCGGAGGTGATTATCCCGGGCTACACGCACATGCAACGGGCTCAACCGGTCTTTTTCGCTCACCATTGCCTCGCCTACGTCGAGATGTTCGACCGCGACACCGGTCGTCTGGCGGACGCCTTTGGAAGACTCAACGTGTGCCCGCTCGGAGCAGGGGCCATCGCCGGCAGTACGCTACCCATTGACCGTGAGTTCGTGGCCACACTGCTCGGTTTCACCGACACGAAAGGTCGTCCGCGCATCACGCAAAATTCCATGGACGCCGTCTCAGACCGGGACTTTCTCATCGAATTCAGCGCAGCCGCGGCACTGATCGCCGTCCATCTCAGCCGACTCTCCGAAGATCTCATCCTGTGGGCCTCCTCCGAGTTCAGCTTCATCCGCATCGCAGACGCCTACACGACGGGTTCCTCGCTCATGCCGCAGAAGAAGAATCCTGACATCGCCGAACTCACCCGAGGCAAATCGGGTCGGGTCATCGGTAACCTGGTCTCACTGCTGGTCCTATTGAAAGGGTTGCCCATGACCTACAACCGGGATTTGCAAGAGGACAAGGAGCGTCTCTTCGATACCGCGGACACCGTTCGCTCCTGTGTTCGACTCACTGCGGCGATGCTCGATCACACCACCGTCCAGGCTCCGGCCTGCGAAGCTGCCGCAAAAGACCCCCTGTTGCTGGCCACCGACCTTGCCGACTATCTAGTGAAAAAGGGTATGCCCTTCCGCCAAGCCCATCACGCCGTTGGAGCCGTGGTGGCTTTCGCTGAGAAAGTTGGACGCCCGATCAACCAACTCTCCCTCGCGGAATATCAGGCAATTGAACCCCGCTTTTCAGCCGATGTGCTCGAGTTGTATGATTTGCAGAAGGCCATGAAACGGCGCGAACTTCCCGGTGCTCCCGGAGTCCGTCAGATGGCCCGTCAATTGGCACGGTGGAAAAAGGAACTAGGCACCCTCGGGTGACCCAGAATCGCCGCGGTCTTGCTCCGCCGCGTTGACGCTCGTCGGCGGCGCGGACAGCCTACCAGACAATGTCTCATCGCTTCTGGAACATCTGCGGAGGTCTGTTGCTTGCCTGCGTCTTGTGGGTGGGCTGTGACGAACGCCCCTGGGTCAGCGGCAAGGCGGACCCGAAGGAGGAGAACAACTACCGCCAGGCCGAAGCCTATCAGCGGATGAACCAATACTCCCGGGCCGTGGAGTACTATCAGCGGGCCTTGGACGTAAACCCCCGCAACGCGGATGCACACCTCGGACTAGGGATCATCCACTCCGACTCGGCCAAACTCCCGGAGTACGGCTTCGCCTATTACCACCTCCGACGGTACGTCACCCTTTCTGGGCGCACCAACGACCTGATTGTCAACCAACTCATCCGTGCCACCGGACTGCGGTTGGCCGAATTGCATGCTGACACCATCGGCAAGATCCAAACACAAGGTCAACTCGAGCAGATGCGGCGGGAGAACGATGAGTTGCGCAAGTCCGCGTTGTCCTTGAGCAACCAACTTTCTTCAGCCTCCACCCGCATCGCCCCCTCCGCCTCCAGCCTCCTGGTCTCCAATCCAACCAACGGAACCATCGCGGCACCGACTCGTGCCCCGAGCACGGTCCCCAAGGCGATAGACCCCCCAGCCCGGTTGGCGCCCCGAGCGGTCGAACCCCGCAAGCCGTCCACTCCCAAGACCTACACACTGAAATCCGGAGACACCTTGGCCAAAATCGCCAAGGCCCAAGGAATTACTTTGCAGCAGCTTCAAGCCGCCAACCCCAGCGTGGATACCCGCAAGCTGAAGCCGGGCGTTGAAATACGAGTCCCCTGAAAAGCGGGGACTCCCTTCAGAACATGGCTTCCCGGATCACCCTGATTGCCTCCGCTCTCTTCTGGGTGGTGATGAATGGGCTCTTGTGGCAGGCCGAATGGGGAGAGCCTTTCACTTCGGGTTCCGAACTCTCACCAGACTTGATCTGGCGGAAGATTCTGGATTCTCCGGACTCCAGCGTGCTGAGCATTCGACACCAAGGCAGGACCATCGGTTCATTGGAATGGCACCCCTCTATCCTCGAAGCCCCCCGCAGCACTGTCACCGCCATTGAGGGCATGGTCTCAGCACCTGCAGGACACTCAATCCGAGTCTCGACCCGCTTTCATGGCAGTAACTCGTCCCTAGACCGATTGATGATCCTGGGGACTGTGGAATTATCGCCTACCAACACCTGGGAGAAACTTCAGGTCCGAGTCGACCAGCGGCCCAAGAGTTGGGAGATCCAAGCTGAAGCGGGATCCGACCAGATCCGTATGATTTACGAGGAGGGGCGCCAGCGCTTCGAGCAAACCTTCGAGACCCGCAATCGAGCTGCTCTGCAACTCATGCTGGCTCCGTACCTCACGGCCCTGCCTTCCGGGCTCATTCCCGACATCGCCCTGAACCACCCAGAATCCTTGGCCCAGAATATTTCCATCGACGCTCGATCCGACTGGATGCAAATCGGCCGAAGCCGCGTTCGAGTCTATCGCCTGAGCGCCCGATTGCCCGGACAACTCGAGGCCATCGCCTTCGTTAGTCGCGCCGGAGAATTACTCAAGATCCAACTGCCCGACCGCCTCCAGTTGGTCAACGACGCCATTGTTGGACACTGAATAATGAGACTTTCGCCATGATTGAACTGGAAGGCCTGACCAAAGACTTCGGATCCCTTCGAGCAGTGGATGGGATCAACTTGCAAATCCCGCGCGGGGAGTTTTTTGCCGTCCTGGGCCCCAACGCAGCAGGAAAGACCACCACCATTAAGATGATGGTCGGGCTCATCCGACCAACCGCTGGGCGGGCCCGGATCGCCGGATTTGATATCCAAGAGAACCCGTTGGAGGCTCGCTCACGCCTAAGCTACGTGCCTGATTTTCCGTTCCTTTACGAGAAGCTCACGCCCGCTGAGTTCCTTCGATTCACCGGACGCTTGTTCCGGATGCCGGACGCGCAAATCCGCGAGGGATGCGACGAACTGGTGCCCCGGTTCAATTTGGAGGACTGGCTACACCAGCCCATTGAATCCCTCAGCCATGGCACACGGCAACGAATCGCCATCGCCAGCGCGCTGCTCCACCGCCCCGAAGTCTTCATCATTGACGAACCGATGGTGGGCCTCGACCCGCACCATGCACGGGTTGTGAAAGATATCCTTCGGGAACGGGCGACCGCGGGCATGACCATCTTTCTCAGCACCCATCAGGTTAGCGTCGCTGAAGAGATGGCCGACCGGATCGGGATCTTCCACCAAGGACAAGTGATCGCTTGCGGCAGCGCCGACGAACTGCGCGCGCGATCACAAACAACCGGAACACTGGAAGCGGCGTTCTTAGCGCTCACCCGCGGTAGCCAAACGCAGTCCGAAGTGACTTGAACGGTCGAGGTTCAGAGACAGCCCCCTTAAGGCCAGCCCCCAGCCCATCTCAGGCTCGTGGAGACGTACCATCCCCCTTGGACCGGACCGCTCGGAGATGAATCACTACTTCCAAGACATCGGCTACAGAATCTGCCCGACAGACCTGACAGGCCGGGCTGGGTGGTTTAAATCGGATAAGCAATTTTTCTGAAAGCGATATTTCTGAGATAATGCCGGTGTTTCTGTGCTCTAGTTACCCCCGCTCAGGTTGACCTCTCCCGGATTCATGGCCTTCGGTGCCGAAGCCAAAAGTTGTTCAGCCAACTTGCTCAAACGCTGATTCTCTAGATCCAGACGCTCCAATTCGGTGGTGATGAAGAACACATCCCCGCGATCCATCTCTTTCTCGACGGAGGCGATGGCATTGTTGAGCCTTTTATCACCGATCATGTTCGCTGTTTCCTTCAGCGACGTGATGCGGCTCCAAGCCGATTTGCGTTGACCGTGGGAGAGGGCGGTGCGGGCGAAGGTGAGCGTCTCCTTGGTCTCGGTATTGACCGCCTGAAGCATCTTGCCGTAAGCGTGGCTATTAAGCCCCGACTGTTCCTGAGCCTCCTCCAAGGGTATCTTGCTTGCCGCCACCTCTTCCAGGGTCTTGGTCAACTCCTCTAAGTTCGTTAAGGCCGAGCAGAGAATTATCTCCACCTCGGAGAAGCGCGGGTCGGATTTAACCCGTTGACCGAAATCGGCCCCCGAAATTTCGCCACCATTACCCCCCACCAAACACAACCGGACCACTAAACCACCATTCATCATCTTCCACGCTTCCTGGGTCGAAGGTGCTTCCGCCGCTTCGAGGTCGAGCCCCGAGACGCACGCCAACAAGCGGGCACGATTCCCAAAGTCTTCGTCCACGACCAAAACAGTGTGTCGGGATCGAGATGGCTTGTCCGCTTCAGAAGGCGCTTCGATTCGAACGAACTCCGTGTGCTCCCTGAGTGAGGATTCCAGGCTCAGGATCTCGTCGGGAAGAAGTTCCAGCACAATGCCCAACTGCCCGCCCTTACCTAGTGAAGAACGTCCGCGTCCATGAATTGCCTTCAACCAGATCTCCCAAGGGGTTCCTGCTCCCTGCTGTCGTAAAGTGACTACCTCATCGGCGAGCGGAGCCAATTTATCCGCTTCGGACCTCAACAACTTGTTGGAACCCTCTAACTCACGGATTCGGGTCGCATACTTGGCAATATTCTCAGTCATCTTAGCATCAGCACCACTCACCGGGGCAGTCTGCAGAATGGCCTTCTGCAGGGATCGAACCTGAAACCAGAGCAACGCGAGCCCCATCACTCCGAGAACAACTCCCCCACAGGCCCCCATCACCTTAATCTGGCTCGTCTCCTTAAAATCCTTGGTCGAATATTTGATCAGATCACGTTCAAGCACATTCAGTCTGGATTCCAAATCGTCGCGCGACCCCTTCAGACTAGCCCGAATTTTAGGCCGATCTTGATCACCATAGGGTTGGCGAAAATTGATAAAATCGGGCAAGAACCTCTCCTGGAAGCAAACTTCCAACTGTTGGAACGTTTTCAGATTGTCGGGCTTGAGTCCGGACTTGCCCAACAACTGCATACCGGCCGTCATGGACTCCCTCATACCAGCCAATCGCCGAGACAAATCAGCAGGATAGGAGTCTGGATCGTCTGCGAGCAGCTTTCCCAAAAACTTCAGTTCTATTCGAACCTGCTCAGCGCCGTCCCGGGCACTTGAGTGCTTGTTGAACACTTCAGCGGGCTTGGAGCCTAGGGCAATTTCCAGGATCAACCCTAGGACTGCGATGCTAACGATCGCTACAACCGAGGTAAACCACGCCTGACGAAGGTTTGTTTGAACCGATGTATCAGACATGAGAAACGGCCGCGCTAGGCCCAGACTTAGGCCTTCCTCGAACATCGGAATAATTCCTCAGCAACTTAAGCGCTCACTCCTCGCGACACACTCGCGTGTCCACCTGGGTCCAACGCAGATCAGATTCGGGGAAGTCCCGATTGCAATGAAGTCCGCGACTTTCGGTCCGCTGCAAAGCACTGGCCACAATAATTTCCGCCACGGTGGCCAAGTTTCTCAACTCGAGCAAATCGGCCGTAACGATGAAATCCCAGTAATACTCTCGAATCTCTTCCTGAAGATTGGCCAATCGTTTCTGTGCCCGCCGGAGACGCTTAGTGGTGCGGACAATGCCCACATAATCCCACATTAACCGACGGATCTCGTCCCAATTATGTGAAACGACAACCATTTCGTCAGGGTCTGTCGCCCGACCCGTCTGCCAAGGCGGGATCGCTATAGACCCACCGCTTCCCGGCAATGTGAGGACCCGCTGGGCAGCTCGGTGCGAACAAACCAAGGCCTCCAGCAATGAATTGCTCGCCAGTCGATTGGCTCCGTGGAGGCCAGTGCAGGCCACTTCGCCCACAGCAAACAGTCCGTCCAGAGAAGTCTGCCCATCCAAATCGGTAGCCACCCCTCCGCACTGATAGTGGGCCGCCGGAACGACTGGAATCCAGTCCTTGGTCATGTCGATACCGAACTCAAGGCATCGAGCATGAATCGTGGGAAAATGACTCAGGATGAATTCACGCGATCGGTGGGTGATGTCCAGATACACGCAGTCGGCTCCGGTTCGTTTCATCTCCGAGTCGATAGCTCGAGCCACGATGTCCCGAGGCGCCAGTTCCAGTCGGGCATCATAGCGCTGCATGAAACGCTCACCTCCCGGGGTGCGCAACACACCTCCCTCGCCTCGGACTGCTTCCGAGATCAGAAAGGACTTAGCCTGCGGATGGAAGAGGCAGGTGGGGTGAAACTGGATGAACTCCATGTTCAGGATGGGAACCCCTGCTCGATAGGCCATCGCTATGCCATCCCCGGTGGCGATGTCTGGGTTGGTGGTGTAGAGATAAACTTTGCCACACCCCCCGGTTGCCAGCAGCACCGCGGGCGACTGAAACACATCAACCCGCCCCTCGGGATTGTTGAGCACATAGACTCCGATGCACCGGTTGGGGCCAGCCAACCCCAGTTTGGCCGTGGTGATCAGGTCGATCACCAGATGGTTTTCAAACACGGTGATCGCTGGACTGGCGGCCACCGCGGCAAGGAGGGCCCGCTCGATCTCACGGCCCGTAGCATCGGCAGCGTGCAGGATCCGCCGCTTAGAATGCCCTCCTTCTTTGGTGAGGTCCAATTCGCGGCGGCCACCTCCACCTGGAATGTCTCGTTCGCTGAACTGCGCCCCCAACCGCATTAACTCGGCAATACGCTCAGGGCCTTCTTGAACAATGGTTCGCACCGCGGACTCACGGCACAAACCCGCCCCCGCCTCAAGCGTGTCTTGGACATGCATCTCGAAGCTGTCCTCTCGGCTCGTGACCGCCGCAATACCGCCCTGCGCCCAGTTTGTATTGGAATCGGCGCGATTCTTCTTGGTGATGATGGCCACCTTACCTCGGTGGGCCACCTCAAGAGCGTAGGTCAGCCCGGCCACACCGCTCCCGAGAACGATGAAGTCGAATGAATGGGTCTGGGCTGAAGACATCAGACCTAGGAACCACTCGAACCGTGATACTCAATCCGAACAATTTTCGTGTCCGAATTGTTGCCCCAGTCCTTGCCGTACTCGATGAGATAGAGACAACCATCGGCACCCAATTCCAAGTCCATGGGCCGCTTGAAGGTCGTCGCAGGCATGAAGCGTTCCATCATCCACTTGCCGTCGGCAGTCTTGGCGATGTTATCGTTCTCATCCAACTTCACAGCGATGATCCAGTTTCGGGACCATTCATAGATGAAGAGTGTGTGATCGAACTGTTTGGGTAACCGATGCGCTGATGGGTTCTTCGGATCGTAGTAATAGACCGGTCCGGCCATGGCGGTCCGCCCCCCAGAGCCGACCGCCGGAAAACGAGTCGAAGCCGACGCCGGATAATAGATAAACGCCGGTTGCGCAGGGGGGAGGTCTTGGATGCCCGTGTTGTTAGGCGATGTGTTCTTGGGGTGCTCCGGGTCAAACACTATTCCCTTCGGATCCCAGGCCTCCGGCTTCGTCGGCAATTCAGGAAGATTATTGGTCTCGCCCTTCTTTTTCATCTCCTCGATCTTCTTGCGGACCTGGTCATAGGCTTGACGGGCGTCGGTGCCGCGTTGGCGATCGACAAAGTTCACCTTCGTGTAAGCTCGGTTGTCTCCGACGAACAGGGGCCAACCGAAAAATCCGGGCTTGCGAGCCTGATTCACTTCATCGAAACCAGCGGATCCACGCTTCGCATCGGCATGTCCGGAGTCTGGCCCAACTTCTCCCCAATAAAGATATCCTGTCTTGCGGTCCACCGAGACGCGGAACGGATTTCGATTACCCATCACATAAACCTCTGGGCGAGTGCCGGCAGTGCCGGGTTTGAAGAGGTTCCCTTTAGGGATGTCGTAGCCGCCTTGCGGGCGAGGTTTAATTCGAAGCACCTTGCCGACCAAAGAATTTGCATTCGCGGCACTTCGCTGACCATCCCAAGGGTAACGGCCAACACGCTCATCGTGCGGAGAGAACCCATCGGAGTCGAACGGGTTGGTGTTGTCACCAATCGACATGTAGAGGTTACCCGCGGAGTCGAAAGTCAACGATCCACCGACATGGCAGCACTGTTCCCGCTGGGTCTCGACATCAATGATGGGTGTCTCGGAGGCAAGATCCAGTTGATCGCCCTTCACAGTAAAACGAGCAACCCGAATGATGCCCACCTTTCCCTGAGAGTTGGTGGTGGTCTCGGGTAGAGAGCGGTTCACGTAGATCCATTGATTCTTGGCAAACGCCGGATCCAAGGTGATGCCCAGCGCGCCGTCTTCAAGGCCGGTGAACGTTGCCAACTTTGCGGCAACCACGGTGGATTTGGTGTCGGGCTTCCAGAGCTTAACAACACCTGCTCGTTCAACCCAGAACACGCGCCCATCCGGTGCCACCGTGAGTTCCATGGGATCGACAATAGTGTCTTTTCGGACCCCATCCACCAAGGCATCCTCATCCAGAATTGCTTTTTTGAATGACGATTCCGGAGGCATCCAAGTTGAAGAAGAAGGTCCGGATCCAACTGGCGATTGGGCCAGAATCGGGCTTACCAGCGCTAAGGCCAGTGCGGCGCAGAAACCGAAGGTGCTCATGCACCAAATCCGAGCGGAATTGGTCTCAACAATCAAACCTGATTTGGAAAAGATCGACGGAGATTGAAAATCGAGGGTCGAGGAAAGGGCTTTCGCTGAAAGCCGCGTCTCTTGTGTCAGTGACGGTGTGAAAACCACTAAGCCCAAAAACTCAACGGATCATCGAGCCGGTCTGAGCTTATCGGTTGCCCCAAACGAATTCCGATCAACTCTGGTGGACCCCGGAAGTATTTAGCCTCATCTGGAAGAAGAAAGAAACGCGGGCGCTCATCCTGGAAGGCAACGGATTCAAGGATCCGTCAAAACTTCGGGTTCCAAACCGGCAACTTTCCGTGGATTCCGGAACGCTGCTAAAACTGTTGGACTATTCCTCGACAAGTCCATGACTTCGATTATCAGGGAGGGCCGAGAATGTTCGTTTCCAAGAGGCGCAACCGGTCGGCAGCACCCTGAACCAAGACCCGAATCCGAGGATCCACGTCTCCCCGTCGGGCCAAGTTGCCAGTGCTACTGCGTTCCCTCTGGTAAGGATCCAGGATCTCTTGAAGGCGGCGGACCTGTTCAAAGCGAACCCGCATCTCAGGCTCTGTACCGCCGCCGCCCTGGCGTGAGAAATATCGGAATCCCAAATTAGAAAGATACCGCAATTGGGTGGTTTTCCGTTCGAGCACCGGCATCTGAGAGGCTAAAGGCCATTGCTCAATTGTCTCAGAAAGACGCAGAACTCGCCTGCCTAACGGAGAGTTCGTGGACCTTGCAACCTCGACCGTCTCTTGAAGGATAGCTCGCAAATGCCGATCGAGAGTCTCTGTTGTAATGAAGCGAGACGCATTCTGGGCGTAGAAAGCGACAGAGGTCACCGCCCACCATTTCTCAACATCCAGCAAACTCTGAAATTCAGCAGGATAAGTCTTCAGAAGAGCGGTCTGCCAGTTCAAGGAACGATTGAAGGCGAAAACCAACGCACCCAAAGAACCAGAACCTCCCCCTTTCGACCGAAGATGATGAACGAACAACGCAGCAGAACCCTGAAATAATTGAAATTGGTTGGTGTCGTTCACCATCGCATCGGTCGGAAACGCCAATGCATCAAATCCCAAAGGCGAACGCCCTACCGTTTTGGCTGCAATGGCCACCAAAGGATCCATGGAACGGTTAGAATCCTTAAATTCACGGTTCAATTGCGGAACCAATTCCCTACTCGATTCCCCGATGAGCAAGGTCGTGACCCCTTCAGACAACCACAGCGGAATAGGATTCAATTGCCCCCCATTTCCTCGATTGGCGATTTCTAAGAGTAGGACCTCCACAGTCGTTCGGACCAGCAATGTCCAATGCACTCGATCCTGAATCTCCAAAGTATAGCGCCACCCATCGGAAAATTGAGTGGCAACAATAGTTGAAGGAGGGCGCCTTTTATCGGCCGGGAAAAGCCGAACCACGATCGAACCGTTGAAGCGATCTTCGATCTTTAGAATCCGAAGCACCTCTGATTTGATTCTCTCGCAGGCTACAGAAATGATTGGGGGGCTGAGGGTCGCCACCCCCTGAGAGTCCAAGGGACGCAAAGGGGTGAAAGCAACCGATCGCTGAGAACCCAAAGGAATTAGAATCGGATTCGGCGCTCTTTCATCCGAGGCAGAAGCTTCGCCTAAAACCAAAAACTGGCCCGATCTACTTCGAGTCGGCACGCTCTTGGGCCGACGCGAAATCGAACCTACTTGGGCTTCGGCACCCCAATTGCCCGCAAATAGGAGCCAGAGAAATGGAATGACACCGAAGAATCTCCTCATGAATTCAACGGTTTGCGAACACCCCTCAGGTAGAGGGTGATTTCGGGGCCGGAGATGGAGTCGGAGATTGTGTTGGCTTGGCTGCCGCAGCTCCGGAACTAGAATCACTTGCAGCCGAGGACTTATAACCAGAGCTGCGATAGTCGGTAATATAAAACCCGGAACCTTTAAAGATCAGGCCGGAACCTCCGCCAACTCCGCGTTTAACCTTACCTTTGCCCCATTTTTTCTGAGGACACTTGTCTTTGGGGCATTCAGTCAGCGGCGCATCGCTCATTCGCTGTGACACGTCGAACTGCCCTTTGCACTTCACACAAACGTATTCGTAGGTTGGCATAGCTCAATTCAATCCAAGTAATCGTCGGCCGGTTGAAACCTGATGCGGTATCAGAAACCAATCGAGTACCATGATTTTTACACGATGATTTTTGCACCAAAATTTGTTTCAACCCACTACAGAATCATTCCAATCAGAATTAATCTAAGTCAGATCTCATCAGACACGAAAAAAGCCGGACTCTTGAGGAGTCCGGCTTAGGAAAGGTTCGGCGGCTACCTACTCTCGCGCAAGCTATACAAGCACTACCATCGGCAATGCGGTGTTTGACGGCCGAGTTCGGGATGGGATCGGGTCGGGCCACCGCTTTATGGCCACCGTAAAAATTTTAAGAGAACAAGTCTGCTTGGTTCTCTGAAAACTGCATATGTAGGAGTCTGAATCGTCGAAACGAGTGTGCTTCTTTTTTCAAATATTTGACTATTTGAAGAATAACGAAGCAATCAAGCCTCACGACTGATTAGTACTGGTCCGCTCAACCCCTCACGGAGCTTGCACGCCCAGCCTATCAACCAGGTAGTCTGCCTGGTGTCTTTAGGGACTTACGTCCGGGAAACCATATCTTGGGATGGGCTTGGCACTTAGATGCTTTCAGCGCTTATCCCTTCCGCACGTGGCTACGCAGCGATGCCGTTGACACGACAACTGCCACACCAGAAGTGCGTCATTCCCGGTCCTCTCGTACTAAGGAATGAACCCCTCAAGTTTCCTCCGCCCACAGTGGATAAGGACCGAACTGTCTCACGACGTTCTGAACCCAGCTCGCGTACCGCTTTAACCGGCGAACAGCCGGACCCTTGGGACCTTCTCCAGCCCCAGGATGCGATGAGCCGACATCGAGGTGCCAAACCGGGACGTCGATGTGAACTCTTGGTCCCGATCAGCCTGTTATCCCTAGCGTACCTTTTGTCCGTTGAGCGATGGCAATTCCACATTCAACCATCGGATCATTTGGGCCTGCTTTCGCATCTGCTTGACTTGTAGGTCTCGCAGTTAACCGGGCTTATACCCATACGCTCGACGCATGGTTGCCAACCATGCTGAGCCCAGCTTCGCGCTCCTCCGTTACCATTTGGGAGGAAGCCGCCCCAGCCAAACTGACCCGCACGCACTGTCCCTCGCCCGGCTAACGGGATCGAGGTTAGACTCCTAATTGACAAAGAGTGGTGTTTCACATTTTGACTCCAGCACAACCGAAACCGTGCCTTCAAAGTCTCCCACCTACGCTAAGCATCATCAATCAGAAGCCAATACGAGCTTACAGTAAAGGTGCATAGGGTCTTTCCGTCCTACTGCGGGCAGGCGGCATCTTCACCGCCATTACAGTTTCGCCGAGAACCTCTCCGAGACAGTCGTTCAGTCGTTACAAGATTCGTGCAGGTCGGAACTTACCCGACAAGGAATTTCGCTACCTTAGGACCGTTATAGTTACGGCCGACATTCACGGGGACTTAGGTTCGGAGCTTCGCCTTGCGGCTAACAACTTGCCTTGATCTTTCCGCATTGGTCACTTGTCACACCCTATACGTTGTCTTAACGACGTGGCAGAGTGCTGTGTTTTTGTTAAACAGTCGCTAAACGCAATTTACTGTGGCTCGCCGAAGCGAGCACCCCTTTTCCCGAAGTTACGGGGCTAATGTGCCGAGTTCCTTAGAGAGGTCTCTCTCGCGCGCCTTGGTGCATTTACACCCACCCACCTGTGTCGGTTTGCGGTACGGGCAATGTGGAAAAGGGCCGTTAGCTTTTCTAGACAAGTTGTCTGGTGACTTGCTTCAGGTTGCCCCTAAGCTAGATTTTTCAATAATCTTGCCACTTTTCTCCTTGCGTCACTAACGGTTTGAACCACATCGGTGCTGGAATGTTGACCAGCTGTGCATCGATTACGTCTTACGACCTCATCTTAGCTCCCGACTGACCCTGGGAGGACGAACCTAGCCCAGGAAACCTTGGGTTTACGGCGACCAGAATTCTCATCTGGTTTATCGCTACTCGTGTCTGCATTCTCACTGAACGGCGCTCCACGTCCCCTTTCGGTTCTGCTTCACTGCACCGTTCACGCTCTCCTACCACAACAATTTGGCGAACCAAATTGCTATCCGCGGCTTCGGTACGTTATTTATCGCCAATCATTTTCGGCGCAAAATCACTCGATGAGTCAGCTATTACGCACTGTTTAAATGGTGGCTGCCTCTAAGCCAACATCCTCACTGTCTAAGTAACTTCACATCCTTTCCACTTAACAACGTTTGGGCACCTTAGCCGGCGGGCTGGACTGTTGCCCTTTCGACGATGGAGCTTATCCCCCACCGTCTGACTGCCGAGGTATTGGATCCCGTGGAATTCGGAGTTTGATTGGTTTTGATATCCTGGTGTGGACTCTAAGCCATCCAGTGCTCTACCTCCACGGTTTACTTACTCGACGCTCGCCCTCAAGCGATTTCGGAGAGAACCAGCTATCACGGGGTTTGATTAGTCTTTCGCTCCTACTCTCAAGTCATCTCAGGATTTTTCAACATCCACGAGTTCGGTCCTCCACACAGTGTTACCTGGGCTTCAACCTGCTCAAGAGTAGATCACCTCCGCTTCGGGTCTATTGCCAGCGACTTAACGCACACTTCGTACTCGCTTTCGCTTCGCATCCACCTCAGAAAGGCTGACGCTGGCCACTGACAATAACTCGCAGACTCATTATGCAAAAGGCAGGCCGTCACACCTTTCGGTGCTCCGACACATTGTAGGCAGAGGGTTGCAGGATCTATTTCACTCCCCTAGCAGGGGTTCTTTTCGCCTTTCCCTCGCGGTACTTGTTCACTATCGGTTTCCAAGGAGTATTTAGCCTTATCCAGTGGTCTGGACAGATTCACGCGAAGTTTCACGTGCATCGCGTTACTTGGGAATTCCCTAGGGGTCTGTCAACTTCGCTCACCCGGCTTTCACGGTCTATGGCCAGCCTTTCAAGGCTGTTAAGCTCGCTTTCATTCTCCCATATCGGGCTCCCACAACCCCAAAGAAACAAGTTTCTCTGGTTTAGGCTCTTCCGCTTTCGCTCGCCACTACTTACGGAATCACGTCGTTTTCTTTTCCTGAGGTTACTGAGATGTTTCACTTCACCTCGTGTCGCTCTGACGGACTATGAATTCATCCGGCAGTTACCGTAAACGGTAGGGTTGCCCCATTCGGAGATCCATGGGTTAACGCCTGTTTGCGGCTAACCATGGCTTATCGCAGCTTACTACGTCCTTCATCGCCTCTTGGAACCAAGGCATTCACCTTCTGCCCTTACTAGCTTGATCACAAATTTACTAATCGGAGTGCTTGTGTTACTGAGTTCGGTTAAGAACCTTTCACATATCCTTCCGGTGTCTCGACGATTCACTGTTTTACCCTTACATATGCAGTTTTCAAAGAACTCAAGAATTTGTACCCATTGAAGTGCACAAATTCAAAATTCGTATTTTTTGCTTTGGTGGGCCTGACTGGACTCGAACCAGTGACCCTGCGCTTATCAAGCGCATGCTCTAACCAACTGAGCTACAGGCCCTTTAAGATTATCCATTAACTAACCTCCAGATTACCTGGACAGTCAAACGTTGGATCTAGGTCACTGCTGATGTTGGAGCTGGGGATGGTGGAGCTGGGGAGAATTGAACTCCCGACCTTTAGCTTGCAAAGCTACCGCTCTACCAACTGAGCTACAACCCCAAGGTTTCCATTCAGCCAGAAATTAATTTCAGCTAGACTTACCTTATTATTGGCCATAGCTGCTCTCAGGCAGAACCAAAGCAAATTATAAAAGAACCACTGAGAATTGAAATGCACGATGAGGAGAGTCAACTCTTACGAGTTGTCGACCTAGATGAATCTAGTAAAACTAGCCATCTGGTTTTCTCCTTAGAAAGGAGGTGATCCAGCCGCAGGTTCCCCTACGGCTACCTTGTTACGACTTCATCCCAATCACCATCCATACCTTAGGCGCATGCTTCCTTGCGGTTGGCTCAGCGATTTTGGGTACAGACGGCTTTCATGATGTGACGGGCGGTGTGTACAAGGCCTGGGAACGTATTCACGGCGCCGTAGCTGATGCGCCATTACTAGCGATTCCGGCTTCATGCTGTCGAGTTGCAGACAGCAATCTGAACTGGGCCCGATTTTTAGGATTTGCTCCCCGTCGCCGGTTTGCGCCCCTTTGTATCGGGCATTGTAGTACGTGTGCAGCCCTAGCCGTAAGGGCCATACTGACTTGACGTCATCCCCACCTTCCTCCCCGTTGAAGCGAGGCAGTCCGTCCAGAGTGCTCCATCCTTTCGAATGGGTGGCAACAGGACGTAGGGGTTGCGCTCGTTGCGGGACTTAACCCAACATCTCACGACACGAGCTGACGACAGCCATGCAGCACCTGTGCAAACTGGTATTGCTACCTCGTCACCCTTTCAGGCTCCTACTATTTGCATGTCAAGGCCAGGTAAGGTTCTTCGCGTTGCATCGAATTAAGCCACATACTCCACCGCTTGTGCAGGCCCCCGTCAATTTCTTTGAGTTTTAATCTTGCGACCGTACTTCCCAGGCGGCGCACTTATCGTGTTAACTACGCCACGAGCGGGGTCGAATCCGCTCACAGCAAGTGCGCACCGTTTACAGCCAAGACTACCGGGGTATCTAATCCCGTTTGCTCCCTTGGCTTTCGTGCCTCAGTGTCAGGAATTGTCCAGAGATTCGCCTTCGCCACTGGTGTTCCTCTCGATATCTACGCATTTCACTGCTACACCGAGAATTCCAATCTCCCCTCCAATCCTCTAGTCAGATAGTCTTCAAGGCATTTTCCGAGTTGAGCTCGGAGCTTTCACCTCAAACTTAACCAACCACCTACGCACCCTTTACGCCCAGTGAATCCGAACAACGCTCGGGACCTCTGTATTACCGCGGCTGCTGGCACAGAGTTAGCCGTCCCTTCCTCTTCGGCTACTATCAAGTTACACTGTATTAGAATGCAACACTTGTTCGCCAATGACAGGGGTTTACGAACCGAAGCCCTTCATCCCCCACGCGGCGTCGCTCCATCAGGGTTTCCCCCATTGTGAAAAATTCTCGACTGCTGCCACCCGTAGGTGTCTGGACCGTGTCTCAGTTCCAGTGTGGCTGGTCGTCCTCTCAGACCAGCTACCCGTCTTAGCCTTGGTGGGCTTTTACCCCGCCAACTAGCTGATAGGCCGCGGGCTCATCGCGAAACCACAGGTCTTGCGACCCATGTTTGAATTTCCTGAGATGCCTCAAGAAAATCACATGCGGTATTAGCTCGCCTTTCAGCGAGTTATCCCACACTTCGCGGCAGATTACCCACGTGTTAAGCACCCTTACGCCACTGCTAACTCAGAATATTGCTACCCTAAATCAACCGTTCAACTTGCATGTCTTATCCACGCCGCCAGCGTTCGTTCTGAGCCAGAATCAAACTCTCCGTATAAATATAACGTTGTAGTCCCCTTTTCGACACAACCTGTTTTACCAGGAAGGCTTACTGCGAGAACTATTTTTTGTGGCAACTGATTGCTCAGCTGCCGGGCTCTTCACTCATCGTGCATTTCAATTTTCAATGAACTCAGCGAATTGTCACTTTCGCTCCGAGCTTTTTAACACGAGTTTTACCTCGTATTAAAGTTTTATAACTCAGAATACCAACCTTTCGGTTGAAAACCACCCTTTCAGGCGACGAAAAATGTGATTGAAGATTATTTCAGCTTCAATCCGATCCGGCTGATGAACTCAGCGGCTTTTAACCGCGTTGTTCGTAAGAACGAGTACAGTTAAGCCTAGGACCTTCAGACTGACAACACCTTTCTGGTGAAATTTTTGAAACTGATCAGGAACAGGCTGTTTCATTGGGGTTTTGCTCCACAATCTTTGGAAGATATTTTCACGACGCTGCCTAGGGACACCCGTTTCCCGATTCGATTCCCCCGCTGAAACAGCGATGGAACCATAAAAAACGACCACTGATCAGGTGTTGGAGATGCGGTTTTAATGGGGGTTTTCGTGTTTTTGTCTATCTGAGACGGGTTTTTGGGGTCTGAGAAGGCCCTCCTGTTATTCGTCATGAGCGCTGCGCCAGATTGATTTCGAGCGCCCGGGAGAGTGACTGAGGCCCGCTGGATTCCCCTGGGGATCTAGGATTTTCCGGAACGTCTCGATCTGCTTTATCTAACCATCGAGTTCGCTGTAGAGTGCGCCATGCTGATGCTGCGTCGTTCAGTTGATCCGGAATGGGCCCCTCGAGTGACCCGCTGTCTGCACGATTTGCTGGTAGATCACGCTCATCTCGAGCGAAAGGCAGCAAGCACGGCCATTCATCTCGAGAAGTACCGAGAGCTTTTTCCGAAGGTTCACATCCTGAACCGGATCGCGATTGAGGAGTTAGAACACTTCGAATTGGTTCTAGGGCTTCTGGAGCAACGGGGCTGGGCTTTTGGCCAACCGCAGCGTAGCGAGTGGATTACAGGCATGATGCGGGGCGTTCGTCAGGGGCGCCGTGAGTCAGCCATCGACCACTTGGTTGTGTGCACTTTGATCGAGGGGCGTAGCTGCGAGAAATTCCAAATCCTCGCAACCTACCTCGCCAACGAGGCTCCGGATCTATCGCGCTTCTATCAGTCGTTGGTGGAAACGGAGGGCAACCATTACGCAACCTATCTGATCATGGCCCGGGAGATTGACCTAGATGAGACAAACTCCCGTCTGGATTGGTTTCTCGACCGCGATAGCGAACTGATGGGGCATCGCCACGATTTGTGCATTCTGCACTAAGTCTTGTGTAGCTTCAGTGACTAGGGATCTACGTCCCGGGGGACGGACACCGCTGTTACCGGCAAATCGGCAGCAGCGCGGTCCAATGGCAATCGCGGCAAAGGGTCGCTTGCCGGGTGAACTGCGTTCGACATCGCGGGCAATATTGGGTGTGAGCGGGGTCCTCGGCCCTAGGAGCAATGTCCCAGAGGGCAGGATCAACACCGCGCTGGCGAGCCAAGACCTCAATGGCCGCACGAACCTCAACAGAACTGGGAGCATCAACAGGAGTGCCACCAGCGGGATTCTCCGAAGTAACTGAATACCGTAACCGACGCCATTGGTCGGCCGCTAAGGTTTCCCAACCCTGAAAACCGGGTAGAGCCGCTGCCACAGCCAACGGGTGAAAGCCGTCCAGAGCCATCTTCTGAGCGAGATCCAAAGACCGAATCGCCGCCAGCGGAGAGAGACTCGCGGAGAGCACCAACCTCAGGCGCTCGTCTCCAAACTCTGAGAAGATTTTGCCGTGGATTCGGGCAAGGAGGCAGGCGTTGGTGACCATGAGAATCAACGCTCCGGAACTTAATATCCAAAGCGTTGATGGGAGTCCCAAAAACTTCAGCAGCACCGGGCACACGATCCAGACCAGCCCCCACAGACACCAGGAGGTCCAGCGGAGCGGCTGGAACGCCTCCTCAACGCTCTGATAGCGCCTGCCGATCTCCACCACACTGAAAGCTGTGTCGATGGGAGCCCTGAGGGCGGTCGAACCAGTCGAGCCTGTGGGCGCAGAGGTTCGGACCGAATAGGCCCGACCCATCTGAGGGACCGGGTACACCCAATGCAGAGATCCACGCGATGAAGATATCAGCCCCCCTTGGGTGAGCGCCTCCCAACCGCGCCCACGACGCCTGAAGAGCCAGGCGTCGGAGCGCACCCAAACCAAGAACTCGGACAAATACAGCAAAAGGAAACACCCCAAGAGCATCGGCACCGGGCTCATGACGCAGCTTCCCTGCTAGGATTACACTTCCAAGGCTTCACCCGGTGCTGGTTGCAGCACCTGAATTTTGGGATGTCGCGTTTGGATCTGCTCACAAATCCAACCCTTGGCTTGGGTGTCGCCATGACCCAAGACCACCACGCGGGGATTGATCTCTGAAACCATGTTCATGAGGTCGTCACGATGGGCGTGCGCGGTTAGGTCGAAGTCGAAGACCTCGCAGTTTCGATTCAACTTTCCAACCGAAGGGCTGAAATGGAATCGCTCACCATGCTTGGCCGCTTTAAGACGACCACCCGGGGTCTCCGAGTCGGCGTAGCCTACAAAGAAAATACCATGCCGCTCCTCGCCCACAATACGTGCAGCCAAGGCGTGGGCTCCGGTGTTTTCGCTCATCATACCGGCAGTCATGACGAAAATCCTGCCGCCACGCAGCGACATGGATTCGATGTCTTTGGTGGAGACCACCTGGATGTTCAGCGCATTGGTCAGCTTGAGGTTCGGATGATGCCGATTGGTCCGGTTGGACTGAAGATCGTAGATCTCGGTGAAGACCCGTCCCAACCCCCCGATGTACACCGGTTGTTCCCGGAGTTTTCCAGCCCGCATGAGCAGAGCAAGGTAGGCGAGGATCTCTTGGGTGCGCCCCAGCGCAAAGGCCGGTATGAGTACCGTGCCTTTGCGGGCCAGAACCCGGTTGATTTCCTCGGCCAGACGTTCCAGCTCCTGATCTCGACTAAAATTAGGGGGTAATTGACGCGCCCCTCGAGTTGTTTCCATCACCAACACATCGGCGCGCACGCCCTCGAAATCCGCAGCACGAAGAAGGGTCTGGTCGTGAAAACAGACATCGCCCGAATAAAACATGCTCTGCTTGCGACCCCGCACCAGAACACCCGCCGAGCCCAAGGCATGACCCGCGTCGAAAAATTCTAAGGAAGGTCCATTCCGGCGCCCCGGAGTGGTCCCCTGGCTGCGGGCAAACTGAGCCCACTCGATCTCACGACGATAGCCAAAGCCCTGAAAGACTGGGGCGTAATCGTCCACTTCTTCATGCGTATAGAGCGGGTATTCGCGGATTCCCAACTCATCGCGCTGGCGAACCATCACGTTGACCGAATTATGAAGGACTCGCTCAACGATGAAGTAGCTCAGGTCCGTCATGAGCACCCGAGCATGGGGGAAATACTGAAGGGCCACCGGTAGCGATCCGACATGATCATGGTGGCAGTGGGTCAGCGCGATGGCATCAACCTCCAAATCCTTCACCGATTCATACAGTGGGAGAGAGGAAAGGCCTTCGCGCTTCGGGTGGGTCCCGGCGTCCATCAAAAGTTGGTGCCCATCAACGGAGAGCATCCAGGCACTTGCTCCGATGTCGTTGTCTGGGTTGAGGTTCGTAATCCGCATCGCGGACATGGATAGACCCGGAATCCCTCCCACCGCAAACGCGGAAAGCGTTTATTCGCCGTTGGCGGCTCCGGTGAATCGCGACTCAGAGGTCGATTTAAGGACCAAAGTCGCCACCAATCCACGCTCCCGGCCTCGGGTTAATTCGAGGCGTCCCTGACAAGCGACCATGCACGTCTTCACGATGGCCAAACCCAGACCTGTGCCTCCGGTATCGCTCGAACGGGACTGATCAGGCCGATAAAACGGTTCGCCCAATCGGCTCAAATCGGATTCAGAGACGCCCGGGCCGGAATCCACAACTCGCCAGAGCACCTGGTGCGGGCCCGAAGACACGGCCTCGATTTGTATGGGACCGTGGGCGGCAGCATGATTACGGGCGTTTCGCACGAGATTCCCCATGGCTCGCTCCACGAGTTCCGGATGCCCCATGGCCCGCAACTCCTCAGGCACCTGCACAGTGAGATTGAGCGCCTCGGGCATCTCCCGAGCCACCACCCGGCGAGTCATTTCGGCCAGAGGGAGAGACGTCATCTCCGCGTCGGCGGGTTTCAGCGCCGCCTTGGAGAACTGGAGTAATTCATTCACCAAGGTGGACATGTGACGCACTTCTTCACGCACGTCGTCCACATAGCACCGGACGTCGTCATTAGTCCGCTGCTCTAAGATCCCGAGTGCCATTTCCATTCGGGCCAGTGGCGAGCACAACTCGTGGGCAACATCTCCCAGAAACCGCTTTTGCCCGGTCACCAAGCCTTCCAACCGGACCGACATGCGATTAATCGCACCGCCCAGTCGACCCAACTCATCTCCACGCTCTTCGGGCACCACGGTATTGAAGCGACCCTCAGCGATACGCTCGGTTGCGGCCGAGATTTGAGAGACGGATCGAGTGATTCCCCGCACGAACGGCAACCACCAAAGCACCGAGACAGCGATCACCGCCGAAGCGGCCCAGAACCAGGATTGGACATCAAAGAATAAACCGCCTGCCGACAAGGTCTCCGAGACCATCGCTATGCGCACCCCTCGCGGAAGACCCGGTCCACGAATCGGATTGCCATGGACCAACCAATACTTCGCTGGACTACCGGCTCGAAGAAAGACCCGTGGCCCTCCCATCGAGGACCGCGGCCCGGATCGCTGGGGTGGCGGCCCAGGAGTTCCCATGGGCCCCGGCTCGAAATGATCCTCGGGTGGCTTTCCTGGCGGCGGCCCCGACCTTCGGTCATCAAACCCACCAGGGCCCGGCAGTGCCAATGCGCGGAGGCGGAGCGCCAACTCGGCGGGCACCTCCAGCTTGGCTCCCAAAAAGAGGGACCCGTCTTCCCGCAACAGCATCAGGCGCACCGGATAGGCTTCCTCGAAGCGGGCCATCGCCCGTTCCCACTCGACGATCGGGCGGTCCCGCAATTCGGCCATCAACGCCCCGGCTGGAGCCTGAGAACGATCCCCTGCGGCCCGGCCCAGCAACGATTCCCCACCGAGCTCGGTCCACAGGAAGACCCCAAAAGCGCCCCCCAAAATAAGCAGGTTCAGGAGCAGCCAGATGAGGATACGGCTGAACAGTGGAATTCGAAGGGTCATTCAGGATCCTCCGGATCGACCATCATGTAGCCCGCCGAACGGAGCGTGCGGATGAAGCGCGGATGCTTGGGGTCGTCGTTGAGTTTTTTGCGCAGTGCCGAGATGTGCACATCGATAGAGCGGTCAAACACGTCGTAGTCCCGCTCTCGAATCTCGTCGAGCAACGCCTCTCGGGTCTTGACCCGTCCACGGGCCTTGGCGAGCGAGAGCAACAGGTCGTACTCCACCGGGGTCAAGCTCAGCGGGACATCGCCCAAAACGGCAGATCGAGAGGCCGGACGAACCCGCAGCGGGCCCACCACAACTTCTCCCTCCGACGTGGCATCAGGCCCCGGGGTGCGGACCGTGCGTCGAGTGACCGCCCGCAATCTCGCCAGGAGTTCTCGGGTGGAAAAGGTCTTGGGCAGGTAGTCGTCGGCTCCCATTTCCAGACCGACGATTCGGTCGGCTTCGTCCCCTCTGGCCGTGAGCATCAGCACAGGCACGTCCACCTTGGCGCGGATCCGTTTAAGAACCTCGAATCCGTCCAAACCCGGCAGCATGAGATCGAGGAGGATCGCATGCCACGGCTCCCCAACCGCACGGTCCACACCTTCAGGACCTGTGTGAACGGCCTCCACCAAATATCCCATGGGAGCGAGATAATCGCGAATCAGGCGGCAAAGCTTCCGGTCATCATCGATAACCAAGATACGGGGCAGCGTGTCCCGGGATGCGGAGTCGGCGTGATTGGATTTCATGAGAAAAACAAGGGCAACCCATCGGTCTTGATGACCAGCAGCCTAGTCGGCACCGAGAGGAACCAGACACATATTTACGCCTGCTTAACAATTTTCCGCGCGAGACACATCATTTCATTACAGAAGTGGCGTCTTATGTTTCTAGAACGACATGGCGAGGGTTCGCCAAGCGTCCACTCCAACAACACACACTATCCATCCACGATGAAAACACTGAATCACACCTTACTGGCACTGGCACTGGCTGGCGCAACTCTCACAGCCATCGCCCAAAATGAGGAGCGCCCCCAGCCTCCTGGCGGTCCTGAAGGTCCTGGCGGACGGCCGCGGATGGTCTCCCCATTGATGGAAGCCCTCGATAAGAATCATGACGGCCTTCTGGATGCCGACGAAATCAAGAATGCCGCAACGGCCTTGCTGAAACTCGACAAGAATGGTGACGGCAAACTCACCCAAGAAGAACTCCGACCGGCTCGACCGGCGGGTGGTCGTGGTCCCGGTGGTCCTGGTGGTCCCGGTGGACCTGATCGGGAAGGTCGCCCCCAAGGCGAGGGCCGTCCAGGGCGTCCTGAAAAACAGTAATCTCCTCACCTAAAGACTCCACACCGGCGACTTCCACTCCTTGAGGAAGTCGCCGGTTTGCTTTTCTGAAACACTTAATCAGGGGAAGCCCGGTTGAGGAGTCCAGCACTAGCAAAAAAAACTAATCCCGGCCCAAGACCCATCGGGCCAATTGCACTAGGGAGGCGGGCTGTCCGGTCCGCAACACGGCCGTCCTGAAAATGCGAGCGCAGCCCCACAGGACAGCTACATCGGAAAGCAGCAACAGAACCAGGGTCCCTATCACCTCTCGCAATGGAGGGTTGGCCGCGACCCGGTTCATCATCACGAACGGCGTATAGGGCGGTATCCAGGACAACACCGTCGCCACCGGGCCATTCGGATCCTTGGGTATAAAGGCGATCGAAACCAAGGGAACCATCATCAGCAAGGCGATGACTCCGGTGAAATTCTGAGCCTCCTTTAGATTGTTGCAGGTGCTGCCCAAAGCCAAAATCACCGCGGCATAGAAAAGATAGCCGAGCAGAAAATAGAGAACGAACGCGGGCAGCAGCCAGGAATCTAGCAGCAAGGTGGCCAACTCCAGAGGTAAGCGGTGAGCAATGGAATCCGCCGCCATAGCCGCAGCCCCCGCCGTGTGGAGGGTCCAAAAGGTCATTAAGACCAACGACCCGATCCAGCCCAGGGTCATCACGGCGCCGACGGCGGCCACACCCACTAACTTTCCAGTCATCAACTCGAGCGGCGTCACCGAGGAGAGCAACACTTCCAAGATCCGGTTAGAGCGTTCCTCGATCAGTGAATTGAGCAGCATCTGGGAGATGCTGAACACGGCGATCCACAGCAGGTACACGAATGCACTGGGAGCCCATTGCCTGAGCAAATCCGCCACCCCCACCTGCTCCTCGCCTTCAGCTTTGCGGGGATTAAAACTCATCAACTGCGCCTGCGAGCCCTCCACTCGGGCGATGCTCGATGGGTCCATCCCCAATCGGGAGTACTCGCGGCTTCGAAAATTCCTCGAAAGGGCGTCAACCAGACGGTCCTGCAACTGAGTATCGGCCTGATTGACGGACCAAAACCTCAGGATCGGCGGTGCATTGGAGGTGAGTCCGTCCTGCAGGATGGCGACGGCGAAGAGCGGTACTTCTTCGTCGACTCCCACCGGCTTAAAAAGGCGTCCTGCCCTCATCCAGTCCCGGAGGCGGCCCTCAAACTCGGAAAGATCACCCCGCCACTGCAACTCTGAGGGCAGTGCTACCAGACGATTGAGCGGGGCTGGAGGCGCGAACTGGCCCGCATCGGCTTTCATCAGCGGCCCCAAATCTTTCTGCAACCTCGACCACGCCTGAGGTTGTTTATCCACCGCCGGAAGGGCCTGACCCGGCTTTAGCCTCGAAGCGGCCCATTCGCGAAAGTGAAATAATTCACGACGAGATTCAGCCGTCTTCAGTTGGTCGAGAACCACATCGAACAAGCGCTCGCCGGCCGTCGTATCGATCAGAGCGACATGGCGGGTGGGAGTCCCCTTGCGGGCCAGGATCAGCGGCACCTGGGAAGCGACCAACCAGAGCAACGGAACCAACAGGATTCCAAACCAGAACCCCCGGGTCTGGGTGTTGTCGAGGAATTCGCGAACCGCAATCAACAGGGCGTTTCTCATCGTAAAGCGGTCTCCCGGGCACTCGGACCTACCAAATGGACAAACACTTCGTGGAGATCCGGATCCTGGACATCGAAGCGCCGCAATCGGAGCGATCGTTCGAAGCAGGATTCCAACACCGCCGAGGCAGACGCCCCGGGTTCGAGCTCCAATCGCCAGCGGTTGCTGCTGTGAGCCTCCATCGAGCGCACGCCAGGAAGGATTCCCAGCAGGGGCGAGGCCTCCGCAGTCTCCAGAGTGATCCGAATGGGCAACAGGGAACGAGCCTCGGCTACGGTGCCCTCGAAGAGCCCGCGCCCACCGCCAAGGATGATTAATCGATCACAAAGACGCTCGGCATGGGACATGACATGAGTGGAAAAGAGAATCGTGCAACCCCGGGCCTTGAGATCGATGAGGATTTCCTCCAGTACCTCCTGGTTGACCGGATCAAGGCCGGAAAACGGCTCATCGAAGAGGACCAGTTCGGGATCGTGGGCAATCGACGCGAGCACCTGAACTTTCTGTCCCATGCCCTTGGACAGGGTTTCCACCTTTTTGTCCGCGAAAGCTCCTAGTCCATATCGACCCAACAACTCTCGGGCTCGTTGATTGGCTCGGGCGCTGGAAAGTCCTTTGAGCGTGGCGAAGTAAGCGATGACAGAGGTGGCCGTCATCTTGAAGTACAAACCCTTTTCTTCAGGCAAGTAGCCCACCCGATTGCGAACCGACATCGCCGAGGGAGATCCAAGCACCGACAGTTCACCGGAGTCGGGCGAGAGCATGCCCAAGATCATTCGCAGGGTGGTAGTTTTACCCGCGCCATTGGGCCCCAAAAAACCATAAACCGAGCCCGCAGGAACCGACAGGGAGAGATCTTGGACCGCGTGAAAACGCCCGAATGACTTTGAAACATGTCGGAGTTCCAACGCAGCGGTCATGGGTTGACAGTGTTCCTGTCGTTCCGCATCGACAAGAACATCCCCACTTCCGGATATCCAAGCATTGAGGATCGGTTTGTTTCAGAATCGGAACAGCTTCTCGGATTCCCTCCGGGATCCACTGCAGGCATCCTACGGCGCACAATGAAACCGACCGCCCATTCCTTCACCGTCAATGGACGCACTTACACCCCCCCGGCCCAGCCCGTGGCGGTGCTGTGCCTCGACGGTTCTGCCGATGCCTATCTGGATGCTGCGATGGCCCGCGGTTTAATGCCTCATGCCCAGCGATTGGCCGTCCAGGGGTGGCGAGGGTCGGCTCGGGCCGCTATGCCCACCTTCACCAACGTCAACAATAGCTCGATCGTCACGGGCGTGCCTCCGTCGGTCCACGGGATCGGCGGCAATTTCTTCTACGACACCTCCATTGGGCAGGAAGTGATGATGAACTCATCGAGCTTTCTCCGGGTGCCCACGTTGTTCCCTGCCGCCCAATCCGCCGGTCGCAAGGTGGCGGTAGTCACGGCCAAAGAAAAACTCCGAGACATCTTCGCCAGCGGCTTGATCAGCAAGGGCGGCATCGCTTTTTCCTCCGAAAAGGCCCGCGACGCTGCGCTGAGCACCCACGGCATCGAGAGTGTGGAAACGCTGTCCGGCCCAACCCCAGCCATTTATTCGGGCGACGCCTCGTTGTACGTCCTGAGGGCGGGAGTGCAATTGCTTCGGGCCGGCCGAGCCGATTTCCTCTACCTCAGCACCACCGATTTCATGCAGCACAAGTATGTGCCGGATGCACCAGAGGCCCTCGCCTTCTACGCAAGCATCGACGCGGAGGTTGGACAATTGCTCTCGCTCGGAGCCGTGGTGGGGATCACCGCCGATCACGGCATGAACTCCAAGCAGCGCGCCGATGGGACACCCAACGTGGTCTATCTGGAGTCGGAACTCAACGCGCGCTGGGGAGAGGGCTTCCGGGTCATCCTGCCGATCACGGACCCCTACGTCGTCCATCACGGAGCCTTAGGTTCCTTTGCTCAAGTTCACCTGCCGACCGACCGGTCGGTCTCCTTGGCCGAGGTCCTCGACTTCGTGGCTACTTTGCCCGGGATCACCGAGGTGCTGCCCCGCGATCAAGCCGCTCGGCGGATGGAACTCCCGGCCGACCGCATGGGCGACTTGGTCGTCTGCTCCGGTCGAGATGCGGTGATTGGTCGGACCCCCGCCTACCATGACCTGAAGGCCATCGAGGGCGGTCTCCGCTCGCACGGCGGACGATACGAAGAGCTCGTCCCCTTCATCTTCAGCCATCCGCTGCGTCCTGAATACGCAGCCCGAGCTCTGGGTGACCCTCGGAACTTTGACATCTTCGACTTTACCTGCAACGGCACCACCGCTCTCTAAACCTGCTGTGAGCCACCGCTCTGATAGTTGGGCCTCTCGAGCCCTCCGCCGTTTTCCTGGAGGCTCCAACGGTGAATTTGGCGTCCCTCCAGAACTCTTGGTCGTGCCGGAGCGCGGAAACGGCGCACGGATCTGGGACACAGAGGGTCGAGAATTCCTGGACTTCACCATGGCTTGGGGATCGGCGCTAGTGGGGCACGCTCATCCCAAGGTGGTGGAGGCAGCCACTACCGCGGCGCGCGATGGGTTGAACTTCGCTTCCCTGAACCGACGTTCCATCGAGTTGGCTGAGCGAATTTGCTCGGTGAGTCCCTGCGCTGAGCGGATCCGTTTCGTTGCATCGGGCACCGAGGCCACCCTGCTCTGTCTGCGAGTGGCCCATGCCGCGACCGGACGTCCGAAAGTACTGCGATTCGAGGGCGCCTACCACGGCCAGCATGCGGTCGGAGTGGCAGGAATGATTCACAGCCGGCCTACCAACTTACCCACCTGCGATACGGCGGGCGCCGGTGCCCCCTGGACCGAACACAATGTGCTCGTAGCGCCCTACAATGACCTCGAGGGAACCACCCAAATTCTCAAGGCTCACGCCTCATCGCTGGCGGCGGTGATCGTGGAGCCATTGCATCGATGCCTCAAACCCCGACCCGGTTTTCTGGAGGGTTTGCGCGCACTCACCCGACAGCATGGCATCGTTCTCATCTTCGACGAAGTAGTGACCGGCTTTCGGCTCGCACCCGGCGGCGCCCAAGAATACTACGGCGTGATCCCCGATTTGGTGGCTTATGGAAAAGCCCTCGGTGGCGGCTTCCCGATTGGGGCCTTTGCCGGCCGGGCCGAAATCATGGAAGTCTTGGAGGAACAACGACTACCCGGCCCCCGCTATGTCTGGAGCGCCTCCACCACGGGCGGCAACCCCGTGTCCTGTGCGGCCGCCCTCGCCACTCTGGACATCCTCTTGCAACCGGGTGTGCATGCCGAACTGCACGCACTGGGTCACCGCTTCCGCAACGGACTCCAATCGGTCGTCCAAAACGCCGGGGAATACGCGCAAATCCTGGGAGATGGACCTCTAGGCCAGGTAGCCTTCTCAGCGACCCCAGTCACCGACCATATCTCTTGGTTGGCCAGCGACCGGGCCCGCGGTGGCCGACTCATGCTGGAGTTGTTAGCTCGTGGTATTTTCCTCAACCCGATGGGCACCAAGCTCTACCTGTCACTCGACCATTCCGAGTCCGTCTTGGCGCGCTTCATGGAGGCTTTTGCTGAGGCCCTGCAAGCATCAGCGACTCCTCGGTGAACTGCTCCCAATCCTTTTTCCTGAATTGTCCAAACCGATGAACCTCAAGAGCCTCGTCGCCGGAAAACCGATCGATTCGGATTCCGTGCTCACTGTCCGCAACCCCTACGACCAATCCATCTCGGGTACGGTCACCTTGGCCTCACGCCAGCACGCCCTGGAAGCGATCGCCGCAGCCACAGCGTTCCGGGACACCCCCACCCGCTTCCAGCGGTCCGAGATTCTGGAGAAGACCCGGAGCGCGCTCGAAAGTCGGCGTGAGGAGTTCGCACGCATCATCACCTCCGAGACCGGTCTGGCGCTGCGAGAAGCGCGCTATGAGGTCGGACGGACGGTGGATGTTCTCCGCTTCGCCGCCATGGAGGCCTTGCGCGATGACGGTCAGATTTTCTCGTGCGATATTTCCGCACAAGGCAAGGCACGCAAAATTTTCACTACGCGGGAACCGTTGCGCTGCGCGGTGGCCATCACTCCGTTCAACCATCCATTGAACCAGGTGGCCCACAAGCTGGGGCCCGCCATTGCCGCCGGAACACCCATCATCCTCAAGCCTTCCGAAAAGACGCCGCTGGTCGCTTTGCGTTTTGCCGAACTGCTCCATGCATCCGGACTTCCGGGACCGATGTTGAGCGTGCTGCTCGGACCGACCTCGGAGATCGCAGAAGTGCTGGTCGGACACCCGGAGGTCGAGGTGGTCGCCTTCACCGGCAGCGTGCCGGTCGGAAAGAAGATAGCCGCCACGGCAGGCTACAAGAAGCTAGTCCTGGAACTGGGAGGTAATGATCCCCTCATCGTCCTAGAAGACGCGGACCTAAACCTGGCCGTCACGCTGGCCGCCGAAGGCAGTTACCGAAACTCCGGCCAACGCTGCACGGCGGTCAAACGCATCCTCGTCCAAGAGTCCATCGCCGAGGAGTTTACACTGGCCTTGGTCGAACGAACCCGAGAATACGTCTGTGGGAATCCTTTTGATGAGGCAACCAAGGTCGGCACGGTCATCGACGAGGCTGCGGCTCGCTCGCTGGAGGCGGTCGTGCACGAGGCCGTGGCTCAGGGCGCGCGGGTACTCATCGGCGGTGAGCGCAAGGGGGCGTTGCTGCAACCCACGGTCATCGACCGAGTACCCCGCGATTGCCGCATGGTGGTGTGCGAGAGCTTTGGACCGCTGGCCCCCATCGTTACAGTCCGCGATTTGGACGATGCGCTCACTCTCGCCAACTCGACCGCCTACGGCCTGAGTTCAGGCGTTGTGACCAACAATTTGGCCCATGCCCTCAAGGCAATTAAGACGCTGCGTTGCGGTACGGTAAACATCAACGAAGTGCCCGGCTTTCGAGTCGAGAGCTCGCCCTTCGGCGGGATCAAGGACAGCGGGTTGGGCATCAAAGAAGGCGTGATCGAAGCCATCAAAGGCTACAGCTACGTCAAGACGTTCAGCTTGCCCTGGTAAGTCGGTGATCCGCGTCAGGGCGGCTTGGCAAGGACTGGCCCTTGGAGGCCAACACAAGCCGCCCCGACTCTCTGTCGATCACCAGATCTTCGCGCGGTCTTCGGGCTTGCGCCACTGAGGCGAGCTCTCGGTGATGCCCCAAGCTTGGTAGAATTCCGGCAGGTTCACATGCGGTCCAATGCCCCGGAATTGGCCCGGTGAGTGAGGATCGACCACCAGACGGCGTTGAAGTTCTGCCTCGCGCCAGTTGACCCGCCAGAGTTGGGAGAGGCTAAGGAAGAACCGCTGTTCCGGAGTCAAACCGTCGATGAGTCGACGACGACTGGGGTCCTTGGCCAAGGCCCGCTGGAGGGCTTCGAACGCAATACTGGTTCCACCCAAGTCGGCGATGTTCTCGCCCAATGTCAGCCGACCGTTGACCCGCTTTCCGGGCAATGCCTCATAGGAGGAATACTGGTCGATGACCTTGGCCGCCCTGCGGTCGAACTCCTTGCCGTCGGCCTCGGTCCACCAGTCGCGCAAATTGCCCTCGGCATCGTACTTGCGCCCCTGATCATCGTAGCCATGGGTGATTTCGTGGCCGATCACCACACCGATGGCACCATAATTCACCGCGTCATCCGTCTCCAAATCGAAGAACGGCGGCTGCAAAATGCCGGCCGGAAAAACAATCTCGTTCAGGGGCGGGCTGAAGTAGGCGTTGACCGTTTGCGGGGTCATGTGCCACTCGGACCGATCCACGGCCTTGCCGACCCGCGCCAGATCCCGTCGGGATTCAAAGGCATTGGCCCGGAGCACGTTGCCCAGGTGATCGTCCCGTCGAACCTCCAACCCCGAATAATCGCGGAAGCTCTTGGGGTGCCCGACTTTCTCGGTGAAACGGTCAAACTTCTGGAGAGCTTGCCAACGGGTGGCTTCGCCCATCCACTCCAACTTGGCGAGCCGCTCCCGGAATACGACGCGCAGGTTGGCGATCATTTCCGACATGCGTGCTGAGGCCGCCGGCGGGAAATGTTTTTCGACATAGAGCCGTCCCAATGCCTCCCCGAGCGCGCCATCAATGGACTTGGCGGATCGCTGCCAGCGTGGCTCTTGCTGGGGCTGACCTCGCAGGACGGTTCCGTAGAACGCAAAGGCCTCATTGGCTGGCGCCGCATGCAAGTGTTCAGCGAGGCTGCTCACCAAATGCCACCGGAGGTACGCCAACCAATGGGTCTCTTCGACCTCGGACACCATCAGGTCCAGCTCCTTGAAAAACTCCGGCTGACCCACGATGACCGTAGCCGGACTCGCAATGCCCGCCGCCTGAAAATAGGCACCCCACGGCAACCGGGGCGTCAACTGATCGAGTTCGGCACGGGTGAGTTTGTGGTAGTTCTTTTCACGATCCCGCAATTCCGTGCGCGTGCGACAGGCTTTGGCCAGTCGAGTTTCCAGGGCCAGAACGGCTTCCGCCGCATCCTTGGCCTCGGATTCGCCATCCCCCAAAAGCCTCAGTTGAGCGGCGATGTGCTGACGGTACTGCTCCCGCTGCTGAGCGAACCCCTCGGCCAAATAATAGTCCCGGTCGGGAAGCCCTAGACCTCCCTGCATCAGGTGAAGGGCATAAACCGAACTGTTCTTGGCGTCTGGCTGAACCCCCATACCAAAACCAGCGCCAATCCCCCGCAAATGCCAGTCCGCCAAAAGAGCCATGGCCGACTCGGGATTCTGGACCGCCTTCAGGCGCTCCCATTCAGGATCTAAGGGAGCAAAACCCAGCCGCTCGATGCGATTCGTCTCCATGGCAGAGGCATAAAAGTCACCCACCTGCCGGAGAGGAGAACCCGCTGGAGCATTGGTGTCAGCGGCGGCCGAAATGAGAATGCCACGGATCAGCCACCAATTCCGCTCTTGAAGCTCATCGAAACCGGCCCAACGCGATTTGTCGGAGGGCACCGGGTTGTTCTTGCGCCAGGCGCCGGTGGCATATTGATAGAAATTGGTCTTCGGATCGACAGAGCGGTCCACATAGCTCATCGAAAACCGAGGCACCGACGGCGGATTCTCGGCCGCAGATGCCAAGCAGGTCAGGAACAACAGACTCAAAGAAATCGCCAACCTTCGAAGAGGACTGCCGATGGGGCAGAATGGGGTGCCGAACATGAAACTTAGGTTGACCCCTTCGTCAGAGAAATCAATCCACCAAGGATGGCCGGACACCCGCCTGAGACCCGGAAAAAACATCAAACCCTAGCCTTAAAGCGAGGTGAGTAATTCGGTGATTTTGATACCGAAGCGATTCTCGACCACCACCACCTCACCCCGGGCTACTAACTTGGTATTTACATGCAAGTCCACAGGGGCATCGGCCACCTTATCGAGCTGGACGATCGAGCCGGTGGTGAGGTTGAGCACCTCACGCATCGGCAAGTGGCAGGATCCCAACTGCACACTCACCTCAACGGGAACGTCGAGCAGGATTGAAAGATCGGTAGTTTGGCTCATGAGAAGAAAAGATTAGGGATTGGATCCGATGGAAATTTGGTCGATTTCGACGGCCCAGCGGCCGTCCACGGTGCCGAGACGACCGTAATACCGCTTTTCTGAAGCCAGCTTAACCTGCACGCGTTCGGCAAATTCCTGCGGCAGCGGCACGATATCGCCCACCCTGAGTCCAACGACATCCTTGGCCCGGAGTTTCAATCCATTGGACTCAGCGGAGACTTGCATCGGGGCGTTGTCATAGTGGGAATTCCAGGCCCCACCCTGCTCTGAGGGCACGTCCGGAAGATCTTCGGGGCCAGGTTTCAGCCGGGAACTCAACAAATGGACGATGGGCTCGATGGTCCAGTAGGGAAACGCGATCTGCATGGTCTCCGTGCAATCATTGACTGCCGCCTCGATGGACAGCACGAGCATGATCGCATCGGCATCGACGGCCTGAAGAAAAAGCCCGTTGCTCTCGTGTCCAAAGAGAGCTGGTCGCAAGTCCCGGTACTTGGCCCAGTGGGTGCACCATTCGGTGAGCATCAGCAGCACCACTTGGTCGAGAAGCGTCACCTCCAGTTCGGAGAGCTCCCGATTGCTAGTCACCGAGTGCCCTGGACCGCCCAAGAGACGATCTACTATGGTCAAACCCAGGCGCGGCGGAATATCTAGAATGCAAATTCCTCGCAAGGGTTCCACCCGGAAGAGGGATAGGTGTGTCGGGCTATCGAGGCTTTCACACCATTGCCGGAAGGAGATGGTGTGCAGCTGGGACATCTGGAGATTGAACTCCACACGCAAGTAAATCGACAAACGCGCGGCCAGCGACTGGATAAACTCTTCGTGATGGATTCGCAGCTTTCGCAACTCGATGGGCGAAAGGAAGACCGGCGTACGAAAGTCGTAGGCCGATATGGAATCACGGCTCTGATTGCTCCTCCGTCCGTTCGATTGGAGGACGACGGTATTGGTTTCCTCCTCCTGAACCTGTTGGAGCAGACGCTCCACCTCTGATTGGGAGAGCACATCTCCCATGGATCCAGCCTGGTCCGCCATAAGGTTTTTGGTGAAAAATTACTGAACAGCCATATCAGGCAGCACGACCTCCGTGAAAACCCCAGGGCCTAGAACTTTTAGAAACGCATTCTTCAACTCGGCCTTGATGGTGATTCGGGATCCCTGGCGCTCGATGTCCATGAGGGTCTTGGTGTAGAGCAACGAGGAGGCTGCATCGCGAAGATCAGAACCTCGTGCCGTCACGATATCCTTCAGTTTGGGATGGGTGCCACGAACACCGATTTTGGCCATTAACAGCCGGGAACCCATCGTACCGGCAACATTGACAGTGACTGGATCAATCATCTCAGTCGTGTCCGCGCCACCCCCATGCCCTCCGGCGTCCGATGAGTGCCCCCCCTTGCCTGAATCCGGCGAATGGCTGGCTGGGTCTGCATGCTTATCTCCATGGGATGCATCACCAGCACCGGCTGAGTCATTATCGTGCCCCGCTTCTGTGGCCGCGGCTGTGGATCCGGCGGAATTTAACCTTGGCAGAAGCACATACTGGGTCATCGCGAAGGCCATCACGGGCAGTAGCACGATGTTGAGGATTAACGGGAGCATCGCCTTGATGCCACCGGACGATTCGGATTTTGAACCGTCGTTTTTGTCTGAGGCGGGTGCGGCCATGGCGAGGAAAATAGGTTGAGTCAGGGCATCAACGCTTCAGGTTGATGAGCTCCTGAAGAATTTCATCCGAGGTGGTGATGATCTTCGCGTTAGCCTGATAGCCGCGCTGGGTGACCATCAAATCTGTGAACTGGGTGGCCAGATCGACATTAGCCTGCTCCAAGGATTGCCAGCGGACTTGCCCCCGCCCGGCCTGTCCTGCGGTGCCGAGGCCCACGGGACCCGCAGCTGCTAGGTTACCAAAACGGTTGTTCCCCACCTTGCTGAGGCCATTTATGTCCCGGAATGTTTGGACTTGGATCTGAGCAATCTTGAGGGGATCTGGAGGGGTGGCAGGGGGTGGCACCAAAGTGCTTCGCAATGTTAGATTTACATCACCGTTCGACTCAATGCGCCACGAGACCGCTTCGGTGTCGGCCGGAAGCGCAGGAGCGGTCGGGTTGAGAGTGATTTTGATGTCGCTAGAAACCCCGGGTGACCCAGGAATCTCTCCCTGAACACGCATCCCTTCAGACGTGGTCAGAAACCCATTGGCATCGGCACGAAAATCACCAGCCCGAGTCGCATAGGTCGCATTGTTGGAGGTGTCCCGAACGAGGAAGAACCCGCTCCCGTCGATGGCCATGTCGTAGGGTTGTCCGGTCGAATCGATGTTACCCTGGCCGAAACTGCTGGAGACACTCGCTAGGGAGACACCACTACCGATCTGGGAGGCACTGGAATTGGTGGAGAACTCCGAGAGTCTCTGACTGAACACATCGACGCCTTGGGCGCGACCGGCACGAAAACCGACGGTGTTGACGTTGGCAATGTTGTTACCGATGACATCCAGCTTGTCCTGCTGGAAACGAAGGCCACTAATGCCGCTATTGAGGGATCTGAGCATAGGTTTATCTGAGGTTTTGAACGTTTATTGAGCGATCGAGCCAAGGATTTGACCCAGTTTTTTTGGAAGGAGTTTGAGTTCGGTAGCGCTGAGCGGCAGGGATGGGAACGTGTCGGCCTTGGGGGGCGCATCCGATCCTGCAGGCTTCAAATCTGGCATTTCCGGAGCCCGGACAATGTTCACTCGAGACAGGTCGTAAGGCACATCGCCAACGACGAGCTGCGGATTTCCCCCATTGAATCGCACCTCAGTCACCAACCCCTCGACGGTCCTCTGGGTGGCTGGGTCTTGGAGGGACACCCATTGCCCCAGGAATTGATTGGCTTGAGAGCCCTTGAACTGAGTGCGCAGGCCGGCGATGTCCGCCTGCATTAATCGGGTTTGGTCCAGCGTGTTGAACTGAGCCATCTGAGCGATAAAATCAGTGTCCTTTTGGGGATTAAGCGGGTCCTGGTAGGAGAACTGGGCAGCGATCAGCTTGAAAAAGTCATCCTGGCCCAAAGTGCGGTTGGGCTTACGACCGGTGATCTGCGCTCCAGAAGGATCGGTCAACGCAGTGGACCCGGTGACACCAGGTGCCTCGTAGGAGTTGGCGAGGGTTCGGTTGGAAGTGTCGAGATTCATAAATTCAGGCCCAGGATTCCAAAAGAGGACGGTGAGCGGGCTTGAGGGCAGCAGGCTTGAGGGCGGCGGGTTGGGCCGAACGAGCCTGATGGGATCGAGCCTTCTGCCCCGCCTCGCCACCCATGTCAGGGGCGGAGTCTTGAGCCGACTGCTGGTTGCGCCCTCGCCCTCCGGAATGAGCCGATCGCTCATCGGCGAGATCCGAGGATGCCTTGGAGGAGTCCGGAGAGCCCTCTCGCTCCAGAGGGAGCAAATGAACCCCCTGGGTACGGAGCTGTTGCTGCAATTCGGGCCACCCCTCGGCGATGGCTTGTGCATCTCCCCGCTCGAGTGTGGCTCGAATTTCGACCCGCCCATCGCGACGCCGAAGTTCGACCCGTAGCTCAGAACCCGCATCGGGCCGAAGGACGGCCGTCATCGATGCGGTGCGCAACCGCTGCAGCAAAACCACCTCACCGGAAAGCTGATCCGAGAGCCGGCTGATAGTCCGTGCCTGAGGGAGGGCAACTGCCTCTGCGGTCTCAGGAAATGGATTCAGCACGCTGATCGCAGGACCGAGGGACGGCATTCTCATCGAGGGATCGACGTCCCTAGCAACAGACAAGGACCCGAGAGGTTCCGAATCCAAGGACCCGGCTCCGCGCCGCTGGGGCGCAGTCTCAGGGACTGAGGTTTGGAATCGATCGGAAGCCATCGCTATCTCGGCTCTTGCATGAGTCATGCCAGACCGATTACGCGTCGATCCTGCCTCCGCATCGCCCCTTTTCTCCGATGGGGTTGCACGGTCCTGAAACACCTGTTTTTCTGGGGTTTCTGGGTTTTTATCTAAGTTAGATTCGGAACCCACCCCATCGTCTAACACCGCGTTGTTGGATGGTTCTCCCGAGCCCCCGTAGGCAATGTCTGCCGACCTTGAAGGAGGCAAGTTCGTCGGTTGCGGGAAACTTTTTGTCCCCTCCGGCATTTTCAAAACTCCCACAGCCTCCGGAACAACCTCCTCCGCGCCCCCATCGCGGGGGGCTGAGAGGTCAATTTCGAGAGACTGCCCACCGTTGCCCGCAGCGGGTTCGGCGATCGCGACCGGTGCGACCTGTTCCCCAAATGATGTCCCCTTCGAAAGTATGGTTTCCAGAGCGGGACCCACCTCTTCGGTTCCGAGCTTCGCCGGAGCTGCGGGAATTGACCGGAAGACGGGCTCTAGGCCTCGACCAGAATCCGACCGCGAATCCAATGAAGACTGTCTCAGCCTCGTGAAACCGGACGGCAACCATTCCCGTGCGGCGACCTCCGGACCTGAAACCGGAGAGAGCGCCACTGATGGGTTCTGAATCGAGACTGGTTGGATGTTCAGTTGGGGAACCCCACTAGCGAGTCGCTCTGTATCAGTACCATTAAGCTGCGACGGAAAGCCCGTCTTGGCGGCCGGTTCAGACACCGTGGCTACAGTCTCTGGCATGGACCCGGGACTGGAGAGCGACCACCAACGTCCCGCAGCCGCCGAACCCCAACGGGCCGACTCCTCTTCGAGGGGCTCACCTGAACCAGAGATGACTGCGACACGCGGCACCGAAGGCGACTCTCCGGAGAGCACCGTCGATGCAGTAACCACGGACGGCGTTTCCCCGGTCGAGACGTTGATGCCAACGGAGCGTGGGATCAGTGATTCCGATGTTTTCCACTCGCTCCGCGAGCCACGCGATGCTGGGCCCATGGGTCTGATCAGATCAGGCTGCGGTGTCTCTAAATCAACGCGTTTCCACCGGGTCTCCTGCCCCTGAAACGGTATGGCGCCTGCAACCGTTTCCGGAGGAGGAGTCGTGTCCACAGCGATAGGCGTTGTCGACTCTTGATGCGTTTGATTTCCGGCGCCGACCGATTCGCCGGGGGGCCGCTGAAGAGCAGGTTGAGCTGCTGTTTGGCCGGCCAACGAGGAGCCCTGCGGGAATGGGGTTGGAGAAACCCCAAAACCGGTGCGAAGAGACAGCCTCCGACCGGAGGGAGAGGGCGGGCCTGAGGGTTCCGAACCCTCTGAAAAACCCGTTGCAAGCGAGGCCTCCGCCACCGGAGTCATCACAGGGGGAACCCAAAGGGGTAACACCCCTGGAACTAGGGCCCAAGTGGGCATCCCTCCATTCTCGGAGATCCCCAGACTCGACTCACCGGAGACCACTTCATCGTTGAGACCCTCCTTAGGTTCTCGATTTGCCCAGAGAGACGCTTCGGAATCGTCCACAACCTTCGGGGTTGCACAGTCACCCCGTCGCAGACCCCAGTGAGGCCTATGGGACGAGGCAGGCGACGGGCTCAAGTCCGAACCCACGAGTGATTGCACAGCCCTAAATCCCTGGACTGGTGGCACCGTTTTCTCGATGACCGTCACAGGATGAGCCACCCCATTAGCCCCTCCCCCGAAAGACTCCGCTGTCTGAACCGGAAGCGCTACCAACGCCGCTTCGCCAACGGGTGAGGGCGGATCGACAAGCCCATCGCCGAGCATCGACGTCAGCGCTCCTGTGACCATCGACGCAAACAAAGACTCGCCATCCAAATTTTCTGGAACCCCGAGAGCTCCGGCTCCTGCCACCGCAGCAACGGTTGGAAACAACAGCATCTCCACCCCAAGCGGACTGAGAGTGCTCATGACTTCTTGCCGGTAGGCACCAGTCGCAATTTATCCGACAAGACCGCTGCCAGTTTTGCCCCTTGGACACCGGTTTTGGTCAAAGCATCAAGAATGGGGGCGTTTTGATCGTCCTTCATCTGGCTCATGACCTTCACGACGAGCTTTTCGTCCAACTCCGCAAAAATCTTCGCGACACTAGAAGGCTCCATACCCGCGTACGTCTTAGCCAATCGTTTCACATTGATAGCCTCGTCGTCCTGAATCCGGATCACTTGACGATCAATGTCGTCGCGCAAACGGGCCACCGACTGGGTCACGGACGCTAGTTCAGCACGTTCGGCCGCCAACCGTTGACCCAACTCGTCCAAATCCTTCTGACGAATCCGGAATGAATTGCTCGTCTGCTTGAGGTATTCGACGAGGAACTCGACGTCCGTGTTGTAGTATTTCCAGGAAGGGGTGGTCCCATTGAGTTCATCGGCATTCTTACCGGCCAAGGGTGCCCCTTGAATACCTTCTGATTCCTCGACCGCGGCAACCTTGGCAACCTTAGCTGGCGGCGGCGCTGGCGGCTTGTATCCCTTGAGAATCAAGCCGGCGGTGACAGCCAGATACAGCAGTGCGCCAACCAGAGATCCGACGAGGGGAATAGCGATGGATTTCACAATTTTCGAGAGCTTCCTAGGGCAGCGAAATCGACCGGTCGACGTCGCAAGGCCATTTCATCCAGATTCTTCTGATCTTCCTTCAACTGCTCACGTTGGTGGTCGACCAACTCCTTAGCACAGAATTTTTCAACCACTTCACGGTCACGACGGCTTAGCAGAACCGCCTGGAGTGACGCTGCGCTCGCAGAGGTGGCCTCAACCACCTGCTGACGGCTCTCGTGGCACCGTTGTTCTAGCAACAGTCGGTATCCATCTTGTTGTGCGAGCCGAGAAGCCGGACACCCGCGCATCAAATCAGTCTGCAGTTCCTGCTGATGACGGAATAAGGCTCCTAGGCACTCCTGAAACTGCGCTTCGGCTGCCTGACGGTTCCGAAGCGCTCGGGCGTGAACTTGGAGTGCTTCCTCTTCGCGACGTTGTCGAAGCTCTCTGAGAGCTGTGACTCGGGATCGAAATCGTTTCATCGTGACCGGAGTGACTGTTTTGAAATCAAGGTGCTCACGAAGATCTGCCTCCGTTTACGGCCGATTGAAGACCCGACCAGGCCTCGGCGGGAGTCACGCCCTGGTCAACTCCCTGCCGGAGGAAAGTCTCCAGGGGTTCCTTCAGGCGAATAGCGGCATCAATGGCTGGATTGGAGCCGGCCGCATAAGCCCCCAGGCTGATCAGGTCCGCGTTGCGCTTGTAGTTGGAAAGATGCTCGCGGGCCTGCCCGGCCAGACAGAGCTGCTCCTCAGAGCATAAATCCCGAGTAAGACGGCTGATGCTCTGGAGCACGTCAATGGCCGGATAGTGGTTCTGTTGCGCCAGCATGCGGTCGAGCACGATATGCCCGTCGAGGATGCCTCGAACCGTGTCTGCTACCGGCTCGTTCATGTCGTCTCCCTCGACCAAGACCGTGAAGAACGCAGTGATGGCCCCGCTCTGTCCTGAACCAGCCCGTTCAAGCAACTGGGGCAGGAGAGCAAAGACGCTGGGTGTATAGCCCCGGGTGGCGGGAGGCTCACCCACCGCCAGTCCGATTTCCCGCTGGGCCATGGCAAAACGGGTCACCGAATCCATCATCAGAAGGACCGATTTTCCCTGATCCCGAAAATACTCAGCGATGGCCATGGCCGAGTAAGCCCCCTTTATGCGCATCAATGCGGGCTCGTTGGAGGTCGCCACCACGATCACCGATTTGGCACGCCCCTCTTCCGAGAGATCCTTCTCTAAGAATTCTCGCACCTCACGACCGCGCTCACCGATCAAAGCGATGACGTTGACGTCGGCCTCCGCCTGGGCAGCCATCATGCCCAGGAGCGTGGATTTACCGACGCCCGATCCAGCAAATATTCCTAGACGCTGCCCACGGCCGACGGGAATCAGCGTGTCGAGCGCCTTGATCCCGGTTCCAAACACTTCGCTGATCCGGCGGCGCTGCAAGGGGTGTGGTGGTGGTGCCATGCACGGGGCCCGGAACACCGGCCTCACCGGTGGGAGAGCATCGATGGGCTCTCCCAGTCCATTGAGAACGCGACCCAGCAAATCTGCCCCCACAGGAACCTCCAAGGGGTGCCCCAGTGCGACAACCTCGGACCCGGGATGGATGCCATGGGTCTCCGCCAAGGGCATTAGAAGCACCCGACCCTGACGAAATCCGACCACTTCGGCCAACGCGTCGCCCTTCTTGTGGCCACCCTCGATCCGACAAAGTTCTCCAACGGCACACAGAGGCCCCTCGCTCTCAATCACCAAGCCGATGAGTTGAACGACCCGGCCACGATTCTCGACCACACGAGTACTCCGCACCCGCTCTAGTATGCCTCCCAATCGTTGCCCCGGCGATGTGCCTAAAGAGTTCATGATTCCATCGATTGCCGCAGCAGTTCGAGCTTCACCTCTCGGCGGGCATCCACTGTCCCGAAATCGGTGTACACCAAGCAGCCACCGCGCCCGACCTCCGAGGACACTTCGAAGCGGAGTCGCTCGCCTCCAAGCTCCTTGAGTAATACCGGGCTGTTGACCCCCTCAAGGAGTGCAAGATCTTCGGCATGGAGCTGCACCCGAACCCGACCCGTCTGGCGGAGCGAAACCAGCGACTCCTCCAAGGCGGCCTCAACCAAGCTGGGGGTGATCTCGATGCTGTTGACGACTTTGCGAGCCGTCTCCCAGGCGATGCCGATGAGCGCCTGCTCGCAGTCTCTCACCACCTGGGGAATCGTGTTCTCGAGCTGGACGAAGAGCCGATTCTGAAGATGGCGCAGATCGGCGCGCTGCTGAACCAGTTGCTCACTCAGAGCTCTTTCACCGGCGGCGACACCCCGCGCATAGGCCTCATGCTCACGCAGACACCATTTGCGCTCCAATTCCGAGAGCGAGACCTTGATGACTTGGACCTCGCGGAGGGCTTCGACAAAGGCAATAGGGATCGAATCGGGTTTGAGTTGCATAATCAGGAAGAGGTGAGCCCTTCGTTGTCGGCCTCGGATTTACGGACTAGTTCGATGATGCGCATCTGGGCTGCCTCGATATCGCGCAGCTTGAGCGGCCCCATGAAGCTCATCTCTTCCTGCACCGTTTCGGCAGCACGTCTGGACACCGCGCTGAGAAGGGCTCCCTTGAGCGTGTCGCTGGCCGTCTTGAGGGCGACTGCCAGATCGCGCAAATCCACCTCGCGCAGCACCCGCTGGAGAACCGGGGTTTCCAGAGAGGCCACATCCTCGAAGGTGAACATCTTCTGGCGGATTTGCTGACCGAGCTCCGGATTGCGTTCCTCGATGTTCATCAAGAGGGACTTGGTCAAATTCTTGTCGAGCGAGTTCAGCAAATTGGCAGCGCTCTTCAGGCCCCCGGTTTGATTGAGGGCACGCGAGTGCTGGTTACCGAGCTTGCGATTGAGCTGTTCGACAACCTTTTCGACAATTTCGATAGGGGTCGCTTGCAGAGTAGCCAGCCGCTCAATGACCTGATCTCGCAGATCGCTCCGGAGCATGATCAACAGCTGGGAAGCCTTCTCGGGTGGTAGGTAGGAGAGCACCAGCGAGATCGTCTGCGGCTGTTCAAGCTTGAGCAGGTTAAAGATTTGCCGGGGGTCTAGTTCGACGATTTGCGTCATTGAGGAGACTGGCGTGCGGGTAGGCATCACCCGGCTGATCACCGTGGCCGCCTTGTAAAGGCCCAGGGCTTTTTCCAACATCGTTTGGGTGAAATCTAAACCGCCACGCAGGGAGGTGCTGGCGTGGATAGCTACATCTGTGAACTCCTTCAGAACCACGTTCTGCATCTCGATGGAGAGCATCCCCACCTTGGCCATCTCGGCACAGATGGCCTCCAACTCGTCGGGCTGAAGTCCTCGAAGAAAGGAGATCGCGGTGTCTTCTCCCAGGACCACCAAGAGCAAGGCGATCTTCTGTGTCCGTGTCAGACGGGCAAAATCAGCGGGGCTCGAGGCCAGAATCTCGGGAACTGGTGCAGCCATAGCAGATCACTTTGATTTTTCGGCACCGCGGGTCATCCAGGTACGGAGCGCGTGGGTCATATTGGTGGGGTTCTCCTTCATGAGCTGGTTCATCATGTCCGCAGTCATCACGAAGGGTTGAACTTCATCCGGTTCGCCGGCAGAGCCCGCCCTCAGGCCGGAGGCGAAGCTATTCATCTGAGATCCGCCATCCCCGGAGGCGGCCCCGATTGGGATTCCGATGGGAATCTCATCGATGCTAGTCTTTTGGAAGATACGCCAGAACAAGGCCAGCACTCCGACACCCAAGAGCGGGAAAACTGAATCACGCGCGATCTCGATCCAAAGGCGCTGGCGCTCGCTCTTTTCGAGCCGCTGGGTCAACTCGAAGGCGGGTTGATCATTGAAGGCGATTTCTTCGACAGCCAGTTCGTCAACCCTTCCGTCCACGCTATTTGTGACAATGCCCAGGGCCGAGCGGACTGCAGAACGAATCTTGATCATCTCAACCGGACTGCGGGGTACGGCCACACGATTGGTCCCGGTTACCGTGTATTCGATGGGGATAAAAACCGCGGCCGAAATGCGCTTGGTAGAACCTGGGATTTGACTCTGCGTCGTGGTGATCTCGTTGATCTCGTAATTGTTCTGGGTGACTTTTTTGCTCGTGTTGTTCTTGGTCGTCGGAGCAGTGCCGGCCGGACTGTTGGTGTCCGTATTAGCATTGGTCGCCGCACCCGGCGCTCCGACCGCGCCCGTCAGGGTCGAGCTCGTATTGTCGATGCGCTCGTCGGTAATCGTTTCCGTGCGCTTCACCTGACTCTCTGGGTCAAACTTAGTCTCCTTCCGCTGCAGGCTCGTGTAGTCTAGGTCGACGGACACACGCGCCATAACCCGCGACGCCCCCCCGACGTAAGGGGCCAAAAACGACTCCACCTTTTTGGCTAAATAGTTTTCGTATTCGCGGCGTTGCTTGAGCTGCGATGAAGTAGCCCCAGTAATAGGATCATTGTCGAAGGCCTCGGTCAGGAGGTTGCCGATGTTGTCGGTGATAGAGACCCCCTCCGGATTGAGCCCTTCGACCGCATTGGCGACGAGGAAGCGGATAGCATTTACCGTCGCGGCAGGGATGGGCACGTTACCCCGCAGCTTCAGGAACACCGAGGCGCTGGGTTTCTTCTGATACTCCACCAGTAGACGGTTCTCGGGCATTACGAGCATCACCTGGGCGGATTCGATGCCATCGACCCGTGAAATGGTCTGGGACAATTCCCCCTGAATGGCCCGCAGGTAATTGACCCGCTGCACAAAGTCCGAAATGCCGAAATTAGGCTTATCGAAGAGAGAAAACCCCGTCGTACCGCCACCGGGAATCCCCTTGCCAGCCAATTGGATGCGCAAGGAATGAACCTTGTCGGCGGGCACCGAGATGCTACCGCCGCCCCGGACCTTGTAAGGAATTTTGCCCTCATCGAGCGCATTGATCACCTTGGAAGCCTCGGCCTCGGCAAGGTTGCCAAAGAGAACGGTGTAGTCTTCACGGCTCGACCAAACCGCGATGCCGCTCAAACCGAGCAAGACGATCAATCCGGCGAGGACGATCGAGACTCGCTGGTTGATGCCGATCTCCTTCCAGACGGAAGCCAATTGCTGCAGGAGTTCTTGGAAACTGTTGTTCATCACTTGGGGCCCTTAATCCTCAGACCTGCATCCGCATCAATTCTTGGTACGATTCGAGGAGCTTGTTGCGCACCTCGACCATCAACTGGAAGGAGACACTGGCTTCCTCCATGGCGATCATGGCTTGGTGCAGAGGCACTCCCTGCTGAGTGACCAAGCCCCGAACCGAATCTCCAGCGGCTACTTGCTTGTCTGCCACTTCGCCCACAAACCGACCCAGGGTGTCGGCAAAGGCGTCGCGCCCCGTGACCCTCCCCAACGAGGGGATACCACTCGGATTCACCCCCGTGGGCAGCGGCATCGCGTCCGGGAATGCCTTGTTGAACGGCTGTAGCTTTCCCATCTCCGAGTCGGGAATGAGTTTTCCCAAGTCTCCCATCCCCGCCTTCTGCAGAGACTCCATCCCGGCCTTGCCGAGGGGGGATTCTCGGAGGGCGGACGGATTGAACATTCGGAGTGCAGAAAGCGCTTCCATCGCAGTGTGTCAGTGAGGGTTTAGCGCTTGCCGATCGCCATAGCCTGCTGGGCTAGTTGTCGAGCGTTCTTCACCACGGCGATGTTGGCCTCGAACGCCCGCGATGAGGCGATGAGGTCCACCATCTCCTCGTGAACGTTGACGTTTGGATACCGAACATAACCTCGGGCATCGGCATCGGGATGATCCGGTTTAAAGACCTCGCGAAAGGGTCGATTGTCGGACTCAACACGGCTCACCCGTATGGTGGAACCACTGTTAGCATTGGTCCCGGCATTGTTGACCAGAGTCTCGAAGACCACCTGCTTGCGCTTGTAAGGCTGCCCATCGACGGATCGGGTGACATTGGCATTGGCCAGATTCTGGGAGACGATCTCAATCCGGGTCCGTTCGGCATCGAGCGCAGAGCGGGTGCTTTGAATACTGGGGATGAGTTCGATCATAGGAGGGGGCTTCCGAAGGTTTAGCTACGGCCCGTGATGGCCATCCTCAGCTTGAGCATGGAACCGGTGATGAGTTGAGCTTCTAGGGTGTGGGCCAAGCTGTTCTCATTCATGGCCAACATTTCCTGCTCCAAATTGACGGAATTGCCGTCGCGATTGGAGGCAACGGCCATTGGATCGACCGAAAGGGTCGGGACCGGGATATTGGCGATCTGCCCCGGATCATTGGCCTTCACCGCATTGGACAACTGCGCCTGAAACGACGGCGCCACATCGAGCCGCTTGTAGTTCGGCGTCTCAACATTGGCCAAATTGCCGGCGATGGCCTGATGGCGCAGCACCGTGGCATCCAAGAGCTTCTTGGTGACCACATAGTTGGACTGGTTGAACAGCGATTGAATCATGGACTTGCCTCCGTACTCACCGTGAAGCAACGACCATGCCGACCAGAAAAACCCCCGTTTTGTTGGGTTTTATAAGAAGGATCTCCCGCAAGTGACGGGACCGGGGCGGAAGCGAAGTCCACCCATTCCTCTGCCTGGGCAAAACTTTCCGCCCGGCAACTTTAGAGCCACTCCACCGGCTCAGCGGTTGAAAAGGGCCACCAGAAGGGCCCCCAGGAGCCACAAGACGGCTACCGCGCCTGCCTTCCCCAGACTCGTTCGGGCTAGGCGGTGACTCAGGTGGTGAGTGTCACCCACCCAGAAGGGCTGCCCTCTCCAGGTACGCGAGAGGACCACGAAGGCCATATCGATGAGGGGTACGGCCGCCACCGCAAACGCGGCCTTGCAGGACTGTTGGAGCCCGCCGTTGGAAATCGTAAAGGGCCTCACGAACAGCAGCGCCAAGACAGCGATCCAATAGCCAACCCATTGGCTCCCAGCATCCCCCAGAAAGACCGAGGCGCGGGGATAGTTGTAGGGCAAATAGCCCGCCAGGCTTCCGGCGAAGAGAGCCGCCCCGCAGGCCAACTCGAATTGACCCTGAAACAGCAGCGATGCAGCCGACACGGCGGAGGCCCCGATCAAACCTAGACCCGCACACAGGCCATTCATGTTATCGCTCAAATTGAAGGCATTGGTGACTGCCAGGATCCAGAATACCGTGAGTGGCTGCCTGAGAATGGCCATCCCGTCCGGGACAGGCACCTGGACCCCATATATTGCGACCAAAACGGCGATCAGTCCCTGCACAAGAAACTTAATACCGGCCCCGAGATCCCGACGGTCATCCCACGCTCCCAAAGCCAGCATGCCCACGGCTCCGGCGAGCAGCACTCCGAAGCGGCGTCCCCCCTCCGCTCCGACCCAGAGGGATCCGACCTCCACGCGGCCCAGCACTCCTGACGATGCCAGGATCCAAATTAGTAGTCCGCCCAAGAGCCCTCCGGCCGATACGGCAAACCCGCCCGCCAGCGGAATAGGTTGAGTATGAATCTTCCGGTGACCCGGATCATCGACATGACCCCATCGACGGCAAAGCGCCTGCCACAGCGGCAACGAGACAGCCGAGATGGTGAAAGTCACCCCGAATGCACCGAGCACGGCCAACACCTCGGATTTCATCGAAACGAGCCTCCCGAGCCATGGAGCAGGCGGCGGTACAAGGCATCCAAGGATTGGACGAGTGCCTCCTCCGAGAAACGCTCCCGCACCCAAGACCGCCCGGTGACTCCCAGCCTCCGGGCCAACTCCGGATCCCCCGCCAACCGGGCGACTCGATCCACCAGACCGGGCAGATCTCCCGGTTGAAGCAAGAACCCTGTCTCCAAATCCCGGCACACTTCGGCGGCACCGTCACAATCGAAAGCAATCACCGGTTTCCCGGCAGCCAGGGCTTGAGGCAGCACCCGAGCCAAGCCTTCTCGGCGCGACAAGTGCACCAGAACATCCATCAAGCCCAGATATCGGGAGACCTCCGACGGCGGCACCAGACCCGCAAAAACAAACCGTCCGGCCAAGCCGGGCATTGTGGCGGCCATGGTCTCAAAGCGCGCACGCCAGGGACCATCACCCAGCAACAGGAATCGCACATTAGGGACTCGTCGCACCATCTCAACGGCGGCGGCAAACAACTCATCGTGCCCTTTGAGTTGGAAGAGGCGAGCCACCTTGCCCACGACAAACTCACCGGGGCGGATCCCCAGTCGCTGGGCCAGTTCTAGATCTCGCTGAAACCCAAGGAACGGAGCTAAATCAAAACCACTGAAAATCCGGGTGTACTGAGCTGAATCACCGATGCCGGCGTCGAGGTATTGTCGGGCCATTGCCTCAGCGACCACCACAAAATGATCGGTCTGCCGCCCGGCGGCCCGTTCTGCGCCCCGGAACATCGCATTGGCGGCTGCCCCCTGAAATGGACCAAAACTCGGCCCATGGATGGTGTGGATCACTTGGGGAACCCCAGCATGGCGCGCTGCGAAACGTCCAACGATGCCCGCCTTGCCGCTGTGGGTGTGGACGATGTGTGGACGGGTGCGACGGAAATGACTACGCAACCGCAGGTAAGCCAGAGCATCCATCAGCGGGTGGACCGGTCGAATGAGACTCGACTCCAAACGCAGGAGTCCAGGCACAGCCCGGGCGATGGGTTCGAGAGACCCTTCCGGCCCACTGGTGAGGCCCGAGATGAGTTCTACTTCCCAATCAGAAATTCGCCCCAAGCCAAGAACCGAGCTGAGCGTGTTCTCCTGGGCCCCGCCGACAATCAACCGAGTGATGACATGACTCACACGCATGGGCTCAACAGGTCGATGGCCAGCGTTCCCAATGGTGCCGGTGGCCCTTGGGATTAGCGCGAGGACTTCAGGGCGGCCAGTCGGCTGATAACATTGGTCAATTCAGCCGTGCCCTTCGGAGCTAACTCGAGATAGCGCTCCAATTGCTTCTGCTCCTCCGACGACTGGTTCAATTGGTGAGCTATCTCGGCCAAACCAAAGCGAACCTGAAAGGTCTCGCGTCCGCCCTTGATCAAGCGCTCGTAATCGGCACGCGACTCGGGCAGTTGTTTGAGCATCAGTCGAGCGATAGCCCGATTGACCCGGGCCACCGAATTGTCGGGTTCCTGGTCGAGAACCTTGGTCAGGGCCTCGGATGCAGGCCCGTACCGACCCAGTTGCATCAGAATGAGCCCACGACGGGATGCAGGTGCTGGATCCAACTTCGCAACCTTTTCCCAAGACTCCGTCATGGCCAAAGACTCGTTGGTCTTGCCCAAAAGCAAGTAAAGGTAGGAGAGGTAATCGTAGAGATCCGGGTTGTTGGGATTGAGGCGCCGAGCCTCCTGCAAGAATACCTCGGCCTCCTGCAATCGGTTCAAGGCGATGAGCACACGGCCCTCGGATTCAGCGAGACCGGATTTTTCCACCGGAGTCCAGTTGGCACGGGAGGGATCGGCTTTCAACCCATTCAATGTGTTCGTCGCCGAAGCCAAATCTCCAACGGCCAGAGCCGCCGCGATGAAGCCAAACTGGTTAAAGTGATTGGTAGGTGACAACTGGGTGGCCCGAGCAAAGCCGACCGCGGCCCGACGCACCATGTCGTCCTTCTGAGCGAGGAGCGCCGATCCAAAGATGCGGAGGAATTCCGGTTCATCCACCGGGCCATGCATGTCGAGCAATCCAGGTTTTCCGTCCCAGAGTTTGACGAGGTCCGGCGAGAGGGGTTTGCCAGCAACCAAAGCACGGTTTACCTCCAGATTAACCCGCGCCGCGGCGTTGTCGGCGTTCAAGCGAAGCGCCTCGGTGAAAAGAGTTCCGGCCTCCTTCAGACGACCGCCCTCCTGAAGGAATACCCCTGAAGCATTGGCGGAGCGGGACCACATCGCGGCCACGATTACCGCGTTAGACGAGCCTCGAGCGGCATCCCGAACCACCGTATCCAACGAAGGCTGCACCTCACCCCAAAACCGGCGCACCTGATCCAACTCCGCCTCATTGGCTGCGCTCGGCAGCAATGCTTTCCGAGGCAGAGCGCCGTGCAACGATCCAACCGGCCGAAAGTCAAACGGCTCGGCAAAGAAGCTAAAGACGGTCGACGCAAAGAAGGTCTGATTGCTTTGAGCGCCCCGGGTAGCCAGCGTCAGCCAAAGTCCTGCGATGTTGTCTTTGGCTGTGGCGATTTCACGCAATGCCGGCCAACGCTCCGCATACCGACTCGCCAAAAACTGTCGGTACACCCGCACTGGGGCCAGACGGGTATTGACCAACAAATGCCCACCGTTACTGGCCAGCGTCTCATTCCCGGCCGACAGGGCCATGAACAAGGTGGAGTCATCGACAAACACCAACCCCGGAGCCCGGTGGAGCGGAGCGAGCATGGTGCGCGAGTAATCCCGAAGACTGGAACCATTGTCGGCCAAGATGATCTTCCAGTTTTTGGCAACCAAGGCCACAGGAACCAGAAGCGTCAGCGACACCACCAAGAGGCCGGCCAAACGCGACAAGCCCGAGGACAAAGGCGTGATCGAATAGGCGTGTCGAGAATCCGCTCGCCCGGTCCAGATCAGAAGATAATACCCCGCAAAATAGCCCACCACGAGGGAAGCACAGAAGGAGAAGGTCAGCAGAGGAACCCCATAGCCCAACTGACGGGGGCTGAACTTCAAATCAAACGCGACAGCGATGCAAAGACCGAACCAAGCGAGAACCAACACCTGCCAGGCGACCATCGCGGCCAAGGTGTCCAAACCGGCACCCATCCGGGAAGGCCAGCGGATGCCGACTCCCACCAGCGGCGCGATCATCAACAGAAACAGAAACAGAAAGCGGCCCCGCGGAAACATCAGCAGGTGGCTCGCCTTGAGCTCCAGGCCCGTCCGAAAAAGGCTCCAGAAGCTTTCGTCAAATCGTCCGGTCATGCGCGCCGACAGCGGAATCCAGATCAGCAAGGAAAGACCCACCAACCCTGCCAGGAACATCCGAGACAGAAAACCCAAGTGGAAAAACTCCCATCCACGAATCCAAACGATCGCCACCAAGAACATCGGTGCAAACCCGATGAATGCATGGCTGTTGGCGATGCCGACGCCCATGAGGGCGGCGACAATCCAGAGGCGGGATTCCTTTCGATCGAGTCGATATTCCAGCAGGTTTCGTATCGCTGCTGCGAAGATCAAAAGATCTATCATCTCCCCGGTGAAGGCCGTGGCATGCTGCCAGAACGTCAACTGGAAGGCCAAGAGACCCACCGCCAGAACCGGCGGCACCCAGGCCAAGGGAATGGTCAGCAACGCAATATCCGAGAACTCACGGATGCGCTCCTCGTGGCGCCGATCATGGGGAAGTAACGCCACGCAGCGGGCCAGCAAATAGACCACTGCTGCAGCCATGGCTGCCGTGAGGATATTGGCCTGAGCGGGAAACCCGGTGCCCGTCAGCGAGGACACCACGAATCCAAAGATCTGGTTGAGAGGTTGGGAGAACGCGTTGTCAAAGCCCCAACCCGCCGCCTCGTAAACGGGCCGCAGGCTGTTAACTCCGATCCAGGCATTGCGTGTGAGCAGGAAAACGACAAAAGCCGCTACCGCCAAGATCCATGGCAATCTCCGGGTGACGAAGAGTTTCGAGGAAACGGGGGCGTCATCCATAGGGTGTGACATAGTTTGGAAAAGCCGCAGGAAAGGCAAAGTCGATTCAAACTGAAACACGTAACATTTCTTCGGCTTCCGTTATAGAGCTGACATCAAAACGCTCACCCCACAAGGCAGCACGCAGCCCTAGGACTCGATCTCAGCGGCAAATCCGTTGCCCCCAAGAAACAAAAAGGCGCCCGGTACTGGGCGCCTTGAACAGAATGACCGAGAAATCTTTCGATTACTTCGTGCCGAGGATCGCGTCCTTGGCGGCCTTGGCCACGCGGAACTTAACGACCTTCTTGGCGGGGATCTTGATCTCAGCGCCGGTGGCCGGATTGCGGCCGACACGGGCCTTGCGGTTCACCAACACCAGCTTGCCTACGCCGGGGAAGGTGAAGGTGTTCTTGGCGTTCTTGTAGGCGAGCTCAGCGAGTGCCTCAAGAACCGCCAACGCTTGCTTCTTGCTGATCTCGGCCTTCTCGGCGAGGACGGCGGTGATCTGAGACTTGGTGAGGGCTTTAACAACTTTGGCCATAAATTTTAAGCTTAAGAGTTGGGATGTGTGATTGATCCGAAGTGACTTCGGTGCGGATTTAGCAACGCGTCACACGCCGTCGCAAGAGAAAACCCAATGAAAGCATGGTTTTTATCTATTTCACCCCTTCCGATGGCCCTGTTAGCGGTTTCCTCACGCGGGGTCCTTGACTTGCACCACTCCCCCAACACCATCGGGATCCTCTTCGGGCGATGCGAAAGATTGAGCTCATAGCACCCTTGCCCGGGGATTGAACCAAAACGCCACCATGAACCCACGTCCAAAGACCCGATCGGTGACCCTCGGTCTTTTGCAACATGCCTGCGGGCCCGATCCCGAGGAGAATCTGAGGTTGTGCCTGGAGGCGGGCGCGCAAGCCGCCAAGAACGGAGCCAACATCCTTTGCACTCAGGAGTTGGTCCGATCGCAATATTTCTGCCAGTCGGAAGAGCACCGGTATTTCGACCTCGCAGAGCCCATTCCAGGTCCGAGCACGCGGGCTTTCCAACGTCTCGCCCAGGAGCACGGGGTTGTGGTGATCGCATCGCTCTTCGAAAAGCGCGCCGAAGGCCTCTACCACAATACCGCCGTAATCATCGATGCGGACGGGTCCTTGCTGGGCATCTACCGGAAGATGCACATCCCGGACGATCCCCTCTTCTACGAAAAATTCTATTTCACTCCAGGGGACACCGGATTCCGAACCTGGGACACCCGCTTCGGCCGCATCGGCGTGCTCATCTGCTGGGACCAATGGTACCCCGAGGCGGCTCGACTCACGGCGATGAGCGGGGCCGAGATTCTCTTCTATCCCACCGCCATCGGTTGGCACCCTTCAGAGAAGGCCGAATACGGCGTTCATCAGCACGGTGCCTGGGAGACGATCCAACGCTCCCATGCGATCGCCAACGGCTGCTACGTGGCCGCCGTGAACCGAATTGGCTTGGAACGCCCCATCGGCGGCGACGGGCTCGAATTCTGGGGGCAAAGCTTTGTCGCTGGCACCAGCGGCCAATTGCTAGGCAAGGCTTCGGTGGACCAGCCTGAAAATCTGCTGGTGTCCGTGGACCTGGCGAAGGTGGACGTCACTCGGACGCACTGGCCCTTCCTACGCGACCGACGTATCGACGCCTATGGCGACCTCACACGACGCTACCGGGACTAAATCAGTGCCCCAGGGGGCGCTGAGCGGACTCTCTTTGGTGATTATCGGAGGGACTCGAGGCCTCGGTTGGTCTGCAACTCAGGCATGCCTCCGCGAGGGCGCCCGATTGGTTGTGGTGGGGCTCGACCCCATCCCGGAGGTCCCACAGATCAAGGATGTACACGATCGGCTGGAAGTGATTTTAGCCGACGCCCGGGACGCCGGGGTGGCTGATCATGCCATCGAACGGTGTGCACAACGGTACGGCCAGTTTCACGCCCTGTACCACGTCGCTGGAGGCAGTGGACGAGCCTGGGGAGACGGACCCTTACACACCATTCCTTTGGAAGGTTGGCAGCAAACCTTGGAACTAAACCTAACGACAGCCTTCCTCTCCAACGGCGCTGCGATCCGCTGGTTCCTTCGCGAAAATCAACCGGGGTGTATCCTGAACTGCGGATCCGTGTTGGCGAGTTCCCCTTCCCCCAACTTGTTTGGCACCGCAGCTTACGCGACTGCCAAGTCTGCTCTGGTGGGCCTGACTCAGGCCACGGCGGCCGCCTATGCCCCGCACAATATCCGTGTGAACCTTCTGGCTCCGGGACTCACCGCAACCCCTATGTCCCTGCGGGCCCAATCCAACCCCGTCATCCAAGAGTTCATCACCCGCAAGCAACCTCTGGACGGCGGTCGCATGGGGCGTCCGAATGACCTCGATGCGGCGGTGATTTGGCTCCTTTCCGAGGGAAGTCGATTCGTCACGGGTCAGGTCATTGCCGTGGACGGCGGGTGGTCGGTTTCTGACGCATCCCCACCGCAAGGACTCTCACCCCAATCCGGTTCAGCACCCCTGGTTCCATGAATTCAACCTCGGAAACCGAGCCCTATTTCTTGGGCGTCGACCTCGGTGGATCCCGCATCAAATCGGTGGTCGTGAACGCCCGCGGCCAGACACTCGAGCACGAGTCCATGCCCTTTGAAGATCGGGCGATGGAATGGGCCGACCGGATCCGCGATCGAGTGGAGTCCCTTCGCCTCCGTCGAGGTGAACCAGCGGCGGTGGGGCTTTCGGCACCAGGACTGGCTGCCCGAGATGGCCGGTGTATCCTCCACATGCCCGGGCGTTTGAAAGGATTAGAAGGGTTAGATTGGCAGCAATTTCTCACCGTTCCAACGCCGGTTCCCGTGCTCAACGACGCTCACGCTGCTCTCTTAGGAGAGGCTTGGATGGGAGCAGCCCAAGGGTTGGAAAACGTGTTCATGCTCACCTTGGGAACCGGGGTCGGTGGGGCGGCCATCGTCGACGGGCGCCTGCTCCGTGGAAATTTGGGGCGAGCCGGGCACTTAGGACATATCACCCTCGATTCTCGAGCCCAAAACGACGACGTCGGAACACCCGGATCTCTGGAAATGGCTATCGGCAACAAAACCCTGACCGAGCGAAGCCATGGGTGCTACACCTCCACCGAAACCTTGGTTCAACACGCCCGAGCGGGCGATCCCAAAGCGGTTGCTCTCTGGCAAGAATCGGTGCGGGGATTGGCGGTGGGCATCAATTCACTCATCAACGTATTGGATCCCGAAGCGGTTATTCTAGGAGGCGGAATCGCTCAGGCGGGCCCTGACCTGTTTGACCGGCTTTCGGAAATCCTGGAGGGGCATGAGTGGCGTCCAAAAGGGGCCCGCGTGCGCATTTTGCCAGCCGCCTTGAGCGAATTGGCCGGGGCCTACGGCGCGGCGCGTCAGGCCATCCTGTCTCGGCAAGAGTGTTGACCACTGGCGCGAGGCACAGGCCTTGTCGGCGCAGAAATTAGCAACCGCTCCTTCAGAGGAAACAGACCAACCTTACGGTTCCGAGGCTGTTGTAGCCGGCCCCGTTAGAGGAGTGAACTCTGTTGGGCACTCTAAAAGAAAAAACCCACCTTGGTTGCCCAAGGTGGGTTTGAATAAACAATCTAAAAATTACTTGCGACGGCGCAAGAGGAGCGCTGCGGCACCGAGAGCGCCGAGAGCGATCGTGGTGGGCTCAGGAACAACAGGAGTGCCACCGCCGGCCGCCAAGTTGAAGCTCTTCAAGCCTTCCATGCCGCCGGGGATCGCCAAAGGATCAGCCGGGATGGCATAGGTGAAGGTCTCGGACAAACCGGTTCCGGCAGTCTTGGAGAGAGCCTGAGCGGCGCCGACACCAGCGAGGGCGGAATCCCACACAGCGACCTGCATGGTCACGGTGCTACCCGGAGCGAAACCGGTGAGGGTCGCGATCGCGCCCGGACCGCCGGCGGCGGCCGGATTCCAGCTACCAGGGTAGGTAGTGGTGGAAGCGCGGAACGGGGACGGAGCGAAGGAGCTGGTCAAGGTGCTAGCGGAAGCACCGTACCAGACCTGAGCAACGAAGGTGGTGCCCGTCAGGGGCTTGCCAGACGCGTCATTGACCAAAGCCAAGCCGCGGTTGTTGAGGTTGATCTGTCCTTGACCGAAGGCCGAAACAGCCAGCGCCGAGGCGACAACGAGGTATGCGAACTTATTCATGGTATATTCTGTTAAAAATGATTAGTTGACAGAGAAGTTCCGAGCATAGGTGCGAGCAGTGCCCTTGAGGAAGAAGCCCTCGCCCACCTTGACGGTCGGAGCGGAAGGAGCCCAGGCGCCGTCGACGAATTCCTTGGCGGCGAAGCCGGAACCGGTCCACTGATAAACCACATCACCTTCGGCGGCGGTCAAACCACCAGCAGCGGCGTCAGCCAGACCACCGGCCAAGGGCACGGGGACGGACAGGAGGCTGTAACCAGCGGCCAAAGCCGTGCTGTTGGCCAAGCTCACTTCACCGATCAAGGTGATCGTGGTGGCGGCCGGGACGTTGATGAAGAAACCTTCACCCGGGGCCAAGGTCATGGCCGGAGCGTCCCAAGCGCCGTCAACGAAGGCGTTGGCGACGTACTTGCCGCCGGTGAACTTATAGACAGCAGTGCCATCCGGAACGTTCAACACGGTGCCGATGGCGTTATTGCCGTTGTTCAACTGGTTGCCGATCAGGTTGTAACCCTTGGCGAGGCTCAGTCGGACATATCCAACGATGTTCTGGCTGGTCACCTGGGCGGAGCCAGAGACTGCACCGACAGCCGCGACGAAGGCGGCCAGGAGGAGCGATTTGGTGTTCATTGTGGTTTGATTTGTTCCGTGTGTGGGGAAGTTCTGTCAGGGCCTCAAGCGAGCGTCAACGGATTTTTCAGAAAAAAACCGGACTGCCTTTCGGCCGCTGTGGCGGTGTTGGCCAAGAGCATGGCGATGGTCATCGGACCGACCCCGCCTGGATTGGGCGTAATCCATAGGCACTTGGGTTGCACTTCACCAAAAGCAACGTCACCAACCAGGCGTGTTCCGCTCTTGCTGGAGGGATCGCTGAGGCGATTAACCCCCACGTCGATGACCACAGCCCCTTCGCGAACCATGTCGGCTCGGAGAAATTCCGGGACCCCCATTGCAGCGATGATCACATCGGCCCGGCGACAGTGTGCAGCGATATCGCGCGTGGCGCTGTGGCACAGCGTGACCGTGCAATTGGCCCGCGATGACTTCTGGATCAGGATGGCCGCCATGGGCTTGCCTACGATGTTGCCACGCCCCAGAACCACCACCTCAGCCCCGTTGAGCGGTACGCGGCTGCGCACCAGCAATTCGTGAACGCCCGCAGGCGTGCAGGGAAGAAACCCGCCCACGTCACCCAGCATGAGCCGACCCACGTTCACAGGATGAAAGCCATCCACATCTTTTTCGGGCAAGACCGCCGAGTAGATCACAGCCGCATCGATATGCCTGGGCAGCGGAGCCTGAACCAAGATGCCGTGGCAGCGCGGATCGGCATTGAGGCGAGCGATGAGCACCAACAATTCGGCCTGGGTCGTTGTCTCGGGAAGAACCGTGGTGTGGGAGAGAACCCCCAACTCCCGCGCCTTCTTTTCCTTCATGCCCACATACACTTGGGAGGCGGGGTCTTCCCCGACTCGAACAAAAGCCAACCCCGGCTGAATGCCCTGATGTGTGAGAGCAGAGACGCGAACCAATGTCTCCTGGTGGATGTCGGCAGCGATGGCTCGACCGTCGATGAGATTGTTCATGGGAATTTGTTAGGCCGATATTAGGCCGCGATCAGACCGAGGCCGCAATCAGACCTGAGCAAAGTTGAGGCTGCTCAACGGGCCAAAACTTCTTCGATGGATTGCACGCGCAGGAGCACCTGGGTTCGGTTGCGAGGATCCACGTATTCCTCGGCGACCACTTGAACCGTCTTACCGCGAAACCCCGCAATGGGAGTCTTAGGGTCCTGACCCACCAAGAAACCCAGCATCCCCTCACCTGCCTGCGGGCTGCGCAGTTGGTAATAGGACGGCGATTGGGGCTCCAGGCTCCGGACCACCTTGCCCACCCGGGTCACGATGCGAATCTTCTCGGAAGAATATTGGATCGACGACTGAGCGACACCACCAGCCCGATCCCCAGAAGTCGCCTCGGATGCCCTGGGGCTCAGCGAGATCGGATCAACCACGGCCACTGAAACCGGAGCCGGAGCTGACGGAATGGCCAGCGAGGGTTGCGGTGTCGGCAATGACGGCACGGGAGCCACAGCGAGTGCGGAGGACTTCGATCGGGTCGGATTAGGAACGGCCGGCAAAACCGGATCACCAGCAACCGGATCACCCTCTGCCGGGAGAATCCCTCCGGTCTTGACCGCCGCGAGCTGGGTAGCCGGAGCGCCTGAAACTTCGATGAACTGGGCACCCACGTAGGCCGAGAGGCCCGCGGGCGGTTCTACCTGAAGCCAGCCATCCGATTCACGGATCTCGGTGAGGGCCGCCCCTTTCTTGAGCACGCCCAACTCGCCGTAATTGCGGCCAGGACCCACCCGCAACCGGGCCTCGGGAGCTTTGATTTGGTGTGAAGCCCGATCCACCAGTGGTCCGTAGACCCAGACGGCAACCTTGGAGGGCAAGGCGATGCGAATGAAACCGTCTTTGCTGCTCCCTTGAGTTTCTACCGTTTCCCCTCGCTTCATCCAGACGAGCACTTCGCCATCCAAGGAGGGTTGGGAGCGGATGTTGACCCGGTCGCCCCGGATCACAACCGTGTCCGCCAACGCAGGGATCGCGCAGGTCAACGCTGCGAGGAGAAGGAATCGAGGACGAAGATCGAGGGACGAAAGGACCGAAACGGACGAACAATTCATGCGTTCGAAAGCAATGACCGGATTTCGGTCGGCGTCAATGCGCGCCACTTGCCCAGCGGTAATTCTCCCAGTTTGATCGGTCCGATCTGAGTCCGTCGCAGCTCAACGACCGTGTGCCCCAAGACCTCAAAGAGACGGCGAATTTCCCGATTCTTGCCTTGAGCCAACTCCAACTCCACAACGCTGTGGGAGTTGTTGGCATCGACCAATCGAATGCGTTCAACCTTCAGCATCTCACCCTCGTCCTCAACGCCCTGAGTGAAACGGGTCAGCTGTGAGGATTCCAATCGCCCCTCGACGACCGCCACATACTTTTTACGCACCCCGTACCGCGGGTGGGTCAGTTTCAGCGAGAAATCACCGTCATTGGTGAGGAAGATGAGCCCCTGACTATCTCGGTCCAACCGCCCCACAGTGAATAGATTGGACCACTCGGCCGGCAGAAGGTGGGAGACGACACGGCGCGTTTCCGGATCGATTCGGGTACAAATGAAGCCGGGCGGCTTATTCAGCGCGATGTAGAGCTTCTTGCGGGTGCGCACTGGCGCCCCCTCCACCGAGACCGCGTCGTGGAGCGGGTCTACCTTGGACCCCAACTCGGTCACCACGCGACCGTTGATCGTCACCACGCCGCGGATAATCAACTTTTCGGAGGCGCGCCGCGAGGCGACACCGGCATCGGCAAGGAACTTCTGAAGTCGGACAGTGGACATGGGATGGGGGAAAATCGCGACGCCGATTGCGGGTTAAATTGAATCACCCACAACCGGCGTCATTGGAGTTTGAGTCCGTGATTCTATACGTCAGCCCGACCCATTGGAGCCTGCGTTGAAGACGCAGGGGCTCTCCGGCCGGGCAGGCCGCACGATCACTCGGGCGGACGAGTCTTGCGCAGACCGGTCACGCGATCGCCTTCCTTCCATTGGGAACGGCCCTTGAGAACGGCGACGCGCTCGAAGCGCTTGAGGACATTACGTTTGGCCCCGGTGGACCCGGAGGCGCGTAGGCTGTTGTGCTGCGACATAAAATCGAATGTTCCGCTTAGGACGATGAAGGTCCCTCGAATGGACCGACCGCCACCAGCGAGCCAGTGGTTGTAGCGGGAGGCGTGAGAGATGCAAATCGGATTTTTCAGAGAAATCGTATTTACCTCCCGTCACCTTCCTTGTTTGCCCTCACTTTCCGCATGCATTCCCAGCCATTCCAGGGAGAGGGTGAAGCCCATGCCGCTGGTAGCCCAATCAACTTTTCGACCCCTGATAGGGCTGGGAAACCCTCACCTGCAAACGCTCCTTCCGGCCATCGCGCGACACATACCTCCCCTGCCCTGGTCTCGGGAACGGTTGGAATTAATGGATGGGGATTTTCTTGATTTGGATTGGCTCAATCCTGGGCAAGGCCGATTACTCATCCTTTCTCACGGCCTGGAAGGAAACTCCCGCCGGCCCTACGTCGCCGGCCTAGCACGGGCTGCGGCCCGCCGAAATTGGTCGGTGCTGGCCTGGAACTTCCGAGGCTGCTCCGGAGAACTCAACCGCCTGCCGCGATTTTACCACAGTGGGGCTTCCGAAGACCTCGCTGCAGTCGTGAGCCACGCGGCACAGACCGGCCGATTCGAGGTCCTGGCGCTCGCTGGATTCAGCCTCGGCGGTAATATGACGCTCAAATACTTGGGCGAACGCCACGCCTCAAGGGTGCCCGTGGCCGCCGGGGTTGCCCTTTCTACCCCGTGCGACCTGGCGGCGGCCTCGGCCGCGATGGAGACCCTCCGAGCCTGGCCCTACATGTCGCGATTCCAGAGGGACATCCTGCGCAAATGGACCCTCAAAAAAGCCCTGTTTCCGGGACTGATCCCGGAGATCAACCCCCGCTGCCAGCGAACTTTTCGCCAGATCGACGACACCTTCACCGCACCTCTCCACGGGTTCACCCATGCGGAGGCCTACTGGCAAGCCTGCTCGGCCAACGCCTTTCTGCCGTCGATCCGAGTGCCCGCCCTCATTCTGAATGCGGCGGACGACCCGTTCCTGGCCCCCAGCTGTTTCCCGCACGAATTCGCCAGTCAAAGCCCTTGGGTTCATTTGGAGGTTCCAAAGCACGGCGGTCACGTTGGGTTCATGGACCGCTGGGGATCCCGCTGCGATTTGTGGTCCGAAGTTCGGGCCCTCGAGTTTCTGGAGTCATTCTGCCCGATGTGAATCGGCCTCCATTCGGCGGTTGAACCGCGACGGGCCCCGCGATCGAGGGCTTGCCAATCCCTGTCCATCGTCCATCAACACGGTGTGCTTCACCGACTCGTCCTCGCGTTGTGCCTGTGGGTCAGCCCACTCCTGGCGGAAGACTGGCCCCGACTCCTGGGGCCACGGCTCAATGCTACCAGCTCCGAAAGCGGCCTCCTGCCCCGCATCCCCAGCAATGGCCCGCCCGTGCGCTGGGACAAAGCCATCGGCACCGGATATGCGGCGCCGTCGATCGCCCAGGGGCGACTCTTTCTCTTTCACCGTCAGGGCAACCAAGAACTCACCGAGGCCTGGGACGCCCAAACGGGCACCCCGATTTGGAAGCACACGCAACCCAGCGCGTACCGGGACCCCTATGGCTACAACAACGGACCTCGTTGCACACCGCTCCTTCATGACAACCGGGTGTACACCTTTGGGGCTGAAGGGCTTTTGAGCTGCCTCGAGGCCGAGACTGGTAAACAGCTTTGGCAGCGCAACACGGCCGCAGAATTCGAGATTCCCGGGGCCTTCTTCGGTGTCGGCAGCACCCCTTTAATGGAGGGCGGGAAGCTGCTGGTCATGGTCGGCGGACAACCCAATGCCACGGTCATCGCGCTCGATCCGAAGACCGGGAAAACGCTCTGGGAATCAGTAGGCGAAAAAAATTGGACAGGCCAACCCATGCTCGGATGGCCCGGTGAGCGAACCGTCCAGTGGCGACGCTGGGAAAAGACCGCCAGCTACGCCTCCCTGATCGCCTCAGAAATTCACGGACGACGTGTCGTTCACGCCCTCACCCGCCAGGGACTCACGGTGCTCGACCCCAACGACGGCCAAGTACTCTTCAGCCGTTGGTTCCGCGCCCGAGCCGATGATTCCGTCAATGCCATGACCCCCTTGGTGATCGGGAATGACGTACTTATCTCCAGCGCCTATTACCGTTCCGGGTCGGTGCTGCTGCGCGGAGGCTCCGGGGCCACGAACTTCACCGAAGTCTGGTCCGGCCTAGGATTGGAGATGCACTGGAGTCAACCCATCCGAGTCGGGGCTCATCTCTATGGCTTCAGCGGACGCAATGAGCCCGACGCGGTCTTGCGCTGTGTGGAGTACGAGACCGGCACGATGGCTTGGGAACGCAGCGAACGCTGGCCACCCCACAGTGCCGAACAGCCCCCAGTCTTCGGCCGCGGCTCCTTCATTCTGGCCGAGGGCCGACTCCTGGCTCTGGGCGAAGGCGGCTTGCTCGGGCTCTTCCAACCGAACCCGGGGCGTTGTGAGGAACTTGGACGCTGGCAGGTCCCCTCGTTGCATTACCCTTGCTGGGCCGGACCCGTCCTTTCAGGCGGCCTCCTGTACCTACGCAGCGAAGACCGACTGGTGTGCCTGGACCTGCGCGCCACGGCCAAACCTTAAGTCTTGAGACCTTGAAGCGAATCGGTGATCGACCCCGACGGCGCGTCTGCCCTTTCCTCTCGCCCCATGGATCCGTGGCTATCCCTTGAAATTCGGACGCGACTCGACCTCGCGTTGGAGAGCCATCGTCACTGGACCGGTCGCGATCTGGTTCCTGAATTGGCAGCCATGGCGACAGCAGAGCGGTGCAACGCCGTGTGGTCGATGCCCAGGGTGCTGGTCTCCCACGGCCTCGAGGAGGACCCGGTTTTCTGGTACGGGAATCAAGCGGCCCTGAGCCTCTGGGAACTCGATTGGGAATCCTTCACGCGGACCCCTTCGCGCTACACAGCCGAAGCACCCCTTCGCGAGGAGCGCGCCGAACTGCTGGATCGGGTCACACGGGCCGGATTTATTGACGATTATGCTGGAATCCGTATTTCCAAGACTGGGAAACGTTTCCGCATCCGGCAGGCCGTGGTGTGGAACCTGCGCGACCAGCAAGGTGCCTTCGCCGGCCAAGCCGCCTCGTTCACCCATTGGGAATTTCTACCATGAAGACCGCCGCCATCCTCGGAGCCTCCGCCGACCCCACCAAATTTGGACACAAGGCCGTCCTCGCCTACGCCCTTCAGGGCTACACGGTTTGGCCCGTGAACCCCAAGGAATCACACATCGCCGGCCACCCCGCCTACCGCGACATTGCCTCTCTCCCGGGCCGCCCCGAGGTGATCAGCGCCTACTTGCCGCCCCCTATTTTGCTCGGAATTTTGCCGACCATTGCCCAAAGGGGCTGTGACGAACTCTGGCTTAATCCCGGCACCGACAGTCTGGAGGTTGTCGCAGAGGCTCAGCGCTTGGGTCTGCCGATCATCCGGGCCTGCAGCATTGTCGGGTTGGGCCTATCCCCCGCCCAACTCAATGGTTCTGACGTGCTCGATTAAATCGCCTCCCACCCAAACCTGGAAGTTCACCCCAACACACTTGGACTGGACTGCGGGCGCCGTTGAGGTTCACTCACGGGATGGCTTCCTTGACCCATGCGCTCATGACCGCCGCCGCCTTGGCCGCCCTGCCTCTCTCCGCCGCCAAACACTTGCTCTACGTCGGCACCTACACCGGCCCGAAGAGCGAGGGTATTTACGCCTTCCGCTATGACGATGAGACTGGAACCGCCGAACCCCTCGGCCTGGCAGCCAAGTCCGCCAACCCGAGCTTCCTAGCAATCCATCCCAACGGGCGTTTTCTGTATGCGGTCAATGAGACCGACCAATGGCAAGGCAAGCCCGGCGGGTCGGTCAGCGCCTTCGCCATCGACACCGCCACGGGCAAACTGCGTGAACTGAACCAGCAATCCACGATGGGCAACAGCCCGTGCCACCTGTCCGTGGACGCCACCGGAAATCACGTCCTGGTGGCCAATTATGGCGGTGGCAGCGTGTTATCTCTGCCCATCCAACCCGATGGCGGCCTCACCCGACACACCTTCCTCTCGCAGCACACCGGCGGGAGCAGGAACCCGGCCCGTCAAAAGGATCCGCACGCCCACTCGGTGAATCTTTCGCCGGACAACCGCTTCGCCTATGTCGCCGACCTGGGCACGGACCGCATCCACGCCTACGTTTTTGAATCGGCCCGAGGACTCACCGCTGCCAAGCCCCACCTCGACACCCGCTTGATGCCAGGAAGCGGGCCCCGTCACTTCACCTTCAGCCCCGATGGTCATCACGCCTACGTCATCAACGAGATGCTCTGCACGGTGACCGCTTTCCGGCACGAACCCGCGACTGGCAGGCTCTCTGAAGTAGGATCGGTTCCTACGGTCCCGGCCGGAACAGACATGACCGGGGTATCTACGGCTGAGGTGAGGGTTCACCCCTCCGGGAAATTTGTCTTCGGCTCAAACCGGGGACACGACTCCATCGCCGTTTTTTCCCGAGACATGACCACCGGAGCCCTGACCCCAGTGGAAGTCCGCAAGATCGGAGGGCAGACCCCCCGAAACTTCGTCATCGATCCGTCGGGCCATTTCTTACTGGCCGCAGGACAAAGCTCGAACGATATCCGCTCGTTTCGCATCGATCTGACCACGGGCCATCTGACACCGACGGAGCAACACTGGGAGGTGGGTTCCCCAGTGTGCCTGCGGTTCGTGCCCCTGAAGTGAATTAAACCAGGCTAGCCCAGCGAGGGTCGGCCGATAGTTTGCGAACCAAGTCTTTGATCTTCTGGGACTCGGACTTGGAGGCCACCAAGGTGGCGTCATCGGTGAGCACCAGGATGCTGTCTTTTACACCGACGAGGGTAATGGGGGTGCGACCCCGGGTGCGACTATCGAAGACGATGTTACGGGCCGCATCCACGTGGACCACATCGCCGACGGCAGCATTGCCCTCGGCATCCTGCTTGAGGTGGCGGGCCAGCGCCGGCCAGGCCCCCAGGTCGTCCCAGTCGAAACGACCATCGGCCACGACCACGTTTTGGGCTTTTTCCATCAAGGCGAAATCGACGCTAATCTTGCGAATCTCAGGGTATTCTTGAGCTAAGACTGTTTCGAGACGCTTAGGCCCCTGGGTGGCTGCGGCAAACCAGCGCTGACAGGCTTGGTGCATCTCCGGCTGATGCTCGGACAACGCGTTGGTGAGGGTCACAAACGACCATACGAACATTCCGGCATTCCATCGGTAATGCCCCGAGGCGAGGTATTCCTGAGCCTTTTCCAGGGAAGGTTTTTCCACGAACCGCTCGACCTTGAAGAAAGGGGTCTTGAGTGCCTTGCCCGCTGCGGGTGCCGGTAAGGCATTCCCGGAATGAATGTATCCGTAGCCGGTCTCCGGGCCGGTGGGCTGAATTCCGATGGTGACGATCACCTGCCCTCGCGCTGCCACGTCCAAGGCGTCGGACAGCACCTGACGAAAACCCTTTTCGTCGTGGATGACATGGTCGGCCGGGAGCACCGCCATGACCGCAGTCGTCGAACGCGCCCCGACCACCGCCGCGCCCAATGCGACTGCGGCGCAGGTGTCGCGACCCACGGGCTCGCCAATGACATTTTCTTTGGGCAACTCCGGCAACTGCCGCCGGACTTCCGCCGCCTGAACGGCGTTGGTGATGATGAGAATGTTGGTCAACGGCACCAACGGTCGCACCCGATCCACGGCTTGCTGCAGAAAGGAGCGCTCCCCCAAGAGGCGGATCAATTGCTTGGGTGTCTTCTCACGACTCACGGGCCAGAACCGCTCGCCTCGCCCACCAGCCATGATGATGACGAAACGGTCAGTCGAACCTCCGCGGACGACGGGCGCGGAGGACGCCGCGTTCCGGGACACGGGACGGGACGTCGCGGCCGGGGCTTTTTTAACGTTCTTGATGCTCTTGATCGCAGAGGCAGCCGCCTGAGGGGACTTCGCCTGAGGGCGTGAAACCGGCTTCGCGGGACGGGCCGACTTCTTGGAGGGCTTTGGCTTCATGGATTCGATGTTTAGCCATCGAACACCAGGATTCACTCCGACTCCAAGGGTTTCATTCGACAACTGCGCGTTGACAGATCCCTCACAAGGGTCGAATCGCCGCTTTCCACTCCAATTCAAACCCCTCCTCCCGGAGTCGCTTCTGGAACTCAGCGGTCAGGTCCGCCTTGGCATGAACCGCGGCCGGCGTGAGTTGACGATCCACGCAGAAGGCGGCCAACGCCCCGGCGGCCTCTCCGATGTTCCACTCCACGGGGTGCAATCGATAACAACCGTTGGCAATATGAGTAACCCCCAGGCACTTGCCCGCAGCAATGAGGTTCTCCACCCGCCGCGGCAGCAGCGCACCCAACGGGATCTGGAATGGGAGACTGGATACATCGACATAGTTGCGACCACTGGTCGAGGGATGCAGGTCGATGCGGTAAGCTCCAACACCCACAGAATCCCGGAATGGCGTGGACCGAACCGTCTCGGCGGCGGCACCGGTTTCGGCCTTGCGGAGGTCGGTGGAAATATGGCGTTCGGTCACCGTAAACTTTGCGCGAATGCGACGGCTTTCACGAATGTACGGAGCCAAGGCAAACCCATCAGGAGTCCCCAGCACGCCGGCACTGGGCTTGAGACCCGGCCAACCCGTCCCGCCATCCGGTCGCGGCGCGTCGGTTTGCAACCAATAGATGAGGCTCCGACTCAACGCCTTAGCCTCGGCCTCACGCTGTCGGCGTTGCTCCAAAGTGACACCCGGACCGACCAGCGGGGCCAACCAGTGATCGTTCTGCGGCCAGTTCACCAGGCAGACCGAGGGGAAGGCCTTCGAATCCTGGAAACGGGACGCATCGCGGATGCGACGATACGTCCACAGGTTGGGAAACGCCCCTTCCCCCACCGGATCGAAGGGCAAGCTTCGAGGCTGGAGGGTGATGGGATGGGAATGTTCCCAGGCAAACAATCGACCCGGCCACGGTGGCGTCATCTTGGGTACATAATCCCGCCATCGGACGTAATCGTCCGGGCGCTGAATCCCATGATTTTGGCCTGCATGGTGTTCTAATCCAAAGCACCAGGTGATGGCCTGCTGATCGAGCGGATCGGCTTTCTCTGGCGCGGAGGGCTCACCGGTTTCCGATCGAGATTCGGCCCCCGTCACGTGTTCCACTCCAGCCAACGGCAGAAGGTCACCCAGTTCTGTGGCTTCCAGCACCCATGGCGCCGAGACCACCCGTCGACGACCTCCAGTCACTGCCTCAAAGGTCACCGATTCGATTCGATCTCCCTGCACCGAAGCGGCGACAGGACGATGCCCCAGCAAGAGGGTCAACCGTCCGTTGGCAATGTGCGGAGCCAGCATCGATTCCAAAACAGCTAAAGCCAGTCGCGGCTCATGGCACAACCGGGAGACCCAGCCCCCGCCCGGATTGATTTGCGCCACAGACCTTGAGGCTGCATTCAGCGAAGGATGCCCGAGAAAACGAAGCCGAACCTCATCCCGAAACTGGCGGTAACTCCGGGTGCAGCCCTCTTTTTCGATCCATGGATGCTCATCGGGCGGCACCGCCTGGGAGGTGAGTTGACCGCCGATCCAGAGAGTCTCTTCGGTGAGCACAACGCGCTGTCCCGCACGGCACGCTGCCAAGGCAGCCGCCACACCCCCAACCCCACCTCCGACAATGAGCACCGTGGCGGACATTGAGGTCGTTCGTCGCTCGGAGGCGCCCAAATCTGGGGCCGCAAGCCAACCGCCACCCCATCCCATCGCCGCCAAAAATGCTCGCCGATCCATGGTGGGCAAGCTGACATTAAAACGACTGCTGTGCGAGCATGATGCCTCACTCAATCGGGGCACTCAGGCGCATCATTTTTGTAAAACCCCGTTACAAAAAATAATTCGTTTTTAGCAAATTTAGAAATCCCGGTTCCGATGCCGATTGCTGTATCAGAGCATGAACCCGCTTACTGTGATCGACGCTCCAACAACCAATGCCCAGTGGCTTAATGACGCTAAGAATCTCTCAGACAATGAGACTTGGGTTCAGCTCTCGGCCACATACCGAGTCCCTATCCTGAACCACTGCGCGAAGAGTGGCCTGACGCCTCAGGAGGCCGAGGAGATCACTCAAGAAACCTTCTGCCAACTGGCCCTCCAAATTGAAAAGACCGGAGGCCATTGGGAACCCAAAACCCTTCGCGCTTGGCTGACCGACATCGTCAACCGGCACATCATCCACTACTTCAAAAAAACACCCCACCAGCACCTCTCCCCCAAGGTGCTCACCTTGGTGCAGCAATGGATGGATCCGGTGAGCGGAGACGGGATCTCGTCTGAAGAACGTATCGAGGCCGAATCCCACCTTTGGGCCCTTTCTCTCAATCGGGCCCGTAGTCAGGTATCACCCCGTCACTGGCAAATTTTTGACACCTACGTGATCCAGGGGCTTTCCTCTCAGGAAGTGGCCCGACACTTCAACACCAGCCACTTCAATGTCCGACTGATCGCCCACCGCATCAAAAAGGTGGCTCGCCAGTCCTACAATCAACTGCTGAGCGAGGAGATGACTACTCCCAAGCCATGACCGGGTCTGCGCCAGCATTACCCCCGGATTACGAGCTGATCCGATCTATTTCCCAACGGGAAAACTCCTGGTTGTTACTGGTTCGGGATTCCAACTACCGCACCTGCTGTCTCAAGCTGAACTATTCAAAAGACCCGGTCCACCTTCAGGAGCAAATCACCCTGCGCAACGCGCTCATGCGCGTGTCTCTGAAGACTCCCGGCCTGCTGCCGATGCTCGATTGGGGTGCCAATACCGATACTGGAATCCTGTGGGAAAAATTCCCGTTGGCTGAAGATGTGACCGGGACCATGCCCGAGGATCCTGCCGCCTACCGCCCCATGACCTTGGCCGAGTGGTGTCGGCAAAACCCCGAGCCCCTCACCCAGACTGTGATTTCATGGGGCATCCGTTTGGCCTCGGCGCTCACCGCACTTCATGACGAAGGGTTGCTCCATCTGGACATCAAGCCCTCAAACATTGTCTTCCTCGATGGGCTTCCATCTTTGGGTGACTACGGTTCGCTGAGCAGGTCGGTGCAGCCCCATCGGCACATGGGCTCCGATGGTTACTACCCTCCGGACAAGCACGGTTCACACGCGCTCGATGTCTTCGCTCTGGGACGCACCCTCTACGAGGTCTGGAGCGGCTTTGATCGCTACCACTTTCCAAACCTGCCAGCCCGCTTGCTCAACGCCCCGGAGTGGGAATCGCATGGCTGGATGTTGAACGAGTCGTTGATCCGAGCGACGGACGTGCGGGTCACCCGACGCTTCTCCAAAGCAGCCGAGTTCGGGCAGGCGCTTTCCGAGGCCGATGAGGGGCGAACCCGACTTTCCCGACGCAAGGCAGCCGCAGCGCTGCTGACCCTGGGTGCCGCAGTCGGCGGATTCTTTATCGTCCGAAACCTACCGTCCCACCATGCGGTGTGGCACCACCGATCCAAGGCTCGGTTCGGCTACGAGCAATGGATCGCCAACGAGCTCACCTGTGACTGGAAGAGCCGGATGCTCTACTGCGTCACGGCCGATGCTCGAGGATCGTTCTTTCAGCGCTACGACTTAGAGCGCTTTCAATGGAAATACACCGCCTACCCTAAAGGGCCTCATCGCATCCTCTTTTCCACCTTTTCGCCATGGTCGGAGGAACTCATTTTCTGTGAATCGGTTTCCGGTCAGGTGTTCCGGATGCCCCTGGATGGATCCTCACCGGAGCCCCTACCTACTACGCTGCTGAACCAGTTGGATTTCACGGGTTCGGGTTATATCAACCCGATGAACCATCGCATCGGCCAGTTTGGCGGATACGGCAATTTCCGGGTGCACAACCGCCGCCACGAATACGACCCCAAGACCGGGCTGTGGGAACAACTCTCCGAGACTTCTCCTCAGTTGCCTTGGCCGCGGGGAGGCACACAGATTTTCCCCGGAAAAGACCGTAAGACTTGGTTCATGATGGGCGGCTTCGGAAACCGGGTGGGACAGGAAGGGCTTCGGGAAGCGAACCTCAAATCCTTCACAGGCACCTTTTACCCGTTAGGAGATTTTTGGCGACTCGATCTAACGACCCAACAGTGGCGTCCGTTGTTGGGAATCCAGGAATGGACCCCACCGGGACTGCTAAAAGGGATTTATCACCCGACTCTGGATTCGGTGCTCTTCCTCACGGGCAGCGAACCGACCCGTCCGGCTCAGGTACATGTTCATCTGTGGACCGAATCCGGAGAACACCTACCTCAAGCCCTCCCCAATCGAGGCGACTCCCCTCCTCCTCTGTTCCGCTGCTGGACGCTGCTCGTCGAACCCGGTTCAGGGGATCTTTGGGTCTTCGCCGATGAGGGGATCTTTACGGTCAAGATCCAGGCCGCCTGAGTCTCTAAGCGGTGTCACTGCTTAGGCCCCGAAGACTTCGACATCCGCATCGCCGGGCAGAATTTTCAGCCAACCGAATTGCACCACCCGAGGCCATCGCAATTCCGACCGGCGGCATAAATAGAGCGGGGTGGTTCAACTAAAAAATCACCTCCGACAAAAACGGAGCGCTGACAGACTCCAGTCGATTCAAAAAACTCCGCCGGAAAACGCTTGATCCAAGAGCTCCTCGTCCTTACCTTCGCGGCTCCTTTGTGCACCCGTAGCTCAATTGGATAGAGCGGCTGACTACGGATCAGCAGGTTCCAGGTTCAACTCCTGGCGGGTGCACCAGGTTCTTCCCTTTCGGCTATTTCTTCTCGGTTATCTCCTTTCGGTTATTTCCTATTGTTTCAGCTACGTTCCGAAATCCACGGAAATTTTTCGTTTTGGAATCTGCGGTTTGGCTGGAATTTCGGATCCTTTTTTCCAGGACGAGCGCCAACGTTTCTTCTGTCTTCCACATAAGGCCGAATGCGTGCGGGGCCCACCAAACTTGATGAGAATTTGTTAGGGCAACCGACGAGCTCGGGCCAGATCGATGATCCGTTGAGTTTCTGGGCTCAGTGGTTTTTAAACCGGCAGGTTTCATCGGTTTTCACACCGTCCTAACAGTTGATTTTCGCCCCCCCGGATGTAGTCCGAGGACTTCCGAGATAGGGATAGGGGTAGGGATGGCCGTTGTCGGCCACCCCTCCCTCCGAACCGGACTGGCGGATTTCCCGCATCCGGCTCTCCAGTTGGTGAGTCACCCGCTTG
>CAJAHH010000009.1 GCA_903939515.1 uncultured Verrucomicrobiota bacterium
ATTGCAACATCTCATCAGCAACGGGCGTAGAATCGCGACCAAACTCGCGGAGACACCACGTAAACGGATCAGACAAGTAGTGAAACTGGAGACTTCCCTTAATGGAGATTTAGGTTAACACATATGGCCGAGTCCCCCGACCCGGCGTTCCCCGTCCAACCGCGGCTTTCGCAAAAAAGCGCCCTACCCTCAGTGCGGCTGCAGGACTGGCTGAAGCACCTTCCAAACATTGGTGGCCACGCGTCGGTGGCCTTCGACGTTGGGATGGATCTGGTCGGGAAGGTTGAGTTCCGCGCGACCTCCCACGCCGTCGAGAAGGAACGGGATTAGGGTAACCTTGTTCGTCGCGGCCAGGTCGCGATAAAGGGACTCGAATTGACGGGTGTAGGCCTCACCGAGGTTCTCAGGCATCTTCATGCCGGCCAGCACGATGCGCACCTTCGGATACTTAGCCCGGGTGCGCTCAATCACCGTCTGCAAGTTGGTGCGGGTGGCCTCGAGCGGCAGCCCTCTCAAACCGTCATTGCTACCCAACTCCAGCAAAAGAGCATCCACGGGGCGACGCAGGATCCAATCCAACCGACGGAGCCCGCCCGCTGAGGTGTCCCCGCTCAGCCCGGCATTGACCAGCTTCCAAGGCAGGCCCGCTTCACGGATTTTTTCCTGGATCCGTGCCGGCCATGCCTCACTCAGATCGACACCAAATCCTGCCGAGAGGCTGTCACCCAGCACGACCAAACTCTTGTCAGCCGGAAGCGTGCCCGAGGCATTGGATGCGGTTTCCGCCGCAGACATTCTCCAACTCAGCAACCCGAGACACAACGCCACCCAGAGCGCGATGGGAAAGCAGGTCCGCCGGTTCATGGAGTCAATGAGCCGAGTCGGTCGGAGCGGCCTGGGCAGGCTTGGGACGGTACAAAACGACCACGTGGCCGATCACCGTGACCAAGTGGCTATTCGACTCACGGGCCACCTGTTCGCCAATTTCGTGGCGCTTGTCCTTGAGGTCGGAGAGTCGAATTTTCACCAACTCGTGCTGGGCCAGCTCGCGATCGAGGCCAGCGAGAAACGCCGGAGAAACACCCCCACGCCCAAGGCGGACGGAGGCTTCGAGGCGTTGGGCCTGACCCTTGAGCTTGCGGATGAGGGCATTGGAAAGCGGCTCGGCCGCGGGGGTCTCGGAAGACATGTTCAAAGCGTTTGAATTTTGGCCACCAACCCGGTGGTGGAACGGCCTGGCAGGAAGGGAATGAATACGATGCGGCCTCCACCTGATTCCACGGCCCGACGTTCATCCTGATCAACGGTTTCCAGGGTGTAATCTCCGCCCTTCACGTAGAGGTCCGGACGAGCATCAGCCAAGAAGCGGACGGCCCGCTTCTCCGGGAAAATCGCCACAGCGGAGACGCATTCTAGGGCCGCCAGCACGCGGGCGCGATCGCCCTCGATATTGAGCGGACGGGTGGGACCCTTGAGTTCACGCACGCTGGAGTCGCCGTTCAGGCCCACGAGCAATGCATCTCCCAGAGAGCGGGCCGCCTCCAGATAGGCGACATGGCCCGCGTGGAGCAAATCAAAGCAACCATTGGTCACCACCAAGACCTTGCCCGAAGCCTTTACAGCTTCGCGCCAGGAGGGGAATGCCTCGGAGCTAATGAGTTTGTGGACCGTGTCCATTGTGGCGAGATACTCTCTCAGCCAACGCCTTCTGCCAATCCGGAACACCCTCTATCCTTGCAGACCCAATCGCGGCAACTGATCGCGATGGCTGCGGCTCAGGGTGACCTTGGCCCCAGATTGAAGTTCGATGCAGTACTCCCCGTGGAAAAGCGGCTCAAGTTGACGAACTCGAGCCACCTGCACGATGGCTGTGCGGCTCACCCGAACAAATCGCTCGGAGGGCAGTCGCTGGGAGATGGCGTTCATGGTCTCGCGCATCAAGAAGGTCTGGGAGCCCACATGCAGCTCCACGTAGTTGTCAGCACTACCAATCCAATCGATGTCAGCCAGCGGCACAAAGACGATGCGGCCGTTGTGCTTCACCGGCAGGCGATCAGGAAGTTTAACCGCCGGCGGGCTCGCCTCCGACCGGGAGAGCGCCAGCCTCTTGGACACCCGATCCAGCGCCGTCTTAAACCGCTCCCGGGAAACCGGCTTGAGCAAATAATCCACGGCCTGAACCTCGAAGGCTTCAACGGCGAATTGCTCGTGCGCAGTCACAAAGACCACGGCCGGCGGGGCCGAATCTCCGAGGGCTTCCAGCACCTGGACCCCACTCAACCCAGGCATTTGAACATCTAAGAAAACCAAGTCCGGGCGTTCTCGACGCAGCACCTCCACCGCTTCGTTGCCCTGGGAGCATTCACCCACCAAAACAATATTCGGCTCGCGACTCAGCCAGTGGCGAAGCCGCTCCCGGGCCAGGGGTTCATCGTCTACAACGATGGCTCGAATCGGGGGCATCGGCTAACCGTGACAAGGGAATGAGCGCTGTCGAGTCTGCGGACGAGGCTTTTTGGCCGATCCATCCACCTCGCTCAAAATCGCCTGGCCACGGAGGGCTCCAGATCAACGACTCAGCGGCAATTCAACCACCGCCAGGACGCCACCGCCCGGGGATGCCTCCAACTGAAAGCGAGCCTGAGACCCATACAGTTGGTGCAATCGGGCCAAGGTATTTGACGTTCCGATCCCCGAGGCGGGATCACGATCCGCGGGGAGTCCTTTCCCGTTGTCCTGAACCTCCAACCGCAGGCGCCCTGGAACGGATTCCGAGGCACGAATGACAATCCGACCCGGAACCAAGAGCGGCTCAACCCCATGTTTAATCGCGTTCTCGACCAGCGGTTGAAGGATCAAATTAGGCACTTGGGCCTCTTGGACCTCGGGAGAAATTTCCCGCAACACGGACAGTCGATCGCCGAAGCGCATTTGCTCCAACGTCAAATAGCGGTCCAGAAAGGCCAACTCCTCCCGCAGCGTGACCAATTGCCGACCGGATCGGTCTAAGGCATGACGCAACAATTCAGCCAAGCTCACCAGCATGGCATCGGCCGCGTCGACGTCCCGGAACATCAGCGTGCCAATGCCGTTGAGAGCATTGAAGAGGAAGTGCGGATTCAACTGCATCTGGAGCGCCATTAACCGCGCCGAGTTCAGTCGACCCTCCAGATCCATCACCCGGCGTTCCCGATCTCGGAGACTCTCGGAATAAGCGACCACGTGAGCGACGGTCACCACGACCCAGTAGACCAGCATGTTGAAGAAGAAGGTCGCCACCAAGACGTAGCGGATGAGGTCATGGAGAGGTTTTTCGGAGCGGTGCTCCGGAAAGAGCCACTCACCGACGCCGGCACGCACGAGGATCCAAACCAGCGAAAACACCGCACCACCGACACCGTGGAGTGCCAGCCGCATGCGCCAATGATCGCCACCCAAATTGAAGCGCCGCCCCAGCTTGAACGCCGGTATCGCCAACAGCGCAAACACATACCAATCGGCCAGCGCGCCCTGGATGGCTACCGACCAGGAGACCCCCTCTCCGAACGTGGCCGCCTTCAGGTAGTGCTGCCCAGCAAAGGCCAGTCCGACCAGAGTCCAACTCAACCCATACAGCAGCGGAAACCACCGCTGGCGGCTGGAAGAAGACGGAACCTCGGGATCCACGCCCGCAACAGTGCCGCGCCTGCTGCCTCAGGCAACGCCCATTCCTCCGTGCGCGACCGAAAGCCCCCTCCAAAACAACACCCCTCGGGATTGCCCAAAAAAACAAAAGCCCCTCTGGATCGCTCCAGAAGGGCTTACAAAGTGGTGCGCACGGCAGGACTTGAACCTGCACACCTTACGGCTCTACCACCTCAAGGTAGCGCGTCTGCCAATTTCGCCACGTGCGCATTGTGTCGTTCGATTCCTAAACTCACTTCGAGACCCATTACGATTTCGAAACCAGCTTAGACTCCCTTCAGTTCATTCGCCAGAAGTCTCCTTCAGGCAGTGAACAGATGGTCGGGGCGGTGAGATTCGAACTCACGACCTCTTGTACCCGAAACAAGCGCGCTACCAGGCTACGCTACGCCCCGAACCAAACGAGGAGCGGAAAATGCGGAAATGCCGGCCGGGTTACAATGGATTTCTCCTGAAAAGTGAAATCGCCATTTTATTGCCGCCTCGAATCCATGTCTTGGGGAGCAGCAAAGACACCATTTTGAACCCCTTGGCCGCGGACAATTTCGGAAGCCCTCGACCACCGGCGGCCAATTTTGCAAGCACACCCACCTTCAACTTCTTGGGGCTTGGGTTGACCCAGAAGAACCATCCGGTTATAGCAAGTTCTTCAAATGAAACTGAACTTTTCCGCGGGTCGTGCCCTCCGGCGCGGCTTTACGCTCATCGAACTACTGGTAGTCATCGCGATCATCGCGATCCTCGCCGGGATGCTCTTGCCGGCTCTGGCCAAGTCCAAGTCCAAAGCCACCGGCATCCTCTGCATGAACAACCTCCAGCAACTCATGCTCGGATGGCGTTTGTATGCCGATGATAATTCAGACGCAACCGTGTCGGCCCAAGGCGGTGGCGATCGCCGCCCGAACTGGATCGAAGGCAACATCGACTATTCGGCCGACAGCGCCAACCAGCGCTACCTGACCAACAGCCCGATCTTCAAGTACGTGGGCGGAGCCCAGGCGCTCTTCAAGTGCCCGGCCGACCGCCAAACGGTCCGCGTCGGCCAGTTAAAGGTGGCGCGTATCCGCAGCAACTCCATGAGCCAAGTCTGGGGTAACGGTGACTGGCTCGATTACGACTACAACCAGGCCCAGACGAAGTGGCGCAAGTACAACAAACTGGGAACGGTGGTCCAACCCTCACAAACCTGGGTGCTGATCGACGAGCATCCCGACAGCATTAATGACGCCGCGTTCGCGAACATCATGACCGATGCCAAAAAGGCCGGACGCTCCAAGGTCGTGGACCAACCGGCCAACTACCACAACGGCGCGGCCGGATTCTCCTTCTCCGATGGTCATGCCGAAATCCGTCGCTGGCTCGGAGCCAAGATTGGTCAGGCCAAGGTCAACTTCAACGCAACGGGCAACTACATCGCACTCGGCGGAGTGATCCCAGCCAATGACCCCAAGTCGCTTCTGGATGTGGGTTGGATGGCTGACAACACCACGGTGTCCACTCAGTAATTCTCTAAGAGTTCAGTAAGAACCCCAAGAAACGCCGCCGTTCTGGCGGCGTTTCTGCTTTTGATGAACCTCCGCATCACTGCTTCGCTAGTCCTGATCGGCACCTGCGCGCTCTGGGCTTTCAGCTTCCCCTTGCTCAAGTCCATCGAGCAACTGGGTCAACGCAATGCGCCGGGCAACACGAGTCTCTTCCTCTCCACCTTGCTGGTCGCCTGCCGCTTTAGCTGTGCCGCGGGGTTGTTCGTCATTGGCAATGCAATCCGCTGCCGGTGGCGACGACGGTGCAACAGTGCGAGCCCTCTTTCCATCCGACCCACGGCGTTGGAGTGGAAGCAAGGCTTGGGCATCGGGATCTTTGGCTCGATAGGGCTCATTCTCCAGATGGACGGGTTGGCCTACACGGAGGGTTCCGTATCGGCATTTTTAACGCAGGGCTATGCGGTGTTAATCCCGATCTGGGTCACTCTTACGGCTCGCCGCCTGCCCGGTTGGACGATCGTGGGGGCCTGCCTGCTGGTGGGGTTGGGCGCAGCCGTTCTTGCGGGAGTTCGCTGGGATCACTTCCACCTCGGGAGAGGAGAGTTAGAGACGCTGGCCGGGTCTGTCCTGTTCGCGGGCCAGATCCTGTGGTTGGAGCGGCCGCAGTTCGCGGACAACGACTCCGTTCGTTCTACGACCGTCATGTTCGGCGCCATGGCGCTGACGGCTTGGCCTCTGGCCTTCGCCTTGGCTCAGCACCCCAACGATATCGTGAAGGCGGTCAGCTCCAGTGAAATCGCCTCCCTCTTCGCCCTGCTGCTCTTCGGTTGCACTTTGGTCACCTTCCCTCTGGCCAATCACTGGCAACCCAAGGTGACAGCCACCCAAGCGGGTTTGCTCTATTGCACGGAACCGGTCTTCACCAGTGTGGTCTGCCTGTTCGTGCCGGGTTGGATTTCCAAAACTACCGACCTGAATTACCCCGATGAGTTCGTTCACCTGCGCCTAGTCCTCGGCGGTTCGTGCATCTTGGCCGCCAATATTTGGATTCTCCTGCAACCATCGCCCAAGACCCTTGATTCTTAGCCGGAACGATCCGATTAAAATCGTCCCAGCTTAGGCCTCGAACCCATCCGCGTACCGACGCAGTGATTACTCTCACTCCTCGAGGCGGCTACTTCCAGGTCATGCGGGTGAAGACGGGGAAGTGGTCACTTGGCTGACGCCCTCCTGGGGTCAAGTCGACGACTTCGGACCACGGAATCTCAGCCTCACCCCGAGACAGGATCCAGTCGATGCGGGCACTGTTGAAGGTAGGCTTTCCAAAGCCATTGAAGGAATTGAGCGTTTCATTCTTACGCTGAGCCGCAGCGAACCAGGTGTCCGTGAATCCGATGTCCCGGGTCAGCGCCTCATAGACCGTGTTCCGCGTGGCCACGGCGTTGAAATCTCCCATCAGGATCACCCGCTCGTTTGCAGGAATCTTCGCCAATCGGCTCCGAATCAAGGCTGCCCCCTTCTCACGGGCGGGCTGAAGCGCATGGTCCAAATGCGTGTTCCAAAGATGAAACTCCTTCCCTGTCTGACGGTCGCGGAAGTGAATTGAAGTGACCATGCGTCGGTTGGTGTTGCCCCAGGTGGACGAACCGATGACCTCCGGAGTGTCGCTCAGCCAGAAATGGTCATAAGCCAACGGTTCAAAGCGCGCCCGCCGGTAGAAGATGGCCATAAACTCTCCCCGGCTACCTCCATCGCGACCGATGCCGATCCAGTCGTGTTCAGGGAGGTCCGAGGCCAGGTCGCGCAATTGATGATACACCCCTTCCTGCGTTCCCATCAGGTCTGGGGCGTACTGCTTTAAGAGCGTCTGCATGGCCGGTCGGCGATCGGGCCACGCCTCCGCTCCCTTGGGGGTCGCGTAGCGGAGGTTGTAGGTCATCAATCGCAACTCATCGCCACCTTTGGACTCGGCTCGACCGCTCAAAGCCGGAGCTGCTGCGATGAGGGGGAGGGCCGAAAGGAACCGGCGGCGGGAATTCATAGACCTAGAAACAACGCTCTAGGCCAAACCTCAAGCAAAACAGTGCACCGCGCCAACACACTCCCTTCGAATCCAGGGGGCTCGATGGCTCCAGGGGTCAGCGGGGCTTTTCGAGCTGGCTCTCGCGGATTCGCCGGGCGCGTTGCCCCCAGGTCGCCGCCGCTGAGGGCAATTCATGGGCAACATGCTCGTAGAGACCGGCTGCTTCACCGGTTCGACCGAGGCGCTCGAGAATCTCTCCAGTGGCACGGGCTGCCTCCGTCAAGAGGTCGGCGGAAAGTTTTTCGCCGGGCAACAAAACCTTGCCCAGCGCGACATCCAAACCCGCCCGGATGGCCCGCTCTAGGAACTCCCCAGATTCAGTGCCACTGCGCAGCTCAGACATCTTGCGATTCACTGCGGCATAGCCCAACCACGCGCGACAACGAGTTTCAATTCCGGCTTCAGGAAGCTTGGCTGTGCGCAGGTAGAGCTCGGCGGCACGGGTGTAGTCGGCCGGATTGAGGGTACTGAGCTGAAAATGACAATTGCCCATCATCCCCAGGGCCGGCGCGACATAGGGGCTGTTGGTGAACTCCAGAACCCGAGTGAAGGCTTCCAGCGCCAAGCGATAGCGGGACAGCGGTTCGCTCCCGGGTTCTGCCGGCTTGGCTTGGAGGAGTTCGCCGTAGTGGAAGAGCGCGGCCGACTGAATTTCGGGTGGCGCCGCCTTGTCGTTGATCAACTCGCGAAAATGTTCAGCAGAGGAATCGAAATTCTGCAGTTTACGGCCTGCTTCAGCAGCCCACAGCTTGGCGCGATACCAAGTATCACCCCGCACCGTACGCACCGTGGCATTGGTCAGGATGGCGGCACTGGCCTGCCCGGCCTGAAGGTAGTCCTGTTGCTCGAAGAATCGGCCAGCCAGCCAAAGTTGGGCAGACAGGGTCCCGGGATCCGTAGGGTTCTTGGCAGCCAATTCAGAGAATTTTCCCATGGCCGCCGCAGGATCGCCGGAACGAGACAACGCATAGGCTAAATGAAACCCTGCGCGCACCGCACCGGGATGCTGGGGATGGGCCACTAACCAACGCCGCAATTCAGCCACCGAATCGGCCCAACGCTCGTCATGCAACCCGAGCATCGCCAATTCTAACTGCACCTCGGGACGGACCGCGCTCTCAGGAAACCGCAGGAGGTAGTCTTGCAATAAATTGCGACCCAACTCGCCGGCCCCCTGCCGCGCCAGGGACGATCCCAGCCACAGGACGCTTTGTCCTGCCCGCGCCGCGGCCTGGGGCAACTCCAACAAACGGCGCAGAGCCGACTCGCCGGCCTGTGCATTGGTGCTGGCAATGGCGGCGATGACGGCCTGCTCCAAGGCGGCCGGCATCCAGGTCTCCCGCTCGAGCGGACGCTTGGCAACGGTGTCAGCGACCTCCAGATAGCCCGTCAAGGCCGAGGGCGCATCCCCTAACCACGCGGCGGCATCGGCAGCCTTGAAACGGGCCACTAGATGATCGGTCGATCCGGCCGGGAGTTGGGACAAGGCCGTCTGGAAACCACTCAAGGCCTGCGCCATCACCGCCTTGGAATTGCCCGAGAGGGCTTCTTCCCACCGGCACCACGCCAGAGTCAGGGTGAGGGGGCCACGAACTTCGGGAGGGGGATTCAGCGTGGCGGCCCGTTCCAGTTCCGCCACAGCCCGGGTGAGGCTAACGTGGGATTCTGCGATGGCTGAGCCCACCTGATCGGCCCCTCGTCGGGCCAGGTGTTCCCGGAGATGAATTTGTCCCAGACGCAGACGCAGTGCGGCGACGGAAGCATCGTCAGCCAGTCCGGTGACAACCCCTTCGAGGCGTTCGCGGGCCAGCGCTAACTGCCCTTGGGAAACCCACCAGTCACTGAGGTTGCGGATGGCATCGCTGCGGAATACCGCAGGAACCGTCGGGGCCAAATTTTCCTCCAAGTGCGCCACCGCACGCGCCCCCTGCCCCGCGGCCAAGAGCAGGCGCCCCAACAGCGCTGAGGATTCCGGGCGTCGAGCAACTAACCCGTCCGCATCGGCAATGCGCCGTAACTGTTCGGCCGCCGCGATGGCCCGCTCCGTCTGCCGCCCCGCCTCCAAGATGCGAACCTCGAGCCGCAACCGATCCCACTGGGCTTCTGGCGTCTGGGCTAAGGGAGCTGCGGCAGCCACGGCTTCACGCGCCCGACTCCAGTTGCCCGCTCCCAGATGGGCCTCGGCAGCCAGCATCGAACCCGTCCAAAGTAAGTCTACTGGTTTACCTTGAATGAAGGCTCGTCGGAACGGTCCTTCGGGCTGATCCAACAAGGCAGCCGCTTCTTTTGGACGAGCGGATCGGAAAAGGGCCTCGGCCTGTCGCACCGAAGCGTGAAGGGCCAACTCAGATCCAGAGAACTGAGCAAGGTAGAGCCCGAAGGTTTTCTGCGCTGCGGCATGATCTCCGCGTCCTGCCTCGGACTCTCCTTGCGCATACAAGGCCCGCCGCAAGGCCTCGGGCTTCAAGGCGGAATCGGGAAATTCTCCGGAAAACGCGGTAAACTCTTCGGCCGCGCGCGCATAGGCCCCGATCGAGAAGGAGCGGAGAGCAGCATTAAAGGCGACTTGGTCCGGCCCATCGGCCGCAAGAACCGACAGGCCCAGGACAGTTCCCACCATCCAGCCCCACCTCCGACTCGATTCCTCGCGCAACCAACGCATCGGCCCACTCTCTGGACGTACCGTCGAACGAGCAAGCCGAGAGGAGTCGCTCAGCAAGGGCCACTCGGGAGCAAAACTTCCCCGGCTGAAGACTGAAAATAGGATCCTTCCCGATTTTCCCACAGAGACTATGCTGAGCGGCATGCAGGGGAGTCACGGGGTTACTGGAGTTTGGACAGGCGGCTGGAACGAAGCGGAGCTCAGCCGCTGGGCTGCGGCATTGCGGGCCCAATTGACTCACTCGAGCGTCACCTTGGGATTGGTCTTCTTGGCCCCATCACTTTTTCCCTACGCTGAAGATGTCTTGGAGGTTCTGCGTGTCCATGGGCGGATTCCCTGCCTGGCAGGCTGTTCCGGCGTGGGATTAATTTCCGATGGCAACGAGTTTGAAGAAGGAGCCGACCTCGTACTCGGGCTTTACCACCTTCCCGGGGCCACTCTGAAGGGCTTCCACTTCGATAACGACGCAATCAACGCCATGGAAGACGCGCCGTCGTGGATTCAGAAAACCGGCCTCCCCCCGGAGCAAGTCAATGGCTGGCTCGTTTTTGCTAGCCCGTTCCACCTCAACGGTGAGGCGTGGCTGCGGCAATGGAACACGGCCTACCCCGGCATCCCTGCTGTCGGCGGCTTGGCTAGTGGCGATTTTTCGGCCGAGCAATGTCAGGTCTACTTCAATGGCGGAGTCCATGAGCAGGGACTCGTCGCCGTAGCTCTCTGTGGGGATGTCACGCTCGAGACGGTGGTGTCACAAGGGTGCACGCCCATCGGCGAGAGTTGGACCATCACCCGGGCCGACCGAAATTTCATCTTGGGGATCGGTAATCGCCCTGCCTACTCAGTCTTGATGGAGACCTTCGATGGGCTAAGCCTAGAGGACCGCAAGAAAAGCCAAAACAACCTCTTCGTAGGCCTTGCCATCGATGAGTACCGCGAGGAATTGCACTGCGGTGATTTCTTAGTCCGCAATCTTTTGGGTGGAGACCCCAAGAATGGAGCCCTGGCCGTAGGGGCCTTCCCGCGCACCGGACAAACTCTCCAGTTCCAGCGACGCGACTCGGAGACAGCCGACGCAGAACTGTCGGCCCTGCTGGCACAATCGCGCACACAGTTGGGCGGACGCCCGATTTACGGGGGATGCCTGACCGTTTGCAATGGCCGCGGATCCCGGCTCTTTGGCGCCCCAAACCACGACGCGGGCCTTGTGCAAGAGCAACTGGGCAGCACTGCCATCACCGGGTTTTTCGGGCACGGCGAGTTGGGGCCAGTCGCCCGCCAAAATTTCCTGCACGGCTACACGGCCTCGCTCGGACTCTTCGTACCCAAGTCGACGACTCTCCCGAGATAAACAAGTCCGGGCCCCACTCCAGCGCCCACGCATCATCTCCACTGGAGACGTCTCCGAGAGTTGCCACAACCGCCCCCCTTCTGCCTTTATTTGCGTCCATCTGCTGCCTATCCCGATTCCTGAATGAACGACGAACAACAACCCCAGTTTGAATCCGCCAAGTCTGAGGTTCAGCGCAAGACGCTGGACCAGCGGGAGCAGATGAACGAGTTGATGCGCCTGCGTCACTCCTGCGCGCACATCTTGGCGGCCGCGGTCCTGCGACTCTGGCCCGATGCGTTGTTGGACATTGGTCCCCCGACGGAAGAAGGCTTTTATTACGATTTCGAACTGAAGCACCGCTTCACTCCCGAAGACTTCCCCAAGATCGAGGAGGAGATGCGGAAGATCACCAAGGAGAACCAGGTCTTCGAGAAGTCGATCCAGACCCGGGCCGAGGCGTTGGCCTATTTCGAGGGCAAGGGACAAACCTTCAAGGTGCAACGCATGGGCGACATCCCCGAGGGCGAGGCCATTAGTTTCTTCAAGAACGGCGAGTTCGTGGACCTGTGCGCCGGCCCCCACGTGATGCGCACGGGCAACGTGAAGCCCGGGGGCATCAAGCTCCTGAAGGTCGCCAGCGCGTATTTTCGAGGCAACGAGAAGAACCCCCAACTCCAGCGCCTCTACGGCACGGCCTTCAAGAACAAGGAGGAGTTGGACAACTGGCTTCTGATGCAGGAGGAAGCCCGCAAGCGCGACCACCGAAAGATCGGCACCGAGATGGGGCTATTCGCGATGGATCCGGAATATGTTGGGCCCGGCCTGCCGCTGTGGCTACCGAAAGGGACCGTGCTGGTGGAGGAGTTGGAACGGTTGGCCAAGGAAACCGAATTCCAGGCCGGCTACGTGCGCGTCAAGACGCCCCATCTGGCCAAGGAGAAGATGTACAAGACCTCCGGCCACCTCCCGTACTACGCAGAGTCCATGTTCCCCCCGATGGAAATGCTCGAGGAGGACGAACGGAAGAAGCGCGATGCTCTCATGGAGCGCCGTGCCGACCTCATCCAACTTGCCGAAGGTATGGGCAAGGCCATCGCGCCCAACCCCAGCGGCTACACCGAGGAGCAGGTCCGCCACGACATCCAAAAACTGGAGACCGAGATCACCCTTTTGGGCGGACGGTATTATCTGAAGGCGATGAACTGCCCGCATCACCACCGCATCTTTGCGGCGGAACCGCGCAGCTACCGTGACCTGCCGCTGCGACTCGCCGAATACGGCACCTGCTACCGCTACGAGCAATCCGGCGAACTTTTCGGTGTCATGCGCGTTCGCAGCATGAACATGAACGACGCGCACATTTACTGCACGGCCGAGCAGTTCGCCGAAGAGTTCCGAGCGGTCAACGAGATGTACCTGAAGTACTTCAAGATCTTCGGGCTCGACCGTTACCAAATGCGCTTCAGCACCCATGATCCGGCGCGCTTGGGTCAAAAGTTCGTCAACGAACCCGAACTCTGGAAGAAGACCGAAGACATGGTCCGGCAGGTCCTCATCGAGTCGGGCATTAACTACGTGGAGGTGGCCAACGAGGCAGCGTTCTACGGACCTAAGATCGATGTGCAGGTCTGGAGCGCCATCGGCCGAGAATTCACCATCGCCACCAACCAGGTCGATTTCGCCGTGCCCGCCCGCTTCGGCCTGACCTACCGTGACCGCGACAACACCGAGAAGACTCCTCTGTGCATCCACCGCGCCCCGCTGGGCACGCACGAGCGGTTCATCGGCTTCCTCATCGAGCACTATGCGGGCAACTTCCCGCTCTGGCTGGCCCCCGAACAGGTGCGGGTCCTGACGCTCAACGACGAGGCGCCGCTGGTGGAATATGCCAAGTCGATTACCGCTGAGTTGCGCGCTCAGTTCGTCCGCGTGGAAGGCGACTGGAGTGCCAACCCCGTGAAAGCGAAAATCGCCGACGCCGAAACTTCCAAGGTTCACACCATGCTGGTTGTGGGGCAGCGCGACCTCGAGGCCGGGGTCGTTAGTGTCCGCCTGCACGGCAAGGGCAATGTGGGTGCGAAGCCCCGGGGCGAGGTCGTCGCCGACCTGCTGGCCTCCATCCGTGAACGCCGCGCCTGATCACGAGTAACACTCTTCTCGGGGTCTCCGCTCAGGCGGAGATTCCAAGGGGAAACACCGGATGCCTTGGGGTGCCCCTTGACCCCCCACCGCTGCGCCCCATCCTCCCGCCCCCATGTTTGATCTGGGATCGCTCAATCCGCAGCAACGAGCAGCCGTGGTCACCCACTCCGGTCCGGTCCTCATCCTGGCCGGAGCCGGCACGGGCAAGACGCGCACCCTGACCTGCCGGATCGCCCACATGATAGGCAAGGGCATCGCTCCCGGTCACATCCTGTCGGTGACCTTCACCAACAAGGCAGCCAAGGAGATGCTCGAGCGGGTCAACCAGATGATCCCCAAGGTGCGCAAATCCCGTCAGGATCCCGGGGCGCCGGAAGACCCGTTCCTTGAACGCCCCACCTTGTGCACATTCCACTCGCTCTGTGTGCGGATCCTCCGACAACACATCGAGAAACTGGGCTACAAGAAGAACTTCGTCATCTACGACACCGGCGACCAACTCGCCGCGATGAAAAAGATTCTAAGCCAAATCTCGGCCAAGGGAGAAAAGACCGATGCCGGAGCCGTGCTGTCCATGCTCAGCAAGTTCAAGAATGGCGGCAGCCGCGGCGGCTTCGAAGATCCTTCGGTTCGCGCCCTGGCTGAACACGTGGCTCGCCGCTACGAGAGCGCCCTCCACGCCTGCAATGCCGTCGACTTCGACGACCTCATCCTCCTGACCTTACGGCTTTTTCGAGAACATCCCGATGCCCTAGAGGCCTGCCGGCGCAAGTACCGCTATGTCATGGTGGACGAGTACCAGGACACCAATGCCAGCCAGTTCGAGCTCATCAATCATCTGGCCAGCGCCTCTCGAAACCTCTGTGTGGTGGGTGACGACGACCAATCCATCTACGGATGGCGTGGGGCCGAGATCGCCAACATTCTAGACCTCGAAAAGCATTACCCCGAGGTCAAGATCATCAAGCTGGAGCAAAATTACCGCTCCACCAACATCATCCTCCGCGCCGCCAACGCCGTCATTCGACAGAACACGCGACGCCGCGAAAAGAGCCTCTGGTCGGCCAAAGGTGAAGGCAGCAAAATCACCCTCTACGCCTTCGACACCGACGAGACCGAAGGCCGGACCGTGGCCGAGAATATCGAGTACGACCGACTCACCCAGCAGATCAATTGGGGCAAGCAAGCCATCCTGTTCCGCACGAACATCCAGTCGCGCCCCATCGAGGCGGCTCTGCGCAAGGCGCGGATCCGATACCGGTTGATCGGCGGCCAGAGTTTCTTCGATCGCAGCGAGATCAAAGACATTCTCGCCTACCTGAAGAGCTTCGTAAATCCGAACGACGATGTGAACTTACTGCGCATCGCCAACAAGCCGGCCCGGGGACTCAGCGATGTCACCATGGAGCGTCTTCTGGCCTTTAGCGCGGACCGGAAAGCCAGCGTGTACACTATCATGAGGCACACCGACGTGCTGGCCTCCTTCCAGGCACGGACGCGCGATTCTATCACCGCCTTCGCCCACTGGATTGATACAACGCGGGCTCCCCTGCTCCAGAACTCACCCATTTGCCTGAGCAACTGGGCCGATCATTGGCTCGAGGAAACCGGTTATTTGGCAGACTTGCGCAGGGCCGAAAAAAACCAAGACGTGGCCGACAACCGGGTGCGCAACATCCAGGAACTCATCGATGATTTGGACGGCGAATTGACCGCCGAGGCCCGTCGCAAGAAGCGCGAGGAGACTGCCCCCAAGAAGTCTACCAAACCCGTGGACCTAGAGAACGATCCCGAGGGATTGCTCTCGGACATGACACCCGCCCCACGGCCCACCGGACCGCTGTTGCCCAACGCTGTCCCGGAGTTTCTTGGCAAGCCCATGGACCGGCTCGATGAGTTTCTGGCAGGGATCACCTTGGATCAAGAACGCGAGGAAGAGAAGGACACGACCGGAGACCAGGTGACCCTCATCACCATGCACGCCGCCAAGGGTCTTGAGTTTCCTCATGTCCACATCGTGGGAGTGGAAGACGGTCTCCTGCCTCACTCCCGCAGCAAAGATGAGGGCACCCTCGACGAGGAGCGCCGCCTCTTCTATGTCGGCATCACCCGAGCCCAGGACACCTTGCGCATCAGCCACTGCTCAGGACGCCGGCGCTACGACCAGGTTATGCCCTGTCACCCCTCGCCCTTCCTGCGAGAACTCCCGCCCGAATGCGTCGAGGACGCCGATGAAGCAGCCGCCCGACCGGTGGACAAAGACGATGGCGGAGACTGGTTCAAGGCCATGCGCGAGGCCTTGGAATGATCCCCACCTTCGTGGCAGCTTCTCACTCACGCTGTGTTTTCCCGAGTTGTTGAATGGTTTCTGAGCGCCCTGTTGGGTTCGATCCGTTGCTTACCACTGGTGACGGTCGCCCGCTTGGGTCGCCTGCTCGGCGGCTTGGCTTACCGACTCGACCGCCGCCACCGCCGCGTGGCCGAAGACAACATTGCCAAGACCTTCCCCGAGTTGAGGTCGAAGGAAATATATGCCTTGGCCTTGGAGAACTTTCGACGCATCGGGGAAGCCTACGCTTGCGCCATCCGCACCCCGGGCATGGATCCGAGAGAGTTGTTAGCACGCATTGAGTTCGTGGGTCTTGAGGACCTGTTGCAAAGCGGGGCCGATCGCCTGGTTGTAGCCACAGGCCATTTCGGCGGCTTCGACTTGCTGGCGCACGTGCAGGGACACTGGCCCAATTGGCGTTTGGCGACCACCTACCGGGCCCAACGGTTTACCGCCCTCAACACAACTCTCCAACGTCTACGATCCCTGACCGGAGTGCAGTTCATCGAACGGCACGAATCCACACGCGCCATCCACCGTTTCTTCGATCAGAACCAATCCATACTGGCCCTGTTCTCAGACCAACACGGTGGAGGCAAGGGGCTGTGGCTGCCATTTCTCGGGCGTGACTGCTCCTGCAGTCCTGCTCCAGCCGTGATCGCCCTGCGCTACAAGGCGCTTCTGACCATGGCTATTTGCTACCGCACTGACCTAGCGCGCTGGCGAATTGAAGTCGGCCCGGTGATTCCCACTCACGACGAGCACGGACAGGAACGCTCATTGGAGGACATCACCCTCGAGATCCATCGCCAATTTGACATCGCCGTGCGCCGAGATCCGGCGAATTGGTTCTGGGTTCATCGACGGTGGAAACCGCCATCGGCCAATCAGAGGACCCAAGGCCCCGCCCCGAGGCCGACCTCATGAACTCCACCCTCATCACCCCCCGGCACATTGTCATTCGGGGCGTGAATTGGCTGGGAGACGCCGTGATGACCACCCCAGCAGTTCTCCGCCTTCGGGAACGCTTCCCCGAGGCGCGAATCACCGTGCTCTGCCCGGAAAAGCTCCAAGATCTCTGGGTCTCTCATCCAGCAGTGGATGCCGTGCAAACTTTCAAGACGGGCGAGAAATTTCTGTCGGTGGCGCGCCGCCTGCGCTCAATCGATGCGGACTTGGCGGTGATCTTTCCTAACTCCCTGCGTTCTGCGCTGGAAACCTGGTGGGCAGGCATTCCGAGGCGGCTCGGCTCGGAGAGTTTCCCTCGAAGCTGGCTGCTCACGGATCGGGTCCAACCGGTCCCGGGTGCGGCGCGCATGCGCAAACGGACCCAGGCAGAGGTGCGCCGACTGACCACCACGCTGGCAAGCCCCGCCGCTGCCCGAACCGCCTACCCAGTCACCTCTCATCAACTTCACCACTACCTCCGGCTAGTCGGTCACCTGGGAGCCAACGCCGAGCCAGTGCCCCCCCGATTAGTGGCAGGAACAACTGCAACCCAAGCGATGCGCGCCCGCCTCGGAGCCTTGCTGACCTCGGGGAAACCACTCATCGGACTCAATGCCGGCGCCGAATATGGCCCAGCCAAACGTTGGCCGTTGGAACGCTTCGCTGAAGTTGCCCGGTCGCTGGCTGAGCGGACGGGGTGCCACTTTGTGCTGTTCGGTGGCAAGGCCGATATCCCGCTGGCCGGAGAACTTACCCACCAACTGCAAGGCCTCTCTGTCACTTCACTTGCCGGCCAGACGACGCTCGCCGAATTGATGGGCGCGCTGGCCTTGTGTCGAGTGGTGATCACCAATGATACCGGCCCCATGCACCTGGCCGCGGCCTTGGGCGTTCCAGTGGTTGTCCCTTTCGGCAGCACCTCGCCCGAACTCACCGGCCCCGGATTACCCGGCGATCCACGCCACCACCTCCTGCTGGGAGAGGCTCCGTGTGCCCCGTGCTTCCTGCGGCATTGCCCAGTAGACTTCCGCTGCATGCAGTCCGTTTCGGTAGAACATGTGGTGCGCGCAGCCTTGGAAGCGCTCGCGCGAAACCCTTAATTTATTCGGTACGCGATCTAGCCACGATACCGAGGTATCCCCCGGCTCCAACGCACTGCGCCTGCGGCCGCCAAATTCGAAAAACCTTCCTCAGTCCGAGCTTCCCTCCGGGGGCGGAATCCTGTTAAGGCCAACGGCAGATCCCCATGCTTTGGTTTCCCAGGTTCCTCTCTGTAGGCTGGGCACTTGGAATAGCCATTTTGGCCGAATCCGGTGCGCCGGCACACGTTTGGCGCGATGTTTCCGGCGGACGCATCCGCTCCCTGCCATCCCTCACAGGAACTCAGACCGGGTTCACTCAAATGTCCCCGGACACCACCGGACTGTCCGTGACCAACACCATCAGCGAGGCCGCCATGGCCAATAACCGTATCCTGGAGAACGGATCCGGCGTGGCTCTTGGAGATGTCAACGGAGACGGTTGGTGCGACCTCTACTTCGCACGGTTGGACGGCCCCAACGAGTTGTACTTTAACCGGGGTAACTGGCGCTTTGAGCGTCAACCAGAGGCCGGCGGCGCGCCGTGTGCCGACCAACCCAGCACCGGCACCGTCTTGGCCGACGTCGATGGCGACCGGGATCTCGACCTGCTGGTCAACGGGCTCGGCGTTGGCACGCGACTATTCCTGAACGACGGGACCGGACACTTCACTGAATCCAACCAGCACCGACTCTCCAAGGGCCTGGGAGCTACCTCGCTGGCGCTGGCCGACATCGATGGGGATGGTGATCTCGACCTCTACGTCACCAACTACCGGACCACCACCTTCAAAGACCAACCTCCTGGTTTGAGAATCGAGGCGCGACGGGAAGCCGATGGGTCTATCCGGGTGACGCCGGAGGATCGCTTTGTCTCGGTCGGCGAACGGGATGGCAGCGCAGAAATTCTGGAGCGCGGGGAGCGGGATTTCCTCTACCTCAATCAAGGCGGAGGAAACTTTGCTCCGGTCTCTTGGACCCAAGGCACATTCCTTGATGAGGATGGTCAAAAACTCCGAGCGCCTCCGACCGACTGGGGCCTCAGCGCCGTGTTCCGTGACCTCAATGGCGATGGCTGGCCCGACCTCTACGTGTGCAACGACTTTGTCCACTGGAAAGACCGCATCTGGCTCAATCGGGCCGGCGCGGGTTTTCAGGCAGCTCCACGAATACTCTTCCGAAACCAGAGTCTCAGCTCCATGGCCGTGGATGTCGCTGACATCAACCGTGACGGATTGATGGACCTCTTCGTGGTGGACATGCTGAGTCGCGATCCAGAACGCCGTGCCTGGCAACGCCCCAACACCATGACCTCGGTGCTGCGCCCACCCATCCACGACCCGCAATACCGCCCGGAGGTCACACGGAACACCCTGCATGTGGCCCGGGCCGGCGGGCCCTTCGCGGAGATCGCTCAGTTCTCAGGAATCGCGGCGACGGAATGGTCGTGGAGCGCGGTCTTCATCGATGTGGACCTCGACGGCTGGGAAGATCTGCTCGTGGCCAACGGCAATGCACACGATGTGCAGCACGCCGATATTCTGGCCGCGCAGTCCCGGGAGCGAAGCACTCCCAGCGCCGAACAACGCCTGCGCAACTTGTCACGATTCCCGCGGCTCAACACCGCCAACCTCGCCTTCCGAAACCAGCGAGATATGCGCTTCAAAGACATGAGTCTCGACTGGGGATTCGCGGATCGCGGTGTGACAACGGCCATGGCCTTGGCCGATTTGGATAATGACGGAGACCTCGATGTGGTGAGCTGCAATCTGGGTGAGGCTGCCGACCTCTACCGCAATGATTCCACCGCGCCCCGCGTGGCAGTCCGCCTCCGCGGCGCCGGGGGCAACACCCATGGGATCGGCGCTCGGGTCCTCGTCGAAGGTGGCCCTGTTTCTCAGAGCCAGGAAATGGTGGCCGGGGGGCGCTATTTGTCCGGAGACCAAGCCCTGAGAGTCTTCGCCACCCGACCGGATCAACCAGTGACGGTGGAGGTCCGCTGGCCTGGCGGTCAACGCAGTCGCTTGAACTCAGTTCCACCCAATTCACACGTGGAAGTGCTGGAAGACTTTGCCGTCGCCCTGGGTACGACCGAGCAAAGTCCCATCGCGACTTCTACGCCCTCGACCACGGCTCTCTTCGAAGAAATCTCAGCTGCACTGAATCACCGCGATTCAACCCAGGCGTCCACCGAGGATTTGGAGCGCCAACCCCTGCTCCCCCGTCGACTGTCCACCGAGGGCCCCGGGGTCGCTTTCTTCGACATCGACACCGACGGATTCGACGACCTGCTTTTGGCCGGACGGAGAGAATGGATGGTCTTCCGGAACGACCATGCGGGTGGTTTCCAACCGCGGCCCGACCTCAGCCTCAAGTCTGGGCAGGCTCATTCGGTGACGGGCATTGCCGCCGCCGTCGATCGCCACGGCATGGTGTTGACGACAGGTCACCAACCCTCTCCCGGCAGCAACGCCCCTGGGCCACTCGGCTCCGTACTGAGGACCAACCAACTCCAAAACCTCGACCAATCCCTTCAAGCCTCCGGCAGCGTGGTGCTGGCAGACTGGGATGGAGACGGGGAACTCGACCTCGCCGTGGCTGGGCGTCATGTGCCGGGACGCTGGCCGGAGTCGGCAGACACCCGAATCTTTCACGGCCAAAACGGCCACTACCTACCCTGGCTCACCCTAACCAACACCGGCCTGGCCACGGGCATGATCGCCAGCGACCTCACCGGTGATGGACGCCCGGAACTGGTCTTGGCAGCGGAGTTCGGTCTACTGCGATTCTTTCGAGCTGATGGAACCAACCTGCGTCCATGGAAACCGGGCCTGGTGACCGCCGAAGGCAACGCCGCCGACTGGCTCGACTACCAGGGACGCTGGACCGGACTCACCGCCGCCGACTTCGACAACGACGGCCGACTCGACCTCGCCGCAGGCAATTGGGGCTGGAACTTCGGCGAAGGCCGCATCGATCCCGCTCGCGACCCCGTGCGAATTACCTATGCCGAGTTTGTACCCGGCACCGTCACCCCCCTGATCCACTCATGGGACCCCCTGCACCGGCGCGAGGTACCCTGGCGAGAACTCGGCACCCTCCGTGAGGCCCTGCCCTTTGCTGCTGAAACCGTCCCTTCACACGAAGCCTACGGCAAAGGGGGCTTGTTGGCTCTTCTCGGGCCTCATGGATCCCGAACCCGACGCGTCGAATCTCAATGGCATGCTTCGACGGTGTTCCTCAACCGAGGAGACCGATTCGAAGTCCGCGCACTCCCTACGGAGGCCCAATGGGCTCCGGCCTTTGGTCTCACCGCCGCCGACTTCGACGGGGATGGTCATCAGGATTTATTCCTGGCGCAGAACTTCTTCGGAGTCGATGCCGAGACTTCCCGGCATGATGCAGGTCTGGGGCTTCTGCTCATCGGCGACGGTCGGGGTCATTTCAAGGCATTGTCACCGGCGTCTTCGGGCATCGTCTTACCCGGCGAAGGCCGCGGCAGCGCAGCGGGTGATTTCGACCTCGATGGACGGGTCGATCTCGTGGTCACCCAGCACGCCGGGCCTACCGCTGTGCTCCACAACCGCCGGGCCCGGCCTGGTTGGGGACTGCGACTCGAACAACCCGGCCCCAATCCGATGGCCATCGGCGCGGTCGTTCGGGCCGAGTTCGGGAACTCCAGCGGCCCAGCCATCGAGATTCGAGCGGGGTCCGGATGGTGGTCCCAAGACTCCTCGCGCGTGCTCATCACCGGGGCCACGCCACCGACCGCGGTTCACGTCCGCTGGCCCGGAGGACTTCAGCAGCGCCACCCCTGGAGCCCAAATGTCCGGGAGATGCGCATCCGCCGATCTCCTTGATCGGCTTGGGTTTCCTGTTTGCCCGCCTTGAGGCATTGCCGGAGTGTCGACCTCAGGATGTCGTTTTCTGAAGATCTATTGATTCGTGCCCGGCGGGTTCGCCTCTTTATCTGCGATGTCGACGGCGTGTTAACCGACGCCACCGTCAGCATGGGAGGCGGAGCCGAGACCAAGGTGTTCCACATCCGGGATGGCCTGGGCTTGCGACTCCTGCAAACCGAGGCGTCCATTCGCGTGGGTTGGGTTTCGGCCCGCCCCAGCGAAGCCACGATCCAGCGAGCCCAGGATTTGAAGATCGATTTCCTCCACCAATCTTCCGGGCCAAAGGTCGCCGCCATCGAAACCTGGCTGCGCGAGACCAATATTACGTGGAACGAAGTCCTCTACATGGGTGACGACTGGGTGGATCTAGCCGCGCTCAAGCGAGCCGGTTTGGCCATCGCCCCAGCCGACGCCATCGAAGAGGCGCGCAACCTCGCCCACTGGGTCACGCAGAAACCCGGCGGCCATGGAGCGGTCCGCGAGGCCGCCGATCTGCTGCTCAAAGCCCAGGGTCATTGGGAGCGGATGGTTGAGAAATTCGCTTCCTAAGCCGCGATCTGGATTCCAAGACTCTTTGGCCATGTCCTCGACAAACCTCCGAACCGGGCTCATCGCCCTCCTAGGCTTAATAGCCTGCGGGGTATTGGCCCAAGGCGGTAGATCAGCAGGCGTCACCAGCGCCACGTCGGCCTCGGCCGCAGCCACCATCCGTCAGTGGGGCATTAGCCTTCGGGACACTGTCACCGGCCGGGTCCAACTGCGGTTTTCGTCCACCGAGGCCTCGCCTGCACCCTCAGATAAAGGAGGGCTCGTCCCGGCCCTGTGGGATGTCACCGGACTCAAGCTAGAATCCTTCCGTCCCGACGAAAGTTCGGACTTCATCATCGAATCGCCCTCGTGCCGGGTCAATGTTACCACCAAGGATGCCGGATCCATCGGCAGCTTTACAGCTCGACGAGAAGCCGACGGCATTTCGATCCGCGGCCTCGGTTTTCAATTCAACGGCACCGAACGAAGTCTGACGGTCACCAACTCGGTACAAATCGAACTGCGCACGCGTCTCTTCCAGCCCAAACCCGCTTCCCCATGATCCGCAGCGTCCTCTTCCCACTCCTCGCCCTGTTACTGACCCTGGTCTCCGGTTCAGCACAGGCACAGCAGCAAGACAAGATCCTGCTGTCCGCCACCAACTGCGTGCTGGAACTCGAAAAAGGCGTTTACCATCTTTGGGATCATGTCCGAGTGGAGTCGCCCGGTGTTTTGCAAATCACCTGCGACGACCTCCGCGCGGCTCTGCCTCAGGATAAAGCCTCCGGAACGGCGGGCCCCCTTCCCACCGGCGGCAAACTCCAATCGCTCATCGCCTCCGGCAATGTGGTTATCGAACTGTTCCAACCCGGCGCCAACGGCTCGACCAATGTCGTGCGTGCCTTCGGCAAGCAGGCCGAATACGGCTCGCAGCAGGAGATTCTTATTTTGACGGGAGACCCCCGAATCGAGACGGCCTCCGGCGTCATGATTGGAACCGAAGCACTCATCTACGACTTGAAGTCCCGGACCATGCGCAATCGAGGTTCCTACCGGATCGAGCTCAAGGCGGACATCCTCAAGGGTTCGACGCTCTTTAACCGGGGCACCAACTCGTCCAAATCCCGCTGACCATGGCCACTGCAGCCAAGACCGCAGCCAAGACCGCCGCTCCGGCAGTCTCTCAAGATTCGACGCCGTTGCTGTCGGTCCAAGGACTGGCCAAAGCCTACTCGGGCCGTCGAGTGGTCGATGGGGTTTCAATCCATGTGGGTGCGGGTGAGATTGTGGGGCTTCTTGGCCCCAACGGCGCCGGCAAAACCACCTCCTTCAATATGACCGTGGGGCTTGTCCGCCCCGATGCGGGTTCGGTTCAGTTCCGCGGCATCGACATCACCCGCTTGCCCATGCATCAGCGAGCCCGTCTGGGCATCGGCTATCTCACGCAAGAGCCCAGCGTGTTCCGAAAGCTGACCGTCGAGCAGAACCTACTGGCCATCCTGGAAACGTGCGAAGGTTCCGCCAGCGAGCGCCAATCGCGGCTGGCCTACCTGCTGGACGAACTAGATCTCGCCCGGCTCGCCAAGAGCTATGCCTACCAGTTAAGTGGTGGCGAAAAGCGCCGCCTCGAAATCACCCGCGCTCTGGTGACCTCACCTCGACTGTTATTGCTCGATGAACCGTTCGCCGGCATCGACCCCATCGCAGTTTACGAGGTGCAGAAGATTGTTCGACGACTTCGCGATCGCGGATTGGGAATCCTCATCACCGATCACAATGTCCGGGAAACCCTCCGGTTGGTCGATAGGGCCTATGTGATCCATCAGGGCAAGGTTTTGGTGGAGGGCACCGCCGAATTCTTAGTCAACGATTCGAAGGCTCGGGACATCTACCTGGGCCCCGACTTCAACATGTGAAATCTCCCAAGGCCACGCCCGTAAAGCCGTCCAACGTCACCGTCGAGAAATTCTACACCGACCACGCTGGACCGCTGGGATTGAAATTGCTGACTGGGGCCAACTCCCTCAATCGGCTCATTCAAGAGCCCACCGTCAATCGTCCCGGTCTGGCACTGGCCGGTTTCCGCCGCTACTTCGCCAACAAACGGGTGCAAGTGCTCGGAGCCGTCGAGACTTCCTACTTGCGATCCATGGAGCCGGAACTCCGCCGGCAGCGCTACAACGAACTCTTTCGCTACAAGATCCCTTGCGTGGTGCTCTGCCGTGGTATCCGTCCGGAACCGGAGTTCCTCGCCGCCGCTGACGACCGCGGCGTACCGGTGTTCCAGACGGGACTGGTGACCATGAAGTTCATCAGCCAGGCCACATTGGCGCTGGAGCAACTGTTTGCCCCTCGGACCCAGATCCACGGCTGCATGGTCGATATCCAAGGCATTGGTGTGATCATCCAGGGCGAGAGCGGCATTGGTAAAAGCGAGGCGGTGCTCGGGTTGCTAGAACGCGGCCACAGCCTCGTTTGCGACGACATCGTTTGCCTCACGCTGGCCGACGGCAAAGAACTCTTCGGTACCGGCAAAACCATCACCCGCAACCTCATGGAGGTGCGCGGCATCGGAATCATCGATGTCGCCGCGCTGTTCGGGGTCGCCGCCATCCGCGCCGAAAAGCGTGTCGATTTGGCGGTCACGCTGAAGGTCTGGGAAAAAGCCGGCGAGATCGACCGTCTGGGTTTGGATCAAGGGTATGCGAAATTCCTCGGAATCGACATCCCACACATGGATTTGCCCGTGCGGCCGGGTCGTGACATCGCCCGGGTCATCGAAGTGGCAGCCTTGCACACCAAGCTCAAACTCAGCGGTGTCAACCCGGCTGAGGATTTGCAACGTCGCCTGATGATGCAAATGAACCCCCGCCTGTAGTCCTTCACTGTTTGCCCAGGTACGAATCCCGAACAGAGACCCCGCTGCACAGCCGGAAATTCGTGGGCCGCCTCTTGATCCATATCGGGGGATCAGCCCAAAAACTTCCCCGGATTGAGAATACCGGCCGGATCGAGGGCGAGTTTTACGCGCCGATGGAGCGCATCGGATTCGGAGGAGACAGCGATGTTCCACCACGGTTTTTTGGCCAAACCCACCCCGTGCTCACCCGTGATGCTGCCCCCCAGCGCGACAACACCCTGAAACAACTCATCGAGGGCCCGGTCGCTCGCCTCGCGCTGCGCTGGAACCGATTCATCGAGCATCAGGTTCACATGAATGTTCCCGTCTCCGGCATGCCCGAAGCAGGCCACCTGAATGCCGTGCTTTTTCTGGAGAGAGGCACCGAGTTGAAACAAGGCTTCCAGCGACCCACGAGGCACTACGACATCCTCGTTCAACTTGGTCAGTCCCGTGTCCCGCAGCGAGTAACTGAACTCCCGGCGTAACTTCCAGAAACGCTCACACCCTTCCGGCCCCAAACCCCGTTGGACAAAGGTGGGCTGGAACTCCAAAAGCAGTCGGCTGAGTTCAGTGATTTCGGAGCGAACGCCCCGCTCCCGACCGTCCAACTCGACGATCATCAACGCACCCGCGCCCTTGAGGAGTTTGGATCCGGTCCGACGCCGGGCCGCTTCCACCGTGAAGCCATCGGCCAATTCCAAAGCGCTCGGCAGGAACCGGGCAGCGAAAAGGGCTCGAATGGCCCGGGCGGCCGTCTTCATATCCGAAAACCCGACCCCGACGCAGGCCCGGTAAGCCGGGAGCGGTAGCAGTTTCAAGGTCGCTTCGGTGACCACCCCGAGCATTCCTTCACTCCCGACAAAGAGGCGGTGCAAATCGAAGCCCGTCTTGTTCTTGTGGGTTCGACCACCGAGTCGGGTCACCGTTCCATCGGCCAACACCACCTGGAGAGCCATCACGTAATCCCGAGTGACCCCGTACTTGAGGCATCGCGGACCCCCGGCATTGGTGGCGATATTACCTCCGATCGAGCAATCAGCCCGACTGGCCGGATCTGGCGGATAATAAAGTCCCTGACGCTCGACAGCCTCTTGCAGTGAGGCAGTCACCACACCGGGTTGAACCACCGCCACAAAATCCACCGCGCTGATTTCTAAGACCCGATTCATTCCCGCCACAGAGAGGGCGATGCCGCCGTGCACCGGAACACACCCGCCCACATAGCCATGCCCTGCCCCGCGCGGGGTCACCGGAATCTGGTGCTTCGAGGCAAAGGCGAGGATTCGCGACACCGACTCGACCGAAGCCGGCAGAGCCACCGCCTCGGGCAGGTGGGAGGCAAACCACTTGTCGCCCGCATGGGCCGACAAAGCTTCGGGAGTGAAAACCAATTCTCCGGCCGGCAACTGCCGCGCCAGACGACCTAAAAGGGACCGTCGCGTCACCCGGCGATCTTGCGCTGAGGCGATGCCGGAGGAAATAGGGAAAGGCACCTGCCAACGGATCGTCCGTTCCGATCGATTCGGCCCGGCGTGACTCCGCCTGGGCCTATTCTGGACGGCCTACGCCGGAAGATTCGTCTTAACTGAATCGTTCCGGCCAGGAGGGCGCTCCTTGTGACTACTTTGAGGTCAACTCCTTGACTCGGATCCGACGGTACTCCATCTGGCCGTGATCGGCTTCCAAACCAATGGGGCCCGTCTCTGGCAACTTGAGAGCAGCTTCCAGAACTTCGCCATTGCAGGTGCAATGAGCCACATTGTCCTTCACCACCACCTCAATCTGGTTCCAGTCCTGCGGCTTGTACTTCTTGAGGGCCTTGTACGGGCCGGCCACCAAGTAATCGCGGCACTGCAACTGCGGCCCGCGCAAAAAGATCCCGCTGTCGGCGTTCACCGAGGCGCGAAACTCGAGGCGAAGGATGAAGTCCTTAGGAAATTCCTTCTGGGTCCACAATTGGCGCAGGTGCGGTCCCTTGGCCGCAGTGTAATCATTAACCACGATCTGCCCGTCCTTGGCCGTATAGCGCCCATCACTGGCTTCAACCTTGCCGTCAAAACTCTCGGAGGGCTTGTACTTCCAACCCGTCAGGTCCTTGCCAGCAACGAGAGAAAGAAATCCTGGTTCTAGCTTAAACGAGTCGGCTTGAGCCGCACAGGTAAGGAGGGCCAGAGCCAGAGCCAGGCAACGGCCGGATCGGAGGGTCTTGGAGGTATTCATGGGGAGGTAACGACAATCGCAGCAAGTACCCCAAAGCTTGTCAACGAGAGGTCCCTTCAATCCGTCAGAAACGCCACGACAAACCCAGGAACGGATTGTAATCCGGGGCCGACGCGGTGACGCCAAAGTTGCAACCCGCATCCAATTGTATGTCCTCGGTGAGCAAATAAGTAAGCCCGCAGTCTACCAATCCCTGCCATGGGGAATTCGATTCAAAAGGGTGGATCGTGAAGAACTCCACATAACCCGAAAGCGGGCCCACAATCGAATGGCCTACCACCACCGAGTTGACCGACTCCAAATGATGCCCAGAACGGCCGTCGTTGCGCAGACAATCCAATCGCGTCTGAAGTCCCAGATCAAATTCTCCCGGAAGCCTCACGGCCAAGGGAAACAACAATCCGCCCTCCACGGACCCGTTGCCAATACCCCGCCCCGCGGTGGGCACCTTGAAGTAGGGGATAACCCCGAAAGCAGAGGATCCGGAATCGTTGCCCCAGAAGTTTTTCTTCAAGCGCACGGTTAGATCTCCCAAACCCGATGCTCGATCTGAAATCCCCGCCGCGCGGTCCTCGGTGCGAGTTCGAACATAGCTGTCTAAAATCAGGTGAAGATCCAACGAAGGCAGGAGGCCGGTCTTCAGGTTCACCGAGGCAACTTTGGTCATTTCGGACACCACCCCAGAGGCATCGGTGTCGTGCGTCCAGGTGCCGATATCTGACTCCACCTGAAAGTGACCAGCATCCACCGTGTACGGTCCTTCGGTCAAACTGGGGCGATCGGTGATCAAAGGACGCATCGCCTCTCGAGGCACTGGGTTGAAGAGGTTATATTGACTCTTGTCCGGCTCCGAACCCCAACCGGTGAGTGCTCCCAAAAAGCCCAAGCCGTTGGCCACCAAAATAACCCATCCTCGGAAACTCATCACGCCTTGAGCCTAACTAATGGGTGGGTTTTTAAAACATTTTGTTCTTTTTACATCCTTTTGGGCGTTTCAGATATTTTTAACACCTTTCAACAATCAGCAACCCCTGCTGAACCCGCCATCGGCACACCGATTTCTCCGACCGCCCGGGCCGGCTTCGGAAGCTGGAACCTAGGACAGGGCCTCCTTTGATCTTCCTCCCACCGGACCATTGCCCTCAAAATACCCAGCGTCATGGGCAACACGTTTGGACACCTCTTCCGCATCACCACCTGGGGCGAATCGCATGGCGGCGGCGTCGGGGTGGTCGTCGATGGCTGCCCTCCCCGTCTGCCTCTGACCGAAGCGGACATCCAGCCCGACCTGGACCGCCGTCGCCCAGGTCAGTCTTCCATCGTCACGCCCCGCAAAGAAACCGACACGGTCAAGATCCTGTCCGGAACCTTCGATGGGCTCACACTCGGCACCCCCATTTCCATGTGGGTCAAGAACGAGGACTTCCGCTCCGAGGCCTACAACGAAATGGCCGAGAAGTTCCGCCCGTCCCATGCCGATTACACCTACCACGTCAAATACGGTCATCGTGCCTGGCCCGGTGGCGGACGCACTTCCGCCCGCGAAACGATTGGCCGTGTGGCCGCCGGCGCCATCGCCAAGAAACTCCTGCGCGAATTCTGGGGCGTTGAAGTGCTGGCCTGCGTGACCCAAGTCCAGCACCTCAAGGCGATCGTCGACCCTGAAACCTTCACCGCTGAAGGCGTCGAATCCAACATCCTGCGTTGCCCAGATACCGCTGCGGCCCCGGCGATGATCCAACTCATCGAAGAACGACGCGCTCAGGGCGACAGCGTCGGCGGAGTGGTCCTTGGCGTGGCCCGGAATGTCCCTGTGGGTTGGGGAGACCCCGTCTTTGACCGGCTGGAGGCCGATCTCGCCAAGGGCATGATGTCCCTGCCGGCCACCAAGGGCTTCGAAATCGGCTCAGGGTTCGATGGAATCCTCCTCACTGGCCTGCAGCACAACGACGCCTTCCGCAACGTAGACGGCAAGATCCTCACCACCTCCAACCGGTCCGGCGGCATCCAGGGAGGCATCTCCAATGGGGCCAACATCCACTTCCGGGTGGCCTTCAAGCCTGTGGCCACGGTGATGCACGAGCAGGACACGATAGACGTGCACCTACAGAACACCACGCTGCGCGGACGCGGCCGCCACGATCCCTGTGTGCTGCCCCGGGCCGTTCCGATGGTCGAGGCCATGACGGCCCTCACACTCATCGATCATGCACTCCGGCATGAGGCCCAATGTGGCCACCGCGAACGCTGGGCACCCTGAACTGCACCCTGCCGGCGGTAACCGTGTTGCCAGCGAAAAAGACTTTCGCCGGGCCGGGACTGCGATGGACTGTCAGGCATGTCCCTCACGCTGTCCCCTTTCCGACACCTGACACTGACAACGGCCACCACTCTTGGTCTCGGCGCCTGCCTCGCTGCGCTGGCGGCCGATCCTAAACCCAGCCCGAAGCCTTCTGGGCCGCAAATCGACGGAGTCTTCCACAAAGTCATTCTGGACACCGACCGTGACCAAGACGGCGACGGCCAAGTTGAAGACACCGTGGTCAACCCCATGGAGATCGCCGTGGCCCCAGACGGGCGGGTCTTCTTCATTGAGCGCAGCGGCCTTTTGAAGGTGTGGAGCCCGACCACCCAAGCCTCAACCATCGCCGGCACACTCAAAGTGTTCACGGAATTGGAAGACGGTCTGCTGGGCATCGCGTTGGATCCCAAGTTCGCCAAGAACTCATGGATCTACCTTTTCTACTCCGACCCACAAACCCACACCAACGACACCAAACACAAGACCGGCGACAACCGAGTCTCCCGCTTCACCCTCCGCGACGGTGCGCTGGACATGGCCAGCGAAAAAATTCTCCTGCGCATCCAAACGCAGCGCGACCAATGCTGCCATTCAGCTGGATCCCTCGCCTTTGACGCCTCAGGCAACTTGTACGCCGCCACCGGCGACAACACACACCCTGGCGAATCCGACGGCTACAGCCCCATCGACGAACGCCCGGACCGCGAACCTTGGAACGCTCAAAAATCCGCCGCCAACGCCAACGATCTTCGAGGCAAAATCCTGCGTATCCATCCCGAGTCCAACGGCACCGTCACCATTCCCAAAGGAAATCTCTTTCCGCCCGGAACGCCCAAAACCCGCCCTGAAATTTACGTCATGGGCAACCGCAACCCCTTCCGTATCAGCGTCGACAAGACCACAGGGCACCTTTACTGGGGCGAAGTGGGGCCCGACGCCGGCGGCCCGAACGACAAGCGCGGCCCCGCCGGGTTTGACGAAATCAACCAGGCCCGCGGAGCCGGAAACTTTGGATGGCCTTTCTTCGCCGGAGACAACCGCCCCTACCACCGCTACGACTTTGAGACGCGCCAGCATGGGGAACCCTGGGATCCCGCCCATCCCATTAACCCGTCGCGATTAAACACCGGCCCCTCTGAACTCCCTCCAGCCCAACCCGCGTTCATCTGGTATCCCTACGGAGCCTCCACCCGTTTCCCTGAGGTTCGCAACGGAGGTCGCACCGCCTGTGCAGGCCCAGTCTACCGATTTGATAAGCGCTCGTCCTCTCCCCACAAGCTGCCCAAAGAATTTGATCGAACTCTTTTCATCTACGAATGGTCCCGGAACTGGATCCTCGCGGTGCATTTGGACGAGGATCACAAAATTGCAAAAACCCCGGAAGGCAAGCTCCGAATGGAGCGATTTTGCCCCGGAATGACCTTTATGCGGCCCATGGACCTCGAAATAGGCCAAGATGGGTGCCTTTACGTGCTAGAAAACGGCAGCGCATGGGTTGGCAACAAAGATACCCAGCTCGTGCGAATCGAATATCACCCCCCCACTACCCAGGCTCTCCAACCGTGAAAACCTCACCCCTCCAATTCACAATCTTCCACTTTTCACAAAAAACGTATTGCACGCCCTCGCTCCGTTGTTAAGGTCCGCGCTCCCGTTTCCGTCGCTTTTGACGGAGGCGATAACCTTTCGGCATCGATGCCTACGATTAACCAGTTGGTCCGCAAGGGCCGCACCAAGATCATCTACAAGTCCAAGTCTCCGGCCTTGGAAAATGCGCCATTCCGTCGCGGCGTGTGCTTGCAGGTCATGACCCGCACGCCCAAAAAGCCGAACTCCGCTATGCGGAAGGTAGCCAAGGTTCGGCTCACCAACGGTTTCGAAGTGATCGCCTACATTCCTGACGAGGGACACAACCTTCAGGAGCACTCGATCGTTCTCGTTCGCGGCGGCCGCGTGAAAGATCTTCCCGGTGTCCGCTACCACATTGTCCGCGGCACCTTGGACGCCTCTGGCGTCGAGAAGCGCCGTGTCAGCCGCTCCAAGTACGGCGTCAAGCGCCCGAAAGCCGGAGCCGCAGCCAAGAAGAAATAACGCCGCGGCCCACTAGCAGCAACCAACTCCCTTTCCGATCTCTGTATGTCCCGTCGTCGTCAAGCCATTAAGCGTTCCGTCATTGCGGACGCCAAGTACAACAGCGTTCTTGTCGGTCGCCTCGTGAACACCGTGATGTTCAGCGGCCAAAAGAACGTTGCCCGCCGCATCGTCTACGGAGCCATCGAGGCTCTCGCTGAGAAAACCCCGGGAGTTGATCCCTTGGAAATCGTTCAGCGCGCGATCGACAACGCCAAACCCCGCATCGAGACCAAGGCCCGCCGCGTCGGTGGTGCAACCTATCAGGTCCCCATGGAAGTCACCCCGGATCGCCAGACCTCCCTCGCTATGCGTTGGATCGTCGGGTATGCCGATGGCCGCAAGGGCATTCCTATGAAACAGGCTCTCGCTACCGAGCTCCTTGAGGCTTATCAAGGACAAGGTAACGCAATCCGCAAGCGCGACGACGTGCATAAGATGGCCCAGGCTAACAAGGCTTTCGCGCACTTCCGCTGGTAGGCTATTCCTTAATATGACGCCCCGATGCCAAGTCGGGGCGTTTTTTATCTCCTTAAACGACGATCTTTCCCATCCATGAGCGATCCCGCGGCCATCAACTCGACCGTCAATTCACCGCTGCGCCAGTACCCACTGGAGCGCACTCGTAACTTTGGTATTTGCGCCCACATCGATGCGGGCAAGACCACAACGACCGAGCGAATTCTCTTCTACACAGGCCTGATCCACAAGATCGGCGACGTCGATGACGGCAACACTGTCACCGACTGGATGGAACAGGAAAAGGAGCGCGGCATCACCATCACCTCGGCGGCGGTGACCTCCTTCTGGACCCAGAAGAAGGACGAGGGCCTTTACAAGAACTTCGAAGGTCTCTCTCATCGGATTAACATCATCGATACACCGGGACACGTCGACTTCACCGCTGAAGTCGAACGTTCCATGCGTGTTCTGGACGGCGCGGTCGCTGTGTTTTGCGGTGTAGCCGGTGTCCAACCCCAGTCCGAGACGGTCTGGCGCCAAGCCACCAAGTACAAAGTGCCCCGGATCGCGTTCGTCAACAAGATGGACCGCACCGGTGCCAATTTTGACAACGCGCTGGCCGACATGCGCAAGAAGCTCGGTGCCTATGCGTTCCCGATCTTCCTGAACATCGGAGCTGAAGACAAATTCGCCGGCGTCATCGACGTGGTCAACCAGAAGGCCATCATTTGGGGCGAGGGCGACCTCACCAACGAAGGCCTGAAGTACGAAGTCACCGAGATTCCTGCCGCTCACAAGGATCGCGCGGAAGCGGCGTTGGCCGAACTCATCGATGCCGTATCCAACAAGGACGATGCAATCGCGGAGCTCATTCTCGAAGAGAAACCCATTTCGGTTCCCGTTCTTAAGGCTGCGATCCGCCGCCTCACCTGCCTGATCGAGCTCGTCCCGGTCCTTTGCGGCACCGCTTTCAAGAAAAAGGGCGTTCAAGTCTTGATCGACGCCGTCATCGATTACCTGCCGTCCCCGTTGGACATCCCTCCGGCCACAGGCATGGTGCCCGACTCCGAAGACACCGAAGACAGAATCCCAGTTCCTCCGGACGACAACAGCAAGTTCTGCTCGCTCGCGTTCAAGCTTTGGACCGACCCGTACGCCGGTAAGCTGGTTTTCTTCCGTGTCTATTCCGGACAGCTCAAAAAGGGTGATTCGATCTACAATCCTCGCACCCGTAAGCGTGAACGTGTGAGCCGTTTGATGGTCATTCAAGGCAGCGAACGCAAAGATGTCGATTCCGTCTACTCCGGCGACATCGCAGCCTTGGTCGGTTTGCGCAACATCACCACCGGCGATACCCTTTGCAACGAGGACTTCGACATCGCTCTAGAGCCTCCGACCTTCCCCGAGCCGGTCATCAGCATGGCCATCGAGCCGAAGACGAAGGCCGACCAGGACAAGATGTCCCAAGGCCTCCAGCGTTTGGCTGAAGAAGATCCTACCTTCAAGTGCTTCACCAATGAAGAGACTGGCCAGCTGATCATCGCCGGCATGGGCGAGCTGCACCTAGAAATCATCCGCGACCGTCTCAAACGCGAATTCTCTGTCGAGGCCGACGCGGGCGCTCCCCAGATCGCTTATCGTGAAACCATCACCAAGTCGGCCGAGGGCGAAGGCAAGTTCATCCGCCAGTCCGGTGGTCGTGGACAGTATGGCCATGCCGTCGTTGATGTGGAGCCCAACGAAAAGGGCAAGGGCGTCGAGATCCTCAACAAGGTCGTTGGTGGTACCATCCCCAAGGAGTACATCCCGGCGGTGATGAACGGCATCGCAGAGGCCATCAAGTCCGGTGTCTACGCCGGCTTCCAGGTGATCGACATCAAGGTCACCGTCAAAGACGGATCGTTCCATGAAGTCGACTCGAACGAGTTGGCATTCAAGATGGCCGGTATCTTCGCGCTCAAAGACGCTTTTGCTCAGGCCGGTCCGATCCTCTTGGAGCCGATCATGAAGGTCGAAGCCACCACTCCTGACGAATATCAGGGCGATATCTTGGGTGACATCAACCGCCGCCGCGGCATGATCCAAGGCGTGGACGCCAAGAATGGTCAAACCGTACTGACAGCGCAGGTGCCGCTGGCCGAGATGTTCGGCTATGCGACCGCCATCCGTTCCCTTTCCAAGGGACGTGCCTCGTACAGCATGGAACCGCTCCACTTCGAGCAAGTACCCAACAGCGTCCTCACCACCGTGATGGATGCCGCCAAAAAGCGCCCTGCCGCCCGCAGCTAATTTCCCCTCCTAAAACTCAAACCTGTTCTTTGCAATGGCTGGACAACGTATCCGTATCCGACTCAAAGCCTACGACCACCGGGTCATTGACGCCTCCGCGAGTGAAATCGTGGAAACCGTCAAGCGCTCTGGTGCCCGTGTCGCTGGCCCCATCCCCCTCCCGACCAAAATTGAACGATTGACCGTTCTACGTTCGCCCCATGCGGACAAGAAGTCGCAGGAATCCTTCGAGCAACGCACTCATAAGCGTTTGCTGGATATCCTCGATCCCACTGCCAAGACCGTGGATGAGCTCAAGAAGCTCAACCTCCCGGCCGGCGTTGACATCCAAATCAAGATCTAACTTTCCCAGCCATGCCTCTCGGACTTATCGGACTCAAGGTGGGTCATACCCGTGTGTATGATGCCAATGGTGTACTCGTGCCCGTCACGGTCGTCCATGTCGGACCCAACCGGGTTCTGCAGGTCAAGACCAAGGCCTCGAAGGACGGCTATTCTGCCGTCCAGCTCGGCTACGGAGACCAGAAACTCGGCCGTCTGACCAAGCCTCTCATCGGGCACCTCGCCAAGCAGGGTGTCAAGGTGGACGCTCCCGGACAGGGCGGCGAACAGCCGGTCATCACCGGTGTTAAGCGCATCCGCGAATTCCGCGACTTTTCCAAGGAAGTGAAGTCCGGAGACACCGTGGGCGCAGATATCTTCCAGATCGGCCAATTTGTGGATGCCATTGGCACCACCAAGGGCCGCGGCTTCGAAGGTGTTGTCGCCCGCTGGAGTTTCCGCGGCGGTGATGCAACTCACGGCGCCAAGGGTTGGCACCGTCGTTCGGGCGCCATCGGTCAGCGCCTCTTCCCCGGAACCGTCATGCGCGGCATGAAGATGCCCGGTCACATGGGTGTGGTTCGTCGCACTTCCCAGAATCTGGAAATCATTCAGGTTCGCCCGGAAGACAACGTGCTCCTCATCAAGGGCAATTTCCCGGGCAGCGAAGGTGATTATTGCATCATTCGTGAGGCAAAGAAGATCTCCATCAACTCCGCCCGCCTGAAGCAGATCACCGACGCCCGTAAGAAGGCCAAGGATGCTGCCACGTCCAAGAAGGTCGAAAAGAAGGCTGCCGCGGCTGCCAAAAAGAAGTAACTAAGGAACACGCTCGATGAAACTTTCGATCAAAGACTCCAAAGGAAACGCTGCAGGCGAACTCGATGTCCGTTTCGAGTTGATCGCCAACGGTCGCGGCACCCAAGCCGTCCACGACACCGTGGTCGCTTACAATGCTGCTCAGCGCAGCGGTACCGCCTGCACAAAGACCATGGGTGACGTTGCCGGTACCGGCAAGAAGCCCTGGCGCCAGAAGGGAACCGGTCGCGCTCGCGCCGGCTCCTTCGCCAGCCCTCTGTGGCGTGGCGGCGGCGTGGTCTTCGGACCCAAGCCCCGTGACTTCTCCAAGAAGGTCAACAAGAAGGTCAAGAGCCTAGCCCTCCGCAAGGCGCTCAGTGAGCGTTTGAAGTCCGGAGACGTCGTGCTCATCGATGACCTGCAAATCGCCAACGGGAAGACCAAAGACTTCGTTTCCGTGCTACAGGCTCTGGGTCTCGATGGTAACACCAACCTCGTGGTCTTGGGCTCTGCCAACAAGTCCGCCTACCTCGCCAGCCGCAACGTGACCGGCGTGGAACTTAAGACCGCTTGCCTGGTCAACACCTACGACCTGCTGAAGTACGACAAGCTCGTCTTCACCAAGTCTGGCTTCGAGGCGGTTGAGGCGCGCATCGCCAAGTAACCAGAAAGGGATATCAACATGACCATTTTCGACACCATCAAGACGGTCCGCATCACTGAAAAGGCGGCCCTCCAGACCGAAAAGTTCAACAAGTACACCCTTCTGACCGATCGACGTGCCTCCGCGCCGCAGATCAAGAAGGCCGTGGAGCAGCTCTTCAATGTGAAGGTAACCAAAGTCAACACGGCGAACTACGAGGGCAAGGCTCGTCGCAAGATGACCAAGGCTGCCGGCAAGAGCAGCGACTACAAGAAGGCCATCGTCACCCTCAAGAAGGGCGACAAGATCGCTTTGGTGTAATCCACCCGAACCGTTTGCTTCAACGGCGCAGGACTCGCAAGAGTCCTGCGCCGTTTGTTTTGACCCTCTATCTTTCGCAACCGGATTCTTTTCCCTTACAGAGCCTGTCCCTACCGACGAACCCCTCTTACAGAGCCTGTCCCTACTGACGAACCTCCTTACACAGCCTGTCCCTACCGAAGAGCCCCCTTACAGAGAGCCTGTCCCTACCGACGAACCCCTTACAGTGCCGGTCCCTGCTGTAGAACCCTCTATCTTTCGCAACCGGATCTTTTCCCTTACAGAGCCTGTCCCTACTGTTGAGACGTGTCGCAGTCGAACCTCTTTGAATTGGGCGGAGCGGCGGGCGCGCCAAACCCGGCCACCCCGGAGGGCATGAGCCCTCCTCGGATTGATACGGAACGATCCATGTCGGCTGCCCCGCTGGCCTCCCGGATGCGACCGCGCACCTTGGAGGAGTACGCAGGCCAGCGGCACCTTCTGGCCCCGGGTCTACTGCTCCGTCGCGCCATTGATGCCGACCGCATCCAGTCCCTCATCTTCTTCGGGCCGCCCGGAACCGGTAAGACCACCCTGGCCCAAATCATCGCTGCACGCTCGAAGTCCCACTTCGAGAAACTCAACGCGGTAGAATCCAATTTGGCTGAAATGCGCCGTGTTCTACAGGGAGCCAACCATCGGCTTCGCAATACCGGTGAATCTACCCTGCTCTTCATCGACGAAATCCACCGATTCAACCGCGCTCAACAGGATGTGCTCTTGCCCGATGTGGAGAGTGGAGCGGTCAAGCTCATCGGGGCGACGACACACAATCCCTTCTTCTTCATCAACTCCCCGCTGGTCTCCCGATCCCAGGTCTTTGAGCTCCGGTCTTTGGACGAGTCCGACCTCTTGAATTTGCTCCAACGGGCTCTTTCGGACTCCGAACGCGGTCTCGGTCACCTCCGCATCACCGCCGAGCCCGAGGCGCTGGCTCATCTGGCCAGAGTCTCCGACGGAGACGCACGCAAGGCGCTCAACTCTATCGAGATCGCCGCCATGACTACCCCTCGAGGGAGCGATGGTATTATCCGCATCTCCCTGTCCGTGGCCGAGGAATGCATCCAACGGAAGGCGGTGGTTTATGACGGCGAAGGCGATGCCCATTACGACACCATTAGCGCCTTCATCAAGTCCATGCGCGGCAGCGATCCCGACGCGTCGCTCTACTGGTTAGCCAAGATGATCCATGCCGGCGAGGATCCCCGGTTCATCGCCCGCCGGATTATGATCCACGCCGCCGAGGACGTCGGATTGGCGGACCCCATGGCTTTGGTACTGGCCACCGCCGCCTGCCAAGCCGCCGAAGTCATCGGATGGCCGGAGGCCCGCATCCCCATCGCCGAGGCAGCCCTCTACATCGCCACCGCCAACAAGAGCAACTCGGTGGTCAAAGCCATCGATGCAGCTCTCGAGGACATCCGTTCCGGCCGAACGCTGGCCGTGCCGAACCACTTGCGGGACGGTCACTACGCCGGATCGAAGGTCTTAGGGCATGGCGAAGGCTACCGCTACGCCCATGATTTCCCTGGGCATCATGTCGCACAGGATTATTTGGGAGCCACCCGTCGTTTCTACGAACCCAGCACTCAGGGGCATGAGCGCAAAATCTCCGAGCGCTTGGACCAGTGGCGCAAGACAGCAACCGAGAACGGGCCCCATCCCTCAGGGCAGCCCAGCACGACGAAGACGTCTCCGACGTTGTGACCGCCGCCGCGAATCAGGCTCACATCGGATCGTCCCGACGGTCGATTTGCCGGCGTTCACGTTTGGTGGGGCGCCCTAGCCCGCGAGCTCGGAACCCCGGTTCTAGTTTTTTCTTCCGGGCCTCTTCACGGGCTTCAGGCGGCGTCAGATCCTCAGCGAATTGAACGACCTCCGGCGCTGAAACCCGGCGCGGCGGAAAGCCGAGGAGCTTGTAAACCCGGGTAATATCGCCCGTCCGCGCCGACACGGTCTCCCCGGCCCGAGCCTCCCGGGCAGGCTTGATGGCAACCCCGTCAACCAGCACCAACCCTTCCTTAATGGCCGTCTGGGCCAAGGATCGCGATCGGTACAACCGAATATTCCAAAGCCACTGATCCCACCGCATGGGAGCAGCATGAAGCATCCCCGCCGAAGCGCCAACCCTTCCGAAGGACGGACCGCGATTGAAGATAGACCCGAAGAATTCCCGGTGGAGCCGATCGGAGAATGACCATAAACTCCTTGTTGATGCCTGATGTCGGTGCATGATGTCACCTATGAGAACCGTCATCGATGTCCCCGATGCACTCATCGAGTCATTAGACCAAGTCGGCGCTCTTGAACAGCGCTCTCGGGCAGCGTTGATCCGCGATGCGATCACCCAATACCTCAAGGTGAAATCCGTCCCGGCCGCCGAAGAGGCGTTCGGTCTTTGGAGGAAGAGAGAGGTGGACGGCGTCCAATACCAAAAGTCTCTCCGCGACGAGTGGGGAACCCGATGAAGGCCGTTTTCGACACCAACATCCTGGTCGACTATCTGGCCGGCATCGAGGCGGCCAAGGACGAACTGGCCCGATACCGCATCCGGCAAATCAGCATCATCACCGTCATCGAGTTGATGGTGGGCGCCAAGGAGGCCGGAGAAGAAGCGTCGATCCGGGGATTTCTGTCCTCGTTCGAGGTTCTGGAGCTGTCGACTGAAATTGCCCACGAGGCCATCCGCCTGCGCAGGCAATTGCGACTCAAGATCCCCGACGCGATCGTCTACGCAACAGCACGGACTCAAGGCTGCTTGCTGGTGTCCCGCAATACCCGGGAATTAAAGTCCGAGTGGCCTGACATTCGCATCCCTTACCGACTCTGATCCGGGGTCCGGACTCCGGAGGCCCGCACGAGCCCCGATACCGTCTCTTGCGCGACCGGATCACTCGGTTTTCTACGACTCCCGCGAAAGGGACTGCGCAAAAAGAAATCGTTGGTCGCAGCCCGTTGCATTCTTAGGCTCCACAGCCATGAGCGATCTATCGAAGTCGCGGCTCCAAGAACTCTTGGCGGCGGCGTCCCGAGCACGGCTATGGGTCATCGGCGATGTAATGCTAGACCAATTTGTCTGGGGTCGGGTGAGTCGTATCTCGCCGGAGGCCCCGGTGCCCATCGTGGATTTTGACCGGGAGAATCTTATGCCCGGCGGAGCGGCCAATGTTGCCCGCAACGTCACCGCCCTGGGCGGCAGCGCCGATTTAGCCGGGGTGATTGGCAAGGACGAGGCCGGCCAAACCCTCCGGGATTTGCTCGCCTCCGAACGCATCGGCTGCCGCAGTCTTGTCACCTCGGCACGGCGACGCACCACCACCAAAATGCGCATCGTCGCCGGGCAACAGCAGATCGTGCGCCTCGACCGCGAAACCCGGGGTGAGATCGAAGCAGCCGCCACCCAGGCACTGCTGACCAAACTCGAGCGTGCCCTTCCCCGACTCGATGGCGTGGTGGTGGGCGACTACGGCAAAGGAGTCGTCACCCAGGCGCTCCTCGACGGGATCCGGGATCGCTGCAAAGAAGTGGGTTGCTGGCTGAGCGTCGATCCCAAGCCAGTGCACCAACTCAACTTGCGCGGGCTTTCCTTGATCACTCCCAATCGCAAGGAAGTCTTCGAGTTGGCTGGAGTAGAAGACTCGGTCCGCGCAACCAATCCCATGTCCGACTCACCGCTTCAGGAAGCCGTTCGACGACTTCAGGAAACCCTGCGGCCCGCCCTGTTGCTGGTCACCCTGGGCGAATTAGGCATGCTCTTGTGCCGGCGCAACGAGCCCCCCTTCCATGTCCCCACAGTCGCCCGCGAAGTCTTCGACGTCTCCGGAGCCGGAGACACGGTCATCGCCGCCTTCACGTTGGCCATCGCAGCTGGAGCCTCGCCGGTCGAAGCGACCGTCTTTTCCAACCACGCGGCCGGAGTGGTGGTGGGTAAACGGGGTACAGCCACTGTTAGTCCGGCCGAGCTTCTGGCCACCTTCGACACCCACGCTTGATCCCCATGAGACCCGCGATATTTCTCGATCGAGACGGAACGCTCATCCACGAAAAGCACTACTTGCACCGCCCTGAAGAGGTCGAATTTTTCGCGGAAGCCGCCCCCGCCCTGAGGCGCTTGAGCGACGCGGGGTTTGCGCTGATCGTGGTAACCAATCAATCCGGTGTTGGCCGGGGCTATTTCACCGAGGCTGATGTCGATCGGGTCCACGCCCATATCCAGTCCGAAATGGCCCAAGCCGGCGTCAAATTCCTAAAATTCTATTCGGCCTTTGAAGCCCCGGATCAACCCAGCCGCGGGCGTAAGCCCTCGCCCCAATTAATCTGGGATGCCCGGGATGAATTTCAACTCGACCTCCCGTCTAGCTACATGGTCGGCGACAAACGCATCGACCTCGAGGCCGGTTGGAATGCCGGAGTGAGGCGGAGTTTTCTGGTGCGCACGGGCTATGGTGCCGAACTGGAACGCGCCGAAGGATCAGCCCTGAATCCGGGGATTGTCGTCGATGGGTGGCTGCAAGTAGCCGACTGGATTCTGAACTCGCGATCCAACGACTGAACTAGAGTCTTCAGCAGCCCCCAACTTCAGGACTCACTCGCCTCCGGGACTTCCATACGGAAACGGGGGATTCTCACCACGACGCAGCGCCCAGTATCGTCGACTCCCAGGTAGGAACCCTCGGCCACTGCGGAGTTTGTTCCGATAATGTGCCGACTGTTGTAGCTGAATTTGCCTCCCGGCTCGATCAACGGCGTCTCTCCGACCACGCCATCGCCCTCCACCACCAACACCGTGTCGTCCTCATGGGTCACCACCCACTTGCGCCCACGGAGGGTCACCGGAACCGGAGAGTGATTGTGGATCGAAATAAAGTAGATGAACGAGTGCGGCTTGTCGGACTGGTCAGCCCGGAGACGCTGGTAGAGCAGTCGGTCCACCGTGACTTTCAGTCCGGGCAATTCGATCATTTCCCCAATGGTTCCCATCTGGCGGAACACTAGTCTGGAACAATTCGGTTGGCCAACAGCGGTTTACTGGACCTCCCAGAGAATGCGCGCTTGATCGTGGCATCACGCCGCTTACCAGGATATCGTCACCCCGTCGTTCGACACCATGCCCAGCGTTTACATCAAGACCTACGGTTGCCAGATGAACGAACGGGACAGCGAGGCTGTCTCGGTACAACTCTTGGCCCGCGGCTACTCCCTGGCTCCCACGGAGAGCGAGGCCGACGTCGTCCTGCTCAACACCTGCAGTGTTCGCGACATGGCCGAACAGAAGGCCCTAAGCCGGATGCAGAATGTCATCGGTGCAGACCGCAAGCGCGGAAACAAAAAGATCTTCGGCTTCTTGGGCTGCATGGCCCAGAGCCGGGGGGGCGAACTCATCGACCAATTGCCCGGAGTCGACCTCGTCCTCGGGACACAGAAGACTCACCGAACCGGGGAATACCTCGATGCGCTGCTGTCCGGTTCGCGCGACAAGGTCGTGGACACGGCCGATGAACCCGGCAGCGAGTCGGCCATCCGCGAGCATCTGGGTCATGGCGTTGGCAACGATTCCCGACCCGTCACAGCCTTTGTCAGCATCATGCAAGGGTGCAACCAGCACTGTACCTTTTGCATTGTACCCTCCACCCGGGGTGAGGAGCGGAGCCGCCCCATGGAAGACATCGTCGCCGAGTGCCAAGAACTGGCCTCACGCGGGGTCCGCGAGATCACCTTGCTCGGCCAAATTGTCACCAGCTATGGCCGCCGGATGTACCCGGTGCTGGACGGCCGCAGCGCCTTCGTCCAACTCATCGAGGCAGTCCATGCCATCGAGGGCATTGAACGAATTCGTTTCACCTCGCCCCATCCCAAGGGCTACGGCGACGACCTTGTGGATGCCTACGGTCGTCTCCCGAAACTGGTGGAGAGTGCGCACTTGCCCGTCCAAAGCGGATCTAACCGTCTGCTCAAGCTCATGCACCGAGGATACACCCGGGAGCGCTTCCTGGAGATCATTGCGAAGCTCCGAGCCGTCCGCCCCGACATGGGGGTAAGCACGGACATCATCGTCGGCTTTCCTGGCGAAACCGAAGAAGACTTCCAAGAGACGCTTTCTCTCTGCCAGCAAGTCCAGTTCGATCAAGCCTTCCTCTTCAAGTACAGCCGGCGACGGGATACCCCGGCGGCCGAGATGCCCGACCAGTTGGCGGAAGAGGTCATTGAGGAGCGCCATCAACGGCTCCTGGCTGAGATCAACCGCATAGCGATGGCCAAGTTCGAGGCTCTAGTGGGCAGCATAGTGGAGGTGTTGGTTGAGGGCCCCAGCCATCGCAACCCCGCGCGCTACGAAGGCCGGACCCGAACCAACAAGATCACCGTCTTCGAAGGATCACCCCGGCATCAGGGTCAGCTCCTCAATCTTCGCATTGAGCGGGTGGGTAGCTTCACACTCTACGGCAACCCGGCCATCATCGGCCTCGATTGAGTCGTTCCCAACTGAGGAATACTTACCTCGAGAGCAGCACGAGATACTGCTGGAGGCGCCGTGATTCGACCGCATCGCGGCGTTCCTGATAAATCACGTGCACGTTGGCGATCATTCGCTGGAGGCACCGTCGGGGAGAAATGGGCTGCAACAAAATGGCGCTGTCGGAATCGGGCAGAGCAAAATGGGCCAGTCGTTGACGGGCCTCAGATCGAGTCACCAGACGCCCAGCATGGAAGGCGTCGATTAGCCACTCCCCCTGGGCATCCTGATAGCGACACAGAAAATGCCCCGGCATGCCAATGCCCACCACCGGGAGGCCGAGGCGACGGGCCACGAACTGATAGAGGCAACACAGCGTGATGGGGATGCCCCTCCGACGGTCGATCACCCGGTCTAGGTAACTGTTCTCGGGATCAAAGAAGTGCTCTGTATCACCCCGGAAACCCTGTTCTCCAAAGAGCACCGCATTGAGGGCGGAAATTACCTCTCCTCCGTCTGAAGCCAATTCCACCGCAGGCTCCGCCGCCTGGGCCCACCAATCCAACTGGGCCTGATAAGCCTCGATGGGAGCCTCGGGATTGCGGGTCTTGGCCAATTTCCAGACGGCCTCCTCTAGGTCGAAGTGCTCGCCGTGCCCCGCACAGAATTCGAGAAACTCCCGGTCGGCATCCATCCGCGCCTGAGCGTCCCACAACTCGCGGACCCGGGCTCGGATCACCGGGTCCGGATGCACCCGGTGCGCCTTCAGCCAGGCCTGGGGGCGTCCTCGCGGCGTCAACTGCTCTCGAATTGCCTCGACCACCCCGCAATCCTCATCGGCCAACAAGGTCAGCAGCGCTTGCTGTCGAGCGATTGAAGGAATAGGCCCGGTGCCGGTGATGGGGCGATCCAAACTCATTCCACATCGAACATCTTGCCCGGGTTGAGAATGCCTTGGGGATCGAGTTCGCGTCGTAGACCCCGCATCACCCGCATGGAGGCATCGCCCAAGAACTTCGGCAGAAACTCCTTCTTGGCCACTCCAACGCCGTGCTCGCCCGTGATGGTGCCTCCAAGGCGAATGGCCTCATCAAAAATTTCCCGGAAGGCCAAATGAACCCGGTGCATTTCTTCGGTGTTCCGCTCATCCGTCAGGAAAGTCGGATGCAAGTTGCCATCGCCCATGTGCCCGAAGGTGCCGATACGAAGCCGGTGCTTCTTGGCCACTTGATCCACAAAGCGGATCATCCGGGCGAGTTCGCTGCGGGGCACGGTGGCGTCCTCCAGGATGGTCGTCGGTGCTACCCGAGCCAGCGCACTGAAGGCCGACCGTCGGGCACCCGCCAGCGCATTGGCTTCGGCCTCGTCGGCAGCCCGCCGAATCGCCAGACATCCGTTGGCCTTGGCGATCTCCTCCATGCGCGCCGCCTCGTCAGCCACCTGAGCCGGATGCCCGTCGGTCTCCATCAACAGCAACGCCTCGCAATCGGGCAACCCGATCTTGGCGTAGTCTTCCACGCAGCGGAGGGTGGTGCGGTCGAGAAATTCCAAAGTGCAGGGAATAATCTTGGCGGCGATAATATCGGACACCGTTTGGGCCGCAGCGTCCATCGCGTCGAAGGTGGCCACTAGCGTCTGCTTGGCCGCCGGTTGGGGGATCAATCGCAAGAGGATCCGGGTGATCACCCCTAAGGTCCCTTCGCTGCCGATGAAAAGATCCTTGAGCGAATACCCAGCCACATCCTTCACGCACTTGTTGCCCGTAAAAAGAATTTCGCCGTCGGGCAGCACCACCTCGAGGCCCATCACATAGTTGCGGGTGATGCCGTATTTGAGCCCACGCAAGCCACCGGAATTCTCGGCCACGTTGCCACCGATGGTGCTGATTTTCATCGACCCCGGATCCGGGGGATAGAATAGGCCAACGGCCGCCGCGGCCTCGGCAATTTGCAACGTGGTCGCCCCCGGCTCGGTCAGGAGCGTCAGGTTGGCCGGGTCCACCTCTAGGATGCGGTTCATACGCACCGTGCACAGGACGATGCATCCCGGTACTGGCAAGGACCCCCCGCTGAGGCCTGTCCCGGACCCTCGCGTGACCACCGGCGTCTGGGTCCGTTGCGCCAACCGCAAGACGGCCTGGATGTCGGCGGTGTCTCGGGCGAACACCACGCAACCCGGTTGTTGGGTGAGTGCGGCCGTACCGTCGAAGGCGTAGACCAGCAGGTCTTCGGCGGCGGTCAGAACCAACTCTGGCCCGAGAATCCGTATCAGTTCGTGAATAATTTCAGGGGAACACGCCATGGTTCAGGACTTGTTGGAGTTGTGACGACGGGCTTTCCAGGCTTCCCAAACCACGGGCAGCACCGAAACAAAGATGATACCGAGCACAATCACCTCGAAGCGCTTTTTCACAAACTCCAAGCGCCCCAAGAACCACCCCGCCGGGAGGATTAACCCCACCCAAGCCACCGCGCCGACGGCGTTGAAAAACATGAAACGGGATCGGTTCATCGCCCCCATACCGGCCACGAATGGGGCAAAGGTTCGAACGATGGGAATGAAGCGCGCGAGGATCACCGTCTTGCCTCCATAAACCTTGAAGAAGTGATGAGTCTTCTCGAGGTACTCAGGCCGAATAATTTTAGGGAAGCGCGCGGTCAGGTAATTTCCGGAGAATCGCCCCACTGAATAATTCACCGCGTCCCCGATCACGGCGGCGACGATCATCAGGGCTCCGGCCACCCAGACATTGAGACCCGAAGCCGGGTTGGCTGCCACCGCTCCCACGGCAAAGAGCAGCGAATCACCAGGCAGCACCGGAGTGAGCACCAGTCCGGTCTCGGCAAAGATAATTAAAAAGAGAATACCATAAACCCAAGCCCCTTGATTACGGGTCAGTTCAAACAAGTGGTCTTGCAAATGCAGCACCACATCGAGGAAGGCCTTGAGAAGATCCATGGGGGGATAGCTTGGAATCGAGTGAGGTACCTCAGCGCCTGGCAGTCCGGCTTGAAGCACCCCGCACCTCGTCGACCTCTTGAGTCTCCAATCGAATGGACCGACGAATGAACACCCAGGCGATAGCCCAGACAAAGGGGAAGAACAACACCCCCAGCACCAACCACGACAGCGTAAAGCCAGCGACACGGTGGGCCATCAGTTCCGGGGTCAAATAATTCAGGAGCGGCAGCCCCACCAACGCCACCAGAAACGCACTCGCGCAGAGGATGGACAAGACCAACTGCCGCCGCATCAAACGGTGGAGGAAGGCCTCAGAATGAATGTCCCGGTAGGGATGGGCGGGGTCGGACATGAGCGCAGGATGGATCGAAAGGGCAACCGCCGTCCAGCACCCTACCCGACTGTGTCGCGCCTCGACGCGGTTCAGAATCCGACGCACCGAAACGGCCGACCCAACATCGCCCGAGCTCAGCCATCGGACTTTCGCAAGGCGCTCCATCAATTGCACCACACACCCAAGGCCCCATCGGCCCTCACCGTGCGTGTGTTGCCGAACAACGGAAACTAAACCGTTGCTCTACGGACTATCGCTGTCCGTTGCTTTCTGGCTTGGCTCGCGGGCGGGATCGGCGCTCAATTGCCCTATTCCCGTCCGACTCAATGAGCGATCACTCACCCCATTTTCTTTCTCGTGAAGCCACCGTGGCGGGCCCGGGATTTTCGCGGTGGTTGGTGCCGCCGGCGGCCATCGCCGTGCACATGTGCATTGGCGAGGTCTACGGTTTCAGTGTTTTCAACGAACCCTTGAGCCGACTCCTCGGCGGCGCGGCCCACGACCCCACGCGAGATTGGACCATCCCGCAAATCGGCTGGGTTTATTCCATCGCCTTGGTCTTGCTCGGGCTTTCTGCGGCCGTCTTCGGCAAATGGGTTGAGCGCAGCGGCCCCCGCAAGGTGATGGTCGCCAGTGCTACTTGTTTCTGTTCCGGACTCGTGTTGGCGGGCATCGGGGTGCAGCAGCACTGGCTGTGGCTGGTCTATCTGGGGTACGGCGTGATCGGCGGCATCGGGCTCGGCTTGGGCTACATCGCTCCGGTCTCCACGCTGATGAAGTGGTTTCCAGATCGGCCCGGAATGGCCACCGGAATGGCCATCATGGGCTTCGGCGGCGGCGCGCTCATCGGTGCACCTCTGGGTGTCACCTTGATGTCGTTCTTCAAGACGGCCACCGACCCAGGGGTCGCTGCCACGTTCTTCACCATGGCCGGACTTTATGCGGCCTGGATGCTTTTTGGAGCCTGGCTCGTTCGAGTTCCCTCGGCCGACTGGAAACCCGAGGGTTGGCAACCCGCCGCCACCGGATCCAAGGCGGGACCCGGCAAGGCCGTCTCGGTGGACACGGCTTGGAAAACGCCCCAGTTCTGGCTGCTGTGGATTGTCCTGTGCATGAACGTCAGCGCGGGCATCGGCATCTTAGGCCAAGCCTCACTGATGTGTCAGGACTTGTTCGGCGTCAGCGCCGCGGTAGGCGGCGGGTTCGCCGGTTTGTTATCGCTCTTCAACATGGGTGGGCGCTTCTTGTGGTCCTCCGTCTCCGACCTCACCGGCCGACGCACTGTGTTCGCGATCTACTTTCTACTCGGCGCGCTGCTGTATTCGCTCGTTCCGTGGACTCAGAAGATCGGAAGTCGATCCCTCTTCGTGGTCGTCACAGCTCTTATCATCTCCATGTACGGCGGCGGCTTTGCCACCATTCCGGCCTATCTCCGAGACCTCTTCGGTACCTATCAAGTCGGAGCCATCCATGGCCGCCTGATCACGGCCTGGTCATTCGCCGCCATCGTCGGCCCCCAACTCATCAACTACATCTCCACCGCGAAGAAGAAGGCCGGAGTGCCCGCGGCTGAAGCCTACAATAGCACCCTGTACCTGATGTGCGGACTGCTGCTCATCGGACTCATCGCCAACTTGCTGGTACGACCGGTGCATCCAAAGCATCATCTGGCGCCCCACTCCTGACTTTCGAACGTCATGCAACGTCTCTTGTTCATCGTCACCTGGATTTTGGTGCTCACCCCACTCTCTTGGGGTGTCGCCCGATCGATACAGAAGTCGATGCCCCTCTTCACTGCGAGCACGCCTATCAAGCCCATTCAGGCGGGATCGACAAACTCGACCACACCCGCCAAGCCGTAAGCGCGTTGCCCACCTTTCTCAAACCTCACTCATCAACCCAGGATCACACACTCACCGATGAAACTCCTCACACCACTCCTACTTGCCTCCGCGCTATCGCTGACCACGATGGCTGCTGAACCCAAGCACAACACCGCCCTCTCCGGCGGCAAACTCCCCAAGCCCGTCAAGGTGTCCCTAGTCAAGGTCGCTGGCGGCTTCGTGGACCCGGTCCGTGTCTCTCTGGCCCCAGGCGACAACAACCGCCTGTTTGTCTGCGAGCGAACCGGCATCGTCCGACTCATCAAGAACGGAAAAGTCCAGGACAAGCCCTTCCTCGACATCCATGAGACGGTGGTCAGCTCCTTCCTCGAACAGGGACTCTACGACCTCGAGTTTCATCCGAAATTCGCTGAAAACGGCAAGTTTTACGTCCATTACTCCGACATGTGGTTCAATGGCGCCGGATTCATCGTCGAGTATCAGGTCTCCAAAACCAACCCCGACAAGGCCGATCCCGAGTCCGCCCGGGTGGTGTTCCAAATGCCCCGCCCCTATGCCAATCACAACGGCGGCGAAATCGCCTTCGGCCCCGATGGCTACCTGTACATCGGCAGCGGCGACGGCGGTTGGGAAGGGGATGTGCTGGGTGCAGGCCAAGACCTGAGCACCTGGCTGGCGAAGATCCTGCGCATCGATGTCAACCCGTCCCAACCGGACCGCGGTTATTCTATCCCGAAAGACAATCCGTTCATCACGCCCGCCTCGCAAATGAAGCTCTTCGGTGTGACCGAGGAGGCCTTCAACAAGATTCACCCGAACGCCAAGCCGGAGATCTGGAGCTACGGCCTGCGCAATCCGTGGAGCTTCCAGTTCGACCCGAAGAACGGCGACATGTACATCGCCGACATCGGCCAGAATCACTACGAAGAGGTCAACTTCGAGCCCCATGGCAAGGCGGGCGTGAATTATGGTTGGAAGTTCATGTGCGGCACCCATCCGTTCCCCCTGCCCTTGGATGCCAGCGGCAAGCCGGACCTAGATGCGGTCAAGGATGCCCCGCGCGTGGGTGAGGCCCCCATTTGCGAATACAGCCACGTGGACCAGGGCAACTGCGTCATTGGCTTCGGTGTGTACCGGGGCTCCAAGTACCCCCAGATGGACGGCACCTACTTCTTCGGAGATTGGGGCTCCGGCAAGCTCTGGGGCACGGCTCGCGACGCCCAGGGCAAATGGCAAATGCAGGAACTGCTCAACACCAAGCTGATGTTCACCGGTGGCGGACAGGGTTCCGACGGCACCCTCTACGTGACCGACGCGAAGGCCAACTACGGTGGTCCGGCCGATCCGGCGCAGAATGAACGCGGAGCGGTCTGGATGCTCGTGCCGTCAGACAAGGTTCCGGCGGGCGCAGAAGTGGCTCCGTTGGAGTAAGGAATCGTCACTCGCTCGTTCTTCTATTTAAAACCGTCACCCGGGGGCAAAGCTCAGGCTTTGCCCCCGGGCCTTTTTTGAGATCTTATCGCCGTCAACCAACTGAACGCCATGTTCCGGATAATCGCCCTCGCCTGTGCCCTCGCCCTGAATCTGATGCTTCAGGCCGCCGATGCGCCCACTGCTCCCACCGGCCATGACCACGGCACTCCCAGCGGCGACCCCAAAGCTGCCGAACCTCAGGAATCGATGTTCCTTTCGGTGGACCCTAACACTCCCAAGACCGCCCGCTTAGTAGTCGTCTCGGCCTACAATCCCGTGAACTACGGCATGAATTTTAACGGATTCGCCAAGGGGGGCGCCCGCTACACTATCCCTCAGGGGTGGACCGTGTCGGTGAGTTTTACCAACAACAGCCCGGTACCCCACAGCGCCATCGTGGTAGATAAACCCATAGTGAAGAAGCTCCAGATGGGCGAACCCGCCTTCAAGGGGGCCTCGACGCCTTACCCCGTGCGCGGCACCACCGGCAAAGGGGGCGTGGCCTTCCAGTTTGTGGCGGACGAGGCGGGTGAATTTGCCATCGCCTGCGGATTTCCCTCCCATTCCGCCAATGGCCATTGGATCGCCTTCGATGTCAGCCCCACGGCGACCGCCCCCAGTTTGCAGTTTGGAACCAAGGCCCCCTACGTGGCTCACTGATGTCCGAGATCGTCCTGAGCGCTCCTCAGCCCTTCGGCCCGCACGGAGTCTGCTTGGCCCTGGGTCTCTTCGATGGTGTCCACCTCGGACATCAACACGTGGTCCGACAGGCCAAGATCGACGCTCGGGCCCGTGGCGCGGCGACCGTGGTGGCCACCTTCGATCCCCATCCCCTGGCTGTTGTCCGACCCGATAAAGCCCCCCGACTCCTGCAGTCGTTGGCCCAGCGTCTCGCTTCCCTCGATGCGCAGGGAACCGACGCCGTCCTCGTGCTGCGCTTTGACACAGCCATGAGCCACAAGAGCGGTGAGGAATTTGTGCGCGAATTGGTGAGCGGTTTCGGCGGGCTCAGAAGCTTCACTGTGGGCCAGGGCTTTCAGTTTGGTCAGGGCCGCAGTGGGAATGTTCCGCTCCTGCGCACGCTGGGCCGAGAACTGGGATTCTCAGTGAATGCCATGGCTCCCATTCATATCGGAGCCGAAATCGTGAGCAGCACCCGCGTCCGCAGCGCTCTGCGAGATGGAAAGCTCAGTCTGGTCGCCGAGCTCCTGGGCCGTCCTTACAGCCTCGCAGGCCCCGTCGTCCGCGGCGACCAACTCGGTCAGTCCCTCGGATTCCCCACGGCCAATATCGACGTGACAGGACTCGAACTCCCTCCCTTTGGGGTCTACGCCGCTCGAGCCCGCCACGCCGGCGGCGAATTCCCGGCCGCGGTCAACCTAGGACTGCGCCCCACACTCCAATCCTCGCAACCACAGCTTCGCTTCGAGAGCCACCTCATCGGGTATGACGGTGATTTGTATGACCAGGATTTGACTGTGGAACTGGTGAGCTTTCTGCGTCCGGAACGTCGGTTCGCTCACCTCGACGCACTGAAGGCTCAGATTGCCAAGGACATCGTCGCAGCCCAAAAAGCCCTGTTCTGAACCCGGAAGGTGACCTTTCACCCGCTCAGTTCGAACTCAAAAACAACTCACCAATAACCGCCTTTTCTCTGTCCGTTTTATCGAAGTAGGCCCACTGGATTCTTTCCGGTATTGCATCGGGAGTCGGAGCCGGTTCAGCGTCTTCCGAATGAACCCACGTCCCATCGTCGCTCTCCTGCTGTGTCTGTCCCTCAGCTGTCCGGCCTGGAGTGCGGACGCATCGAAGAAAGCGGGGGCCGGCAAACCCATCCCGTGGATCGCCCTCTTTGACGGCAAGTCTACTACGGGTTGGCGCGGGTTTGGCAAAACCACCTTCCCGGAGCATGGGTGGATGGTGAAGGACGGCTGGCTGACCCATGTCGCAAAAGGAGGCGGTGGCGACCTCATTACCGACCGGCTCTTCACCGACTTTGAACTGCGCTTCGAGTGGAAAATTTCGACGGGCGGCAACAGCGGCGTGAAGTACTTCATCGACGAGGCCCGTAAGGCAGCTATCGGCCATGAGTACCAACTCATCGACGATGCAGCCCATCCCGACGCCAAGCTCGGCCCGAAACGCCAGACCGCCGCGCTTTACGATGCCCTGCCGGCCCAGTCGCCCCGGGTCAAGCCGGCCGGACAAATCAATGAGTCGGCCATTCTCGTTCACGGAGATTCCGTTGAGCATTGGCTCAATGGCGATTGCGTCCTCAAGTACCGGATCGGTTCCCCCGAACTCGCAGCAGCCAAGGCCGCCAGCAAGTTCAAAAACGAACCGAAGTGGGGAACCCGCTTTGCGACTCCCATTCTGCTTCAAGACCACGGCGATGCCTCTGAATTTCGCAACATCCGCATCCGTGAGCTAAAGTAACTCTCTTCGGCCGGTCTCAACGCCCCGCCACTATCCCACCATCCTGCCCAAACCGCTTCCAGCCTGTCCCTCTGGCTTGTCGCGGGATCCTGGGATAGCCTGTCCCCAGATGACCCGTCTCCGGAGAATTCTTACGCACCTGTTCTTGGGGCTCTGCATCGGCGCGGCACAACTCTGCGCCGACGGCGCGGATGACGCGTTCATCCGCATTTACAACCTGATCCAACAGGCCGAGGCCCATCGAGAAACTGGGCAATGGTCCTCGGCCCGCGAAGCGTTCACCGAGGCCCAGTCGGGCTTGGAAGTGCTCCGCCGAAATTATCCGACTTGGAATGAACGGGTGGTGGCCTATCGAATTCGCTACGTCGGCGAGCGCCTAGAGGCTCTTAAAAAAACTCCTGAGGCATTCAATAAGCCCTCCACCAACCCCGCAACTTCTGCGGCCGTGGCCTCCAATACGCCGCCCGCCGTGGCTCTGGCTCCGAATGGTGAAGTAGTGGCCCAATTCGAGCAGCTAAACCTCGAAATCCAGCGTCTCTCAGGCGACAAGCAATTGCTCGAAGCCAAACTGCGCGAAGCCCTCTCCGCCCAACCTGCCCCGGTCGATCCGCGTGAATTCCAATCAGCCATCGAACGGATCACCGCCCTGCAGACCACCAACAAGGTTCTTTTAGCCTCTTTAGAACAACAACAAACCGAGCGCCGCAACCTCGTCGACAAGGTGGTCGCCGACGAGGCCCGAGCCGCCCTCGATGAGGCCAACAAGAGCCTGCTAGAACAGAAAGTTGCTGCTGGGCGCATTGAAAAACAAAAGCAGGAGATCGAAACCAAACTAAAGAGCCTTCAGGCCGGACCGCTGCAAACCCTTCAAAAAGAGAACTCGACGCTCAAACAACAGGTTACCGAACTGAAATCCGATACTGAACGCGGAAAACAGGTCGCTGATCTTGCTGCCAAACTCGCGCAAATCCAGATCAGCCTCGATGAGTCCAAGAAACGAAACTCAACCCTGACCTCCGAGAAAACAGGTCTGGAGCGGCAACTAGCAGAACTCCAAGCCCGCACCTCCGAGGAAAGCCTGTCAAAGATCCGACAGTTGGAAAACTCCCTAGCTCTAGCCAAGGCCAATGCGGAACATTCTCTCGCCAAAGCTGAATTAATCGCAGGCACGCTAGCCAAGGAGAAACAGACCCGCACCGACCTAGAACTGTCTAACCAGGCGCTCAAGACCAAGATCAACGACCTCACCCGAGGCGCCGAACAGCGTGCGGACTCGGTGAAAACCCTCGAAACAGCCTTGGCCGCCGAAAAGGCCGAACGCGAGGCCGTCCGAGCAGAACTCGCCGCCACGGAACGTAAACTAGCCAGCGCAACCACCGCTGCAACCAATACCACGGCCGTGAACGCCAGTGTGCGCACCACGGAACTGGCCTCCCTGCGGTCCGAGGTTTGGAAGATTCGAGCATCCCTCAAGGAGGGAGCCTCCCGAGAGGCGGAACTTCGAACGGCCTTGTCCACAGAACGGGAGTTTCGCGAACGACTGGACCGTGAAAAAGCGGCCCTCGAAAAACGCCTCACCCTAGCCCTCAAGGCCGGTCCAGCCCTAGAGACACCAGTGACACCCGTTGTAGTCAAGGACACCTCCAAGGCTTTGGCCAAGATGGAGACGCGGGTCCGAAAACTCGAAGAAGAGCGCGACGCGCTTCAGCAACGCCTCCAAAAACTCACTCAAACCACCAAGCATCGGCTGTCCACCGGAGCCACATGGCGGGCCGTTACGGCCCGAGAACAAGTCGAAGAGTTTCATCGCCGGCGCCGTTGAACCGACTCCCTCCCAAGCTCTTATGGCCAGCAAGTTCTTCGTCCCCGGCACAGATCGAGCCCCCAAAGTGGGGGATCTGTTTGCCACCATCGCTCCTCGATATGATGTGATCAACGACCTCCAGAGCTTCGGAATGCACCGGCTTTGGAAGCAGCAAATGGTCGTCGAGGCAGGCCTCCAACCCGGAAACCACGCGTTGGACGTTTGCTGCGGGACTGGCGATGTCACCTTCCGCTTGGCGCGAACCGGAGCCGACACTATCGGGTTCGATTTCAGCCACCCCATGCTCGCGGTCGCGGCAGAACGGGCGGCCCAAGATCCACTGCCCGCCGGTTCAGGCACGGTTTGTTTCCAACAGGGAGACGCCCTCCAACTTCCCTTTGCCGACCGGTCTTTCGATGTGGTGACCATTAGCTACGGCTTGCGCAATCTGGCCGACTTCCAGCGGGGCCTGCGAGAATTGACCCGGGTGCTCAAACCGGGCGGACGGTTGCTCGTCCTAGATTTCGGAAAACCCGACTTCCTTCCATGGCGATGGGTTTATTTCCAGTATCTCGAGCGAATTTGCCCTCTGTTTGGGCGTATTTTCTGCGGCGATGGCGACACTCACGGCTACATTCTCGATTCCTTGAAAGCCTACCCCGCTCAGCATGGGGTAGACGCCGCCTTGCGAGAACTTGGATATATCGAGACCCGCATCCAGTGCTTCCTGGGAGGCACCATGACTCTCAACGTCGGTCAACGCCGGTGACCATCCATGGGAGTCCTGAGTGGGTGGGATAAATTCCCGTCTGGCGATTCAACCAAAGATCCTTAGCCTATTACACAAGTGTGATGAAGATCCTCTTCCTCAATGGTCCCAACCTGAATTTGCTCGGAACCCGCCAACCGGAGATTTACGGCCGGGACACCTTGGCCAGTATCGAAGCCTCTGTTCAGGTGCGGGCCCAGACCCTCGGAGTCTCGGTGGAGTTCCGCCAGACCAATGATGAAGGGCAATTGGTCACCTGGATTCAGCAAGCCAAGGGGGCTGTGCATGCCATCGCGCTGAATGCCGCCGCCTACACGCACACCAGTATCGCCTTGCGCGACGCCATCGCGGCCGTTGAGTTGCCGGTCATCGAGTTGCACTTGTCCAACATCCACGCCCGAGAGTCCTTCCGGCACCATTCGATGATCGCCCCGGTTTGCCGCGGGCAAATTAGCGGATTTGGTGCTTTGTCCTATATTCTGGCTCTGGAAGCGGCCGTTAATGTTAACAACTTGGCGTAAACCTTGATTTTTACTCAAGTTGACGCAAAAACGAACCAGAAGTGAGTCTTGACCTAGGAAGCCAAATCTCCCTAGGTTGCCTCCAATGCGACACGCAACTGTCACTCACGGAGGTTCCTCCGGAGCAGTTTCGGTTCGGCAATTAAGATCATCTTGAGGAGTTCCGCCCAATCCCTTGGAACGGCTCCAACCCAAAAAGCACTGTGGACCTGAAAGAAATCAAATCGATCATCGACTTGATGAAGAAGAACTCGCTCTCGGAGTTCGAACTCGAGGAGAAAGACTTCAAGATCAAGCTCAAGCGCCCCATCGGCGGATCTGGTCCCATGTTGGGAGGCCCGGTGGACGACCCCGAGTTGACGGCCTATTCGGCTTTGGCTCGTCAGTCGGCTGCCTCCGTACCGGCTGCACACGCTCACGGCTCCAGTTCAAGCGGTCCTGAATCGGAAATTAAGAGCCCGATGGTCGGAACCTTCTACAACACCCCTTCCCCGGACTCGGCACCCTACGTCGAGATCGGCAGCGAGGTCGGACCCGACACCGTCGTTTGCATCCTGGAAGCCATGAAGGTCATGAACGAGATCAAGGCCGAAGCCCGGGGCATCATCACGTCCATGGTCGCAGAAAATGGCAAACCGGTTGAGTTTGGCCAGGTTCTGTTCAAGATTCGCCCGCTTTGAATCGGTGGCTCTCCTGCTGCCTGCTCTGAGATACTCCCAATTCCCGGCAGACTCGACGTTGTCGAGTCTGGCACCGGAATGTTCCTGTACCTGTCATGTTTGAAAAGATCCTGATCGCCAACCGTGGTGAAATCGCCATGCGCATCATCCGCGCCTGCCGCGAGATGAACATCAAAACGGTGGCCGTCTATTCCAAGGCGGATGCCAACTCGATGCATGTCCAGGTTGCCGACGAGGCCATCTGCATCGGAGACGGCCCCTCGACCGACAGCTATCTCCGAATCGACCGCCTCATTTCAGCCGCGGAAATCACCGACGTGGATGCCATCCATCCCGGCTACGGTTTCTTGAGCGAGAACGCACATTTCGCCGACGTCTGCGAGAGTTGCAACATCCGCTTCATCGGACCCCGTTCGGCGGCCATGAATGCGCTGCACGACAAGTCCAGCAGCCGCGATCTCGCCAAGCGGGCCAAAGTCCCAACGCCTCCCGGTTCGGATGGCTTGGTCGAGACCGAGCAAGAAGCACTCACGGTCGCCAAGCGCATCGGCTATCCAGTGATGATCAAGGCCATCGCCGGCGGTGGTGGTCGCGGAATGCGAGCTGCCCACAATGACATATCGCTCATCAAGGGGTACCATACCGCTCGCACCGAAGCCGAAAAGGCTTTCGGCAATTCCGGGGTCTACATCGAGAAATTCATCGAGAACCCGCACCACATCGAGTTTCAAATCCTCGGCGATACCCGGGGCAACATTATCCATTTGGGTGAGCGAGACTGTTCTATCCAGCGTCGCCACCAGAAGGTCATCGAGGAGACCCCCTCGCCGCTGCTCGACCGAAAAGACCTCAAGGATCTTCGCAAGAAGATGGGCAAGGCAGCACTGGCCATCGCCGAGATGGCCAATTACACCAATGCCGGCACTGTTGAGTTCATTGCGGACGACTCGGGCAACTTCTACTTCCTAGAGGTCAACAAGCGCATTCAAGTCGAGCATCCCATCACCGAAGAGGTCACAGGGGTCGACTTGGTGAAACAGCAAATCCTCATCGCTGCCGGCGAGAAGCTCACGATCAGCCAGAGCGATGTGGTCCTCAAAGGCCATGCCATCGAGTGCCGGATCAATGCGGAGGATCCCTTCAACGACTTCCGCCCCAGCCCCGGACGGATCGAGATGTACTACCCGCCGGGAGGGCCGGGAATCCGTCTCGATTCCCATGCCTATGCGGGCTACACCATTCCGCCCTACTACGACTCGATGATCGGAAAGCTCATTGCCGTGGGCAAAGACCGGACCGACGCCCTCAACAAAATGGCTCGAGCCCTCGGTGAGTTCATGGTCACCGGAATCAAAACCACCATCCCCTTCGAGTTGGCCATCCTTCAAGATCCCGACTTCCGTCGCGGTCACTACACGACAAACTTCGTCGAACGGTTCTTGGGCGGTGCACGCCGCGAACTCATCCAAGACAAGGCCTGAGGCCCCAGGGCTCAAGCCCCAGTTCAAGGTTCAGAAGAAAAATCGTTCGTTAGATGCACTCGCTGCTTGGTCTTGCCGGTACCGTTGGTTAAACCGTGGGGGTGTCCTCCGACTCTCCGACGGTTTCCACCCGCTCCGCCTCTGCGGATTCGTTCCCGCCGCAGATCAAGTACATCATCAGCAACGAGGCCTGCGAGCGATTCAGTTTCTACGGGATGCGCAGCATCCTCACCCTGTACATCGCCAAACACCTCGGTCAGGGATCCTCGAAAGCCTCTGAGGTTGTTCATCTGTTTGTCTTCGGCGTGTATTTCATGCCTCTTTTCGGAGCCTGGCTGTCAGACCGAGTTCTGGGCCGCTACAAGACCATCCTCTTCATTTCCCTATTTTACTGCCTCGGTCACGGGGTGTTGGCGATGGCCGATTTGGTGCAGACGCAGGAGAACAAGCTTTGGCTGCTCTACGCGGGCCTGGCGCTGATCTCCTTAGGCGGTGGCGGCATCAAACCCTGCGTCTCGGCCTTTGTTGGCGATCAGTTCCACGCCGGTCAAGGACACCTGCTCCAGAGGGCCTACGGCCTGTTCTACTGGAGCATCAATTTCGGATCCTTCTTCTCGTTCCTAGTCATCCCTCGCGTCGCCAAAGACTACGGATACGGCTGGGCATTCGGTGTCCCGGGCCTCTTCATGGCTTTGGCCACGTTCCTGTTCTGGATGGGCCGCAAGCATTACATCCACGTCCCTCCAGCGGGGCCGAAGGGGGGCAGCTTCTGGGAAATGCTCTGGCATGCCCTCACCCATCCGGCCGGTCGCCGGCAAGGAGCCGGATTCTGGAGCGCCTGCGAGCATCGCTACTCGCGCGACCAGGTGGAGGCCGCCAAAGCGGCCACCAAGGTGGCTATGGTCTTCGCATTGATCCCCTTCTTCTGGGCTCTCTGGGACCAGAATAGCACCACCTGGGTCCTACAGGGTGACAAGATGACTCCTTATATCTTCAGCGAAGGAACCCTCGGCTTCCCGATCGTGGGACCGGTGCTCCGCTTCATCATTGGTGACCGTATTGGTGCAGAGCAAATGCAGTCGATGAACGCTCTGCTGGTGATGCTCATGGTCCCCATCTTCACCTACGTGCTCTTCCCTGTGACCGAGAAGTCAGGCCTTCGGGTGACCACCTTGCGCCGCATGGGGGCGGGCCTCTTCCTGACGGCCATCTCCTTCCTCATGGTGTCGGTGATCGACCAACGGGTGGCCGGCGGCGAGAAACTGAGCGTTCTGTGGCAAACCGTGCCCTACATTGTGCTGACCGCAGGCGAGGTACTGGTTTCCAACACCGGACTGGAATTCGCCTTCCGGGAAGCCCCAGCCACGATGCGCAGCACGATGATGAGCTTCTGGTTGCTGACCACCGCCTTGGGCAACCTTGCCATTGCCAAGGTCTTCGGGCTCAACGTAAAGGAGCGCCTAGCCGATGGCACCGAGGTGCTGCATGTGTCCGGACCGGCTTTCTTCAATGTGTGTGCCGCGATGCTGTTTGTAGTGGCCATCGGTTTCGTCTTCGTGGCCCTGCGTTATCAATACCGAGATTCGTCAAAGCCCACTTCAAGATCTGCAACCCATTGAACTGAAGCGACATTCAATCCACTGTAGACCCGGGAAATTCAGAAGTTTCACCACACGCCACACCAGCCATGTACTACATCCAAGGCGCCGATCAGAAGGAATACGGACCCGTTTCGGCAGACCAACTCCGCCAATGGATCAGTGAGAACCGGCTCAACCGGTTTTCTCCGGCCCGGGCCGACGGGGAATCGTTGTGGAAGACTTTGGGAGATTTTCCGGAATTTGCAGAAGTATTGGTTGGAACAGCACCTCCGGCTTCCGAAGCGCCGGCGTCTGCACTGTCCGAACCCTCAGCCGCCAGCGCCGCCAACGCCTCGCCCTATGGCAGCGGTTTTAGACCATCAACCCCGGGCATCTCCGAGTCGGCCATCGACGAAAAGATCAAGGTTCCGGCGATCGGCATCATCACCACCGGCGCTCTGGGTGCTCTGGTTTCCCTCGTGGGGGTCATCACCACGTTGTCGGGTTCCAACAAGAACACCGAAATCCCACCTGGCTTACCCCCCGAGGCAGCCGGCTTACTCAAGAGCTACCTGTTGGCGATGGAGCCCTTCAATTTGCCACTCAACCTGCTGGCGCTGATCCTGTCATCGCTGACGCTGGTGGCCGGCATCAAGATGCTCCAGCATCGCTCCTACGGCCTAGTGATGGCCGGGGTGATTATTGGCATGCTCCCCTGCCTCAGCGGTTGCTGCTGCACGGGCCTGCCTTTCGGCATCTGGGCACTCATCGTCCTCAGCAATCCGGAAGTCCGCAAATCCTTCCACTGAGCTCTCTCATCGCCAGTCACCAGTGACCATGACGGCGCCCCCCGTGTTGCCCGACTCTCCGGAGCACGCACCCTCACCGGCCATGGGGGAGCCAACAACTTTGCCAATAGGGTTGAAGCGGTGGAACGTGGCGCTGGTTTCAGCCGTCGCCTGCGCAACACTCATCGCCTTGGCCCTGCTCTGGCGCTTTGAACCCCAGGGGCAGATCTTCTTTCCGCGCTGCACGTTTCACCAAGTAACCGGACTGCTCTGCCCGGGATGCGGCGGATTGAGGGCCACTCACGCGCTCCTTCACGGAGACCTCAGCTCGGCGTGGCAACTCAACCCGTTGCTGGTGGCGTTTCTGCCCGTAGGAGCCTACGCCGTCAGCGCTTGGGCCATCCAACAAGCGACCGGTCGCCGTCTCCCTCAACCGTTGAATTTCCGCTACCTGTGGGTGCTCGCGCTGGTGCTAATCTTGGGGTTCGGCGTCGGCCGAAATTTGTGAGGGTTGCCCAAAACTAGGTCCTCTGCGTTCCGCGATGCCGTTCGTAGGCGTGGACGATGCGCTGCACCAGAGGGTGCCGGACCACGTCCTTCTTTTCGAAGCGAATCAACGACACGCCCTCGACCCCGAGCAAAGCGGTCTCCGCTTCCACCAGGCCGCTGCGCTTGCTGTGGGGAAGGTCAATCTGGGAAGGATCCCCGGTGATGACAGCCTTTGATCCGAAGCCAAGACGGGTCAGGAACATGAGCATTTGTTCAGTGGTCGTGTTCTGCGCCTCATCCAGAACAATGAAAGCTTGGTTCAAGGTGCGCCCACGCATGTAGGCTAAGGGAGCAATCTCGATGACTCCCCGCTCCATATTCTTCTGAATTTCGTCCGCCGGCATCATGTCCTGAAGCGCGTCGTGGAGTGGGCGCAGATACGGATCAAGCTTCTGGTAAAGGTCGCCCGGCAAGAATCCCAGGGCCTCGCCTGCCTCGACGGCGGGGCGGGTCAAAATAATGCGCCCAACTCGAGATTCTTTGAGGGCATTCACGGCCATGGCCATGGCCAAGTAGGTCTTTCCGGTGCCTGCCGGGCCGATACCAAAGGTAATGTCATGCTCCCGGATTGCCGTAACATAGCGCTGCTGGCCGACGGTCTTGGGCGTGATGGCTGGCTTCTTGAGCGAGGTACTGATCTTGTGATGGAAGAGTGCCTGAAGGGCGGCAGGCCCATCGTTCTTCACCACGTGCAGGGCGTGGGCGAAATCTCGAGCCTTCACAGGAGATCCATCCTTTTGGGCCGCCTCGAGCAGTTGGAATAATTTTACTCCGCGCGCCACCTCCTCCGCCTCGCCCTCCAACCGGATCCACCCGTCGCGCGCCGTCGCCTTGAGGCTCAACTCCTCTTCGAGAGCGTGCAGGTTGCGTTCGTCGCCCCCGAGCAGTTGGAGGGCAGCCCGGGCGTTCTCGAAGTGGAGGGTCTCAGTGGTGGTGGCCATGTCTCGCGTCGACCGAATATTGGCTCCTTGGGGAGTTTGGTCACGGAAAAGGAAAACCTCTCAGTGCCGTAACGATTTCGCCTCGGCCAAGGACCGCAAGCCCCCATCGAACGATCCCGGGCTGAAGAACCCAGCACTCCAGCAGGGCATTAGGAATTCCAAACGGCTGACCGATGCTTGAAAGCGCAGGAAGCTCAACAGCCATTGGACGCAGGACCAAGGTTTCATGGGGTTTCCAGGAACGTGGTCGCGGCTAGGTGACGGCGGCGAGTCAGTTCCAGCGGGGGCAATTCGCACACATCCCCCAGGCAGTAACGATTCCGGGCCACCCACTGGTAGACCCATCGAGTCACAGCATGGAGACCCGGGGTCACCATGAGTACGCCCATCGGCCACAGCCAAGCCACACGACGGCACATCCAGGCGATGGCAATGGGACCACCCAAGATTCGACCATCGGGCGTCAGCAGCTTCATCTCCTCCGGAAGTTCACCGGCCGCCAATCCCAACTGTTCTCGAACCCAGGGAGACTGCAGCGCCGCGAACTCGATGTGGCGAGATTCAAACACCCGTCGCCATTGGCGGATCGTCGCCCGGCACACCGGACAATGCTGATCGTAAAAAGCCCATGCTCTGGACGGCCGCGAGAATGAAGTGTTTTTTTCGGTCATGGCAGAAATGGTTTCGTTGGGATGCGCCGGATTATTCGGAGGTCAATCCGAGGAGTTTGCGCGCCTTGTCACCCATGCCAAAGAAGCGCTTCAGGACCGAGGTGGGCCACCCCCGGAAGGTGGCGTACCAACCGGCGGTGGTCGCCAGGAAATTGTGCATCTCGCGCAGGCGATCCTCACTGTAGCCGCCCGTCGCCGCATCCTTTTCGGCCTCGGCGATGCATTCCCGCAGGACCGCCATCGTGGGGTCAAACTCCCGCCGTTTGCGCTCATCCAAAACGATACGGAACATTTCCCAGACATCTTTGAGGCTCTCGAAATGATCGCGCCGATCGCCGGGCAAATGAACCAGTCGGACAATACCCCAGCCTTGGAGTTCTTTGAGGCTGGTGCTGACGTTGGAACGGGCCACTTCTAGGACTGCCTGAATTTGCTCGGCGTTGAGCGGCTCGGGTGACAAGTAGAGCAGCGCATGAACTTGAGCCACCGTCCGGTTAATGCCCCACTTGGTCCCCATTTCTCCCCAATGGAGGATGAAGCGCCGCTCGGCATTGGAGAGTTGACTCAGCGACCTCATTTCTGTCTCTACAGAAACATCTGATTTCACAAAAGTCAACCTGCGCACCGCTCCGGCGGACCCAAGCTTGGACTGGGTCACACTGGGTGGGCGGTCTAAAAAGAATGCGCTCACCGAATGGGAGTGGAATGAAGACGGCGACAGAGCTACCGGAAAGCTGGGGTTCCTTGATTTCTTCATTGCAGCGGCGGCGCTCCTGATTGTTCTTTGGGTATCGGCCAACGGGCCGGATCGACAATACGACGTGAAACCCACCGACCTACGGGGAATCCTCCGCTACATTCCACGCTTCCGGGAAAAGGTCTTCATCCTGGCCATCGATGGATCCATCGTCACCGATGACAACTTCCCGAACCTCCTGCTCGATATCGCGGTCCTGCGTTCGCTAAACATTCGTATCCTGCTCGTGCACGGCGCTGCCAAGCAAATCGCAGCACTGGCCGAGGAGCGCGGGGTCAAGGCCTCCAACCTCGACGGCACCGGTATCACTGATGCGGAAACCCTCCAACTCTCGCTCAATGCCGCCAACCGGCTCACCCACGAGATCCTCGAAGGGTTGTCTGCGAACGATCTCCGCGCGGTGTCCACCAATGCCGTCATTGCCCACCCGCTCGGCATTGTCGGTGGCGTAGACCATCAGTTTACCGGGAAGGTCGAACGGATTGATGTCGAGATGCTCCAGAGCCTTCTGGCCCAAGGCATCGTGCCTGTGATTCCGCCTCTCGGCTTCGATGGCGACGGAAAGACCTACCGGGTCAATTCCGACACCATCGCTTTTGCTCTGGCCGAACAACTCAAGGCTACCAAACTGATCTTCCTCACCACGGTCGACGGGCTAACCCGCGACGGACAGTTGATCCGGCAGATCATCGTCGGCGAACTCAAGCAGATGCTCAGCCGGATCCCATCGGACTGGCCGATCAACCTAATTTCCAAGGCCCGCCAGGCAGTCGCAGCCTGTGAGGCGGGGGTGCCTCGAGTGCACATCATCAATGGTGAGGTCGATGAAGGGCTCTTGGCCGAAGTCTTCAGCAACGAAGGCATTGGCACTTTGGTGTATGCCAACGAGTACACCCAAATCCGGAGGGCCTTGAAGAAGGACATTCGCGCACTCCTCAACCTGACAAAAGACTCGGTCGCCTCCGAGGAACTGGTTAAGCGCACCCGTGCTTCGATCGAGAAACAGGTCGGTGACTACTACCTGTACGAGATCGACCGGAACCCGGTGGCCTGCGTGGCTCTCCATCAATACCCGGAACAGAACAAGGGTGAACTGGCCTTCCTGTACGTGGCTCCCAGCCACGAAAACATGGGGATTGGCTCGAAACTCATCCAGTTCGTTGAGGCGCGAGCCCGAGAGCAGGGGTTGGCTGAACTCGTCACCCTCAGCACTCAAGCCTTCACTTACTTCATCTCCAAGGGTGGATTTATGGAAGGAAGTCCCAACGATCTGCTCCCCGCCCGACGGGAACGTTACGACGCCAGCGGCCGCAAATCCAAGGTGCTCATTAAGCGCCTCCGGCCCGCAGCATGACCACCCCTCATGGCCGGTGGATCTCAGTTTGGGGCTTCCTCGTCGGGGTTTGCACTCTCTGTCTCCGGTTGGCGGGCGACGCCAATCCGGAACCTTATCCTCAACCCACTTCCAAAAAGGGGCTTCAAGTCCAGATGGTGGACGATGCGATCGCCTTGGGCATCCGCCATGCCGCGCTCAATTTCAACCTAGGCCAACTCATCGATCCACGGGGTGACACCAACAATCCGGCGATCACCCGCGAGGGGCGAACCCACCACTTCCAGCGGGGATACCTGGAGGCTATGGACCAACAAATTCGGGCGCTTTCGGAGCGGGGTATTGTGGTCTCGTTAATCCTACTCAACTACGAGAGCGCCGATCCGGATTTGCGCCGAATCCTGCTGCACCCGGCTTACAGCACGCAGTGTCCGAATCACTTGTCCGCTTTCAACACCATCACCCCGGAAGGTCGAGCTTGGTATGAGACCTCCATCCAGTTCCTGGCGGAACGCTGGAGCAGGCCCGACGGCCGTCACGGCCGGGTCTGGAATTGGATCGTCGGCAATGAGGTCAACTCGCACTGGTTCTGGTCTAACCTCGGACTCACTTCCTCTGAGGCGTTTGCGACCGACTATGAGCGAACGGTCCGCCTCACCCATCAGGCGGTCCGCCGGCACTCAGCCCATGGGCGAGTGTTCCTCTCCCTCGAACATCACTGGAATATCGCCTATCCCGGGGGTCGAGAGGGCCAAGTCTTCCCGGGACGCCCCTTCCTCGAACACTTCGCCAAGGCGGCCCGGTCCGGTGGAGACTACGACTGGCATCTGGCGTTCCATCCCTACCCCGAAGACCTCTTCAATCCACGGTCCTGGCGGGATGCCAGCGCCCAACCGGATTGGAAGACCACTCCGCGAATCACCTTTCGAAACATTGCGGCTCTCGGGAAATTTCTAGGGCAGCCCGAACTCCAATTCCAGGGACGCACTCGACGGGTTATCCTGAGCGAGCAAGGCTTCCACACCCCGGAGGGTCCGGAGGGCGAAAGCCTACAAGCTGCAGCCTATTGCTACGCGTGGCATCAGGTCGCTGGCGAAGCGGGTATCGATGCCTTCATCCTCCACCGCCACGTGGACCACGCCCACGAAGGGGGCCTGCGTCTCGGACTCTGGACCCACACTTCGGGTTCGGTGGCGACACCCGACCGCCGCAAACCCATTTACGAGGTGTTCCGGAGGGCTGATACGCCCGAGCGAGACGCGGCCTTCGCTTTTGCCTTACCCCTCCTGGGAATTGAATCCTGGAACCAACGGGCCCAAGCCCGCTGAAGGCCGCACGAACGGACCTGAGGGGCGGGACGTCCGCGACTCCGCAGGCGGCGCATAGGGGTCGTCAAACCAGGGCACATCCTTGCCGGCAGCCGTGTCGGAAAACCAAGGTTCCGGGGCAGCCAAAAACCCTAATTCTGAGCCCTTCCACGGAAACCACAGCCGCTCCGCATGGAGGGCATGAAAGGGGACCTGAAGAAACCTCCGTTGAGCCTCTGAGAGATTTCCGACCACAAAATCGAGGTAAATCCGCTCGTCTCCCCCGTAGAGTTTGTCACCCAAGATCGGATAACCGAGGTGCGACAAGTGAATGCGTATTTGGTGTTTTCGCCCTGTGTCTAACCAGACTCGGACCCACGAATAAACCCCCTTCTCGCGCTCGAAGTGCCTCTCACAGCGCCACCGAGTTCGAGCGGCTGCGCCATCCGGCCGAACACAGTCCTTGATGGCCACCGAACTGGAGACCTCTCGCCCCAGAGGCGCATCAATGGCCCCCTCGCCCAGTGGCATCTGACCACGAACCAAAGCCACGTACTCCTTGGTCACCAAACCGGCCGCCCACAACGCGCGCAACTCGGCCCCGGCCTCATCCGTCTTGGCGAAAACCATCACCCCGCCCGTCTCTCGGTCAAGGCGGTGAATCATGTGAGGCTCAAAACCCAAATGAATCCGCACCCGACTGACCAAGCTGGAAAATTCGTCACCCTTGGTCGGATGGCAGACCAAACCCGCCGGTTTGCGCAACACCAGCAAGTCTGCATCTTCGTGCAGAATCTCAAATAGGCTCACCATCCCGGGTGGCCGCCGGTCATGGCCCGGTCCAGGTGGGTGTAACCGCCATCGACATGAATCCATTGACCCGTGATATGGCCCGCTCGCGGAGAGGCCAAGAATACCAAGGTCGCAGCAATTTCGGCCGGTGAGGTTAATCGACGCCCGAAGGGAACCATCCGCTCGATGGTCTCTCGGGCCGCCTGCGGATCCAACTGCGAGGCGAACCAGCGCTGGTATTGGTCCGTGTCGCATTCGGCCGGGATCACGGCATTCACCCGAACCCCATGCGGTGCCAGAGCCACGGCCCATTCGCGAGTGAGCGCATTCACCGCCCCCTTGGCGGCTGCGTAACCGGAGGTGCCGCCCTGCCCTGTTTCTGCCACCTTGGAACTCAAGTTTAGGATGCACCCGCGGGACTGGCACAAAGCCTCCTGCGCATGATGAGCCAAGGCAAACACGTGCAGCAGGTTACGCCGCAGCGAGGCCATGAAATCGGTCGGGGACCCACTCAAGGACACGCTGTCGTTGACACCCGCATTGTTAACCAAGACATCCAGACGCCCCGCCTCCCGCAGCACGGAGGAAATGAGTTCCGAGCAAAACATCGGATCGGCCAAATCTCCTTCAGCAAAGACCGACCGGGGCACCTCCGCCGCCAACGCTCGACCTCGATCGGCGTTCCGATCAGCAAACCAAACAATCGCACCCTCGGCCGCAAAGGCACGCACCGTGGCCTCACCAATGCCTGCAGCACCTCCGGTGATCAGCACTACCCGGTCCTTGAGTTCAAGATTCATGGGAAAGGTTCAACAATGATGAAACCAAACAAAAACGAGAAAAGCATTCTCCGACCCCAGCTCAGGCAACGGGCCTTTTCAAATAGAACACCCCTCAGACCGCAACGGGCGCCTTGATGGCGGGATACGGATCATAGCCCGACAAGACCAGGTCTTCGTAGGCGAACTCCCGCAGTTCCCGGCGATCCGGATTCAGGGTCAATGTCGGCAACGAGCGCGGTTCGCGAGCCAGCTGCTCCTTCACTTGCTCAAGGTGATTGGAATAAAGATGAAGATCGCCAAAGGTATGCACGAAATCGCCTACTTCAAGACCGGTTACCTGAGCCACCATGTGGGTCAAGAGCGCGTAACTGGCAATGTTGAAGGGCACACCCAAGAACAAATCAGCACTGCGCTGGTAGAGCTGACAACTGAGCTTTCCCTCACTGACGTAGAACTGGAAAAGCGTGTGGCAGGGCGGCAGCGCCATGGAATCCACCTCGGAAGGATTCCAGGCGCTGACGATGAGCCGGCGACTGTCGGGGTTCTTGCGAATTTGCGCGACGACCTGATCGATTTGATGAATCGAACGGCCATCAGCCCCGCGCCAATCGGTCCACTGGGCCCCGTACACCCGACCCAGGTTTCCGTCTGCATCGGCCCACTCATTCCAGATGCTCACCCCGTGCTCCTGCAACCACCGCACGTTGGTGTCACCCCGAAGGAACCAGAGCAATTCGTAGGCGACACTCTTGAAGTGAACCTTCTTGGTGGTCACCAACGGAAACCCCTCGGACAGCCGGAAACGGGTCTGTGCCCCAAAAACTGAGTACGTGCCCGTGCCCGTCCGATCCGGCTTGAAACTACCCTGATCAAGAACCATCCGGAGCAAATCGTGGTAGGCGCGCATGGTCAGACAAAGTCTTAGGACAGTCGGAATCGGGACGGGTCAGTCCTTGATATTGACCAACTCCAAAGCGCCCACGCCACCCGGATTCCAAGCGGTGAAGAGGATGTACACCTTGGCGCTGCGACCCTTGCCGACCACGTACCAGCACGCGTCATGCATGTGCTGAGCGTACCCATAACCAAGGTCTTCTTTGGGCTTAATGGTGCTGACCACGGCCTTGGTCTTGAGGTTGATGATGTAGAGCGGACCCGGGGTGTTGTTCGGGCCGGTGAGGCAGGGCACCAGCAGGTAATCGCCCCAGAGATCGGTGTCGCACGCCGCACTCCCCTTGGGCAACTGATGAACCGCCAGCGATTTGCGCGTCTTGAGCGACCATTCGTGCACCTGAGCCTCCGGACGGGCCGAGACATACAGTTCGTTACGCTTGGGGTCGAAGGTGATGCCATGCGGCGTCTGACTCATGCTGTCGCCACCATAGAAATTGCCCCGGTACTTCATGGGCTTGGCATCAGCGTCCATGAACCAGTGACGACCATAGCCATCGGTGACCCAAAGAGTCTTGTCGCCTGCGAACGCCGCATCGGTCGGAGCCCAGCCCTTCTTGTCAGCATAGGGGCCTCCGTCAGGAATCTTGAGTTTTTCCACCGTACGGAAGGTCGTATCGGACAACAGGATCTCGCCCTCGACGTTGTCGGCAGCAATCACCAGCGGAAGCTGCCCTTTGCGGGGTAGAATATCCGCACCATGCAAATTGCCTGAGGCGATCGCGGGGTCCCCCTTCACGATCCAGGAATTCTTCAGCCGATCGCTGAAGCCGATCCAACCCACCTTCTCCAGACCCCAATACACCACATCGCGCTCGCTATCGACGATGAGCGTACCGTGAGCGCCCTTCACAAAGGGCTGAGCCTCGGCCGGGACAGGCATCGCCGTGGTGACCGGGGCGAACTTCCAAAAACCCTGACCGCTAACATGTGACACGGCCGATTTGTCCTGGGCCGCAGGCGCCTTCACAGGCCCCTTCTTCTCGACCTGAAAAATCACAGGCACGGGTGAGGGTCCATGATCATGGGGTTTTGATCCCGTGTCGTGGGCCAGGAGAAAGGGGGCAGAAGCCAAGGCGGTGCACGCCACGGCCAGAGAGAGAGAGGTCTTCATAGGCAACAATTCAACTTTCAACAGGCAATCCACTCCTGTCGAGGATGAGAAACAAGTCTATCAGAAGGGATCCCGCAAAGAACCGTAGCCTTTGGAGCGGACCCAACTGGTTCCCGAGCGCGACAAATCGATCGGTCGCTGGCCCAACCCGCGCATGAGGAATGCCAGCGGGATCACCACCAACCCATACACCCCGACAAGCAGCAGAAAAACCAATCGCCCGCCCAACCAAGCCTGTCCCCGCGAGATCCAGCGGTGCCACGATTCGAAGGCTCCTGGAAAGAGCATTCCCAACCCCAGTATTAGGGGCATGACCACGAGGCAGGTGCGGGGCGAAACCGGCACCCATCCCCACCGACTGGCGATCATCAGCAAGGCCACCGGCGGCAAGAGCGAGGCCCCAATGACAAAGCGGTTGCGAAGGCTTCTGGCGATGGAAGGAGGGTTCATGCTCAGTCCGGGATGGCCTCGAAGCCTCGGGGCAAGGTGGTGTGGAGTTGTCGGTCTCGCTCCAGAAAACAGGGGCCCACCGCGAGCACATCGATCTGCGAGTTAATGAAGCACCGGTAGGCATCCTCCGTCGAGGCAACCACCGGTTCGCCACGAACGTTGAAAGACGTATTGATGAGCACCGGGCAACCGGTCTTCGCCTCGAAGTGCTTGAGCAATGCGTAAAACTGAGGGTTGCGTTCTGGGTCCACCGTTTGGACCCGTGCCGAACCATCCACGTGGGTCACGGCCGGCAAGGTGGACCGCACTTGCTTCAATCGATCCAACCCTTCGGCCTCCTGGGCCAATGGGACTCGTTGGGAATCGGCCACCGGGGCTACCAACAACATGTAGGGGGACTCTCCCTGAAGCCCAAAGTATTCGGCGGCTCGCTCTGCCAGCACCGCCGGTGCAAACGGCCGGAAGGACTCGCGAAATTTGACCTTTAAGTTCATTCGAGACTGCATGTCCGGGCTCCGCGGATCACCCAGAATCGACCGATGCCCCAAGGCCCGCGGGCCAAACTCCATGCGACCTTGTACCCAACCGACCACCTTCCCTTCGATCAAGGCCTGGACAACGCGCTCCTGGAGAACCTCTGGAGTCAACCGCTCCCAGACGGCATCCCATCGCTTCAAACTCGACTCCACCGACTCTGGGGTTTCTTCAGGACCGAGAAAGCTCCCACCCATGGCATCGGAAGTGGGCGGAGTCCGTGGAGCAGCCATGCCGCCGCGTTCCAACGGCCCATGCCAGGCAGCCAACGCCGCACCCAGGGCGGCCCCGGCGTCGCCAGCGGCGGGTTGAATCCAAAGATCTTCGAACGGCCCCTCCCGCAGCAACCGACCGTTGGCCACACAATTAAGCGCCACCCCTCCGGCGAGGCAGAGGTGACGGGCCCCGGTTTGTTTCTGAGCGCGACGGGCCAACCCCAACATCGCCTGCTCGGTCACCCACTGGATCGATCGAGCCAAGTCGAGATGGCGCTGTTCCAGTCGATCTTCAGGCCTTCGAGGTAGCCCTCCAAACCGTTGATGGAATCGCTCATTGGTGAGGTACTCCTCGGCCAGAGGGTTCAAATACTCCAAGTTGAGCCGGAAGGAACCGTCCTCATGCAGGGAAACTAAATCTTCCAAAAGGGTCTCTACCCAGCGGGGCTCCCCATAGGGCGCCAAGCCCATGAGCTTGTACTCCCCAGAATTAACCCGGAATCCGCAATAGGCGGTGAAGGCCGAATACAGGAGGCCCAGAGAATGGGGAAACTGAATCTCCTCCAGGGGCTCGATCGTGGCCCCGGATCCGCGAGCAATGGTGGTCGTGGCCCACTCCCCAACCCCGTCAACGGTCAAGATGGCCGCCTCTGCAAACGGGGAAGGGAAGAACGCGCTGGCCGCATGCGCTTCGTGGTGGGTGGTGAACAAGATGGGGCAATCAGCCGGCAAGTGGGGTAGCGCGGATCGGATGCGGCCTCGCAGGTCTAGTCGTCCACCCAGCCAATCGGGGATGGCTCGAGCAAAAGCACGCCCTCCTCGAGGGGCCCAGCCCAAAAACACCTCCAAAGTCCGACTGAACTTCAGAATGGGTTTCTCGTAAAAAGCCACCGCAGCGAGGTCCCCAGCCGTGATGCCTGCTTGATCGAGGCAAGACTGGATGGCCCGCTCGGGAAATCGGGCATCATTCTTGCGCCGGGAGAGCCGTTCCTCCTGGACCGCCGCCAAGATCCGGCCATCGCCCAACAGCGCAGCGGCCGAATCGTGGTAGAGGCCCGAGATACCCAGAACGTAGTGCATGGATCAACCTTGGGCTGGCGGCTCAGAGAAACGGATACAGGAAGGGCGCTACAGCCGAACTGGAAGAAAAGACCACCACCGCTCCGAGCAGCAGTAAGATGAGAATCAGGGGTGCGAGCCACCATTTCTTCTCCCGACCCAGGAAGCGGACAAAATCTCGAAGGACGGACCCCATTAGCGTTTGCGGTTGGTGTTGGATTGCGGTGAGGCCGAAAGCATCGTCCGGGCACGTTCCAGATAAGTTCGAGCCGAGGCGTTATCTGGTTGGGCGCGCAACGCTGCTTCGAACTCCACGATCGCATCGGCGAAACGGGTTTGACGCGCCAAGGCCACGCCCAAATCGATCCGGACAGACGCATTCTGTGACTCGGCTTGTACCGCACGACGCAGAACGGCCTCCGCTTGGGCAGGCCGATCGGCTCGCCCCAGTTCTCCAGCGAGGCGCTGGAGGACTCCTAGATTGGCCGGTTCACGTCGGGCCGCCTCCTCGAAGGCCGCAACGGCACCGGCGTACTCCTTGCGGGCCGAAAGCAATTCCCCCAACCGCACGCACGGCAGCGTGGACTGAGGATGTTCGGTCATGGCGCGCGACAAGAGAGGCACGGACTCCCCACGGCGACCCATCGCTTCTAGGGTGAGAGCCTTGTTAATTAGAGCTTCGAGATTTCGAGGATCCCGTCTCAGGCTTTGGTCAAAGACGGTGATGGATTCTTGAAACCGACCCGACTGGCCGTACAACTGACCCAAAGCCAGGGCTGCCTCAACAAAATCAGGTCGCAGCGCCAAGGCCCGTGATTGGGACTCGAGAGCACCACGGCGATCTCCGATCTGAGCCTGGGCTTCGCCCAGAAAATGCCAGGCCACCACATGGTCCGGAGCCCCTTCGACCACTCGCTTCCAAGCCTCGATCGCGTTGGTCCACCGCCGCCCTTGACGTAAGAGTCGGGCCGACTGCTCGGCCAATTGCCAGTCCGTTGGATACTGAGTCACCAGCGACTCCAATGCCTGAATGGAACCACCCAACCCAGCCTTACGGGCTCCGGCATTGGCTTCGGCCAACCGGTCATCCAAGAATCGGTCCCGAACCTCCTTGTGACTCTGAAACGAAAACGGCGGCTTCTGGCACAGCGCCCGAATCTGGGTCCACAGCCGGACTTCAGCGTGCGGATTCCAGCCGAGGCGAGTCCGGCACGCAGCCTCGGTCGCCCAGAGAGCCGAAGACGCCGTCCCCTCAGGCAATCGCGTCACCAGGGCCTTGGCAAACAAGCGGGCGAGGCGGTCATTGCCCTCGGGCCTCAAGTGGACGTGCTCAAAGAAGAGGTCTGCGCCCGGCGGGCGCTGTGGATCCTCTCCCTTAAGTTCCAAGGCGGCATCCACCAACAGCACTTGGGATGAGGCAGCAGCAACGGCCACTTCACGGGTGATAGCCACGATACGGGAATCGGCGCGGAATCGGAGGGTGTCCAGATCACGAGCCGCTTCGAGGTCAACGGTTCCGCGGACCGCATCGCCGGCATTGAGGCGGGCGAGACCCAACTGATATCGGCTCTCGGCATGACTTGGGGCCAAGGCCACGGCTTGAGTCCAACTTTCCACGGCACCCAACCAGTCACCGGCCGCGTCTTGAGCTCGCCCCCGCTCGGAGAGGTCTTTCCATTGAGTAAGAACCCGGGGTGACCCGTCCAGTGGCAGCGAACCGAACGGGGGACAATCCGACACGTTCACCGCCATCGTCCCCAAGAGCACCTGAGCTCCGGACTCGACCCCGAAGCGCACCAAATCGGTGAGGTTGCGCCGGTACGATTCGCGCACGACCTCCAGCCGAGGGTCCTCCGCGGCCAAATGGTTTTTGGAAAAGGTTTCGAGACCGGCCCATCGCGGTGCGAGCGAAAGCCCCTCACCCTGCCCTTCTTGAATACGGAAGATCCACTGGCCGATGGCGGTGCTGCGCAGCAGTAATCCGGCGCGCACGACCGCCAGAGACGGCGCTTTTCCGAGGGGATTGCTCGCCGGACCAAAAGGGCCGTGAACCTCGTTGTTACCCGGATAAAGAACCCACACATCTGCTCCCAGCTGGGTGGAGTCTGCGGCGATCCGACGCAGCGCGTGAGAATTCAGGGCTGTGATCGCGGCATTGAGCACCTCAACCTTGCGACCTGGAAACCGCGTTTCCAATTGTGCCTGAAGGAAGCGCGGCATGCCCAATCCGGGTTCTGGATCACCGAGGGCTGCCGACTCGCCCAACACCAACACCCGCAGCGTTCCCGATTCCTTCTGTCTGCGAATCTTCAACGGCCGGGGCATCCGGGCCTGGGTTTCACCGACATAGGTCGCACCAAAGGCCGGATTGGCTCGAAGCATTCCGTTTCCTGCTTCCAACCAAAAGGCCGTGGGCCGGTAATGGCCAGCCCACCTCAAGGCCCATTCGATACCCAACAAAACAAGGACCGGCGCCACGAGGGCCAATCCCCGGAATAACCAGGCCCGCCGGGAATCCGGTACGGCACGAGATTCCACAGAGGTTGGCAAACCTTCGGAGGGCATGCAGCAAAGGATTCTGGAGCAACCCCACCGCCTGCAAGCCTACTCGTAAGATTTGAGCTTCAGGAAGGGGATGATGTGTTTTTCGAGAGCGGGAAGGTCCCACTGAAGAATCACTGACAGCGGGGCGGCATCGGCCACATCGAATCGACCGCTGGTGATACGCCGCAGTCGAGTTAAGTGAGCCCCACAGCCCAGCTTCTGACCGAGGTCATGAGCCAAACTGCGAATGTAGGTCCCCTTGGTGCAGCTCACCCGAAAATAGGCGAAGGGCTCCTCGTAGTCATCAAAACGGTAGGTGTAGACATGGATAGGTCGAGCTTGGCGAGCGACCTCTAGACCCTTGCGAGCCAGCTTGTACAAGGGCGTACCACCGATCTTAACCGCACTCACCATGGGCGGCGTCTGAAGAATATCCCCGGTAAAGGCCGTCGCCGCCTCGTTCATATCGTCCAACGAGAGGGGCGGCACCGGCATGGAGTCCACCAATTCTCCGTCGGCATCGTAGGAATCGGTGGTTTCGCCAAACCTCATCACCCCCTCGTACACCTTGTCCGAGGACATCAATCGCTCGGAATATTTCGTCGCCTTACCCAGCACGAGGATGAGCAGGCCAGTGGCCATGGGATCCAGCGTGCCGCAGTGGCCGACCTTGGCCAGGCGGAAGTGGTTGCGCAATTTGGCGACAACGTCATGGGAGGTCCATGTCGCGGGCTTGTCGACCAACAAGGCTCCGTCGAGGGGCGAGAGGGTGGGTAAGGCCATCGGAAACTTAGAGATCAGAACGGATTGGATCCGTCGGAGAGCAATCTAAAAAGATCGTGCTCAGGCCGACGCTTTGAGGGATTTGCGGACCTCATTGAGGACCCGGCGTTGGACTCCCAGCGGCTTCCCCTCGATTCGCGCACCGGCGGCGGCCTTGTGCCCGCCTCCACCGAATCGCTGGGCGATGGAGGCAACATCGATACGGGCTAACTTGGAACGCCAACTCACCCGGGTGACCTCATCGCTGACTTCCTCGAAGACCATCGCGACAATCACGCCGTCAATGGCTCGGATATGGTCGATCAGGCCTTCGCTTTCCTCAGTCGAGGCCCCGGCTCGGGCATAGTCGCGCTTCTTGAGCCAGAAATAAGCGGTCTGACCGCCATCAGACACTCGGAAATGGGTGTAGACGTGGCGCAGGAGGCGAACCCGCGTCATGGGGTAGCTTTGGTACACCTCTTGGCAGATCCGACCCAGACCCGCCCCCCGTTCCACCAACTCGGCGGCGGTCCGCAGCGTATCCGGAGTGGTGCTTGGGTACTGGAAACTGCCGGTGTCGGTGCTGACAGCGGTGAACAAACAATCCGCCATCGGTTGGGTCACCTTCCAACCGGCCCATTTGCAGAGATCGAAAATTAACTCGCCTGTGCTCGGTTCCCGCGGCGAAACCCAATTGAGTTTGCCATAGCGGGTGTTGGAAGCGTGGTGATCGATGTTCACGAGCACCACACCGTCTGGAAGAAATTCTGTAACCCGCCCCATCCGGTCTAAGGCCGCACAGTCCGTGGCGATCACCAAGTCGAACTGACGCCCCGAGGTGGGTTTGCGCACGCGCTTGTCTGGATCGAGAAAGCGCAACTTGTCAGGCACTGGATCCTGATTCCAAACAGTCACATCCTTACCTGCACCCTCCAGGGCCAGCGCCAAGCCCACCTGACTGCCGATGCAGTCACCGTCCGGACGGATATGTCCTACGACGAGAATCGCCTGTGCCGCATCAATCGCAGCCAGGATATTCTCCACCGCCTTGGGCATTTCTGAGGAACGCATGGCTGGGGAAAGGGGGTATCTGCGGGTGCATCAGGCACCCGGAGTCTTACCTTTCTCAAGACTTTCAAGAATGGCGATCACCCGATTGCCCTTTTCCACAGATTCATCGAGCAGGAAGTTGAGGACGGGAGTCCACTTCATACTCAACTGGGAACCGAGCATCATTTGTATGTGCTTGGCTCGCTTGGCCAGTTTCTCAGGTGCGGCGGACCGTTGCTGACGGTTACCCACAAACCCGACAAACACGGTGGCCGTCTTGAGGTCGGGAGCCACCTTCACCTCATTAATCGAGAGAAGCCCCACCTCCTCGACATTCAACTCACGCCGCAGGAGTTCGCTGACTTCCCGCCTGAGAAGTTCGGTCACCCGCTGGATACGCCGGCTCGGGGCCGGTGGGAGATGGGAGGACACGACAGTATACGTTATTCGAGTTTGGCAGCGATCTTCTCTACGGAGTAACACTCAATGATATCGCCTTCTTGATAGTCATCGAAACCATCCAAGCGCACACCACACTCCATACCCGAACGAACCTCGTTCACCTCGTCTTGGAAGCGCTTGAGGGTCAGTGAAACACCCTCGTAGACCAGGTTGCCCCGGCGGCGAAGACGCATTTTGCCGCGAACCAGACGGCCGTTGGTGACGGCACAACCGGCGACACGACCGCCCTTAGAGAGGTCGAAAATATTGCGAACCTCGGCCTGACCGACGATCACATCTTTGAGAAGGGGATCCAGAAGGCCCGCCATGGCTTCCTTCACCTGATCAATCAGCTCATAGATGATCGCGTAGAGACGGATTTCGACGGCGTGATGCTTGGCTTCCTCGGCAGCGTTGTTGTCGACGCGTGTGTGGAAGGCGAGGATGACCGCTTTGGAACCCCGAGCCAGATTGACATCCGACACATTGATGGCTCCGACAGCGCTGTTCACGACCTCCAACGAGACCTTCTGAGATTTAATCTCGCGAAGCGCGCCGACGATGGCCTCGACCGATCCCTGGGTGTCGGCCTTGACGATCACCTTAAGCACCTTTGCCGTTAGGTCACCGATGCGTCCAAAGAGATCAGACAACGAAGTCCGGGTCTTGCGACGATCGCCGTCCATCTCGGACTTCCTGCGGGCATTGGATCGTTCTTCAGCCAAGTCGCGAGCGGCTCGCTCGTTCTCCACTACGCTGAACTCGGACCCTGCATCCGGGACTCCGTTCAGCCCCAAAACACGGACTGCCACCGACGGAGTTGCCTCCTTCAGGCGAAGCCCTTCTTCGTTCATCATGGCGCGCACCTTGCCGTAGTGCTCTCCACAAATGATCACGTCACCAATGCGCATCGTTCCCTTGCGAACGAGCACCGTGGCTACCGACCCACCGGCCTCGACGCCAGATTCAATGACGTTACCCTTGGCATTGCGATCCGGATTGGCCTTGAGTTCGAGCAACTCCGCCTGAAGCAGGATGGAATCGATGAGGAGGTCGATCCCTTTCTTGGTGATCGCTGAGCATTCCACGAACTGGGTGTCGCCCCCCCAATCGTCCGGCACCAATCCCTTATCCTGAAGCTGCTGGCGCACCTTCATCGGGTTAGAGTTCGGATGGTCGCACTTGTTCACCGCGACGATGATGGGGACCTTGGCCGCCTTGGCGTGCGCCAAGGCCTCCAAGGTTTGAGGCATCACACCGTCATTGGACGCCACGACCAGGACAACGATGTCGGTTACATTGGCTCCGCGAGCCCGCATGGCCGAGAAGGCGGCGTGACCCGGGGTGTCAAGGAAGGTCAGGCTCTCCAGTTTACCCGTGTTGGGATGAGGATACTGAATGGAGTAGGCACCAATGTGCTGGGTGATGCCACCGGCCTCACCTGAAGCGACATTCGCCTTGCGGATGACATCGAGGAGCGAGGTCTTGCCGTGGTCCACGTGACCCATGATGGTAATCACCGGGGGACGCGACTTGAGCGTCTCGGGCTTGTCCTCGCTGTCGAGTTCGAGCTTCTCCTCCTTGGGAACATTGACGGAGTGGGCCGCCTTGTCGCGTTTCTCGGTCTCGAACCGAATACCGTGCTTTGCACAGATCTTTACCGCCGCCTCACCGTCGATGGTCTGGGTTACCGTCGCAAAGACCCCCATCTGCATGAGGTCGCCAATAATCTGGAAGGGCTTCTTGCCCATCTGCTCGGCCAATTCCCGCACCACAATGGGCGGACGCATAATAATTATTGGAGCGTCCGCGGCGAACTGTTGACGCGCTGCAACTGGGACAGGTCGGGGACCGGGTCCTGCGGCGACACCGGGACGTCCACCCATCTGACCGGGACGACCAAACTGACCCGGGCGTTGGTGCTGACCTGGGCGGGACCCTTGATACCCAGAACCTTGATAGGAAGAGCCTTGGTACGACGAGCCACCAGGACGCCCTGGCTGAGGAGGGGGCGGACCACGGCGATCGTCTCGGACGACCGGAGGCGCCGGGCGGGCGGGCGGCTGCGGCGGCGGCGTGCTCACACCGCGGGTCGTGCGACCGCCATAACCGAACTGACTGAGGTCGATACGACCGACCAACTGACCTGTCTGGACAGGGGGCGGGACAGGGGCAGCGCTCGGGGCTGGACCCGAAGTTGAGGCAGGCGTTGATTCGGAAGTTGCCTCCGGAGCGGAAGGCGGCGCCGATGCTGAAATAGAGCTCTCGGACGGAACTATGGACTCAGCAACGGGAGTGGAAAGCGGGGCTACTGTCGGGGCCGAACGTTCCGGATGAATTTCAGCGACCGTGATCGGATGTGTTTCATCCACGACTGGGGTCTTTACCGCAACTAGGGGCACAACCACGGCTGGGGTCATTGCCACCACTGGGGATACCACCGAAGGCTTCGGAACCTCTTGTGCGGGTGAGGGCACCACGACCGCGGGCTCAACAATTTCTGGGGCGTGCGCCGGAGGCGCCGGAGGGGGAGTCGTTGGCACTGAAGGCTTCTCTGCCACGGCCACCTTGACCGACTCGACACGCTTTTCAGCCACAGGCACTCGGATCACCACCGGCTCGTGGATTGGCTCGGATTTCGAGATGACCACCGGGGAGGTCGCCACTTGGGAGGTCACCACCGGGGCCAATACGGGGGCCACTACCGGTGGTGGGGGAGCGGGCGCATGGATGATGGTCACGGGCGTGACCTCCATCGGCTTGGACGGCTCAAAAGGCTTGGCTAATGGCGCCAACTGCTCCTCGAGGAACTCGGCGGTGATCTTGTCGAGAGTACTCGACGGGACCTTGGCGGCGGCTATGCCCAGCTCCTTTGCCTTGTTGAGCACAAACTTGCTCTCAAGGTTCAGCTTCTTGGCGATCTCGTAAATGCGAACGGGCATACTGCTTTTTATTTCACCACCGACGTTCCCCGGTCCGCGCCACGCGCGGTTGCCTGGACCGTCGGCGGTCCAGGCTATTAATACCAACCCTCAAATGGGATCAGTGGGCTTCAGGGTCAGCTCCACCGGCAGCGCGTCGGGTCAATTCGCCCCGAATCGCTTCCAGAATCGACTCGGCGTCCGAGCCGATTCCTTCCATTCCCTGCAAATCTTCGATACCGATCTGCTGGATCACATCCTCCAGGCTATGGAACCCAATGGTCACCAGAATCCGCGCCTGCTCCTCGGTAATACCTGGAACGGAAGCAAACTCTCTGACGGCATTGGCTACTTTTTGATCAAAGCCCGGCAACACCGAAGCTTCAGCTTCAATGTCAATACTCCACCCGGTCAACCGAGATGTCAGCCGCGCATTTTGACCACGCTTTCCGATTGCCAGAGACAACTGGTCCGGTGAGGTAAGAGCCAATACTCGCTTGCGCTGCTCATCCACCTCGAAAGATTTCAACTTGGCCGGCGCGAGGGCATTCTCGACATATTTGCGAATGTCCGGCGACCAAGGGATAATGTCGACCTTCTCGTTGTTCAGCTCGCGGACGATGTTCTTCACCCGCTGACCGCGCAGACCCACACAGGCGCCCACAGGGTCAACCTTTGGATCTCGGGAAAAAACAGCCAATTTGGTTCGGAATCCAGGTTCCCGAGCAATCCCCTTGATCTCAATGGTTCCGTCTCCGATTTCAGTCACCTCAACCTTGAAAAGCTTGATGACAAAATTCGGGTCGGCACGAGAAAGAACAATCTCAGGCCCCCTCGGCGTCTGTTCGACCGCTTTGACGTAACAGCGGATTCGCTCACCGATTTGATATTCTTCGGTCGGAACGCGCTCCCGATTGGGCATGACGGCCTCGAACTTGCCCAGATCTAGCACCACGTCCGAGCGTTCAAAACGACGGACAGTTCCGTTGACGAGTTCGCCGACCCGATCCTTGAACTCATCGTAGACCATCGCCTTCTCCGCTCGGCGGAGTTGGGCCATCATGGCCTGCTTGGCGAATTGGGCCGCAATGCGACCAAACCCAGCTGGGGTGACCTCGACTTCGATCTCTTCACCGACCTTAACATCGGGATGACCGGCACGCCGGGCGTTGAAAATGGTAATTTGGTCGTGCTTGGAGAGAACCTTCTCTGCAACCACGAGCTTGGCCCAAGCCTTGATGTCTCCGGAGCGTCCATCAATGGAAACCCGAAGGTCACGAGCCGGCCCTACCGCCTTCTTGGCGGCCTGCATCAAGGATTCCTGGATAGCACCGAGCAGAACATCTTTAGGGATGCCCTTCTCCTTCTCCCAGAACTCAACAACCGCCAAAATCTCCGCGTTCATAGTCGTCAGCCAATCCCGAGTCGTCAGCCAATCCCGGAAACCGGGGTAACAAAAAAGCCGGTTATTCACCGACTCAAGCATGTCGGCACCAACGCCGACGGAAAGTTCCTTACGGTCGGTAACACTAGGGAACCTCACCACTTCCCGTCAAGGTCGGATTCGGGAACTCCTTCGGAATAACAAACCCAAGGGACAGGCTCGATCCAAACCCTATGACTCTAAGGGACAGGCTCCATTCCCCGCACAAGGGACAGGCTCGGTCCAGACCCGGTCCAAACCCGAGGGACTCTAAGGGACAGGCTCGATTCGGCACACAAGAGGACTCCAAGGGACAAGGGACTCCAAGGGACAGGCTCGGTCCAGACTCCAGGGGAAACCTGACAGTTGACCCAGACCCGGTGCCGTGCGCCTCTGCCGATTTAGGAGGACGGACTGACTCCAGGATTGACGCGGAGTTTCCGACGCCGACTGTGGGACACGTGGACCACAACACGGCTCGGGAACAGCTCGAAACCATCCGAACCCTCATGGATCGGGCATCGACCTACCGCCGTGCCTTGGCACCGGCGATGACGTCGGTAGGCCTGATCGGAACTCTCGCCGGACTCGCGGCCCCCTTCGTGATACGGGACAATGCCCGATCCTTCGCTTTTTACTGGTTGGCTGTCGGACTGGCCGGGGCGTGCACGGCGTTCTTGCTCATGCGCCGCCAGGCGTTCGCTGCCGGTGAACCATTTTGGACCCCCCCAGCCCGCCGCGTGGCCTCAGCCCTAATGCCCGCCCTATTTGCCGGCACCGCCGTTGTAGGTCCGCTGGTAAATATTCATCAAGAGGGAGCTATGATCGCCGTGGCACTCCCGCCTCTGTGGCTCGTTCTCTACGGATGTTCGGTGCATTCAGCCGGTTTCTTCATGCCCCGCGGGATGCGCTTGTTTGGTTGGGGGTTTGTCATCGCCGGTTTGCTCAGCGCATTGGCCGCGGCCAATCCTCACCAAATCGAACCCTCCATTCGCATGGCTCATGCGGTCATGACGGCCAGCTTCGGCGGCGGCCACCTCGCCTACGGTCTCTACTTGCACTGGACGGAGAAGAAGCCCACGGCGTGAATCCAGAACCTTTTCCCCATCTAGACCGGGTGATCCACGAAAAGGCCCGTCTAGCCATCATTTCTTCCCTTTCAGCGACCCCTTCCCTGACCTACACGGATCTGCGGAACTTGCTGGTCATGACCGACGGCAATCTGACTTCCCACCTCCGAATCCTTCAGGAGGCCGGCCTCGTCGCCCTCTCCAAGTCCACCGGCGAAACCCGGCCGCAGACCACTTGCACCCTGACCGACCTCGGTCGCAACGCCTTTACTGAGTACCTTGGGCATCTAGAACAAATCGTTGCCCAGTTCCGAAAAACGACTCCATCCGCTTGATTCTTTTTGAACAACCCCGATGGTCCTTACTCAGAAGCTTTGTGACGCAAAGTAAATTATGAGAGTCTTAAGAGCGGAAGCAATGGGGATGTGTTTTGGGGTTCGTGACGCGATCGAATTAGCCCATGAGCGAGCCGCGGCCGGCCCGGTGACCGTCTTGGGAGATTTGGTTCACAATGAGTCGGTTTTGGCCGACCTCCGTGGGAGGGGTGTACTTATCCGACAAGACGCGTCCGATATTCCCACCCGGGAAGTACTCATCACGGCCCACGGAGCTTCAAATCGCCGCATCGAGAGCCTTCGCCAATTAGGCTTAACAGTAACCGAGGCCACCTGCCCCTTGGTTCACCGGGCTCATCAGGCGTTGAAAAAACTCGTGACCGCGGGGTTCCACCCGCTGGTGATAGGTCAAGCCGGCCATGTTGAGGTCCGAGGCCTGACCGAAGATCATCCCGAGTGCGACGTCGTGTTAACAGAGAGCGAGGTGGACCTGCTGCCTGAACGTCCCCGCTATGGGGTCGTGTCGCAAACCACGCAACCTGTAGCCCGGGTGCGGGAGTTAATCGCTCACCTGAGTCAGAGATTCCCCGGCTCAGAGGTCCGTTGGATTGACACCGTGTGTCAACCCACCAAAGACCGGCAGACCGCCGCCGAGAATTTGGCCGAACGCTGCGATGTGATTTTGGTCATCGGAGGCATTCACAGCAACAACACCCGCCGCTTGGTGGACACTTGCCGGAGCCGGTGTGCCCGAGTCCATTGGCTGCAGACCTCGAACGACCTCGACCCAGCCTGGATCCGAGAAACTGATACCGTAGGCATCACTGCGGGCACCTCCACTCCGGACAGCGTGATCGAAGCCATTGAAACGGCCTTGAAGAATCTGTCGAGCCAGCGAATGAGTCCTCAGACCGAAGCAGCCTGAACCTCCTTTCACCTGCGCAGCCCTCACCGCCCACTTGCTGCCGCGGATCTGCCGGAGCCCAAACAGCAGCCCCTCTGGGTCATCGCGCTAAACCGCGCTGGCTAGTTCGCACAAACTGGATCAACTCCTTCAACTCCGGAGTAGTCGGCAAATCCGACTCCATCCGAGACAGGGCATTCTCCAAAGTTAGGCCCATTCGAAAGATAATTTTGTAGGCCTTGATGAGAGTATCGATGGTGTCCGCTGCGAAGCCTGCCCGCTCCAGCCCTACCTTGTTCACAAAACGGGTCTCCGTCGGATTTCCGTCGGCCATCATGTAGGGTGCGACATCTTGCACCACCTTGGAGCAGCCGCCCACCATGGCGTATCGACCGATTCGACAAAATTGATGCACTGCCGCCAGGCCGCCGATGATGGCGTGGTCTTCTACGATCACATGCCCGGCCAAGGTCGCCAGGTTGGACATGATGACCCGATTACCCACCTGCACATCATGGGCCAGATGAGTATTGGCCAAGAAATAATTATCAGAGCCCACTCGAGTCACGTCACCGTCTGAGGTAGCGCTGTGCACGCTCACCGACTCGCGGAACACGTTCCGGTCTCCGATGTGCACCCGAGTCACGCCCCCCTTCCACTTCAAGTCCTGAGACTTCATTCCCAGGGAGGTAAAGGGGTAGATTTCGTTGTCACATCCCAAAGTGGTATGCCCCTCCAGCACAACGTGACTGTGCAGACGACAGCGCTCTGCCAGAACGACATGCTCACCGATGAGGCAGTAAGGGCCGATATGGCAGTCGGCTCCGATGAGAGCCTTGGGATGAACGATAGCAGTGGGGTGGATCATTGGGGTCGGGTATCCGTCAGGCTTCCAGCGACTCAGCGGTCCATTAGCATGAACGTCACATTGGCTTCGCTGACCACCTCTCCGTCCACGGTGCACTGACCCTTGGCTTTACCGATCTTGCCCCGGGCCTTGGTCATTTCCACCTCGATCATCAGAATGTCACCCGGACGCACCGGCCTGCGCCACTTCACATCCTCTGCAGACATAAAGTACGCCAGTTTTCCAGCATTCTCAGCCTGCCTCATCATCAAGATACCCGCCACCTGGGCCATGGCCTCCAACTGAAGAACTCCCGGCATGATTGGATGGCCCGGAAAATGTCCCTCGAAAAACGGTTCCCCCATGGTGACGTTCTTCTGCGCGACGATTCGGGCTCCATCGATCTTCGTTACCTTATCCACCATGAGGAAGGGCGGGCGGTGCGGCAGAATTTGCATGACCTGCATGGTGTCCAGGGTCGCACCGTCACGGACGAGAGTTTCAGTAGAAGTCGGAGAGTTCACAGTGGGCGTAGAGGCAGCGACGGGAGACTTGGCAGGCTTGGTAACGACGGGCTTGACCTCGGTGGCCGGAGCGGGAGGCGGGGCGAAGGTTTGAGCGGCCTCCAGGGGGCGGCGCATCTGAGCTAAAATCGCCTTGGCCAACTCCGTGTTGGCATGGTGACTCGGTCGAGTAGCGATTACATGCCCGTGGATCGGTCGGCCGATCAGAGCCAGATCACCCACGATATCGAGCATCTTGTGACGAACAAACTCCTCAGGATACCGAAGCGGTTCCGTGGTCAGGACGGCGTCGTCACGGATAACGATGGCATTCTCCAAACTTCCACCCTTGATAAGCCCGTTCTTAATGAGGAACTCAATTTCTTCGTAGAAGCAAAAGGTTCGGGCATGACTCAACTCCTTCTCCCAACTGGCGGGAGTTATCTCGAGCGTGAAGAATTGAGTAAAGCGCCCACCCTTGTCCGAACTCGTGCAGGTAATCTTGAAACCCGAATGCGGGAACACTGCCATCTGGGAACCTCCGACATTGACCTCGATCGGCGCAGTCACTCGATAGATTTCGACCGGATCAGCTTGGGCCACCCGCCCCGCTTCCTTAACCAGGCGTACAAACTCCCGGGAACTACCATCAGCGATTGGAGGCTCGTTGGCATCCAATTCGATGATCGCGTTGTCGATGCCCGCGCCCGCCAGAGCCGCCAGCACATGCTCCACCGTATGCACCTTAACCGCGCCTTTTCCGAGGGTGGTAGAGCGTTGGGTGTCGACGACATACTCGGCGCGGGCCTCGATCTCCGGGGTGCCATCGAGGTCGATCCGCCGGAAGCGCAAGCCCGTGTTGGGCAAGGCCGGCAGGAGGTTCATCGAAACGCGATTCCCGCCGTGGAGACCGATTCCGGCGAATGAGACTGACTGCTTAAGAGTGTACTGGGACGACACGGCTGATTGTTCTAGCCAAGGGAAAAGCGCCGACGCAATGACCCTTTATAAAGGATTGTGCCGAACACCCTCGCACACCGAAGGGGTGAGCCCCTGCTTCGACGGCCATTCGAGTCCACCGGAAACGAGGAACCCTTCCAGTTTTCAGGCAAAAGCCTAGCCTTCGGGGCGTGAGCTCCATTGTCTCTTCGAAGCACCTGCGACTGGCCGAAGCAGGGCTGCTCGTCGTGGTCCTCGTATTGGGAGCGTTGCTGACCCTCTTCGGGGGATCGGTCGAGCGCCCTCTCTTTGAAACCGGACCCAATGGTGAGCGCCAAAGAGTGTTCACCGAGGACGCCGATGGGAACCGCATCGCCGCCAAGCAACGGGTGAACAAGTTCCTCAACGCCGAAAACCTCACCCAACTCGCTAAGGACACGAGCTTCTTCGCAATCATGGCCGTGGGCATGACCTTCGTGATCATCGCTGGCCAAATCGACCTGAGCGTCGGAGCCATCTACGCGCTATCGGGAGTGTTGGCAGCCCAGGTGTTCCACGCCTTCGGACCGGAGGGGCCCGCGGCTGCGTCTGCCACCCAAGGCGCGTGGCTGGGTTGCGCCGTGTGCCTTGGAGCAGGCGTGCTCTGCGGACTGGCCAACGGCGGCATGAGCGTCGCCCTGAGAGTTCACCCGTTCATTATCACCCTAGGCACCATGGCCATTTATCGGGGCGTGGCCTTTGTGCTCACCCACGGACTCAGCACCGGTGGCTTCCCGGAGGGATTCCGCTCCGGGGTCAAGTGGACAACTCCCGGTGGTCTCACCTTGGTCCCGCTGGCGGCCATGGTGTTGGTCGCCGTGGCCGGGGGGCTTTGGCTCACGCGCACTGTTCCCGGACGTCGCATCTATGCGGTGGGCGGCAATGAGACGGCCAGCCGATTCAGCGGTATCCAGACCGGGCGGGTAAAACTTGGAGTTTTCGCTGTCTCCGGACTGACCGCCGGCATCGCCGCACTGCTCTCGCTGGGATATTACGGATCGGCCACGTCGGCCGACGGCAACGGCTACGAACTGAACGTCATCGCCGCAGCTGTCGTCGGTGGGGCCAGTCTCACGGGCGGACGAGGCACGGCTCTCGGCGCCTTGCTAGGAGCCCTAATCATCCAATTGATCTCCAGCGGGATCGTCATCCTGGGTATCGACCAGAACTACTCGCAGATCATTATCGGCGCGGTCGTTATTCTCGCAGTGCTGCTCGATCAAACCAATCGCTGGCTCTCTGCGCGCCGCCGATAATTTAGCCCGGGTTGACCGTCGTGGTCTCGTAGCGATCCTGCTCCACTTGTAAGCGCATGCGCAGCGCGCTGAGGAACTTGCGTCCCTCAAAGGCTGTCTGGAATCGACCATCCACCCACCGTCCATCCGGCAGGCGGAAGCGCTCGATCAACAGTGTCATTTTTTGGATCGAGGCCACCACCCCCGCGAGCACGTCAAAACTCTTGCCCAGTCGGGCCTCCACCCGGGCCAACTCGTGTTCTTCGGTGTCGATCCACAGGCGACCCTGCAGTTGAGACATGAGCCGGTCGGCGAAGGCATTGGCCGAGCTCCGACCCGGTTCAGCGTGTCGGGCTGAAAACTCCAGAACGTGATTAGTTCTACCGGCAATCACCTCATAACCCACCCATCGGTAGTCGAAACGCCGGATGAGCGACTCATCGATCACCTCCATGCCTCGACGCTTCTTCACGCCGGTGGGTTTGCCATAGCGCTCGCGCGCCTCGCGATCCTTGCGCTCCTCGCTACGGGCATCGGCCGGAGGCGGCTCGTGGTCATCGATGCGCACCAGTCGCGTCGTCTCCACGCCATTGGTCACGGCCACGCGATACTCCTTGGTCTTGCGCTCAAAAATCTTGCCGTCGGCTTCAAGGGTATCAAAAACAGTCAGACGACGGCAGACGTGCGCTCGACCCGCCTGCAACTCCGGCATGGATTTGAGCCGCTCGACGAGCCCTTTGACGATGTCTTCGACCGACGGGCTCTCCTCGGAAATGCTCGCGGCACAAACCGTCATCCAGAGGCTCAGGATCAAGATCGAGTAGCGTGGCACCATTTGGATAGAATTGAGGCAAGTCCACGGTTTCGCAATCGGTACGACACCGAAGCCACTGGACGCGAGCCTCACCCAGCACCACCGTCAGCGCGATGCAACCGGCCGACATCACCCTCTTCGCACAAGAACTGGCCATCCGCTGGGTGGATGGCCGAGAAGATTTCATCCCCCTGGAAAGTCTTCGTCGTTTCTGCCCCTGCGCCGCCTGCATGGGCGAGAGTGATATTTTTGGAACCACCTACCGCCCTCCGCAGAGGCCGTATGGGGCGGAATCCTTTCAGTTGCGCAAACTGCCCTGGGTCGGCAATTACGCTGTCCAACCCCTGTGGGGCGACAGCCACTCCACCGGGCTCTACACCTGGGAATGGCTTCGCCGGATCGCCGACGCCGTCAAATCCCCGATGACGGAGTCCGAATGAGGTGCCGCCCAGCAGCTCCTTCAGCGGAGCCCAGCGGCCCTAATTCATGATCAGCCCTGCCGAACGCGCTCAACTCACCTTCCGGATGGAGCGCTGGCGCTCGGTCTTCGGGGGTATCATCGAGACAGCGGGTAACACCTTCCTTCTGCTCATCGCTACACGGGTTTTTGATCTGGGACCCTGGGCCAAGGCTCTCATCGCTGCGGGCACTTCCGTCGGTCTGCTGCTCTCTCCGTTGGTGGTCAATGCGGCCCGTCACCTCGGACTCCAACCCTCCCGGGCCGTCTCCGGCTTACTAGGCCTTGGAGGCTTAAGCTGCCTGCTGGTGACCCTAGTACCTCATCCAGTGGTGTACACCGTCGGGTGTGTGTTCGCCTTGCTCACATCGACCTGCGCCATCCCGCTGATGACCCAGATTTATCACGACAATTACCCGGCCGACCAGCGGGGCCGATTGTATTCCAGCGCCTTCATGGTCCGCATCGCAGCGGCTATGGTCTTTGCATGGATTGGTGGGCAAATCCTCAGCAGCGGCTTGATGCCCAACCACGCGTCTCCGAGCGCTTCCTTCGCCTCCGACCGTTGGCGTTGGATGACCGCCCTCTTTGCTCTGGCCTACTTCGCTGCCGCCGTCGCAGTGCGTCGCATCCCGACCCGAGCGTTGGATTCGAGCGCTGCCACCCATCCTCTGCAGGGACTTCGCTTCGTCCGAGAAGACCCGGTGTTCCGGAACGCGTTAATCGCCTGGATGCTCATGGGTTTCGCCAACCTCGCCATGCTACCCATCCGCGTAGAATACTTGGGAAATCCACGCTTCGGCCTAGGACTGAGCGCTGCGGAGATCGCCTGGCTGACCTTGATCATCCCCAATGCGGCCCGCTGGATTATGAGCCCGGTTTGGGGACGCCTGTTTGACCGGATGAACTTCTTTCGACTCCGCGTCACGTTGAATGCCGGTTTCGCCGTCGGCATCGCCACCTTCTTCATGAGTGAGACACCCGTGGGGCTCATTATCGGCGCGATTTTTTACGGCATCTCCACTGCCGGCGGCGACGTCGCCTGGGGCCTGTGGGTCACCAAAGTAGCCCCACCGGCCCATGTGACCGACTACATGGCTGTCCACACCTTCTCGACCGGAATTCGGGGAGTGCTAGCGCCCCTCTGTGCCTTCCAGGCGGTCCAAACCCTGTCACCAGCGACAATGGGATGGATGGCCGCGGCCATGATCTTGGCAGCCTGCGGATTCTTAATTCCAGAAATTCGAGGGGCCGACCTGCGCCGCCGAGCGCTTGTCTAAAAAAAGAAATCCCCCGGATCCAGTGACGGAAACCGGGGGATGACTCGATCGTGGGGCTTGGATTCAACCGGTAGCGTCTTGCGCCAAAGCCTCAAGGAGGACCTTCCAAGCGCCACCGCTGGGGAGCCGGAAACTACTTTTTCGGCTCAACTTTCTTGGCCTCGTCCTTCTTGGTCTCGTCTTTCTTCTCGACCGGAGGAGCGACCCAACCGCTGTTGATGTCCAACCCCGGCAGCGCTGCCTCGAGCTTTTTGATTCCCTCTGGGGTCACTTGCGTTTGCCAGACATAGAGGTTTCGGAGGTGCTTAAGGCCCGCGAGTTTGGCCAAACCAGCATCGGTCACTTTGGTGCCATACAAGTTTAGATACACGAGGTTTTGGAGCCCCTGAATGTGGTCAAGCCCAGCGTCGGTAACCGCGGTCAACTCCAACCCCAGCGTTTGGAGGTGGGTGAGTCCCGAAATTTGCTTGAGACCTGCATCGGTGATCTTGGTGTTCCCCAAGCGCAGCTCGACCAAGCTATTGATCCCGGAAACAGGACTCAGGGTCGCATCGGTCACCTCGGGACCCTTTAGACGGAAGTTGGCTTCCTTCCAGGGCACTCCGATAGCAATTGGGCGAGCTTCGATCCCGGCCTTGGACAGAGCCGCGATTCCGGAAGCCTCGGAGGAGGCCGCTTGGTACTCCTTGGGCAATTGTGGCAGCGGCGGCACCGGCCGGGCAGGACGGGAGGGATGAGCAGCCGACGGAGCTGGGGCCGCCACGGCCGCCGTCAGCACTACTCCCTCGGGCCACTTGGCACCTTCTTTAATCCATTCCTTCAGCTTGGCCCGGATGGGGTCGGCCAAGGGCCCACCCTCCGACGGCATCAACTCGTCGTTGTCCTTGTCCAGAAACACACGGTGGATGATCTCGCTCTTGTCCGGGTCTCCAGCCACCACCGCCGGTTTGTCGCTCTTACCTCCTTTGAAGGCGGCTTCCTTGGAATCCACACGATATTTGCCCTTCTGCTTCTCCGTACCGTGGCACTTGAGACAGTGCTCGGTGAGGATTGGGGCAATATCCTTGGAAAAATCGACGGCGGCCTGGGCAGCGAAGGCCGTGAGGCTCGCCGCTACGACGGTGGAAGAGAGGATCTTCATACGAACTCGGTTGACGAACAATTTTGGTGAAGGCTTCACCGGAGTTTCACTGCACCCACCGTTAAAGGGAATCCCAAAGACGGGCAAAAACGCGCGGAAGCCATCATTGCCCAACAAACGTCACCGTGGTTGTTTAGCATAATGAATGTGCACCATCTGGAGCTTTTTTATTATGTGGCGCGGCATGGCGGCATTATGGAAGCGGTGCGCAACATGCCCTATGGAATCCAGCAACCCGCCATTAGCGGGCAACTCCTCCAACTGGAATCCTACCTAGGAGTGAAGCTCTTTCGCCGACGCCCTTTTGAACTGCTGCCAGCGGGCACAGATCTCTACGAGTTTATCCGCCCCTTCTTCGGTGAGCTGGGCAATATGGAACGACGGCTCCGAAGTACTACCCGGGAAATCCTGCGGGTGGCCGCCCCGGTGGTCGCGCTCCGGGACCACTTGCCTCGAGTGTTGCAAGAGGTGCGCAAACGCTTCCCTCACCTCCAACTCACTCTGCGGGCAGGTCAGCAACCTCAGGTAGAAGCATGGTTGGAGCGGCAGGAACTCGACTTCGCGATCACCTTGCTCGAAGGCCAGGGTGCTAAAGGCCTGCACCACCTGCCGTTGCTCGAGCTGCCGCTCGTCTTGCTGGTGCCCAAGACTTCCCGATTCCGGAACGCCTCGGAAATCTTCGAGGCCCTATCGACGGAAAGCCTGGAAGACCCGCTCATTTCCATCACCGCTGCCGAGTTGGCTCCCCGTCGCTTCCGGGAGTTTTTAGAGAGCCGCTCGCTAGAATGGCCTTCCCGAGTCGAGGTCACCGATCTAGAGCTAGTCGAAGTCTACGTCCAAAGTGGATTCGGAATCGGACTTAGTCTGGCCATCCCCGGAAGTCCCCCGGCCAAGGATCTGAGGGCGCTGCCCATCTCCGACATCGCCCCGCTGAGTCTGGGTGCAGTCTGGCAGGGGGCCCCGACTGCGGTGATGAGCACCCTCATCGAAACCCTCAGATCCCATGTGGAAACGATCACAGGAAACCGTCCGCCCCCGCCCGAAAGCCCATCGATCCGGTCGAACCATTGATCCGCAGCCCCACCGGTGACACCGTTGCCGGGTGAGCCATCTGAAACTCGCCCGTCAGGTCTTCGACATTGAATTGGCCGCCCTGCGCTCCGTGAGAGGATCCCTCAACGAATCCTTCGACCGTGGAGTGGAGTTGGTTTGCGCGACACTTTCAGCCCGCCGGAAGATCGTCGTGCTGGGTGTCGGTAAGTCGGGCAACATCGGCAAAAAAATCGCAGCCACGCTCAGCAGCACGGGCTCCACGGCCGTGGTCCTCAATCCGGTGGACGCCCTCCATGGAGACCTTGGTATCGTGCAGGATGGCGACTTGATCCTAGCGCTGAGCTATTCGGGAGAGTCTTCGGAGTGGAACGACCTTCTACCGGCGCTGCGTCGGTTTTCCGTCCGAATCATCGCGCTGACCGGCACTCCGGGTTCCACCCTGGGCAAGCACAGCGATGTGATTCTGGATATCCAGGTTCCCAGAGAAGCCTGTCCCTTCAATCTAGCCCCAACGGCTTCCACCACTGCCACACTGGTGATGGGTGACGCCCTAGCCATCGCGGTGATGACCGCCCGCGGATTTCGGAAGCAAGACTTCGCCCAGCGCCACCCGGCCGGGGCCATCGGGCGGGCCCTCCTTTACAAAGTCGGCGACATCATGCGACGCGATGAGCGAAACGCCGTGGCCCGCCAGGATCAGACCGTCCAGGAGGGGCTCCTAACTATGACCCACGCCAAGACCGGCTCGGTCAGCGTGGTCGACAGCAAGGGACGCTTGGTCGGTGTGTTCACCGACGGAGATCTCCGCCGCCGGCTCGCGGCCCACGAGGACCTCCTTCAACGAGCGCTGAAGACGGTCATGACTCGAAACCCCATTACCATCCGCGACGACGCGCTGGCCGTGGATGCTCTACGGATCTTTAACGATCGCAACATCGACGACCTGATCGTGGTCAACGCCCGCAAAGAACCCGTAGGGCTGGTCGATTCGCAAGACCTCCCCAAGCTAAAGCTGATGTGAGCGGCTCACGAATCCATCGCGTTTTCCGCATTCACGCCGGGCCTCACCGGCCATAGAGTGTGCGGCATGGTACACGTCGGCATCGGATACGATGTCCATTGTCTAGTCCCCGACCGCAAGCTGGTCCTGGGGGGCGTCGAGATTCCGCACAGCAAGGGCTTGGACGGTCACTCAGACGCCGACGCCCTGCTTCACGCCATCACCGATGCTGTCCTCGGGGCGATCGGCGAGGTTGATATCGGGCATCTCTTCCCCAACACCGACCCGGCCTGGCGGAATGCCCCGAGTCGAATCTTCCTCGAAGAGGCCGCCCGTCGGGTCAAGGCGCGGGGCGGAAGGATCGTTAACATCGACGCCACCCTCATCGCCGAAGAACCCAAGATCTATCCTCACATCACCGCCATGAAGACCCACATCGCCACCGCGCTGGGCATCTTACCCGGCAAGGTTGGTGTGAAGGCCACGACCAACGAGACCATGGGTTTCGTCGGCCGAGAAGAAGGCATCGCCGCCATGGCGGTCGCCTCAGTTGATTTGCCGGAAACTGAATCCTGACACAGATCATGGGAGCCAAAGCAGACATCGGGTGGACCACCCCGGGACCCGACGGAATCAAACGCCACGTTTACGCCCAGCATGTGGGGATCCAGTGGAAGTTCTTCGAACGCTCCAAGCGGCGAGGCTCAGACATCGAATGGGTTTCGATGCCCGAACCGCCGCTCTTGGACTGGCTGGAGCTGCTCGACGCCCTGGAACGGGGCTATGTGCGCCGCCGATACCCACCCGAACACATCGAGGCTGTGCGTAAACACATCCGGGAACAGTTTCCCGAATACCGGTTTGAGTGAGCCAGAGGGTTTCCCGTTTGAATCGATATCATTTCAGGACAGACTGAAACTTATGAGCCGCCCGATCATTCTGGTGACGCCCAGCACCCACGCCGTCGGCGCGGAGTTTCCTGATCACTCCATCAGTGTGAGCAGTCGGTACCTGGAGGCCATTCTGGATGCCGGAGGACTTCCTCTGGCATTGCCTCAGCTGACCCACCGTGGGCGTTTGACCGAGTATCTGAAACGCGCAGACGGGGTGCTGCTGACCGGCGGTGACGACATCCATCCAAAGCTCTACTGGCCCGAGGTTCCCTCGGACCTGCTAGAGCGTTGCGAATTCCCAGAACCGGACCGCGACGTGATGGAGTTGACCTTGTTGGATGAACTCTTTCGCCAACCCAAGCCACTGCTAGCCATTTGCCGGGGGCATCAACTCGTCAACGTGGCCCTCGGAGGATCGCTCTATGTAGACCTCCCCTCCCAGCGTCCGGGTGATATCCCCCACGCCCAAATGAGCCGACGATTCGAGGTGGTTCACCCGGTCGACATTGTTCCAGACACTCAGGCATCCGCTATCTACCGCACTAAAACTCTGGGTGTGAATAGCACGCATCACCAGGCCATCCACCGATTGGCCGACCCGCTTCGAGTAACGCTCAGTGCGGCCGACGGGGTTATCGAAGGGGCCGAGCTTCGGGCGGAAAGTGCCGGACTGTTACCCTGGTTCGCCTCGGTCCAATTCCATCCTGAACGCCTCTACGTCACCCATCCTGAACACGCCCGACTATTCCGGGCCTTTGTGCAGGCCTGCACTCCAAACCGCTGACCCATGAAACACTTCCTCTCCGTTCTTCTCATCTGTACCGGGTGGATGGCACTCCAGGCTGCAGATCCATTGCAGCCCAACCCACCGCCCAACTACGAATACCATCAGGGGTCCTTCGACGGAACGGGCAAGTGGTTTCTCGACCGCGAGATTGCGCATTTTATGTCCCATCAGGGGGCACCCTGGCTGGAGAGGGAAGAGCGTGAAACCGAGGAAGCCCCGAATCGCCTAGTGAGCGCCCTGAGCCTCAAGCCGGGGTATCAGGTCGGCGATGTCGGCGCGGGCAGCGGTTACCTGACTTGGCGGATGGCCCGAGTCGTGGGTCCGACCGGCAAGGTTTATGCGAACGACATCCAACCGGAGATGATTGCGTTTCTGCGCACCAACCTATTGGTGCGTGGTATTACCAACGTGATTCCGGTGCTGGGCACCACCACCGACCCCCGACTGCCTGACAACACCCTCGACCTCATCCTCCTGGTAGATGTTTACCACGAGTGCGATCACCCATGGGAGATGACCCGTCGCATGACCGATGCACTCAAGCCGGGAGGCCGACTCGTGTTCGTCGAATACCGCGGCGAAGAGCGCTGGATTCCCATCAAGCCCCTGCACAAAATGACGGCGACCCAAGTCCGGAAAGAAATGGCGTTGCACCCGCGGCTGGCATTCGTTGAGAACCTGACCAACCTACCCCGTCAGCATATCCTAATCTTTCAGAAGAAACCCTCAGTGCCCGCAAGCTCCCACTGACAAACTCGAACTCGCGGTTGACGACCCTCCAGAAAAGCGCCTATCGTCACGGCTCATTTCGGTGTTCCAGAGTAGCTCAATGGTAGAGCAATCGGCTGTTAACCGATGGGTTGAAGGTTCGAGCCCTTCCTCTGGAGCCATCGTTTCCTCTTTCGCGATTTTGTTTTGTCGCGGTTTTCTTCTTTCGCGGTTTTTTTGCCCGATCTTCCGCTGGGTTTCAGTCTCTCTGAAGCCTCCCGCTGAAAAAGAGCTCTTCACGGCACTCGTGGTTTCTGGGGATCACCGAAGCCGGATTGGCGTTTTTCACACCTGTCCAATCGGCACTGCTGGGTAGAAGCGGCCGTCCATCAGCCCAAATCAAAGAGGAGCACCTGAGCTGAAGCGGTGGCCGTCAACACCAACACCTCGGTCTCGGACACCGCTGCGCCGTCGCCCGCCGACATGCACTCTCCGTTGAGCATCAATTGCCCTTCGGCCACATGAACCCAGGCTTGGCGGTGGGAAGCCATCGAGTGATGAAGACACTCTCCGAACTGCAGTTTTCCCAACCAAAGGTCGCTATCCTGATGAATGGCTATAGAGCCCGTCCGACCGTCACGACTGGCAACTAGGTGCAGAACCCCTGAGGCGGCCCCTGTCATGGATTTCTCCTCGTACCGGGGTGAAACACCTCGGCGTTCGGGCACGATCCAGATTTGGAGCAGGTGGACCCAGTCCTCCCCAGAAGGATTCACCTCACTGTGATGGATCCCTGTCCCGGCGGCCATGTATTGCACATCACCCGCCCGGATCACCCGCCCGTTGCCCATGGAATCTCGATGCTCCAAGGCTCCAGCCAGAACATAAGTAAGGATCTCCATGTCCCGGTGCGGATGCATACCAAAGCCCATACCCGGCGCCACCCGGTCATCATTGATGACCCGTAGGCTTCGGAACCCCATCCAACGAGGATCGTGATAATCGGCAAAACTGAAGGTGTGGAAGGAGTCCAACCAACCATGGTCCGCGTGCCCGCGCTCATGCCCCCTGCGGATCGTCATCATGGAACCCAAGGTGACCGAGCTCCACGTGGCAGGCAATCCGCCTCGCCATGGAATGGGCACAGCAGCGGAATGCGCTGAATGAAATATTCTCGAAAGTTCAACTCACGCCCTTGAATTGACCATGGACCAGAGCCTGTCCCCGTGACACGTTGATCTAAGAATCCACCCTTTCGATGAACGCTCCACGAATCCCATGCAGCGGACCCCTGAGCAGCCGACGCGACTGGCTTCGGGTGGGTGGTTTGAGCGCCTTCGGGCTGTCCCTGTCCGACCTTCTGGATCCGAGCGGGCGCGCCTTGGGATCACTCGCCAACACCGGGACAGGCTCCCGGTTCGGTCAGGCCAAAGCGTGCATCCTCATCTTTTTGGCCGGAGGCCCCCCACAGCACGAAACCTTCGACCCCAAGCCCGACGCCCCGTCGGAGATCCGCGACACGTTCCGCTCCATCGCCACCCGGATTCCGGGAACTCATTTCTGCGAGACGCTCCCCTACACCGCCAAGGTCGCCCATCGCCTCAGTGTCATCCGCTCGATGACCACGGAGATCGATGCCCATTCAACCAGCGGTGCCTTCATGCTCACGGGCTATGAACCCCAGACCAAGGCCGAGAACGTTCCCCCAGGCCCTCAAGATTGGCCAAGCATTGCCTCCGTCGTGGGCATGCTCAAACCAAGCACCCGCTCGCCCATGTCGGCCGTGGTGCTACCGGAACCCTTGGCCAATGACGGCAACATCCTGTGGCCCGGCCAGAACGGCGGCTTCATGGGGCCTGCGTGGCATCCGATGCTCATGCGCTGCGACCCCACCCAACTTCCGATGCAAATCGAAGGGCTCAGTCGTCAACCGGGAGTCTCGGATCTGCGCCTACAAGAGCGACGCAACCTTCTGGAGCAATTCGACGCCCGATTTCGTCAAGGCGTCGGCAGCGGGGCAGTCGCCTCTTGGGACCAATCGCACCAGAAGGCCTTTGAACTACTGCACGCCGATGCGAGTCGACGCGCTTTCGAATTGGAACGAGAACCCGCCGCCGTCCGCGAGGCTTATGGTCCTCACAAATTCGGTCAAAGCCTCTTGCTGGCACGGAGGTTGGTCGAAGCGGGCACACGATTGGTTCAAGTGAATTGGCCCCGGGAGGGCAAGGCTGAAATGGCCGGAAGCCCCCTCTGGGACACCCACGCCAGCAATGCCAGCCGCGTCCGGGATGTCCTATGTCCCCAATTTGATCGATCCTTCGCCACCCTCATCGACGATTTGTCGAGTCGCGGGCTACTCGACGAAACACTGGTCGTGACCATGGGTGAATTCGGTCGATCCCCGAAGATCAACGCCGTCGGGGGACGAGACCATTGGGGGGCATGCTTCTCGTTGGCCATGGCCGGCGCCGGGGTGCCGGGCGGACAAGTTATTGGCTCCAGCGACCGGATTGGAGCTTATCCCGACTCGCGCCCGGTGCGTCCCCGGGATCTCTCAGCCACCTTGTTTCATTTGTTGGGATTGTCTCCCAGCGCCGAATATCTCGACAGTTTAGGCCGCCCCCGAAGCCTCACCGACGGCGGCGTCGCGCTGCGCGAAATCATCGGCACCTGACCCGAATCCGCAGCGGAGACTTTTCTAAGGCAAACTGGTCACCGCTCTCCTTGTTTCAGTGCCAGTTTTAGCTCCTCCGGCAAACCACTGTTTCCATCGAGTTGAGGAGGTAAGTGCGACACCACCTCGGTGTGTTCTTCAACACTGCCGCCGAACGCGGGCCTATCCAACGGCCTCCCATCCGACCACAACTCACTGACTCAAACCCACCGGGTTCACGGGATGACGTCGCACCCAATTCTCGATTCACAGGATTCTCGTTCCAGTAATTTGAACATCGGCCACGCCCATCCGATTCGAGGCGGAAATGCCGCAAAGCATGCCTCAGAGCGAATCCCCCCAGATCAACTGAAACTTTCTAGAGTGTCTGACAACGTTGCCCGGCACCCTGGGGAGCGTGTCGTTCCAAAAAAGTATCTACGTTTGGATCCAACGCTGCAGAGGCAAGCTCCAGAAACTCTAATAGCCAGCGGGGGCGCTGACTCTGACCCGGAACAGGAACTCCAATCGTCCAACGGATAAATCCTACTCGGGAGGCAAGACGTCTCCCTCCGGCCGACGGCGACACCGTTTGCTGGCCGTGAGTGAAACACGATCATTGCAGCCGCATCCCTCCGCTCATGGCCTTGCCACTGCGTGCCAAAGGGACAGGCTAATAGACTATCGAGATGGAAAGAGATCTGGAGCACCAAATTCAGTCTGGAACCCCCCTCGGTTTGTCGCTTGGATACTAGGACAATCGGCTGAGGTTAAAATCCAGCCCTATTACCCATGGCCTCTTCCAACGCACACCCGATCGTCACCGAAATCTTCCGAGTCTTCGAAACCAAGGGGCATCGCAGCTACGGAGAGGACGTCACAGAACTTCAACATGCCCTGCAGTCCGCCACCTTCGCTCAGCAAGCTGGGGAAGCTCCGGAGGTCATCGTCGCGAGCCTCCTGCATGATTACGGGCATCTCCTGCATGATCTCGGCGAGGATGTCGCCGATCATGGTATCGACACGCGGCACGAGCGCGTGGGGGCCAACCAATTGGAGAAGTGGTTCAGCCCAGCAGTGGTCGAACCGATCCGCATGCATGCCGATTCCAAGCGTTACCTGTGCTGGAAAGAGGCTGGTTACTTTGCTGAACTGTCAGACGCTTCCAAGCAGAGCCTGTCCCTCCAAGGCGGACCCATGGAGGAACCAGAAGCTAGAGAATTTGAGAAGCGACCCCAATTTGATCGAGCCATACGCGTCCGGCGTTTTGATGATCAGGGCAAGGTTCCCGACATGAAAACGCCGACGTTAGAAGACTTCAGGCCTTTGGTGGAGTCGATGTTCCGCCAGTAGTGCTGACTAGGTCGGCCATCGCTATCTTAACCCCCCTTCTCAGCAACGCTCCGGAATCCACGGAAAGTGGCCGGTTCGAAATCCGCGGTTTTGCCGGATCATCGGATCGGTTTTCTTTCCGGATGAGCGCCCGCGTTTCTTTCTTCTTCCAGATGAGGCCGAATGCGTCCGGGGCCCACCCGAGTTGATCAAAATTGGTTTGGGGCAACCGACAAGCTCAGGCCGGATCGATGATCCGTTGAGTTTCTGAACTCAGTGGTTTTCAAACCGGCACTGACACACCCTGTCCAACCGAGCCCCAGCATCGAAAATGCTGGGCTGAACACCTCTCACCGTCTTCGATGGATCAGCCTAAATCGGAGGATTCCACCGAACCCGGATAGCTAGAGTTAGACCTCGTCAAACCGGACTCACTGCAGGTCAAAGGCGGAACTTAGGGTTCTGCCCGAGGAATTGGACCGGGTTCTGATAGATGACCCGATCGATGGCCTCGGCCGTCCACCCGCGACGGCGCATTTCCAAGGCGGTCTTAGGGATCGCGAGCGGCACACTCTCGCCCCAATCGCAGGCCGAGTTCATCCACAAGCGCTCAGAGCCGTGTTGGTCCAAAATATCCACCGCACGGGCCGGGGTGCACTTACTAATGGGATAGAGCGTCATTCCGGCCCAATGTCCCCGGTTGAGGACCATTTGAACCGTATGTTCCTCGACATGGTCGATGAGCACTCGTTCCGGACGGATCCGGGAGTCGGCCGCTAGGAGGTCTAGAATTAGGCGCGTCCCTTTGAGCTTATCCTCCAGATGGGGCGTGTGAACGAGGATCATCTGCCCAGTCCTGGCCGCGAGATCCACGTGCATCTCGAGAACCTTCAGCTCATTCCGTGAATTCTTGTTAAGGCCGATCTCACCGATCCCCAAGACGTTGGGTCGGTCCAAGAACTCCGGAATTAGCGCCAAAACATCGGAGGCCAAAGCAACATCCTCGGACTCCTTTGGATTAATGCACAGCCAGCAGAAATGCGGCAGCCCGTAACGCGATGCACGAGCCGGCTCGTACTCCGTCAATTGCCGGAAGTAATCGTGGAAACCATCGACCGAAGAGCGGTCGAATCCCGCCCAAAAAGCCGGTTCACACACGGCCTCGCAGCCAGCGGTGACCATGTCAACGTAGTCATCCGTCGTCCGGCTGACCATGTGGCCGTGTGGTTCGATGTAGCGCATTGAATTCTCACAGAGCAAAGCGCCGAAAAACCCAAACCACAAGCCGCAACCCGTCGTCACGGCGGCATCGCAGGGATTCCGCCGTGCGCTAACCGATGCAGACTCTGGACCTGAGCGGGCCTGAGCTTCAGTTATTCATCCGGGCGAAGACGATCACCCGAACCGGTTCATCGGAACCGGCTAAACGGAAGGAATTCATGGTGCCAAAGGTAAAACCTTGAGAGGTGATCTGCATTTCGCGACCCCTAATGAATGTCGGAATGGTCAATTTCAGCACGATATTAAGCCGATCTAGCCGGTTTTTCAGCCCGCCAGCCACCATGTTCGTCAACTCACCCACTGCATCACGCATCTCTGCATCGCCGAACTGCGACGATCCGAGCATACCACCCACCACCTTGCGCGCGACACCACTTCCCAGCACCAGATGCACATTGGCCGTCAGGCCACCGGTCATACCAACGACCGCGGCAACGCCATCAACGTCGAAGGATTCTGGTGCCGGTTCATTGGCCGAAGACTCAATCTGACTTCCGGTCATCATCGACAGCACGTCACGAGTCACAGCATCAACCATCGGGGATATTTGAGGTATTTCGTTATTCATAAACTTGAATCGAGAATCAACGTTTCACCACTAAAGATCGATTTAAAAGCATTGATTTAATCATTTAATATTACCCAGGAGATTTAGCCTGTCCCTAGCCTCTAGCCTGTCCCTAGCCTCTAGCCTGTCCCTAGCCTCTAGCCTGTCCCTAGCCTCTAGTGTAGTGTCTCAATTAAGTCTTTCTTAACAACCATTACTCGTGCCATCGTTCGGACATGGCCCGTCCAAAGTTTCCATTCGAACTTTCCACTGAGCAGCGGGCGGAACTTCAGCGCCTTATCCAAGC
>CAJAHH010000010.1 GCA_903939515.1 uncultured Verrucomicrobiota bacterium
AATTTAATTAAGTTTTTAAAACAGGTTTCAGTCAATTAAATTAGTTGACCTTTATATTTAATCAGCAAGCAATATTACCCTTTGAATCAGCCGTGTTCACTAAGCAATTTCTGCATTCAAAAATTAATTGAGTTATAAAAGAGAACATAAAACAGTTTAACGCCGTGCCTATCAGCAAAACAGAACCAACCATCACTGAAACATGGAATCCTGACAGCGGAATAAACACCACGGCAACCAACCCAATCACTATTAGAATCCATCCGAGTATGTTAAAAAACGTTGCCCGCCCACAATCTTTTTGAGTTTTCATAATTTATTCTTGAGCCCAACCGGCCGGTCATTGATCCCCATCATCCCTTTTGGGACCTGACGCCATTGCTGGTTAACTTTTCAGAGCCGCGAACCCTTTTTATAGCAGCGGTCGCTCGAACGCCCTATTAATTTTTGCGGCGACGTCCGTTGAGGTCACCGTGTAGTCGAGACGGTCTTAACAGAAGTTCGGTTAAAACCATCGAGGCCTTCCGAGGCGCTCATTTTGGCCGGCTCCTCGGTTTCTTGGCCATCTGATGGCTTACCTGACCGAAAAGCGTCAGGGTGCGTTGGGCTCCCATTTGAAAAGCGCGGTCCGACGAAACCGGTTGCACCAAGCCTTGGCCGCGGCGGGTGTAATTACCGTTGGTTCGTCGCTATTTTCAGTGGTTTTTAAACCAGTAGGTTTCATTAGTTTTCACACCGTCACTAAAGTGGGGGTTTTGGGCCACCGGGATGTAGCCTGAGGACTTCCAGGTTGTGGACCGATCTCCGAGCGCTCCTGCTCTGCGGTGGTCCGGGGTTGTTTTCCGCACATTAATGTGGCCAGGCTGGGTGCAGTCGGTGACTATGGCAGTCCGGTTCTGCAATGGTTCATGTCAGCGGCAGTCCGTGTCTACGGACGTGGCGCTTTCGGAGAAATCGCCCTACCTCAGAGGTGATCGGGTGAGGTGGGTTTTTTGGGCCACCCGGATGTAGCCCGAGGACTCCCTGGATAGGGGACTAATCTCCGAGCGGTCCTGCTGAAAACAGCGAGGAATCTCGCCGTTGGGCTGTTCTTGCGCTCGAGCGCTTTCCCGTTTCCACCGGCCATCGCCAAATAGGGCGGTGATCCTCTATAGGCTCTGGTATTTTTCCTCGCTCAATGGGGTCCGACCCAAGCGCCGGATCTGGCAAAGTGTCTGACGGCTTGTTCACCTCCCTCTGCTATCGCGGCAGCACTTCAGTCACGGGCGGAGCCGAAGCGGGACTGGCGGCGTTGAAGTCTTCGCCAAGGAGCGCGGCCACAGTTGCGGCCACCTGAGCCTGTCGCACCAACGGAATGCCACTGCGCTCACCCAGAGCCGGGGTGTCAGGCCCAAGGACCGCCATCCACATGTAGGCCGAGTCGGCGATTTCACGACCGTGACTCTTCCAGGCGATCGGTGCCGGGCCGCGACCGTGGTCGACGGTGACAACCAAACTGGTCTTATCGCGGTATTGGGGCATGGATTGCAGGCGTTTCCAAAGATCGCCCAAGAAACGATCGAACTCGTGAGCCGATCGCAAATACCGCTCGTACTGACCTTCATGGGCCCAATCATCGGTCTCACCGTAGGAGACATAGAGGGCGCGCGGTTTGAGGGTGTCGATGGCGTGGAACGCGGCATACCGAACAAAGGTATCTAGCAAGACCCCTGACCACAGCGTCTTGCTCGGGCCGACCAGTTCATCCAAGGCCCGGGGCACCGGCATCCGGCGGGTTCCCGGCGGCACATCGAACCCGCTCCAAATGGGGAACCCCGCCCGCGGCCCATTCAGTATCCACGGCAGGACATCCCAATTAACCACCGCCGCCACCTTGCCCCGGTAACCGGGTCGGGTATTGAGCCACTCGAAAACGTTGGTATTGGCATTGAGGAACTTGTCGTTGCTGTCGATTTTCGGATCGGCAATGCCCGTGAGAAATTCGTTGTAGCCGGGGTAGGAAAAATTACGCCCATTGGTCACCCGGACCTCAGAACCGCGTTTTCGATTGCCCAGCAGTTGCCCTTGCTTGGCAACCGTGCCCCAAAGGAATGGGAAGAGCACTTCACGGCCTTGCTGGGGATCTGAACGCCAGAACTCGGCCTTCAGTTCGTTGGTCTTGCCGACGTTGCCATACTGCTTGGAAATAAGAATTTCCTCAGCGCCCTGGAACACCTCTTCCTGCCTCAGGCCATCGGTCGTGACGAGGATCACATTGCGCGTTTTGTTGCGGGCTTGGGCTTGGAACAACAGCCCAAAAACGCTCACCACACACAGGACGACGCGGAAACGAGAATAGAGATCGGTTTGGAATCGAGGTGGGAGAATGGCATTCACGACGGACCGAAGCCTGCGCACACCGCCAACTCGGGTCAACTGGCCCTCAGCGAAGGATCGACGAGGACTTGGCGACTGCAAAAATTGCGCGCCAGACAACGCCGCCAATTTCACCGTTTGTTTTCACTTGGGCGTCGGCGGATCAGGGCCATAGTCTCTGTGAAATCACCGCGCTTCCATGGGCTCAAGAATTCTTAATCCAAAAAGCACTCGCTGGGGGCGATTAGGCCTCGTCCTTCCCGGCTTGATGGCAGCACTCGGGCTGAGCGCTGCCGCGCCGAGCCTCGAATTCAATCGGGATATCCGCCGCATTCTGTCCGAGACCTGCTTTCAGTGCCATGGACCCGATGCGGGGGGCGGCAAAGCGGGCAAGAAAACCCTGCGATTAGATTTACCCGAGGCCGCCTACGCTCCCAGAGGTGAACACGCGGCGATCGTCCCCGGCCACCCGGAACAAAGCGAAGTCATCCGACGCATCCAGTCCAAGGATCCGGATGAGCAGATGCCGCCTCCCGATTCCGGCAAGACCTTATCAGCCACCGATCGAGCAACGCTCGAAGAGTGGATCCGCCAAGGCGGCACGTATTCGCGCCACTGGGCTTATGTGGCCCCAACCCGCTCCCCGGTGCCCGCGGTCGAAGCCCGGAATTGGCCGCGCAACCCCATCGATCATTTCATTCTGGCCCGACTGGAGCAGGAACGGCTGAAGACCAATCCGGAGGCCGATACCGAGGCGTTGGAACGACGCGCCAGCCTCGACCTAACCGGTTTACCTCCGGCCACGCGTTCGGAGACTGCAATCGAGCCCCGCGACTACGATCGCTTCATCGACGGACTACTCGCATCGCGAGCTTATGGCGAACATTGGGCTCGCCTGTGGCTCGATCTGGCCCGCTATGCCGATTCCAGCGGGTATGCCGACGATCCTGCCCGAACCATCTGGGCGTATCGCGACTATGTGATTCGCTCCTTCAATGCGAACAAGCCCTTCGACGTGTTCACGCTGGAGCAACTCGCCGGAGACCTTCTGCCTGAGCCGACGGAAGACCAGCAAATCGCCACCGCGTTCCATCGGAATACGCTGACCAACAACGAGGGCGGGACGAACGACGAAGAGTTCCGCAACGTGGCCTTGGTCGATCGCGTCAACACCACGATGGCGGTCTGGATGGGCACGACGATGGCTTGTGCTCAGTGCCACAACCACAAGTACGACCCTATTAGTCAGGAAGATTATTTCCGGCTATTCGCTATTCTGAACAACACCGCCGACGCCGACCGTGGCGATGAGAGCCCGGTGATGCCGCTCTTCAACGACGATCAGAAGCGCTTCAAGGCCGAAACCGTGACCGAGGTCGGCCGTCTCGAGGCTATCCTCTCACGCACCACACCGGAGCTAGCCAAGGACCAGATTCTGTGGGAAAGCCGCGTCTCAAAACCCCTTCCGTGGCAGACGATGATCCCTGCCAAGGTCGCCTCCAAGGCCGGTGCCGCAATCCACACCGGAAATGACGGAATTGTCCACGCTGGACGCTCCGGCAAGACCGACTCCTATGTGATCGAGCTGTCCTCCAACGACGTGCAACCGGTGCAAGCGCTCCGACTGGAAGTCTTGCCCGAAGGCGGCACGCCCGCGGGACGCGTCGGACATGCTGACGGAAATTTCGTTCTCTCGCGGGTTCAGGCACGCATCGTTCCGGACAAACCCACCGTGCCCAAGGCGCGTCACATCCGGATCGAACTCCCGGGCAAAGAGCGAATCCTGTCCTTGGCCGAGGTCCAAATCTTCCAGGGCGAAAAAAACGTGGCGCAGTCGGGCGAAGCCCGCCAGAGCAGCACGGCCTTCGAAGGACCGGCCAAACTGGCCATCGACGGAAACACCAACGGCGATTTCAATGGAGCTCGATCTACTACTCACACCGAGACCTCCAACAGTCCTTGGTGGGAAGTGGACTTGAAGAACTCGGTGCCCATCGACCGCGTGACCATCTGGAACCGCACCGACGGATCGCAGGAACGCCTGAGCGGCTTCCGAGTGGTCTTGCTCGATGAGAACCGGATGCCGGTCTGGGATCAGGTCGTCGCCGAGCCACCTAAACCCGGCAAGGAACTGCGTCCCGACGCCTCACGCCCGGTCGAATTCCGCCTCGCGGTGGCGGACTTTGAAGCCAAGGGATTCGAGGCCGCGCTGGTGCTCGCCAATTCTGATCCCACTCAGAAAGGCTGGTCGGTGGCTCCTCAGCTGACCGAGCGTCATCACCTAACGCTCGTCCCCACGCATCCGTTCTCGGTGGGCCCCGGATCCAATTTGGTGATCACCCTCGATCATCAGTATAAACAGGAGCACGCCACTTTGGCGGCGTTCCGGGTCTCCCAAACCTCCGACAGCCGTGCGGCCGAGATCTTGCAGATTCCGACTCCGGTGCTCTTGGCATTGGGGCGGTCCACAGACCTTCGTACGCCGACCGACACGGCCACAGTGACTAGCCACCACCTTTCGGTAGCCACACGCTTGCAGCCCCAGCGGGAAAAACTCGCTGAATTGCGCAAGAAATTAGCAGAGCTGAAGCCGCATACGACGGTTCCGGTCTTGCGGGAGCTGGCGAGCAAGGATCGGCGCAAAACCCTAATCCAACTCCGAGGCAACTATATGAATCTGGGGCAAGAGGTTCACGCAGGGCTGCCTCCCAGCCTGGGACTCGCGTCCACGACTCAACAGCCCGACCGTCTGGAGTTGGCCCGGTGGCTGATGGACAAGCGCAACCCCCTCACCGCACGGGTTGTCGCCAACCGTCTGTGGGAATCGGTATTCGGCATCGGCTTGGTGCGCACCAGTGAAGAATTCGGCTCCCAAGGAGAGCCCCCTTCCCACCCAGAGCTCCTCGACTGGCTTGCTATGGAGTTGGTGGACAGCGGATGGAATTTTAAACACCTGCTGCGCCTGATGGTCACCTCGGCCACCTACCGACAGTCCTCCAAAGTCACTTCGGAGCACGTGGCCCGTGATCCAGAAAACCGGTGGTTGGCCCGTGGCCCGAGATTCCGATTGTCTGCCGAGATGATCCGCGACCAAGCCATGGCCGTCAGCGGATTGCTCAGTGCCCGCATGCATGGTCCGCCGGTCAAACCGGCCCAACCCAAGCTGGGACTCAGCGCGGCGTTCGGCAGCGGCACGGACTGGGAAACTAGCATGGGCGAAGACCGTTTCCGCCGGGGTATTTATACCACCTGGCGTCGCTCGAACCCCTACCCCTCGATGTCCACGTTCGACGCCCCCAACCGCGAGGTGTGCTTGGTTCGCCGCGAACGCTCCAATACCCCGCTCCAAGCCCTCGTGACGCTCAACGACCCCGTGTACATCGAGGCCGCCCAGTCTCTGGGGCGACACATGGCCCTGGCCCCAGGCTCGGTCCCCGACAGGCTCCGGACCGGATTCCGGCAGTGCCTCCATCGCCCGCCTTCTTCTGAGGAGTTAACTGCCATCACCACGCTGTTGGAGCGTAGTCGCCAGCGCTTTCAGACCGACGCAGTGAAGGCCAAGCGCCTGGCCACCGAACCCATTGGTGAACTCCCTTCCGGCCTAGACGCAGTCGACGCGGCCGCATGGACCTCAGTGGCCAACGTGCTGATGAACCTCGACGAATTCCTGATGAAACGGTGACGCCGATTCACCCCAAGTACCCCATGAATCTTCAGATCGAAGCCCTGCAATCCCTCACCCGGCGACACTTCCTCAGCCGAACCGCCAACGGCTTGGGTGCCATCGCCTTGGGATCCCTCCTCAAGGGAAGTCTTCCCGCGGCCGCCGCGACACCCGCTACCTCGATGCTGGCGGCCCACAGTCCGAAGTTCCCCGGCAAGGCCAAGCGGGTGATTTACCTGCATCTCACCGGTTCACCGCCGCACCTCGACCTCTTCGACTACAAACCCGAATTGGTGAAGCGCACCGGGCAGGATTGCCCCGACGCCTTCCTCAAGGGCAAGCGCTTCGCCTTCACTTCAGGAACGCCCAAGCTCTTGGGCACGCCGCGAACTTTTGCCCGTCACGGACAAGGCGGCGTCTGGCTCTCGGATGCCCTGCCCCACCTCCAAACCGTGGCCGACGAGCTGTGCGTCATCCGCTCGATGACCACCGACCAGTTCAACCACGCCCCAGCCGAACTGCTAGTCTACACCGGGTCTCCGCGCCCCGGGCGACCGTCCATTGGCGCCTGGGTCACCTATGGTCTGGGCACCGAAAACCAGAACCTGCCCGGATTCGTAGTGCTCATCTCCAGCGGAGTGCAGCCCAACGGCGGCAAGAACTCCTTTGGCAACGGCTTCCTTCCCTCCGTTTATCAAGGCGTTCAGTGCCGTTCCAAGGGCGACCCAGTGCTCTACGCCTCGGACCCGGCCGGCATGGACCGCGACGTGCGGCGCATGGGCCTCGATACCTTGCGCGACCTCAACGAGTTGCAGTCTCAGGAGCTAGGCCATCCCGAGACCGCCACCCGCATCGCTCAATATGAGTTGGCCTTCCGGATGCAGATGTCGGTGCCCGAGGTGATGGACATCAACCGCGAAACACCGGCCACCCTCGAGGCCTACGGTGCCAAACCGGGTGAATCGAGCTTCGCCAACAACTGTCTCTTGGCGCGTCGCCTCGTCGAACAAGGCGTCCGATACGTCCAACTCTTCGACTGGGGATGGGATTTCCATGGCACAGGACCCTCCGAAGACATCCGCGATGGACTCACCAACAAGTGCCGCACGATGGATCGCCCCGTGGCGGCTCTCCTGAAAGACCTCCGTCAACGCGGCATGCTCGATGACACCCTGGTCGTGCTTGGGGGCGAGTTTGGACGCACCCCCTTCCGTGAAGGGCGCACCGCTCAGGGCGGCGTCTTGGGGCGCGACCACTTCCCCGACTGCTACTCCATGGTCATGGCCGGAGGCGGCATCCGAGGCGGCACCATGTACGGCGAATCCGACGAACTAGGATTCTCGGTGGCCCGCGACAAAGTCACCGTCCACGACCTTCAAGCCACCCTCCTGCATCAACTTGGATTTGATCACGAGCGACTCACCTTCCGTTTCCAGGGTCGCGACTACCGTCTCACCGACGTGGAGGGACAGGTGGTGAAGGGTATTCTGGCCTAATCCCGCCCCCCTCTCCCCGGTGTTCTAGCAAATCTTCCTGACCATTCTTGAGTCAGGAACGTGTCCGATTTACCCATACCGCATGAACCGAGCGGGCTGGAAAGCAATCCTGCAGACCCTTTGGCAGACGTCGATGGTTGGGGCATGGACCCTCGTTACCGCCCAGGCCGCCACCGTGCGAATCGACACCTCGAGAGCCCCAGCCTTGAAAGCCTGGGCAGATTCTACGGAAACCATCGCCCGGGAATGGTATCCTCGATTGGGCAACTTATTGGCCACTACCCACGACCTTCCATTGCCCAGCGTCGCCATCCGCGTGAATCCCGACTTCAAAGGGATAGCTGCGGTCTCCTGGTCCAGTATTGAAATTTCGGCCAACTGGATTAGCCAGCACCCAGACGACAGTCGCGGCGTCGTCATCCACGAACTGGTTCATGTCGTTCAAGCTTATCCCCCGAATAAAGTGGGATGGTTGACCGAAGGCATCGCCGATTATTTGCGCTATGCCATCTATGAAGCCCTGCCCCTGTCCGAGTTCCCCCGTCCGGAAAAGCCGCAGGGGTATCTCGATTCTTACAAGGTCACGGCGGGGTTCTTGTTTTGGCTCGAGTGCGGCCCTGCGCCGGGAATCGTCCGTCAATTGAACACCGCCCTCCGCCTCGGGGAGTACAAAGAAACCCTCTTCTCCGAACGAACCGGCCGCGGACTCAACGATCTCTGGAGTGACTACCTAATCGCCTTACGCCCCCTCCCCAACCTTCCCCGGGATCCACAAATTTGGCGTCATGCTAAGGGCTCCTTCGAACGCAAGACCAACGGAACTTGGACTGAGTTTGAAAACGGCAAACCGGTCTGGAATTTCATAGAAATGTCTAGAACCCCTCAGTACATCGAAATCGTGGACGGAACCCGCAACCTCCGCCTGAGACTCACCTCACCCATGGTTCAACTCATCTCAAAAAGCGGCTGGTCAACCCTCTACACGGGAGAATGGTCGGCACCGTCTTCCACGAAGCCGCCGGCCAACTAACCGCCGTCCGTCGGTTCCCTTAAATCACCCCTGCTTGATCGTCGGCCTTGGGTCACTCACTGTCAGCTACCACTCGATCAAGACGCGGAGGGAAGAGTGGCTTGCAGAACTGAAATAGCACTCATTTCGATCCGCGCGGGCGAACCATCCATGAGCAAACCCAAACAAGTGCAATGGTTCGATGAACCGGAGGAGCACAACTATCCCGCAGCCCAATCTTACCTGCGACTGCTCTATCCCGACCCAGATGCCAGTCGCTTGGTGGATCAACTTCGAGCCGCAGACATGGTTTCCTTTAAGGCGAAGGACATCTTCCGGGCTTCTGGGCTTTCACTGCTCGGAGTGAGCAACAGCCATGTTTCCAAGAACGATGACAAGATCCACAACGAGGTTTCGTTGTCACCCCTGCTGCTGGTGCGATCTCGCACCCGGGATTCGGTAATCGTGGCCGATGGTTACCACCGATTGTGTGCGGTTTACCGCCACAACGAGGACGCGTGGATCCCCTGCAAAATCACCTGACAACCTGCATGCCACTCCCCCGAGAGACCGCTTGGTTTTATGCGAAGTCGTACGGCTGGGGTTGGGGACTGCCGGCGCGCCGGCAGGGATGGGTTTGTCTCCTAACCTATGTCGCAGCGATCGCCGGCAGTGCTGCCTGGGTTCTGCCCGAACACCCGATCCTCTTCGGAGCCATCACCGGAGTTCTATCCGCGATCTTTATTGGAATTTGCTACTGGAAGGGGGAGTCCCCGAAGTGGCGCTGGGGCGGGAAGCCCTTGTGACAAACCGCGATCACTCGCCAACTCTCCCTTCAACTCTCCCTTCATTCGATGACTCCCTCTTCCCCTCCCCTACCCCTCGGCCAAACCGCCCAACCTCGGCTCATGTCTCTCGATGCCCTGCGTGGCTTCGACATGTTTTGGATCGTTGGAGCCGAGGAGCTAATCCGTGGGCTCCAGAAGTTCTCCGGCGGCGGCGTCTTGGGACTCATCGCCGAGCAACTGCACCACAAAGCCTGGGCGGGATTCCATTTTGAGGACTTGATCTTCCCGCTCTTCGTCTTCATCGCTGGCGTTTCACTAGTGTTTTCGCTCAGCAAAACTTTGCAGCAAACCGACCGGCGAACCGCTGCGGTCCGAATCCTCAAACGCTCCGCCCTGCTCTACTTCATCGGAATCCTGTATTACGGCGGATTCTCCACGCCCTTTGAGCAAATCCGTCTGCTTGGCGTCCTCCAACGCATCGCCCTGTGCTACCTCTTTTCCGGCCTTCTGTTTTGTTACCTCAAGCCCAAGGCGCTCATCGGCGCCTGCGCTTTTTTGCTATTGGGCTATTGGGCGATGCTGTCGTGGATTCCGGTGCCCGGACATGGGGCCGGTAACTTTGCCGAGGGAGCCAATTTGGCCAATTACGTCGATCAACAGTTCCTGCCGCTGCGCAAACATGATGGGGATCACGATCCGGAGGGATTGCTGAGCACGCTGCCGGCCATCGCCAGTTGTCTCTTGGGGGTCTTCGCGGGCCTCATTCTTCAGAACCCCGCCCTCACCGATCGGAAACGGGTGCTCCGCTTGGTGGCTCTGGGTCTGGGTTGCCTCGCCGTCGGTTGGCTTTGGCACCTGAACTTCCCCGTCATCAAAAAGATTTGGACCTCGTCGTTCGTGCTCGTGGCCGGCGGATACAGCTACTTGTTGTTGGCCTCGTTCTATCAGGTGATCGATGTCTGGAAGTTCCAGAAATGGGCGACGCCGCTCGTGTGGATCGGTGTCAATCCCATCACCCTCTATTTTGGCGGACACTTCATTGACTTCGAAGCCATGGCCAAACTGTTTTTCGGCGGACCCATCGGTGCGGCTTTCGGCCCCTATCAGGAACTGGTGATGGCTCTCACCACCCTCGGTTTCGGCTTCGCCTTCCTGCGTTACCTCTACCAACGCCGCATTTTTCTGCGGGTTTGACGGGGTCTTCAGGCAAGGGGCCGGCTTCTGACCCCAAGGCCGGCGGTCATTTTCTCCTGCGTTCTTTCAGGGCTTGGGTTTTGATGTGGTGAATGCTTCCCAAGACCGCCCACTCGCATCGGAGAGATTTCGCTGCCGCTCTGTGGATTCAACTGCTGGCAATGCTGTTGATAGGCTCACCGGCCGTTTCAGCGGACGCCGCCACGACGCGCTCGCCGCTCGTTCAACTGCAAACAGAGTCAGCGACTTTGAGTATCGGATCCAATGGGTCACTCCTGGCGTTTTCGCGCCGGTCCGACGGGATGGATTATTTGGCCAAGAACCAACCCGCCCCGCTCTTGAGCTTGCGGTCGAGCGGAACCTTGCACGCTCCGGAGGGCGCGACGTGGGATGCCACAGCCCATCGGTTGACGCTTCGATTCGGCAAGTCGGGGCTCTCGGCCCAAATCCGTGTGATCTCCAAGCCCAGTCACCTGAGTTTCGAACTCATCGAGATCTCCCCGGCGGGCAGCGCCGATCTGGCCGTATGGGGCCCGTATCCGACGAGCATCCGAAAGACGGTGGGAGAAGTCGTCGGCGTGGTTCGGGATGATACCTTCGCCCTCGGGTTGCAGGCCCTCAACATCAAGACGCTCGGCGGGTACCCGGACAACGACGAAGGCAGCGCCGACCGTCCGTATGGTGCCCGGCCAACCGATTTCGGGAGCGTCTTGCAGGCCTATTCCATGGATCGATCGAAGCCGCGATCCATTGCCGTGTGGAGCAAGCGGGCCCCCAATATGCCCGTGCCGGCCGTGCCTGGCGAAACGGTCTTGGGATCCAAGATCGCACTCTTCGGATGCCCAGAGCCGCAAGCGCTCGAAACACTCGGTAAGATCGAGGTGGCCGAGGGCCTGCCGCATCCGCTCATCGAGGGAGTCTGGGCCAAGATGTCTCCAGAACGCGGGCGCTCGTACCTCATCGCCAATTTTTCAGAATCCACCATCGATGAGATGCTGGGCTACGTGAAGCAGGCCAACCTCATGAGCCTCTACCATGAGAACGCCTTCAAGAGCTGGGGCCACTTCGAACCCAATCCGAAGTTCTTTCCCGGAGGCATTGCTGGACTCAAGGCCTGCGCCGACAAAGCCAAGGCGTCGGGGGTTCGACTTGGAGCCCACACGCTGTCGAACTTCATCCAAACGCAAGATCCTTACATCACTCCAGAGCCCGACGCGCGCCTGGCCAAAACCGGTGAGAGCACGTTGACCGAAGCGGTCGATGCCACGACCCAAACAATCCCGGTCGCCTCGCCTGAATACTTCACCAACCGCCTGGGCAACGAATTGCAAACCGTGGTGATCGGCAAGGAATTGGTCCGGTACGGATCGGTCTCCACCAACGCCCCTTGGAAGCTGCTGGACTGCCAGCGCGGAGCCTATGGCACCACAGCCAGCGAGCACCCACGGGGAGCCGCCGCCGGCAAACTCATGGACCACGCCTACAAGGTCTTCTTTCCGAACCTCGAGCTTCAGCGAGAAATCGCCCGAAACTTGGCCCGTGTGTTCAACGCCTCGGGCTTGAGCCACATGGACTTCGACGGCCACGAAGGCTGCTTGGCCCCCGGCGAGGGCACGTATGGCAATGAAGTCTTCGCCAAGGAGTTTTACGACCGCCTCGACCACACGGTAATTAACGGCACCAGCCCGCCTTTGTCTCACTTCTACTGGCACATCAACAGCTACTGCAATTGGGGTGAGCCCTGGTACGGCGGTTTCCGCGACAGCATGCAAGAGTACCGCATTAACAATCAGGTCTTCTGCGAGCGCAACTTCATCCCGAAGATGCTCGGCTGGTACTTGCTGCGGACCGCCACCTGCTTGTCCGACATGGAGTGGATGCTAGCCCGTTCTGCCGGCTTTGATTCGGGGTTTGCTTTGGCTACCTCCCTCGAGGCCCTGCGCAAAAACGCGGAGAGCGGCCCGATTCTCGACGCCTTGCGGGAATGGGAAAAAGCCCGGCGAGCGGGCGTGTTCACACCCGAACAGCGCGAGGCCCTACGCAATCCCAAGCGGGAGTTCCACTTGGAGACCGTCACCGGGGGCGGCTGGGACTTATTTCCATTCCACGACTCGGCCGATTTTCAGCACGAGCAACTCGTCCGCCAACCCGGTGAACCGACTTCGGCCGCCTGGGACCTAAAAAATCCGGACGCCCGCCAGAGCCTCCAGCTCAAGCTGCGGGTTTCCGGGAAGGCTGGATCCATCCGCAACCCCACCTTCGAAATCAACCGCTCTGCCACGCTGACCATTCCGGTTGAAATCCAAGCCGGTCAATCGCTGCTCATCGAGAGCGACGCCATCGTGCGCCTCTATGACGCCAAGGGAAACCCGGTCCAATCCTTCCCCCTGAAGACCGCGTTGCCAGTGGTGCAACCCGGCACCAATCCGGTGACCTTCGACTGCGAATTCCAGGGCGACACGCCCCCGAAAGTCACCGTCACCTTCAAGACCCGCGGCAGCCCAACGCGAGTGGGTAAATAAAAGGGCTCTCGTTATCTCGCTAAACTTCACTTCGCCCTTCAGTCCGAAACCAAGGGTTGAACCGCACAGAAAATTATCCTCCCCGATGTCAGTGCAACCGTTCGATGCCACTTCTCTCCATCCGGCTTTGCACAGAGAGCTCATTGGCCGGCAATCAGGCCCTGGGCCTCTGCCCTGAGCGGATGATCGAAGGCGCTGGTGTAGGCTCCAAGGTGGAAGCTTTGCAGAGAAGTTGACGCCCGGTTTTGTGCCAACCTGAGACGACCGTGCAAACCGTCCGGAGGATGTGTTTAGACTCTAAGGCCCTGAACCCAAAGCGGGGCGCGGCGGTGAGTGCGCTGGCGATGGTCGACTCCTCCTAGTCTACGTTGACGGCAGTCTCGCTCAGCCGGATGCGATCCCTCTCCGGCACGGGGTTGATGTCGTAGGCCGGTGAAAGCGACCCGCGTTCAGGCTCTTGCATCAGGAAACCGTGAGTGCGCCGGTGGCCCTCGTCGTTGCTCGCCAAGAGCGAGAAGACGCGTCGACGCCACAGCTTGCGGAGGTCGACCGGGATATCGTGTAAGCCTCCAGGTCTCAGGCCAGGATTGCCCGCACCACCCGACCATGGACATCGGTCAGCCGAAAATCGCGACCACCGAAACGATAGGTGAGCTTTTCGTGATCCATTCCCAAAAGATGGAGGACGCTCGCCCATAAGTCATAAACCGTGCAGACATCTTGCACGGCGTGGTAGCCGAGTTCATCGGTGGCACCATAAACCGTGCCGCCTCGGATCCCTCCACCCGCCAGCCAGACGCTGAAACCGAACGGATTGTGATCGCGCCCGTCGTTGGATTGGGCAAAGGGCGTGCGACCAAATTCTCCGGCCCAGACGATGAGTGTTTCGTCGAAAAGGCCACGCGCCTTGAGGTCGTGGATGAGGCCTGCGATCGGCTGATCTACCTGGAAGGCCATTTCAGCGTGACCCGCCTTCAACACGCCGTGTTGATCCCATGGGTTGCCTATCTGGCCGGGATCACTGGATCGCGGCAGACAGGTTAGCTCGATGAAACGCACGCCGCGCTCAACCAACCGACGTGCGAGCAAGCACTGCCGGGCGTATTCCGCCTTCTCCCGTACCGGAGAATCCAAACCGTAAAGTCGTTGGGTTGCCTTACTCTCGCCGCGAAGATCGACCAGATCCGGCACGGCCGTCTGCATTCGATAGGCGATCTCATAATTATGTATGGCGGACTCGACTTGTTCATCGCCCTGCAAGCGGGCCAGGTGCCGGTGATCGAGCCCTTCTACGAACTGCAATCGCTTGCGTTGCAGTTTGTCGGCTTCGTGAGGCGTGATGTTGGCGAGCGGCTCCTTCTGGGTCGGGTCGATGAACGATGCTTGGTGCACGGCAGGGAGAAAGCCGTTGCCGAAGATACCCATGCCGCCTAACGGCGGACCACCGCTGGCCAACACCACGAAGCCCGGCAAGTTCTGATTCTCGCTGCCCAGGCCGTAGGTCATCCACGCACCCGCACTGGGATAGCCGGCCTGTGAGAAGCCGGTATGAATGAAATAATTTCCCTGCGCGTGCTCATTGGCAACGCTGGTCATCGATCGGATAACAGCCAGGTCGTCGGCGCAGGCGCCGATGTGGGGAAATAATTCGCTGACCGGGAGTCCCGACTGACCGTGGTTCCGGAACTCCCACGGGCTGGCCATAATGTTGCCATTCTGGTTGAACATCGTCGGCCGCACGGGCACGGGCATGGGTTTGCCGTGATCCTTCTTCAAGCGGGGCTTCGGATCAAAGGTGTCAACATGGGACACTCCGCCGGACATGAAGCAGAAGATGACGCTCTTTACCTTCGGCGGCAGATGCGGCACCCGTGGAGCAAAGGGATTGGACTGAGCCGCTGCGAGGGCCTTACCGCCACTCATGAGGCTGGACAAGGCCACCAGGCCAAAGCCCGTCGAGCATTTGGACAGCATATCTCGCCGGGAAATCCCCGATGCCGGGCGCAGTTCGAATTGGCGGCGATCAATCGACATAAATGAACTCCTTCAAACAAAACAGGGACTGGGCAAAATCTTGCCAAACGCGTTGGCTCGACGGGAGGTCTTGGGGTGGGATCGAGTGTTCGGCCGCTAGCTCCAGCAGAAACTCCCGGCTGCCTGCCAAATCCTCGGCCGAGGCGGGGCGTCCCAACGCCTGAAGGATCATCGCCTTCACCCGTTCGTCGGGGTTGTGGCCGTCTTTCATCAAGGCTTTGGCCCACTTGGCCGACTGGTCGATCACGAACGGATCATTCAGCAGGGTGAGGGATTGCGCAGGCACGTTGGTGGCATCGCGTCGACCGCGGGTGCTCACCGGTTTAGGGGCATCGAAAGCCTCTAGGAACGGGTTGGCGGCATTCCGACGAATTCGCTGATACACACTGCGGCGGCGTTCGCCATCTAGCGGTCCCTTGGGCCCACCGCCTTCGGTCTTGGCGGTGTAATACACGTTCACCCCCGGCCCATACATCTTCAGGTCCACCTCTCCGGATACGGTGAGCATCGCGTCGCGAATGGCCTCGGCCTCCAAGCGGCGCACGGGTGCGTGAGAGAGCAAAAGGTTGGCCGGGTCGATTCGACGCGCATCGCTGGATGGCATGGCTTCTTGGCGAAAGGCCCGGGAGGTAACCAAAAACCGAATGGTTTCCTTCATCGACCAACCGTGATCCACGAAACGGGTCGCGAGATAATCTAAAAGCTCCGGATGCGTGGGCTTGTCACCGAGTCGGCCAAAGTTGTCGACCGTGCCGACCAGACCGCGGCCAAAGAGATGATGCCAGAGGCGGTTGACGATCACCCGAGTCGTCAAGGGATTGGTCGCGCTGGCGACTTTGTTGGCCAGTTCCAGTCTCCCGCTCGAGGATGTTTGGAACGGCCGACCGTCGAACATCTCCAAAAACCGGCGCGGCACCGGTTCACCCGGCTGGGTCATTTGGCCCCGAACAAACAAGGGTTGGTTGAATGCGACAGCTTCATGAACGCCCGGTGCGCGTCGTGGGACGGGAATCTCCGTTTCTAACCGACGGTACGACGCCACTGAATCGCGCAATCGGGGTAAGTGTTTCAGCGAGGTCGGCAGCAAATCCTGACGAACAAAGTAATCGAGAAATCCTTGTTCTTCCTCACTCAGAGAACCGTCCCGCCAGTGCTGGACGGCGGCGGCGAGGCGGCGGCGGTAGAGCTCAGCCAACTCGGCCAGAGAGACCGGCGGTTGGCTGGCACCCAAGAAGAACGCGGCGGGTTCAATGAGTTCTTTGGGTGGCAACGGACCCGTGTGAAACACCACCTCGGCCGCTCCGAAATGAGCGCGCCCGCCCTCTGAAGAGCCCGAGTTCGGAGAATCATCCGCGCTGACAAATTCAAGGTAAGCGTTTGAACCCTTGCGGTAGGCGGTATCCAGCCGGCGCCACCGCATTTGATCGGCATTCAGGTTAGCAGCGGGATAAAGCCCACCACCGCCAATGGCATAGTTTTCAACCACCAACCGAACCATGCTGCGCTCACCGAGGCCGCGCACGCTGAGGCTGTCGGTCTCCACTTTGAATCGAGGTGAGGTGAAGACTCCGCTGTGTTTTCGAGTGAGCGCATGGCTAAAAACACCCGCCGGATAAAGCCCGCGCAACACCCGGTCGCCCTGGAACTCAACGGAAAAACCGCCCACCGGCTCGGGGTCGCTCTTTTCAACTCCCGCACCCGGCCTCGCGTCACCACCGTCCATGAACCACGTTCGTGATTCCTGGGTGCGTAGATCCCAACCTGAGGTGAAGTTCGTTCGATTAAATTCGCGCCGGCCGGCGAGCTCGCTCTTCCAAAACAGTGCGAGTTCGGACCAACCCGTTTGAAACTCCGGACCGGTCAGGCCCGCCAATTTGGCCCACGGGTGAAGTGGGTTGGCATTGTTTTTGACGGCATCGGCCCAGGCGCTTTTCCAGGCCTCTGTCAGGTGAGGCGACGCCAAGATCCGCGCCTGAGTTGCACGAAGCTCATCCAACTCTCGATTCAGGTTCGATCGTTTTGCGAGCTCCGCGGGGGTGAGTGCTTTGGCAAGGGTTTCGGCCGCCATGCTGACTGCCCCTGCCCGGAATGAGGCCGCTACTTCATCAGTGGTGAGGGCACGGTTATAAAGTCGGGCTTCTTCAACTTCTCCGGCCAATGCGGTGATCCCAGGAGCCAGATGACGTTTGCCAAAAACGACCCGTGCATGGCCCGCGGAGAACGGCTGCACCGTGCCGCGCTGGTAGCTTTTGCCGTAGGGTACTCCGTTGCGATAAAGCGCGATGGAATGGTCGGATCCATAGACCGCCACCAGGTGTACCAATTCGCCCGGCTTGGCGGTCTCGGCGGGGCCGCCAACATCTTCGGTGCGTCGGAAAAAATCGCTGCCAGCAATCCAACGAGTGGCTTCCCGTTCGCCAAAAACGATCGAGTCGAAGTTTTCACTGTCCGGCGTCTGGACGGTCAACGCTCCCCCGCCCTTTTGATCCAGACCGGCGAGCGCCACCCAGACTTCGAGGGATTTCTCGCGAAGGTCGGTCGGGAGGGGTTCGGTGGCGACCCATGCGTTCACTCCATCCAGAATGAGTCGCCCGCCACGGACCACCGCTCCGCCTTCGGCATGACCGTGCATGGCACCGACGGCATCGCGCAAATCCCCATCGAATCTCCATTGAGCCAGAGGTGCGGGCAGTCGATCGGAGAACGCCGTTCCGCGCTGCAGGGCCCACTCCGAACGTGCTCGAAATTCGACTTGGGCAATTTCAACGGACAAACGGCGAATTTCAGCCGCCAGATGTTCCTGATGTGCCGTGCGCGACGCCTGCTCCAGTAACCCGTTTTTTAGCCCATCCGCCGCGGCACTCCACGCCTCGCCCAGTCCGGCGCGAATCTCCTTCTTAAGGTCCACAAGACTGTCCCGGTTGATTTGCAGCAGTGACGGGTCATCCACAGGCACTTGGCCGGGGCGACTGCTGGCGAACACGCCGTAGAGCGCGTAGAAATCCTTCTGGCTGATCGGGTCAAACTTGTGGTCGTGACAGCGGGCGCAGGAAACGGTTAGCCCCAGAAAGGTCTTCGAGAAAACATCGATCTGATTGTCGACGACCTTCACTTGGTCGTCTAACGCGTCCACCGGAACGTAGCCGTACTCCACCATGCGCAAGTGTGCCGGCCCAATCCGAGATTCGTTCAAGCCTTCGGCACGGTTGAGGCGTGGGTTTTCTAATAGATCCCCGGCGAGGTGTTCGCGGACAAACTGGTCGTAGGGCACGTCACCGTTAAAAGCCCGGATGAGATAATCCCGGTAGCGCCAGGCCATGGGCAGTTCCGGATCGCCCTGACTTCCGTGCGATTCGCAGTAGCGAACCAGGTCCATCCAGTGCCTGGCCCAACGTTCGCCATAACGGGCCGAAGCCAACAGTCGGTCCACCCGCTTCTCGTAGGCATTGGGTGAAGGATCGTGCAGGAAGTCTTCCAGTTCACCCACCGTCGGCGGCAGCCCGGTCAACGCGAAGGTCACACGGCGCAGCAATGATTCGCGACCTGCCTCGGGGGCTGGGTGCAGCCCGCGTTCCTCCATTTTTGCCAAGAGAAAGCGATCGACCGGATGGCCCGACCACGCGGCATTCGTGACGCTGGGGATGCTAGGCCTTCGGACCGGTTGGAAACTCCACCAATCCTTGCGTGCCGTCATCGTGGCGGCCCAACCGACGGGGCCGGCCATTGGATCTGGCAACACCGTCTGAGGTAGGTCGCGGGGATCCACGGCTCCCTGGTCTACCCACTTGGCGAAATCGGCGATGACAGACTCAGGGAGCTGAGGGCGATCCTTGGGCATCCCGGAGTCCGGGTTCGCGTGTCGAATCTTCTGGAGGAGGAGGCTCTTTCTGGAGTCTCCCGGATTGAGGGCCGGACCGGATTCTCCACCGCTGAGAAGCCCGCCCCTAAAATCTACCCGCAGACCGCCCTTCTGCTTCTTGGCCCCGTGGCATTCGTAGCATTCGTTGGCGAGGATGGGACGGATGCGTTGCTCAAAATGCTCCAGCAAATCTGGGGAGGCCGCCTGGGCTGTTTGAACTGAAAGAATCAGCACTCCCAAGGCTCTGGAGATCATCTCGGCCTGCCGACGACTCAACCAACCGATCCCGAGAAGAATAAAAGGGAGGTTGTGAGTCATGACTTGGAGGGCAACGGGGGCAATATCAATAATTTGAGTGATGCCCCGGCATGGAGGTCAATAGCGATTCTGTCGAAGTCGGAGGCCGGGAAACGAACGAAGTCTCCCGCTATTCGAGCGCACACTGGATCGCCCAAAGAAGCCGGTCGCGGTTCTGCCGGTTGTTGGTTTTGATCAATAGTTGATTGTCTCCCTTGTTGATCGTGATGGGGATTTTCACCGATTTGAACTCATCGGCATGATCGAGCGCGGCCACCTTACGGCCGTTCAAATAAACGACGGCCCAGTTATCTAAGCCGAGGCTCAGCTTGGCAGAACGCTTCGAACTGCTAACCAGGGAAGCGCGAACGTAGAAGGACTGTTCGGTGCGCGGATACGGGTAGCGCGTCTGATACACGCCTTCGAGACGAGTCCAGCCGTATTTCGGCGTGAGAGAGTGGCTGGTGAATTTCTTTTCGCCCCATGCAAACGTGTCGGGCCAGACTCCTTGCGACAACTGCCGTACGAGATCGTCCTCAGGCTTTTGGAACCCCTCGAGGGTGTTGCCGTCAGGGAATGGACCGACCACCTGCCAACCGTGCGGAGTCACGATCTTGGGCGCCTTCGATCCCAAGACCTTGTAGAAGTATGAAACCGCCTCGTAGTCGTCCGGACGCGCGGCAGAGGTGAAAATGAGCGAGGACCGGAACAAGATCGGGTCGGGGCCAAAGAAGCGGTAGAAAACCCCACTTTGATGGGTGCGCCCACGGTTGTCTCGATAGGGGCATCCCGCCCAGCGGGTCTGATACTGGTTAAAGCCCCAGGAAAACCCGAAGTCGTCCTCAACATTGTGGCCGCAGATCACATGGGGATCGGTTTGCCCATCCATGAGCAACCGCGTTCCGCCATTGTGAAAGACCATGTCGCTGTGATCTCGCTGGCGCCAACCCATGACATAACCGGCCAGGAATCCGGTGCCCTCAGTCTCTGCAATTGGGAACGGCTCCGTCGGCTTACCGGGTTGCGCGATGTTGCGCTGCGCATGGAAGCGCAGTGGCGTCAGCGTCACACCGTTCGAATACTGCTGCCAGTCGATCATGCCGCCACCGGATTTGGGGGAATCCGCACGCAGCACGATGCGACAGCCTTTGGAGAACGGGATCGGCAGGTAAAGATTCCATCCGGGGGACGCCTTGGCGGGTATGTGGACGTCGTTGGTGACGGTGAAGTTCGGGAAGTTCACCAACCCCGCACTATCCATGTGGTAATCCTCGAAACCCAACAGGGCGCCGAAGAACGAACGGAATGGCATCCGAGTCTGGGGTTCCGCAGCACCATCGACGGTGATCTCAATCGACAAATCATCGATCGCTTTGTCGCCAAACACGAACCACATATGGCGCACACAGCCCGCTCCTGTGGCATTGAAAATCTCTACAGGCTGCCCCGCTGTCAGGTTGAGGTTGGCCGAAGTGCGCCGGGCACGGAAGTCGGTGGGCAGTTGCAACAAGGGGACAGCCGGATCGGCGTAGGTGGGCGAAAAAGGCGAAGCGTCTTGCACCCGGGCGCCGAAGGCTGGAAGAGCGGCAATCAGAAGGATCCAGGTCCTGAGGAGGACCGCTGAATGGTGGAATTGCTTGAATGGGTGGGCTCGCATACGGGTGATCTCGTGCTGTTTCTAAGGTCGTGGGTTTGAATCACCTTAGCTAAAAGGGTAGTCCTCAGACGGGGCGTTAGTGTGCTCGCGAAGGTGTCCGATTAAAGGCTCAACTCAGGATTCGCGCACGCTCGGGATCCACCGGTGCGCGCAAGGTCATCCGGGCTGGACGCTTCACGCCGTCCTGAAGGATTTCGTACCGACCGGCCTCGAGCCATGCGGTGTCCACGCCGAGCGCAGCCTCTTCAGGCGGACGCTTAATGTAAGCCATCGCCACCGGAGCCGAGAGCGTCGGCGAATAGGCGGCGCTGGAGGTGTATCCCGCCAAACGCCCCTCCCGGAACACGGGCTCGTTGCCCCATAAGGTCACGGTCGGGTCGTCGCAGCCCATAACCAGCGAAACCAAGCGTTTGCGCAGTGGGCCCCCTTTCACGCTGAGCAAAGCGGGTTTGGCCAGGAAGTCCCGGTTCCAATCCACCGCGAAGGACAAGCCCGCCTCGAACGGGTTTTCGTCGACCGAAAGCTCGTGGCCCCAGGCGCGATACGCCTTCTCAATACGAAGCGTGTTGATGGCGTAAGTCCCGGCCGGGCCGATGCCCTCGGGTTTCCCTGCCTCCGACAGCGCTGTCCAGACAGCGGCCATCGACGATGCAGGCCCGTGCAGCTCCCATCCGAGCTCACCGACATACGTCACCCGGAGAGCCCTCACAGGTGATGGCACACCGGCGATGCGAATCTCCGCACTGAGGCCGAAGGGAAATGCTGTGGCAGAGAGGTCGGTCTCCGTCACCCGTTGGAGGACGGCCCTCGACTGCGGCCCCATGATCGAGACCACACCGAACGCGTCGGTCACGTCGGTGAGTCGGAGGTCGGCCGACTCCGGAAGGTTGCGGAGAATCCAGTCGGCGTCGTGACGCACCTGCTGGGTTGGAGCGATGACGTAGAAGCGGTCGTCAGCCACACGCACGATGGTCACGTCGCTCTCGTAGGTGCCGCGGGCATTGAGCAAGCCGGTGTACACGATGCGACCGATGGGGACGTCGAGGCGATTGCCGCAAAGCCGGTCGAGGCTGGCCAATGCGTCGGGCCCCTGAATCTCATACTTGGCAAATGTGGACTGGTCGAACAGCGCGACCTGCTCGCGACACCGTCGCACTTCGGCTGCCACCTGCGGTGCCCAGTTCTGTTTGCTGAAGGAGTAACGAAGCTCTGGCTCGGTGCCCGCCGGCGCATACCACAATGGGCGTTCCCAGCCTGCGGTCTGCCCAAAGCAGGCGCCGGTGGCGCGGGTCAGCGCGTGCAATGGCGTGGCGCGAACATCCCGCGATGTCTCCATCTCGCGATTGGGCCAAGCCATCTGGTAGTGCAATCCCAGCACCTCGGCGGCGCGGGCCTGGAGGTAATCCCGCCCATTTTGCGCCGGCACAAAGCGGCGGACATCCACACTCCAGAGGTCCATGGGCATCTCGCCCGACTCCAACCACGGCACGGCGAACTTGCCGACACCGCCGGCACTGGCGATGCCCACCGAATTGAAGCCAGCGAGCACGAACAAGCCCTCGGTGCCAGCCGGTGTGCCCATCAGGAAATTGTTGTCAGGCGTGAAGCTCTCCGGCCCGTTGACGAACTTCGGAAACTTCGCCGTGCGCAGCGCCGGGATGCGGTGTTTCCCGGCCGCCCAGGGCTCGGAAAACTTATCCCAGTCGTCGGGCAGCAGGCCAAAGGCAAAGTCACCCGGGACGGTGTCTCCAATCTGCCAGGGCTTTGAACGCCACTGGAAGGCTCCGAGCTTGATGGATCCATCGTCCAGCGTGCGGAAGTAAATCGCCGCATCCGGATCGCGGGCGCACGGCAACGTCGGCAAGGCACCCTCGATGGGTTCGCTCAAGACGTAATGGTGTTCCACCGGGTAAAGCGGAAGGTCGACACCGATGGCCAAACCGAGTTGACGGGCCCACATGCCGCAGGCGAGCACGACCCATTCAGCGCGGATTTCCTGCCCACTTTCCAAGCGCACCCCGGTGACCCGCTGGCGTCCATGCGGACCGGGCACTTTCAGCAGCGAGGCCACGCGTGTTCGGTCAAAGAGGGCAGCTCCGTGAGCCATGGCGCCTTTGGCGAGAGCCACCGCGCATTCGCCGGGTATCACTCGTCCATCGCCGGGCAAATAGACTGCCCCCAGCACATCCTCCACCTGAATGAGCGGCCAGAGCTCTTGAGCTTCCTTGGGACCAATGAGATGGGCCTCGACCCCGAACACCTCCGCCATCGCGGCGGTCCGACGGAGCTGGGTCATGCGCTCCGGGTTAGTCCCGAGTGTCAGGCCGGTGGTACGAACCCATCCCACGTCATGACCCGTCTCCTCGGCCAACTTAGGATACAGCTGGGCCGAGTACTTGTTGATCTGGGTCATGCTGTTGCTGGCGCGCAACTGCCCGATCATGCCGGCCGCATGCCAAGTGGTGCCGCCGCTGAGCAGGCCTTGCTCCAACAGCACAACATCCTTCCAGCCCGCCTTGGCTAAATGGTAGGCCACCGAACAGCCCACAATGCCCCCTCCGACAATGACTACACGGGCAGTCGACGGAGGCGCAGCAAGAGGCAGCGAGAAGGTGGATTGGACTGGGGTGTTGCCGACGTGGGTGGTCGTCACGATAGTGGAAAGCTTGAGGATGGGGCTGAGGCTCTCAATGCCGAAATTCAACACACTCCGCCCATCCAGCAGACACTTCGCAGACGGAGATTTTCATGGAATCTAATTCAACGGTTGTTAGCGTGATGTCAGATACCCCTCAGGATTGCCGTAACATGAAGACGACCCATTTTCACCCCGTTGACGCCTCCGGCTCCAGGGCCTTCACCCTGATCGAATTGCTGGTGGTCATCGCCATCATCGCCATCTTGGCCGGGATGCTCCTGCCCGCCTTGGCCACCGCCAAGCAAAAGGCCCATACGGTCAAGTGCATGAGCAACCAAAGCCAAATCGGCAAGGCCTACTTCATGTACACGGATGACAATCGGGACTCGTATCCGGCGATCAACGACTGGGCCTCAACCGGCGGAAAAAACGGCACCTACGATGTGTTTACCGCGGCGACCAATCGCCCCCTGAACACTTACGTCGGCAATTCCTACGAGGCCTTCCACTGCCCCTCCGACAAGGGGGACTTTTGGTCGCTGGCAGGACGTGGGGTCAACTGCACCAACGCGTTCATGCAGTACGGCAACAGCTACCTGACTGAGTTCGGCTTCGATTACTACAAGGTCAAGATGGTTTGCGCACCCAAGGGCAACACGGTGATCGTCCCCATCAAGGGCTCAGAAGTCGCCCGTGCTCCCTCGACCAAGATCATCCAGGGCGACTGGATTTGGCATGCCAACCGAGATGTCCTCAAGCCCCGCAGCCAGTGGCACAATTACAAAGGTAAGAACCGCATGATGATGCTCTTCGGAGATTCACACGCCGAATTCTTTAAGTTTCTGCCCACCGCGCAAATGGAAGCCCTGGCCGGACAACCTCCCGACCCCAACTTCCTGTGGTGGTGAAACCCTTGGTCTAAGCCTGCACGCTGCAGTTGGGAAAAACGGGAGGGCGTGGCGAATTCTTTGGAAGACAAGGCGCAAGCGAGGAGTGCGCCGGTGGGTGGCCCGTGACGATCGAACCACCGCGCTTTTGCCTAAAAAACAGCAATCAGCCCGACTGATTTAATAGAAGTCGGTCCCACTCAGCGAAGCGTTCGTACTGAGTTAATTAGAAACCTACTCTAAAGCGGCAAGAAACGGTTAAGCTTCGACTCATTGAGCGTGTCACTCGGTTCAGAGGGATGCCGTTGGCTGTTTACGTTAATTTCCCTTCGCGGCACCGTTTGTCTCCATCCCGGCATTTTTTGTGCTACGACGGCAATTCCCATGAAAGTCGACCCCAGCCAAGATCATCGCGAAGCCTCCCAATCGCCAGTGGGTCCAGTCTGGCTTTACCGGATGTTTCATGAGCCCACGACCACCAGTTATCAGGTGATCCACACCATCCTGAATTTGGTCATCTTCGTGGCTGCAATCACCGGTGCACTGGAGACCGTGGATTCGATCCAAGATCGCTTCCAAGGATGGTTCTACGTCTGCGAGGTGATTATCACCTTCATCTTCACTTTGGAGTACATCGGTCACGTCATGACGATCCGTCGCAAACGTGACTACATTTTCAGCTTCTGGGGGATTATCGATCTGTTAGCCATCCTCCCCACCTACTTGCAAATGGCCAACATTACAGCCCTCAAGTCCACCCGAGTGCTGCGAGTCTTGCGGGTCTTGCGGGTGCTCCGAGTGCTGAAATTGGCCCGCGAGGCCGTGACGCAACTCAAGAGAGACAAGGACGGAAAGCCACGCAGCCCCATGGTGACCAACCTGGTGATTTACTTCTTGGCCCTGTTCTCCGTGGTCATCATCTCCAGCACGCTCATTTACCACGCCGAGTTTGCTCATGGCGAATTGGATACCGTCCAACGGACGGGCACCAATTCACTGCGGTTCTCCGCCCAAGGACTTAGCGGTGACCTAACCGGGAGTAAGGTCATTATCAGCGGCGAATCTGGCTTCGACGGCACTTGGGATGTGAAGCTCTGGGATCCGGTAAAAAACATTTTTGAAGTAGCCATTCCGGACGGGGACCTCATTAGCAAAATCCCTGAGACAGCCACCCCCATCCACAACGGCACCAACCCTAAGGAAAAAATTCGCTGGGGCAAAGAGACCACCGTCAACGGAGGACTCTCGAGTTTCAATTCGGTACCCCAATCCATGTGGTGGTGCGTGGTGACTCTCACCACGGTTGGCTACGGGGACATTTATCCGGTCACCTTGGCAGGCCGATTGATCGCGGTCGTCACGATGTTCTGCGGGTTGGTGCTGTTCGGCATGCTGATGAACATTGTCGGCAAGACGATGATGGTGGCGCTCTTTGGCGAAGAGTCGGTCGACGAGGTGCCCTCTGCACAACCCAAAGCTGCCAAAACCGGTGTGGGTCCGGACATGGCTTGGGATGCCAACTGGCGACACTGCCCCACTTGTGGGCGAGCGGCCGCCAACTCGGATTCGCCCAATCATTCGCATTAATTACGGGCCTCGCGGTGTCCCGATTCTAAGAACGGGCCACAGCGGATGGCCTTCGGATTGCTGCTGGAGAACGAGCGGTGCCCACGCACCCCTCGTTACTCATGAGCGCAGCCCTACCGAATACTTCCAAACGATTTGTCCATGGAGACAAAGCCCCGCCCTGCAATCTGGTAATCTTTGGCGCGGGCGGTGATTTGATGCGTCGGTTGCTCGTTCCAGCGCTGTACAACCTCGTTCGCACCGGGCTGCTTCCCGATCAATTCTCGCTGATCGGGGTGGACCGTCAGGAATTGAGCGACGAATCGTTCAGAGCTCGTTTGGATGAGTCGGTTCGATCCTTTGTCACCGAAAAGACTTCTTCGGTGGAGTTTGACGAAGCCCATTGGAAAAGCCTGCTCTCCCAGATGAGTTACATCCGTGGAGACTTCGGTGATCCCGGACTTTATAAAACTCTCAAAGATCGGTTGGACGGTGAAAACCGTATCCACGGAACCAGCGAAAACGCGGTCTTCTACCTTGCGGTTGCCTCACGCTTCTTCGGAAACGTCATCGAGCATCTGGGTCAATCCGGTCTTGTGGAAGAGGGCCCGGATAAATACCGCCGAGTGATCATCGAGAAACCCTTCGGCAATGACTACGAATCGGCCCGTGCACTCAACCAGCAGATTTTAAGAACGCTCCACGAAGACCAAATTTATCGGATGGACCATTTTCTTGGGAAGGAGACGGTCCAAAACATCATGGTCAAGCGGTTCGCCAACGGGATCTTTGAGCCGCTGTGGAATCGCAATCATATCGACCACGTGCAAATTACGGTGGCCGAGACCGTTGGGGTAGAGAAGCGGGCGGGCTTCTATGAATCCACTGGAGCCATGCGCGACATGGTGCCTAACCACGTTTTTCAGCTCCTGGCCTTAATTTGCATGGAGCCCCCGAACTCCTTCTGCGCGGATGCCATCCGGACCGAGAAGACCAAAGTTTTGGATGCAGTTCACCTTATCAATCCCCTGACAGACGTGGTCCGCGGTCAATATCAGGCGGGTAATAGCGACGGAAAGCCCCTCAAGGCTTACCGTGAGGAGGAAGGTATCCACCCGGAGAGTCTCACCGAGACCTATATCGCCATGAAACTCGGCGTAGACACTTGGCGCTGGTCCGGTGTGCCCTTCTATTTGCGAACGGGCAAACGGATGGCACAGCGCAGCACGGAGATTTCCATCGAGTTCAAACGCCCCCCCTTCTCGCTCTTCCGCGAGACCCAGACTGAAGAACTCGAACCCAACACACTCATCCTCAAATTGCAACCGGATGAGGGAGCCTCTCTGGCCTTTGGCGCGAAGATTCCCGGCCCTGCCATCCAACTGGGTCAGGTCCATATGGATTTCCACTACAAGGATTACTTCGAGAATGCTCCGAGCACCGGCTACGAAACCCTGATTTACGACTGCATGATCGGGGATGCGACGCTGTTCCAGCGAGCGGACAGCGTGGAGGCCGGCTGGCGGATCGTTCAGCCGTATCTGGACCTCTGCAAAGAGCAGCCTGACGCTCTGCTGGAATCCTACCCTGCGGGCAGCCAAGGCCCTACAAAAGCCGACGCTCTTCTGGAAACATCAGGGCGAAAGTGGCGCCGTCTTTCTTGAGGGGGCGGTTCGGACCACCGGCTCAGATCGCAGCCTGAAGGGGCGGGTCTACCGATGTGATCACACTTCAATCGCGCCCCCTATACTTGGAGCTGCATCACCGATCTTCGCTAAAAACTCTCAGCGACTATCCCGCCGGCAACCTCAGGATTTTAGGATATCCCGGACCACCCGGGCCACTTTGTTGTCGGTGAGGCTGAGCTCGCGGCCGGCCCTCCGATACACCAGTCGGGTGTGATCTAGCCCGAATAAATGCAGGAGGGTCGCGTGAAGATCGTGGTGGGTCACAATGTCCTTCACGGCGTGGTGTCCCCATTCGTCGGTCTCGCCATAAGTCATTCCTCCGCGAACACCGCCGCCGGCGAGCCAATGGGTGAAACCGTAGGTGTTGTGGTCACGACCCACCTTCTCCTTCGGACCATCATTCTGGATAACCGGTAGACGGCCCATTTCGCCACCCCAATGCACGAGTGTGGAATCGAGCAAACCGAGCGCCTTGAGGTCTTGAATGAGGGCGGCCACCGGTTGATCGGTCCGCCCGCACAAATCCGGCAATGCCGTAAAAAGATTGCTGTGCTGATCCCAACTCTGGCCGTTGTTGACCACCTGCACAAAACGCACGCCCCGCTCGACGAGACGACGGGCAATCAGGCATCGGGTGCCGTAGTCGCGGGTGCGTTCTTGGTCGATGCCATAGAGGCGACGGGTGGCTTCCGACTCCGAGCGAATGTCCATCGCCTCCTTGGCCGCAGTCTGCATGCGCGCTGCCAATTGGTAACTGGCGATGCGTGCATCAAGATCTTGTTCACCGGGATGCTCCAGACGGTGCTCTTGGTTGAGTTGCCCCAGCAATTCCAACTGCCTATCCTGAGGGGCTCCGCGGAGGTAGGGAGCCGGATCTAGGTTCAGCAATCGGGGCTCGGTGGGCCGGACGACGGTTCCCTGGAAGATCGAGGGCAACCATCCGTTGGACCAATTCGCCTCCGCAAGCAGGGGCAACCCCGAGGGATGGGTCAGCGTGAGGAAGGCTGGTAACTCTTGGCTAGGGGTGCCAAGGCCGTAGGAGAGCCAACTACCAAGAGTGGGCGCACCCGAAGTAATGCGGCCATTGGTCAGCGCATAGAGCGATTGCCCGTGATTGTTCACTCCCGTTCGCATGGAGCGCACCACGCACACTTCGTCGACCACACGGGCCAGGTGGGGCAACAGCGACGACAACTCCGTGCCGCACTGACCGTGTTTTTGAAACTCCCAAAGCCCGGGCATGACCTTGGAACTGGCCTGACCGGCGTTGTCGAACTTCAAGTCTCCCGGAAAGGGTTTTCCGGCCCATTGGTTCAGTAGGGGCTTGGGATCGAAGAGATCCATCTGACTCGGGCCACCGATCATCAAGATGGAAATCATGGCCCGAGCGCTGGCCGGATGGTGGCCGGCCTTGGGTTTCAAATCATAGGTGCGCTGTTCCAACTCTGGGCGCGAGGGCGCACTCAGAAGCCCCTCCTGCTGGAGGAGCCAGGCCAAGGCGGTGGATCCAAGCCCAAAGGCGCTGCCCGCCTGAAGGAAGTGACGCCGGGAACAGAAGCCCGACGGAGACGGTGTATTGATGAAACGATCCATGACTCAGTCGAGGTAGAGATACCGGTTGGATCCCAACAGCACCTGACACAATGCAGCCAGAGAGCGCTCCTCGGGCAAAATTGCAGGCGATCCCGGGGGTGAGGCGGCGGCCGGTTTTCCGGGTGTTAAGGACTCAGACGGTGTCAGCGAACTGCGAAGCTCTTTGAGAAAATGAAGGCTCCGAACCACGTCCGCCGACTTGGGCGATTGGGCGAAGAGCAACTGCCAGAGCCGGTCAATTTGAGCAGGCTCATCACCCGGATATTCCCGACGGAGGCGCTGGGCCAGGTCGAGCGAGCGATCGAGGACAAACCCATCATTGAGAAACATCAACGATTGCGGGGCGGCCGTTGAGACCGGTCGAGCCTCGCAGTTGGGATTGACCACCGGAGCATCAAAGGTCTCGAGGACCCCCACAGGCATCGTGCGGCGCACCGTCACATACAGGCTGCGTCGAAAGTCAGCAGTGCCTCCGACCTCGACGCCGACCGCATCACCGTTGCCATCGCGCTTCTGGCGCCCCACCACGAACTGGCCCTGGGCGTTGACCGCAATGGGAACCGGCGGGCCAAAACGACTGACATCGAGGCGACCACTCACCGCCAGGAGGCTGTCGCGCACACTTTCGGCATCCAAGCGCCGGAGGCGGAATCGACCGAGCAATCGATTGTCCGGATCCTTCCGCTGCGCGGCCGAGTTCACGCTGCTCTGGCGGTAGGCAGCACTGGTCACAATGAGGCGGTGAAGCCGCTTATTCTTCCAGCCGTGATCCATGAAGTCCGCGGCCAACCAATCGAGAAGCTCCGGGTGGCTGGGGCGCTCACCCAGCACCCCGAAGTCGCCGGGGGTGGCGACCAGTCCCATTCCAAAATGTTGATACCAGAGCCGGTTGACCCACACGCGTGCGGTGAGCGGATTGTTTCGATCCGTGAGTCGGCGGGCCAGTTCGAGGCGACGACCGCTGGTGCGACGGCCTGGAATGGATTCTGGAATCTCGGTGTCCAAACCACCCAGGCCCATGACCGACAACAACCCGGGTTTGAGGACTTCCCGCGGTTGCTGGGGATCGCCCCGATGGAAGCGCACCGTGGTCACAGGCTCCGCCGATGCTTCGACCAAGGCTTGCACCATGGGATCGGAAGGTTTCAATGCCCGATCGGCCGTGGCGCGCTTGCGAATTTCTTCCACCTTGTTGGCCCCTTCCCGATCTATTTCTCCAAGGATGATGTGGTCTTGAAACATCGGGAATTCGCGGAGCAACTGGAGCTGTTCTGGGCTGCGCTTGGCAGCGGGTGTCCGTCGCGCACTCATCACGACGTCTCGACGGGCTTCCGGGACCAATAGAAGCTGCTTCTGCACGAATTTTTCGATGAGTTCATCGTGCAGTCGGGTGGCTTCGGTATCATGAACCTTGGCCGCCTGTTCGACGCAGTTGGCAATGGACCGATCTTCTGGCGGCATCAGCGAAACCAGGCGTTGGGCGGGATTCTTCCAATGCTTCCAGTCAAACCCGGGTTCAAACACCGCACGCAACCGGTAGTAGTCGACCTGCGGAATGGGATCATACCGGTGGTCGTGGCATTGTGCGCACTGGACCGTCATACCCAACAGCGACGAGGAAACGATTTGAAGGGTGTCGGCAATGACCTGATGGCGCGCCAACTCGGGCTCGGGCGGACCATCTCCAGTCGGATCTGGGGCCATGCGCAGAAAACCCGTGGCCACCAACCGATCGAGATCCCGACCGGTCAGATCGGCTGAGATGGTGGGCAGGAGTTCATCGCCGGCCAATTGCTCGGTGATGAATTCGTCGAAGGGACGATCCTCATTAAAAGATCGGATCACGTAATCGCGATAGCGCCAGGCCCAAGGGCGCTCGGAATCGGCCTCCACTCCACCATTGGAATCGGCATATCCGGCCACATCGAGCCAGTGACGCCCCCAGCGCTCCCCATAGGCCGGCGAATCGAGGAGCCGATCCACCCACCGTTCGTAACCGGCATCGGAGGTGTCTTTGAGGAAGGTGGCTACTTCTTCCGGCGTCGGTGGAAGTCCCGTCAGGTCGAAGGTGACCCGGCGGATCCATTGCTCCGGCCGCGCCGGCTTGGCCAGCTCGAGCCCTTCTTTTTTCAGGCGAGCGAGCAAATAGGCATCAATGGGTGTCCGGGCCGTTTTTGGAGATCGGACTTGAGGTGGCTTGGGATAACCCACCGGCTGGAACGCCCAGAACCCACGCTCTTCTTCGGTGATGACCCAACGCGGCACCTCCAGCGGTTCGGGACGCACGGTCGGAGCTCCCTGCGCAATCCACCGCTCGATGAGCATCACTTGCTCAGGCAACAATGGCTTACCACCCTTGGGCATCTCGCCGGATTTCAATACCGTCAAAAGATGGCTCTGAGTGGGCTTGCCTGGCACGAGAACCATTCCGGATTCGGAACGATTGAGCAGCAGTCGCCGCTGCCTCAAATCCACCCCACCCTTGGGTTTGTCCTCCTCGCCATGGCATTGAAAACAATGGGCTTTGAAAATAGGTCGGATATCGCGCTCAAAAACCGGCCGCTCAGGCGGTTTTGGATGGCCCGATGTGGCGGCCGTAGCCGACACGGCCCAAAGACTGATTCCAACCAGCAAGCCTAGGAATCCCAACCCTTCGCCAAGACGGCGAACAGGAGACCAGGACAACGCGGGGATCATGGTTTAAATCCAACCGCGATCGCGCTGCCAGCGCAAGCAGGGGTTGAGCTACCGGACAAAACCCAAACAGAGCCGGACCGCTCGGAGATCGGTCCCTACCTAGGAGCCGGATCGGACTAGGCGGCTCATCGGGCTATATCGCGGATTACTGCTGCAATCTCAGCCTAACCCATGCACCTCCGAGGTAGGGCGATTTCTCCGAAAGCGCCACTCCGGCGAACATGAAAAAGGATCGCTACTCTACCTGTCCTGTCCCACTGGGACGGACCGCTCGGAGATCGGTCCCTACCTCGGAGCCGGATCGAAACGTCGGCAGTGCCGGACCGCTCGGAGATCGGTCTCTACCTAGGAGCCGGATCGGAATGTCGGCAGTGCCGGACTGCTCGGGAGATCGGTCCCTACCTCGGAAGTCATCGGGCGGCCGCCGGGGTGCTTTCCAGAAACTCTGGCCCGCTAGTCTTCAGCACACTGTAAGAATGCTGGGGTTCCATCGGTTCCAGCATTGCCGGTGGGAGAGGGGCCATTACCCTGCAGCACAGATCCCGATGCTCACCGAACTCCAAAGACTGCTCCGTGTCTGGACCACTGTCTGGACCACTGTCTGGATTGTGGCTGGAGCGACGATTGCATTGGGTCAGAATCCGCCATCAACCCAAGCACCGATTCGCTTCTCCCGGGAAATCCTGCCGTTGCTCTCCGATTCTTGCTTCGCTTGCCACGGCCCCGATGAAAAAGCCCGCAAGGGAGGCCTGCGATTGGACACCCTCACGGGGGCGCGCGGCTCGGGTAAAAGCGGTAAGATCGCCGTCAACGCTGGGAGCCCCGACCAGAGCGAAATTCTGCGTCGCATCCTCAGCAGCGATCCGGACGAGGTCATGCCGCCGCCCGAATCCGGCAAGTCCCTCAAGCCCGAGCAAGTAGCCCTCTTGCGCCGATGGGTTACGCAAGGAGCCCCTTGGGGGCGGCACTGGGCCTTCGAACCTCCCCAACGCCCCACGATCCCAGTGGTCCCCGGTGTCTCCCATCCTATCGATGCCCTCGTGCGCAGCACCCTGGCCTCCGACGGACTCCAGCCCGCACCTGAAGCCGCGAGGTCCACGCTAATCCGTCGATGGAGCCTCGACCTGACCGGGCTCCCTCCGACACCGGCCGAGGTCGACGCCTTCGTAGCCGATCCCTCGCCGCAGGCCAATGAGCGGCAGGTGGACCGCCTACTGGCCTCCCCACGATTCGGTGAGCGAATGGCCTGGGAATGGATGGAAGCAGCCCGCTATGCCGATTCCAATGGGTACCAGGGTGACGGCGAACGGACCATGTGGCCCTGGCGGGACTGGGTGACCGACGCCTTCAATCGCAACCTGCCCTACGATCAATTCACCCTGTGGCAAATCGCTGGAGACCGCCTGCCGGGAGCCACCGACGAACAACGCCTCGCCACGGGCTTCCTCCGCAACCACGCAATTAATGGCGAGGGCGGACGCATCGCGGAGGAGAACCGGATCGATTACCTCTTCGACCAAACAGAAACGGTGGCCACGGTCTGGCTAGGAGCCACCTTCAACTGCACGCGCTGCCACGACCACAAGTTCGATCCCTACACCCAGAAGGACTACTTCGGCCTCATGTCCTTCTTCAACCAAACCTCCGTCGATGGGAGCGGAGGCAACCCCCGGACACCGCCCCTATTGCCCGTCCTCAACCGTGAATTGAGGACCCGCGTGGACGACGCTCAAAGGGGGCTGTCCCACTTCATCCGCGACACGGAGGCCTTGGAACAAAAGCGCTTCCACCCCGAAGCGGGCCAATCACTCGACCAAACCCCGCTGGCCCAAGATTTTTCAGCCGCCCATCGCGAACACCTCAAAGTGCCCGCAGCCAATCGGGACGCCGGCCGACTCCAGAAAATGACCACTCTCTGGCGCGATTTTGACCCGGAGTACGTCGCGGTTTTGGAGCGCCAACGGGCTTCGCGAATCCACTGGGACACTGTCCAGAGCCAGATTCCTCAGGTGATGGTCATGGAAGACCTGCCCAAGCCCCGCACTACTCATCAACTGGTTCGTGGCAGCTACGAGAACCGGGGACCTGAAGTGCTCGCATCTCTGCCGGGACACCTGACGCCCGGGCACCGTGTGGCTCGGCCTGACCGTCTCGAACTGGCCCAGTGGCTCGTCTCACCCACCAATCCCCTGCCCGCCCGGGTGACGGTCAACCGATTGTGGCAGCAGTTCTTCGGCGTTGGCCTGGTGAAGACTTCCGAAGACTTCGGCCTCCAAGGCGAACGGCCTTCACACCCCGAACTGCTCGACTGGCTGGCCATCGAGTTCGTGGAATCGGGCTGGGATGTTAAAGCCCTCGTCCGCTCCATCGTGATGAGCGGCACCTACCGGCAATCGTCGCAAAGCTCGCCGGAAAACCGGGAGCGGGATCCGGAAAATCGCAGACTTAGCCGGGGTCCTCGATTCCGAATGTCCTCGCCGATGATCCGGGACATGGCTCTGGCTTCCGCAGGCTTGCTCACCGAACGGCTCGGCGGCACGGCAGTCAATCCCTACCAACCGCCCGGCGTGTGGGAAGAAACCACCTTCGGTAACAAACGCTACACGCAAGACCATGGTGAAGCGCTCTACCGCCGCAGCTTGTATGTGTTCTGGAGGCGCATCATCGGTCCGACGCTCTTCTTCGATGTGGCCAACCGTCAAACTTGCACCGTCAAGACGCCGCGGACCAACGTCCCCCTGCATGCCCTGCTCACGCTGAACGACACAGGGTATGTAGAAGCGGCCCGCGTCTTGGCTCAGCAAGTCTTGGCGAGCGAGTCCCGCGACTCCGAACGTCTGGTGCAGATCTTCCAGAAAATCCTCGGGCGACGCCCCCGCCCTGCCGAAAGCCAGATCCTGCTCGAGGGTCTCCGCCGCCACCGAGCCACTTACGCGCACCAACCCGAACTGGCGACCCAGTGGATCCGCACCGGCGAACACCCCACCCCCTCCAGCCTAAACCCTGTGGAACTGGCCGCCTGGACGGTCACCACCAGCACGGTGCTGAACCTCGATGAAGCCCTGACCAAGGAATAAACCCATTGAGCACCGCCCACGATTTCCTCCTTCGAGAAACCCGACGCCAATTTCTAGGTCGCTCGGGCACGGGCTTGGGCCTGGCCGCTCTGAGCCAACTGCTCGGCTCAGGACAGGCTGCGGCGGCACCCCCTGCTCCCACGTCACCCCTGCAGGTTCGCCCTCACCATCCGGCCCGTGCCAAGCACGCTATTTATCTGTTTCAAAATGGCGCGCCCACCCATGTCGATCTCTTCGACTACAAACCGGAGCTACTAAAACGCCACGGAAAGCCGCTGCCCGATTCCTACATCGGCGGCAAACGCTTCAGCACCATGACGGGCAAGGCCGATGGCAAACTCATGCTTGCGCCGGTAGAACCCTTCCGCCAGCACGGCCAAAGCGGGGCCTGGGTGAGTGATTTTCTGCCCCACACAGGCCGTATCGCCGACGAACTGTGCTTCGTCAAAAGCATGCACACCGATGCCGTGAACCATGCTCCGGCCATTTCACTAATGCTCAGTGGCGCCCAGATTCCCGGACGTCCCACCCTAGGAGCCTGGTTGACTTACGGCCTGGGCAGCGAGACAGACAATTTGCCGGCCTTCGCCGTAATGACCTCGGTGAGCAAGGGGACCAGCTGTGGCCAGATATTCTACGATTTCTACTGGGGCTCCGGATTTCTGCCCTCCCGCTATCAGGGGGTAAAATTTCGGGGCGGTAACGAGCCCGTGCTCTACCTGAGCAATCCGGCCGGACTGCCCTCAGCCACCCGACGTTCCATGCTCGATGACCTCGGTGCGTTGAACCAACTCAAGTTTGAAGCCCATGGCGACCCAGAGATTGCCACGCGCATCGCTCAGTACGAAATGGCCTTCCGCATGCAGACCAGCGTGCCGGAACTGGCCGACTTATCGAAGGAACCGGAGTCGGTCTTAGCCCTCTACGGCCCCAGCGTCCGAGAGCCCGGCACCTTTGCCTACAATTGCCTCATGGCCCGGCGGCTCATCGAACGAGGCGTCCGCTGCGTGCAGGTGATGCACGCCGGTTGGGATCAGCACAACAGTCTGACCACTGAACTCTACACCCAATGCCGCGACACCGACCAACCCTCCGCCGGACTGGTCATCGATCTCAAGCAGCGGGGGCTGCTCGACGAAACCGTGGTGGTGTGGGGCGGCGAATTCGGCCGAACGCCGTTCATCCAGGGCAACCTCGATGACCGCAAGCGCTGGGGCCGTGACCACCACCCCTACGCCTTCACCTCGTGGATGGCCGGTGGCGGTGTGCGTCCGGGAATTTCATACGGTCAAACCGATGACCTCGGTATGAATGCCGTGCACAACCCAGTTCACGTGCATGATTTTCAGGCCACCCTACTGCATCAAATGGGCATCCATCATGAGCGGCTGACGTACCGATTCCAGGGGCGAGATTTCCGGCTCACCGATGTTCACGGCAAGGTGATTCGCGAGATCCTCCAAGATTCCTGAGGAGCCTCTCCGTGCTGGCTCAATTTCCGAAGGTAATCACGCCCTTGGCCAACCGCCCGGCCAAGAGGTCGTCAAACGCTTCGGCCAACTCTTCGAGTCGGTAGGTACGGGTAACCAATTCGTCGAGCATCAACTGCCCGGAGGCGTGCAAGTCGAAGATACGAGGGAAATCCCGGCTCGGCAGGCAGCCACCGTAGAGCGGAGTCACATAGGTCTTGTCCCACATGAAAAGGGGCATGGGCACGGTGACCGGATCATTGATGCCACTCACCTGTAAGGCCATGCCGCCGTCACGAATGAGCTTGAGCGGCGCAAACGCTAGCCTGGGGACTGAAGTCGCCTCGAACGCATAATCGGCCCCGCTCCCGCCGCACCGACGGCGCACTTCGACCGCGGCTGCCTCCAACTCCCGGTCTGCAAGATCCACCTGAATTACTTCAGTAGCCCCAAAGCGCAGTGCCCGCTCGAGCGAGGCCGCTTGGAGGTCTAGGGCAATGATCCGGGAGGCCCCGGCAATGCGCGCACCCTGAATCACGTTGAGCCCCACTCCCCCGCATCCAATCACTGCTACGATACTGCCTGGAGCAACGCGTGCGACATTCACCGCCGAGCCGAAGCCCGTCATCACCCCGCATCCAACGATGCAGGCCGATTCAAACGAGACACGGGTCTCAAGTCGGGTGACCGCCGCCTGACGCACCAGGGCCAACCCGCACAAGGTGCCGAGATTGAAGGATCGGTCCACAGGCACCCCCCGAAGCAGCGTCCCCTCGGCATGGGCATGGGCCGCAGAGGGTTCCATCACGTGGGCCGGCCGGCTGCTGTGGCAATGAACCGCAGCCCCACGATGGCAGGCCGAACAGGTGCCGCAGGGAATGACCCAATTGAGCACCACCCGATCTCCGGGACAGACATCGGTGACCTCCGGCCCAACCTCGAGGACCACACCCGCTCCCTCATGACCCATCACCAGCGGACGTTTCCAGCCCAAGGAGGCGTGGTCTGTATGACAGAGGCCGGAAGCGCGGATCTCGACGAGCACCTCATCACCCTGAGGCGAAGCCACCTCGATGGATTCGATGGCGAAGTGTCCTTGGCCTGAAGCAATGGCTGCGCGGGTCGTTCGGATCATGTCAGAGTGGAATTGTTCTGGCTTGGAGTCAGCGCGAATGCTGCAACAACCAGTTGAAGAACGCGGGATCGTTGTAGGCCTGGGTCCAGGAATCGTGCCCGGCCTCGGGATAGACGGTGTGCTTCACCGACTCATTCCCCGCCTTCTTGAATGCCTCCACCATCCGCTCGCTCTCAGCGGGCACCACCGTCGAGTCCTTCCCACCGTGGAAGGCCCAGACACCCAGCGTCTTGAGGGCCTCGCGTCGCGCCGGAAGTAACGTGCGAATGCGTTCTCCGCCTCCGCAAATCGGAGCCACGGCCGCGAAGCGCTCCGGATGCTTCACCGCCAACTCCCACGTGCCGTAGCCACCCATGCTCAGGCCCGTGACATAGACACGGCGACCATCCACCGGAAGGCTCGCCTGCAATTCATCCAGCAGCGCTAGGAGCGTGGTGGGATTCCAAACCTGACCCGACGGGCACTGCGGCGATGCGAGAATGAAGGGAAACTCCCGACCGGCGGCCACTAGTTTGGGCGGCCCATGCACCGCAACGGCATTGAGATTGGTCCCGCGCTCTCCGGCTCCATGCAAGAAAAGCACCAGCGGCCAGCGCTTGGACGGCTCGGCAGCCGCAGCCTTCGGCACATACAGCAAGTAGTTCAGATGATGCTCGGTGCGAATTTCGCGGCGGAACTCCTGTGCCGTTTGACGCCCGGGCTCTGCTTGCGGTGGTGCAGCCACGACGTCGATGGCAGCGGTGAAGAGAAAGGCACCTAAAAGGTAATTCAGACCAGGAGTCACGGCCAAAACGTGCCTCGGAAGAACGGCCGCGAGCAATCCAGAACCAGGCGGTTGGGCTCTTAGCGAACTGCGTGTGCGTGTCTATGAGGAGCTCTGGGAAACGGTGCCCCCTTGAGTCTGCGCGCGCGAATAATAGCGAAACCGATTCACCCGATACACATAGGCCAGTATCTCCGCCACCGCGGTGTACAACTGGAGAGGAATATCGCCCTCCACCTTGCCATATTTAAAGAGCATGCGCGCCAGCGGCTTATTCTCCATCACCGGAATTTGCAGCTTTTCGGCCATCTCACGGATTCGCAATGCATTGAAATCTTTGGCCATAGCGATGATACGAGGTGCGGCCATGGTGTCCCGATCATAGCGCAGTGCCACCGCGATGTGTGTCGGATTGGCGATGACCACGTCGGCATTCGGGAGATCTTCCAACTGCGCCTTGAAGGATTTTCGGCGCATCCGGCGTTTGCGCATCTCCCCCTTTACATGCGGGTTACCCTCACTCTGCTTGCCCTCATCCTTGACCTCCTGCTTGGTCATCATGAGGTCGCGCTGCGTCTTCCAGAGCTGATAGGCGTAGTCGATGGCTGCTATCAAAATCATCGCCAAGAGCACCCGACTCCCGATCCGCATCGTCGTCTCGGAAAGGAATGTGCCCACCCGGGAAATGTCCACCGGTGCATTAAAGATCGGATCGTCGAGTACCGAGCGCACCTGATTCCAGGAGAACCAGCTAATCGCACCGAGCTTCACGAGATTCACCGCTGCCGGAAACAGGGCCTGAAAGGAAAAGATTCGTTTGAATCCCGCTATGGGATTCAGGCGCTCCCAATTGAAGCTAATGGGGTCGCTCAACATCCGGAAGCGGCTTTGCACCAGGCCCGCCACCAAGCCGCCCACCCCCGTGGCGATCACCGGCGGGGCCACGCAACCGACCAGAGTCATGGCCGATTCGGAGGCTTTGTCTTGGAGGTTGTTGACGTCGATCGCCGTGTCGTGGAGATGAAAAAAAACCGTCTGGAACACGCCGGTCAAATCCTTGAGCAACTGCCCACCGTAGGATTGAAGCGCCCACACTCCGGCCATGAGTACGAATGCGGTCTGAATTTCCTGGGACTTGGCGAACTGCCCCTTGCCCAAGGCATCGCTCAACCGCCTGTCTGTCGGTTGCTCTGTCTTATCGCCACTCTCTTCGGACATACGCGTTTAAGGGTTCGAAGGGGTGTTTCCAAGAATTTGAGCGATGCGGACAAAATCGTCCGGAATCCGTCGCAAGAAATTGGCCGTGTGATCGCCAATAAAGCGCATGCTCATCGCTAAGACGAACAGCCCGGACAGCACTCGGATCGGCATGCTTTCCGAGAACACGTTCATCTGAGGTACCGCTCGTCCGAGCATCGAGAACACCCAAGTGACCAAGAAGGCCACGGCCATAATGGGTGCCGCCACCTGAATCCCCGCCGAGAGGATCCACCCTGTGTGGACGAGGACATTGCGCATTAGGTCTTCGCTGCCATGGGCCGCCCCCATGGGAAGCACGGAATAGGTCCGGATAAAAAACACTAAAATCCAGTGATGGATGTCCAAACCGAAGAAAGTGATCACCCCCAGCCAGTACAGCAGCGTCGAAGTAATGGGCGCAGCGGCATTGGATCCCGGGTTCAGAATTGTGGACATGGTGAGACCTAGGTCGTTGGCGATGAGGGAGCCCGCGACATCCAGCGCAAAAAATGCGAAGCGGCAGATGAAGCCCAATACGACTCCGGCGGTCATCTCCACAAAAATCACCTGGATGAGCCACCACAGCGAATCGACCTTCAATTCAATGGGCGGCAACAGCGGCGTGGCCAAGGTGGCGAGCATGACTCCCAAGGCAACCTTTAGGGGGCGGGGCACCTGGTTTCCGGAAAAAACCGGCATCGTGAGGATGAGGCCGCTCGCTCTCACCATCACCAACACCCAGACCGAAATGGATTGGGTCGCCGTCATCGCTCAACCAACCATCTGGGGCATCTGCTCAATGACCGAGCGGGTGAACTCGATCATGGTTCGAACCATCCAGGGCAGCATCACCACGATGAGCGAGAGCACCGCCAAGGCCTTAGGAACAAACGACAGCGTCTGCTCGTGGATCGACGTGACCGCTTGGAAAACGCTCACACCGAGGCCGATAACCAGGGCCGTCATCAGGATCGGCGAGGCCAACGTCACGGAGTTGAGAATTAGCGACTTGATGATTTCAACAGCGGTTTCAGGGTTCATGAATTAGGTCGAAAAGTAGGGTGCAACTGAGAGGATACCGATGGCCTTTCAGACCCCGAAACTCATCAGCAACGAACGGACGATGAGGGACCATCCGTCTACCAAGACGAAGAGCAGGATCTTCAGCGGCAAGGCAATGGTCGCGGGCGGCATCATCATCATGCCCATGCTCATCAGGATGGTGGCGACCACGATGTCGATGAGGATGAAGGGCACGAAAATCAGGAATCCCATCTGAAAGGCCGTCCGAAGCTCGCTAATGATGTAGGCCGGAATGACCACTCGCAGGGGTAGGGCCTCGGGTGTGGTCGGCGGGATCTTGGCCAATCCCACGAACAACTCGACATCCTTGGGGCGCGTTTGTCGCAGCATGAAGGACCGGATGGGCTTCGACGCTTCCTCCATGGCCTGGGTCGAGGTGATCTTCTTCTCCATGTAGGGCTGAAGGGCGTTGGTCTGAACCTTGGCCCACACCGGTTCCATGACGAAATAGGTGAGAAAGAGCGATAACCCAATGATGACCTGGTTGGCCGGAGCGCCCTGAAGAGTCAAGGCGTTGCGAACGAAGGACAGCACGATGACGATGCGGCTGAAGCAGGTCATGAGCAGCACGATGGACGGCGCCATCGACAACAGCGTGAAGGCAAAAAGCACCTGGATGGCGACATCCGCATCTTTTGGCTGCCCAACGCCATCCATGCCGATGTTCAAGGTCAAGGGAGGCAGCCCACCCACCGAAGTGCCAGTCGTTGTCGGGGCCTGTGCCACGGCCTGCAGCGGCGCCACTGCCAGCAACAGTACCACCAGCCCGAAAAGAAATCCGGTGATGACCCACCCCGTCTGACGAACAAACCCGACGCGTCGGCCTGCTGGAATCGAAGTGCTCATGCCGAAGGTGTCAAAGCCTTCTCCAGGACACTCCGGAACGAGCCCTCGGAGACTGGGTTCACAGACAGGTTTACAGCTGGAGGGCCGGGATCCGACGATGAAGAGCTGCCCGATACGGACGGATCAGCATCCAACGGCGACAGCAGCGATAACCCGTTCGGAGAGCCCCCGATGAGAAACTGTTGGTGCCGGTAAGCCACCACATACACCGACAACCGCTGTCCCAAGCTCTTCACATCGACGATCCTCAAACCGCTGACAGGAGTCCGCTGCAGAAGGAATTGCTGCCAGTGCCGGTAAATCCAGAGGGCGCCGATGAGCACGGCAAACACCAGAGCGAGCGCTCCAAGCATGCGCCCCAGCGTTCCAGCTGTGCTGCTCAAATCGGGCGCTGCCAATGCATTGGTTAGAGAACCTGGCGGCAGAATCGAAGAAATGGAATTGGTGGAGCCCACGCGACTCCCCTCCAAGCAGCGGGTGTGCCGGGGTGGATTTTGCTCAGAAAATTGGGCTTTTCTGAGTTTTTAGCCCACCACCGGCATCGATTGCCGAACTGGAGGGGCCACCTTCCTCGGCAAAAACCTCCACTACCCATCCTTACCTCGTTTTCTCGAGGGATCCTTGCCGGTCATCCCAAATTCACCGGATCGATGTCGATAATCAGGGTCAGGTCGGCGGGCAATGCGAAGGTCTGTTCGATTTTCCCCAACTCGATGGACAAGCGACTCATCGCCGAGGTCCGCAACATGATCTGGTGTCGAAAGAAACTCTCAGCCTTCAGCAACGGGGCCGGGGCCGGGCCGGCCAAAATCAGGTCCTTCCAATCTTTGAAGCCCGCGTCGAGCGCCTTGCGCAAGTGTTCAGCAAAGAGCTTCACCTTGTCTTCATTGCGTCCCTTCAATGTCAACAAGGCCACCCGAGCAACCGGCGGGTACCGCAACTGCTCCCGAAACTCCACCTCCTGCTCGTAGAATCCGAGGTAATCATGCCGGCGGGCATACTGGATGGCTGGGTGGAACGGAGTAAAACTCTGGACGAACACCTCGCCTTCGACATCGCCCCTCCCGGCCCGGCCACTGACTTGGGTGAGCAACTGGAAGGTTCGCTCACCGGCCCGAAAATCCGCCTGATGGAGACTCAGGTCGGCATGAACGATGCCCACCAGGGTGACATTCGGGAAATGCAGTCCCTTGGCGATCATCTGGGTGCCCACCAGAATATCAATTTTGCCGACCCGAAAGTCGGTGAGGATGCGCCGATAGTCCTCCTTCCGCTTCAGGGTATCCGAATCCATGCGTTCGATCCGAGCGTGCGGGAACCCCTTGCGCAGGGCATCCTCGACACGCTCGGTGCCGATGCCCGCAAACCGAATGGCCGGATTACCACAACCCGGGGCCGGGCAATGTTCCGGAACCGGTTCTTCATGGCCGCAAATATGGCAGAGCAACCGTCGGGAGGACCGGTGATAGGTCAGCGAAACCGAACAATTGGGGCATCCGGCCACATGACCGCACTGGGGGCATTGCAGCGACGTCGAAAAACCCCGCCGATTGAGGAACAGCATCGTTTGCTCGCGGCGCTCCAGACGTTGGGTAATGGCCTCCCGGAGGCGTTGGGTGAACACCGGAGGAGCCCCGCTCTTGGACTTGCGGGATTCTTCGCGCAAATCAACCACGCGCACCACCGGCAGTCGCTTGTCGTCCACCCGCTTGGCCATCTCGAGAAGGGTGTATTTTCCACGGCGTGCATTGTGGAAACTCTCCATCGAGGGTGTGGCCGATCCCAACAAAACCAACGCCCCCTCACGCTGAGCGCGCACCACTGCCACATCTCGGGCATGGTAGCGGGGCGTCTCCTCCTGTTTGTAGGAATGCTCGTGTTCCTCGTCGACGATGATCAACCCCAGCGGGTGCACCGGAGCAAACACCGCCGAACGGGCCCCGATGACAATCCGAGCGCGCCCCTGCCGGATCTTGTGCCACTCGTCATGACGTTCCCCGGCTGAAAGATGCGAATGCAGCACGGCCACGAGGGTCCGATGCGGGCCCGACGAAAAACGGGCCTTGAAGCGCTCCACCGTCTGTGGGGTCAGTGAGATTTCGGGCACCAGCACAATGGCCCCGCGTCCCTGCACCAGCGCATGTTGAATGGCCTGCAAGTAGACCTCGGTCTTGCCTGAGCCCGTGACACCAAAAAGTAAGAACGGCTTAGCCGGCTCGCCCCGCAAGAGCCCGTCATGGGCCTTCACCAAGGCCTGGAAGGCCACCACTTGCTCGTCATTGAGGGTCAACGGCGTGGTCGGGACGATGAGTTCCCGCGCATACGGATCCCGCTCGTCGATCTTCGGGGCGATGCACACCAACCCCTTGTCTTCGAGTTTGCGCACCGTTTCGGCGGTCGTCTCACCGAGCCGGAGCAACTCTTGCAGCGGCAACTCCCGCCATTCGTCGATGATGCGCCAGATCGTTTCTTGTCTCGGCGTGAGCTTGGGCATTTCGCCGACGACCGTCAGGGCGTGCACATGGAGACGTTCACGCCAACCGGCCTCCTCCTTCCGGACGGCCTCCGGCAAAACGCTCTTGAGGGCCGTCTCGACGGCGCAGCAATAGTAAGAAGCAATCCAACGGGCCAACTCCAACACCTGTGGGGTGACCAGAGTTTGCGCTCCGAGCACATTCAGGATCGGCTTGAGATTGGTCTGCGGCGACGACTCCGCCAACTCGGTCACCACCCCCAGCACCTGGCGATGCCCAAAGGGCACCTTGACCCGGGAGCCCACGGCCACCCGATCGGAGAACTCCTCCGGAATGGAATAGTCGAACTCCTTGCGGAGGGCTATTTCGAGAGTGACGCGGGCGACCACGGGTTCAATTCCCCGATCATTTGCGACTCTCGCGCCAGTAGGGGCGATCGGCGACGAAAAGATATCCGTTCTCGGGATACCGATCACCGAAGGCAAACTTCAGCGGGAAACCCGACGGGATGTTTCCCTGGCGGAGCAAGTAATCCATGTAGAAACGCCCCCAGACGGCATCGGAGTCGTTCATCAATTTGGAATGCCACAACTGGTCGCACGTAATCGAGGTGAGCAGCAGGGCGTTGAACGGACGCTGGAAGTCGTGGATTTGGTAGAAGTCTTCCTTGGGATCTTGTCCGGCCCGCAGGGTCAACGGCATGGAGTCGAGGTGGCCGTACCAGGCGACCGCCGCCGGCATATCGCTCAAGACCATGGCGCCCGGAGGGAGGTATCCCAGCAACTGTCGAATCACCGGCAGATAATAGGGTGGGTTGGACATGACCGGTTGGCGGGGCGGCAACAGCGAGATCACGAAGGGCATGAGGCAGAGGGCCAGAGGCACCGCCATCGCCATCCATCGAGCCAACGGATAAGGAAAGTCGAACGTATCGAGTGCCCACCGGAAAACCACCGCAGCATAGAGCGCGGCCAGCGGAACAAACCACGCCAGGAGATTCTCGGAGTTCAGGAATGGGGACTGCGTGGACAAGTGCGTCTGGATCAAGGCCTGTCCCAGCACCAACGCCAACAGCATGGCCAAGAGCAACCAGCGGAACCGGTTCATCCGAGCGTCTCCCATGGGCAACAGGAGCCCTACCAGCAGGAAAGCCCCGAACCAATTGCCGAACATCCGGGGGACGTCGTTAGCGAGGATCGACTGGGAATTGCTCAGAACCTTGGCCAATACTTCGGCCAGGCGCACCCTCGAGAGTTCTGGGTTCTGGGAACGCTCCAATCGGTCCTCCACAAAACCAGCAGTCCCGGACAGCGGTGCAAGGGTGGCAATGCCCAGCGGCAATCCGCTGCGGATGTAATTGCGGGTCATCCAGGGAGCAGTCAGCAGCAGGAACGCCAACAGGAGGCACCCCACCGTTCGCAGGCGGGCCTCAACGGGAGCCCACCACCCCACACAGATGGCGATCGGCAGAACCAAGAATCCGAAGGAATACGAGATGAGGAATCCAAGCCCGATCAATCCTCCCAGCAGGGCCGACCAAAGCGCGTATCGAAATGTCACGACCCGTGGGCGACCGTCTTCGTCGGGGTCGGCGGCACCTCCGATGTGCAAGGCGACCACGCTAACCGCCACGCACAGCAGCCCCAACCACACCGTAGGGAGGCCCGAGAAAGCAAAGTCCCAGTTGAGCTTGGACCCCAGAAAAACCACCACCGCCATCACTCCGATCGAGAGTTCAAACCATCGCCGACCCAATTGGAACAGCACGAAGGCCAACCCCAGGAAACCAATGAAATTGAGACACCCCACCGCCACTTCGGCCGGCGGACGGCGACTGGGTCCGGACTCCACGCCATAAACCCACCGCTCGGGCAACACCTTGAAAAGCGCTGCCAATGCGACCGGGTACAGCGGTGGGTGGGATATGTCGGGATGAGCCGCGGTGATGAGTTGGCGAGGATTGATCCCCTGCTCCACCGCCCGGGGCGACTGGAGATGAAGGCTGAGCGGGCGAATCAACTGGGTGGTGAACCCTCGGCCTTCCGAGAGACTGCGACCCAACTGCGCCAAGTCCATCGCCTCGGCCGTGCCAAAATTCTTTACTCCATCAAAGTGGTAAAGTCCCAAGGCGATGAGGGTCAGCAGCAGCAAGATAAACCGCTGAAGCCAAACTCGACCCTCACCTTCTTCAAGGCTGTGGATGAGTTCTTGAATGCCCTTGGGCGGTTCGTTGTACTGCATGTGAGGAGCCATTGGACAACAACCCCACCGGCTTGAAAAGGGGCGTCACGGCAAGTTTGGGAAGTTTATCTGGGGCTGGACGCTCGGCCGGAACGATTCAGTTGGGAGGAAAGGGATGGCGTGGCGGATTCTTTCGCAAGACGAGGCGAGAGCGAGGCGCGGGCCGATAGAAGGCCAATGGTTGAAACCCGGATCGAGCGAACAACGACGCTCTTGCGGAAGAAGACGTAGCCAGCACGACCGATCCAATTGAATCGTTCCGGCTCACCGCCTCTCGAACACCTGCCGGATGATGTCCTCAATAGGGACCTCTTCGACGGCAAAATCCTTCACTGGCAGTCGGTCCAGCAGCACCTTGCAAGTGGCGATGACCGATTCCCGGGGCACCTTCAGCCGGGCCAGCGCCGAGCTCTGTTCCAGCACCTCTCCCAATTCTGCCAAGGGTACCGAAGCGAACCCGGACGCCTGCTCCAGAGTGACCGTGATGATCTTGAAGCCCGCAAAACGGTCGAGAATTTCGGCCAAACGCCCGTCAAAGAACACCGTACCCCGATCGATGATAATGACCCGGTCGCACAACTCCTGGATATCAGCCATGTAGTGGCTCGTGAGCAGGATGGTCGTTTTGCGTTGCCGGTTGTGCTCGCGCAAGAACTCCCGAACCACCTTCTGAGAGACCACATCGAGCCCAATGGTCGGTTCGTCGAGGAAGAGCACCTTCGGCTGGTGAAGCAGCGCGGCGATTAATTCGCACTTCATCCGCTCGCCCAGGGACAGTTCGCGGACTGCGGTGGAGAGCTTGTCGCGCACCCCGAGCAATTCGCTCATTTCATCGACCGTTCGCCGGAACGCCTCGGGTGCCAGACCGTAAATGCGCCCATTGAGTTCGAGCGAATCCCGAGCCGGAAGATCCCACCAGAGCTGGTTTTTCTGTCCGAGCAGGAGGGCAAACTGCCGACGGTAGCCATCGGCCCGTTCCCACGGCACGTAGCCCAGCACTGAGGCGGTGCCTGAAGTCGGGTACAACAACCCTGCCAGCATCTTGAGTGTGGTGGTCTTGCCGGCTCCATTGGGCCCGAGGAAGCCCACAAACTCCCCCTCCTCGACCTGGAACGACACATCCTTCACGGCAAACACCGTCTCGTACTCGCGGTGAAACAATCCCTTGAGAGCCCCGGAGAACCCCGGAGCCTTTTTGTAGGTACGGAACGACCGCGTCAGTCCCTGAACATCGATGAGCGCCACGCCGATGATTCTGCAACAAGCCCTCACCCCGAGGCGAACCGGGATTCACAGGGAGTCCGCCGTCGAAAATAGAAGATTCCACCCGGGGTGGGTCAGCGATCTTGAGCGTTGGATTCATTTTATGGCTGAAACCTGGGGGATTTGCCTCCATGGTCCACGGATGCCCCGCCGGTTTTTGAGTCTTTTTGCCATCATCGGATGCGCCTTGGGGGCGCAGAATTCTCCGGTGATCAAGTTGCAATACTTGGCCGACAAGCCGCCCACGCTGTCCTCCCACGCTTCGACCATCGAAGAGACACCCCAGGGGATGGCCGCCGCCTGGTTCGGGGGCACCGCCGAACGAGCCAAAGACGTGGTGATCTGGTTCTCGAAGAAACCGCAGCATCAGTGGCTCAAGCCCGTCGAAGTGGCCCGAGGCACCGAAGACGCGGGCGCCCCTCAATACGCCTGCTGGAACCCAGTGCTCTGGCAGCAACCTGGCGGTAGCCTGTGGCTCTTCTACAAGGTCGGCCCGAGCCCGGACACATGGTGGGGACGCGTTCAAGAATCCAAGGATGGCGGCCGGACCTGGAGCAAGTCGCGCCGATTGCCCGACGGCCAAGTAGGGCCCGTGCGCAACAAACCGGTGTTGTTGGCTGATGGCACCCTTCTCTGCGGAGCCAGCTCCGAGGATGCTGGCTGGCGGCTCCACATGGAGTGGTCCAAACCTCCCTTCACTGAGTGGCATCGAACCGGAGCACTGAATACCGCCGACCAATGGGGCGCGATTCAACCCACCGTGCTAATTTGGGACGGCGGCCGCATCCAAAGCCTGGTACGCACCCGACAAAAAGTGATCGCCGAGCACTGGAGCACGGATCAGGGCCGCACCTGGACTCCGTTGACCAAAACCAGCCTGCCCAACCCGAACAGTGGCATCGACGCAGTGCGCCTGCGCGATGGCCGGGCTCTGCTGGTCTACAACCCGCTAGCCGAAAACCGCAGTGTGATCGGGCTGGCCATTACGTCGGACGGCAAGTCCTGGAAGCATGTCACCGACCTCGAGAGCACCCAGGAACCGGGCAAGGCCGACCTCGCCCACAACCCGGGCGAACTCAGCTATCCGGCGGTGGTGCAGGCCCGCGATGGCAAGGTGCACATCACCTACACTTGGAAGCGCGAAAAAATCCGCCACGTGATCGTGGATCCAGCCCGGATCGCCAACTGACGTCAGAAGACTTCAGAATCGAAGTCCGTTTTTCAGCACCTTTAAGCCCACATTGAGCCCCCGTTCAGCCCCCGTTCAGCCCTCGGAAATGGCGGGCCTCACTGATACGTGCGCCGCAGGTGGCTGGGCAGCACGTTCAGCTCAGCCCGGTATTTGGCGACCGTGCGCCGGGCGATCATGACGTTCTTCTCCTTGAGCTTGTTGACCAACTGATCGTCGGAGAGAGGCTTGGCCGGGTTTTCACCGGCGATGAGCTCGGCCAGAATGTTCTTCACCGAGGTGTTGGACACCGTCTGACCGTCGGCCGTCGCCACACCGGAGGTGAAGAAGAACTTCATTTCGAAGATCCCCTGAGGCGTGCGCATGAACTTGCCGGAGACCGCTCGACTCACGGTCGTCTCATGGACACCCACCACCTCGGCCACCATGACCATGGTCATGGGCTTGAGGTGCTCGACTCCCTTTTCCATGAAATCCCGCTGACGCTTCACGATCTCGCGGCCGATGCTCAAAATGGTGCTCTGGCGCTGGTTGAGACTCTTGATGAGAAACTTGCCGGCTTTGATCTTGTCGCGCACGTATTCGCGGACCTCGGCGGAAGTTTCCGCCTGAGCCAGCAAATCCTTGTAGGTGCTGCTAATGCGCAACTGGGGCATGAACTCATCCTTGCCAGCCACTTCGTACTCCACCTTTTGACGCGTCTCAGTAATCGGTAAAAAATCGCACAGAAAGATTCGGTTGAGATCGGCCACCAAGACCTCAGTCGCACCGCCACCAACCTTCATTTCCTCGGATGACAACTGTTCGGCACAGGCCTTGAGGCGTTTGTCGGCGGCCGAGCTGAAGGAGGCCTTCCCCAAGAACCGGTGGTACAGGCGTTCGTCACCCCGCACGATGCGGGTGAGGTCTTCGGCGATGCCGGAAAGGAGCGACTCCGGCACGATCTTACCCCCCGACGCCAACCAACGGCTCCTGCCCTCGATCGCTGCTAGCAGCCGATGTTCCGCGGCAAGGTCGCCAGTGAACCGCCACTGCCGGAGGCCCTCGCGGGTTTGCATCGAGAGTCGGTAGCGGAGGTGAGTGATCACCTCGTCGTCTTCATCGGGATCGCTCAGGATCTCCGCCAGCGAGGGCGGATCTTCGATGTCCGTCGCCTTGATGTCCGGGCTGGGATCATCGACCACGCGCCGGATGACCTCCAACTCTGGCACCACGTATTGTTCAGGATCGCGGGAAAAATCGGAACCCGGCCTGGGATCGAGCCGGGCGATCCGTCCCGCGGCCTCCTGGGCCTCGGACGGGGTGATTCCCAACTGGCGGGCGATCTCGGGAAATCGCCGTTTACCCAACTCCTCCATGTAGTCGCGGAGGATGAGGTATTCCAGATCGTTGGTCCGGCCTGCTCGTTCCATCTGGAGCATCAGGCACTCCCGAAGGTCTCGAGCCCCGACACCGGGGGGTTCGAAGGATTGAAGGACCGACAGCACTTCCAGAATTCGCTCGGTCGAGAAGCCTGTGGAGAAGGTGAGTTCTTCGGGTTGGGCCGTCAGATAACCCCGGTCGTCGATGTTTCCGATGAGTAATTCGGAGACTTCACGCTGTTCGGGGGTCAACTCGGTGAAGCGCACCTGCTCCAGCAAGTACTCCTGCAAGGATTGGCCCGTGGTCAGGGAATCAAAGAGGTGCTGACGGCGCTCTTCATCCTCCTGGGTGACCTTGTTGACCGTGTTGTTTTGGGCGAAAACCTCGCGCCATTCCTCGTCCAGCTTGAGGAGCTTCTGGAGATCTTCAGAAAAACGATCGACCGGCTCGTCGTCGTGCTTTTCAAGCGCTGGATCAAACTGAACATCGAGCGGGGGCTCCGCGGGATCAGCGGCGGCCGCCTCGGCCTCGGCTTTGGCTTCCCGGGCCTCGACATCGATCTCAAGGGATCCGATCTCTTCCAGAACAGGGTTCAACTGGAGCTCTTGCTCCACCATCGCCTTGAGCTCCAACACCGGCGCCTGCAGAAGCGCCAGCGAATGCTGGAGCTGCGGCGACAGCACCATCTGCTGGGAAAGCCGTTGGCTGAGTTGAAGTCCCGCGGACATCGACCTGCAAGGTACCGCAAGAATCTTGCCAATCAAAGAAAGAACCGAAACCACGGGCCTAAAATCTACTTTCAGCGCCGAAAATCACGCGCTGGCCCTGCAATCTTGCCTCTGACGATCTAATGCTCTTTGACGATTCAGTTACGCGGTTTTCCGAGCCACTGGGCGTCGCTCTTTCTGACGCCAAGCCAACTCTCGACGCTGCGATTCGGCGCGCAACAACTCCTCGGCCGACCAACCGGCCGCCTGACACTGGGCCGACAAGTCGAATAACGCCTGAGCAATGGCCTTGCGATCACCTACCTTGGGTTTCGGGGGAACCGTGGCCAACCCGGCCTTGGCTGCTTTTTTGAGCAGTTTCTGAGAACGCATCAATGCAGGCAGGTGCCGCGGAATCCCATCCAGAGCCGATTTCCGCTCATGCTTAGAACCCGCCTTCTCTGTCTTCTTGATGGATTCCCAATTGGCCCAGACCTGATCGATATTCTTCACCGTCACCGATCCAAAGACATGGGGATGGCGGCGAATGAGCTTGTCTACTAAGTGCTGGCAGACCGCATCAAAATCAAACACCCCACGCTCCCGCGCCAACTGGGCATGGAAAACCACCTGAAGGAGCAGGTCTCCCAACTCCTCGGCCATCTCCACATCATCGCCGGCGTCGATCGCATCCATCAATTCATACACCTCCTCCACGGCATGGGAGCGGAGGGAACGGTGGTCTTGCTCGCGATCCCAAGGGCATCCGTCCGGAGCGCGAAGAGCGGCCATCACCTCGAGCAGTTGTCGGATGGGGGCAAGTCGTCGGGATGGGGCTTTGGGCATAGGATTCGTGTTCGATGAGCTAACGATTCAGAGCACCACAAGATCATCTCGATGAATAATCTCTGCCTGCTTTTGAGAGCGTTCGCGCACCTCAGCCGCAGAGGCACCGGCCAGCCCTCGGGCCAATTCCCGACCTTCCGGATCGCAAATTCGAACCACATCGCCCGCCTGAAACTCTCCCTCGCAGCGAATAATTCCCGGAGCGAGCAGGCTGCGCCCGTGATCCCTCAGCGCGACCACGGCTCCGGCGTCCACCGTCAGGGTTCCTTCGGCATGGTGGTAAAAGGCGATCCAACGCTTGCGACTCGAGAGGCGGCCAGAACCGGCCAAGAAACGGGTGCCGACGGACTCGCCATTCACAATTTTCTCCAAGGCGTCATGCCGGTGCCCTGGAGCAATGACCAAGGGAATGCCCGAGCGAACGACGATCTTCGCAGCCAAAATCTTGGTGGTCATGCCACCGGTGGCCGTCTCGCTCGAGGTCCCACCGGCCATGGCCTCGATCCGCGCATCGACCGCTTCCACCGTCTCCAATAATCGGGCCTCCGGCTTTCCGAAGTGCTCAATTAAGCCGTCGGCCGTCGTCAAAATGACCAGTAAATCGGCCGGCAAGAGGCTGGCAACCAGTGCAGACAACCGATCGTTGTCTCCGAACTTCAACTCTGTCACCGACACCACATCGTTCTCGTTGATAATGGGCAGGACCTTGTGCTTGAGCAGGGTCAGCAGGGTATTCCGCGCATTGAGGTGCCGGGTGTGGTCGGCCAGGTCGTCGTGGGTCAAAAGCACTTGAGCCACAGGTTGGTCGTAGTGGCGGAAGAGCGACTCGTACAGAGCCATCAACCGCGATTGCCCGACCGCGGCACAGGCCTGTCGTTCGGCCAGACTCCCCGGACGCCGATCATAACCGAGCACTCCCATGCCGGCCCCGACGGCTCCCGAGGTGACTACTACTACCTCGTGGCCCGCCGACCGGAGTCGGGCGATCTGGGCCACCAGTTGAGCAAACTGTACCAAGTCGAGCCGCTTGGAGGCATCGGTAAGGACACCGGTTCCCAGCTTCACGACCACACGACGGGCAGATGGAGGCGCAGACGAACGCACGGCAGAGAGTCTCCCAATTCACCGCCTCGGCTCAATCCGCAAGTCACACCTCATCAAGCACAGAACACCGCGATCCCGGACTCCGCTCCATTCAAACCAGAGTCTTCGAAGCTGTTGGTGCTTTTGGCAGTCGATCGTAGTGTCTGTGCGTGCCGCCGTTCGCTGCCCCACCGGAAAACCCTGATTCACCTGCGGGTCTGCATCAGATCATTGTCCCCGACCTGTGGCAGCAGCAGGCCGTGTCGGCACTGCGGGCAGGCAAGGACGTGGTCATCCATGCGCCCACCGGCGCCGGCAAGACGCTGGTGTTCGAATTGTGGTCGAAGTCGGGTAGAAACCGGGGCCAAGCCATTTACACAGTGCCCACTCGGGCGTTGGCCAACGACAAGCTGGCCGAATGGCGAGCCCGGGGTTGGAACGTAGGCATCGCCACCGGCGACCTATCCGAAAACCTCGATGCCCCGATTCTTGTCGCCACCCTCGAAACACAGAAAAACAGACTCATCCGAGGCGATGGACCTACCCTGCTCATCGTCGACGAGTACCAGATGCTCGGCGATGAAGACCGAGGGCTGAACTACGAACTGGCTCTGGCGCTGGCTCCATCGCAAACGCAACTGCTGCTCCTGAGCGGCTCGGTGGCCAACCCTGATCAGGTGGCCAACTGGCTGCGCCGTCTGGGGCGTGCCGTCGAAGTGGTCAAACACACCGTCCGTCCCGTGCCACTGGACGAGGTCTTCGCCAACGAACTCAACTGGCGATTGCCGCCGGAAATCCGCAGCTACTGGCCGCGCCTGTGCGCCAAGGCCTTGGCCGAGGGGTTGGGGCCGGTGCTACTGTTCGCACCCCGACGAGCCCATGCCGAAGAACTCGCCTCGGACATAGCCCGACAACTGCCCTGTCCGCATCCGCTGCAATTAACCGAAGCCCAGAAACGGCTCGTCGGCGAACCCCTGGCCAAAATGCTCAAATCCCGAGTGGCCTATCACCACAGTGGTTTGAGCTACGCGGTGCGCGCCGGAGTCATTGAGCCCCTCACCAAGGCAGGCCAACTCCGAGTCGTCGTGGCCACGATGGGGTTGGCCGCCGGTATTAACTTTAGCCTGCGATCGGTGGCCATCACGGCCGCGCAGTACAAGCGGGACGGACGCGAGATTCCTCTGAGGGGTGACGAGATCCTGCAAATGTTCGGACGCGCCGGACGCCGCGGGCTCGACGAGATGGGTTACGTGCTCGTCAGTGCCAATGAGTTGCGGATGCGCGATGGACACCCCTGCGCTCTCGCCCGATCGGGCATGGTCGATTGGAGCGCCCTACTGGGTCTCATGGCGGTCGCAGCCGACGCGGGCAAATCCCCCTTTGTCGAGGCCGTGCGGGTGCAGGAGCGCTTGTTCACCACCAAGCCCATCATCCTTGGCGTCGAAGAATCGCTGAAACGGCCGAACGCTCCATGCGGTTGGATGACCGACGCCGAACGAGCGCGTCAGGTCCGCAAAAAAAATCGAGAACTCCTCAACTCAGCCGGTGAATGGGAACCCTACCCCTTCTGGCAGGAACGTCCGCTGAACAAGATCTGGGTCGTCGCGGCCACGACGGCATTGCCGCAACCCTCGGAGAATGGCTCCGAAACAGCGGCCACCCCAACGGTCCCGCTCAAGTCGGCGTTGACGGTTCAAGAGGCCCTGGAAAAAGTAGGTCAAGGCGGACTCACCGCCTTGGAGGAAACGCCCGAGGGCACCCTCTACGGCCGCTCGATGATTGTGGCCGACCGAATGACCGATGGTCGCCTGATCTTGGCCAAGTGGGTCCGCCGCTTGACCCAGTGGCACGGACGCGAAGTGAGCCATGACGTCTTCATCGAGAACCTCAAGCCGGCCCTCGAAAAGCACCTGCTGCAACAGCGGCTCCCCGCAGTTCGTTGGGTCGAACACGAACAAGCCGTCACCGTACTGGTGAGCCTAGAACTCCAGACCATCAAGGTGCCCGTGGATCGTCATGGAGTGGCGCTGTGGCGCCCAAAAGAACGCGAGGTGCTTTCGGCCGTCTGCGCGCGCTGCGAATGGACCGAGATCTGCCGCGGGCTTTCGGCCGCCCCAGGCACCGCACTCACCTGGCGACGCCTCGGGTTGGTCGATGCTCAGGGCAATCCGACCCGGCGCGGACGCGTGGTGAGTTTCTTCTCCGGCGGCGATGGTCTAGCCATCGCGGCTGCTCTGGAAGACACCACTTACCCATTGGAGGAACTGGTGTACGACCTGGCCAACCTCGACGCGGGGTTCCGCTTCTGTGCCGACGGAGACCGCTATGGCGGTCAACTGGCCTTTGCTTGCCGCAAGGCCTATGGCCCCGCGTCGATCGATGGATACCTGGAGACCGGGCTACCCCTCAAGTATGGCACCGGAGCCGAAACGGTGGTCCGCAGGATCCATGAAGACCCGGCCTGCAAGGTGCGCTTTGTGAGCGAAGTGCTCGGTACCGGCGACATCGATCGCATGATCATCGAGTGGCGAAGCCTACTGCGGCAAATCGCCAATGCGGCACCGCTAGAATGGCCTCGGTGGACGGAGCTTCAGGCCATGGCCAAACCCCTGTTGCATGAGGTACATTCCCCCACCGAGACCATCCTACCCCCGCTCGAATACGCGCAAACCAAACGCATCGACCACCGCTTGATTCTGAGAAGATCCTGACAACCCGATTCCGGGACCCCAAACCCAACGCCATGATCCACGTCCCTCCTCTCCGACCTCGGCGATCCATCGACGGCATTTCCGCGGTGCTCCTGCCCTTCCATCCCGACGGCCGCCCCGACCGGGAAACCTGGGCCACGCTCGTCGAGCGGACCTGGGCGGCCGGACTCACCCCCGCCGTCAACATGGACACCGGCTACGCCAACTTGTTGAGCCCGTCCGAGCGCGCCGAGTTCCTCGCCGAAACCAGTCAAATGGCCCGGGGTCGACGCTTCATCGCCGGCACTTATATTGAGGGCCTCGCCGGTGACCCGGCCACCGTGTACGCCCGTGAGGCCTCGGTCATCCACTCGGCCGGGGGCACCCCCATCCTATTTCCCTGCTCCGCCACCCAGCACTGGGATCGAGAGCAAACCGTGTCGCTATTCCGATCCGTCGGACAGGCCGTGCCGCAATTTCTCGGCTTCGAGCTCGGCACGATGTTCGTCCCCTTTGGCCGGATCTGGGACTTGGACACCTTCCGGGCCTTGCTCGACATTCCCCAATTGGTGGGTGCCAAGCACAGTTCCCTCAGCCGAGACCTGGAGTGGCAACGACTGGCGGTGCGCGATGCCGTTCGCCCCGAGTTCCGTGTGTATACGGGCAACGACTTGGCCATCGACCTCATCCAGTGGGGCAGCGACTACTTGTTGGGTTTGTCAGCCTTCCATGTCGAAGCCTTCGCGGCCCGAGACCGCGCCTGGGAACTCGGTGACGGACGTTTCTTCGAGTTGAACGACTGGCTGCAGTACTTAGGCATGATCGCCTTCCGCGCCCCGGTGCCCGCTTACAAACACACTTGCGCCCAGTTCCTCAAGTTACGGGGTGTCATTCCGTGCGACGCGCCACACCCACGCGGTGCCCAACGCCCCGACTCCGACCTCCCGCTTCTGGCTGACCTCGCGGAGCGCTTGGATTCCCTCACGACCGAATTCGCCCACAGCTCAAACTCATCAGCATCGGGAGACATCCACCAGAAAACCCGATAAGGTCTCCCGCGTGCCGGACATCGTTCTGTCCACCCTCAACGCGAAGTATCTCCACGCCTCCTTCGGGCTGCGCTGCCTCATGGCCAATTTGGGGCAGCTACAGTCGCGGGCTAAAATCCTGGAGTTCGACATCAACCAGCGTCCGTTGGAAATCGCCGAAGCCCTGCTGGAGGCTGCCCCAAAAATCCTCGGATTGGGCGTCTATGTCTGGAACGCAGGCCCAACACTCGAACTGCTCGGCATCCTCCGTCGCCTGCGCCCCGACCTGAAGATCGTGCTCGGAGGGCCCGAGGTGAGCTATGAATGGGACCAGCAGCCAATCATCGGTCTGGCCGATCATGTGATCACCGGTGAGGCCGACCTCGCCTTCGCCTCACTCTGCCAAAACCTGCTGTCAGCAACCGACCCGCGACCTCCCAAACTCATCGCCGCACCCGTGCCCGATGTGGCAGCCTTGGCGCTGCCCTACGATCTTTACGACGCACGGGACATCGAGCACCGGGTGGTTTACGTCGAGGCTTCTCGAGGGTGCCCCTTCACTTGCGAGTTCTGCCTCAGCTCCCTGGAGATCCCCGTGCGGCAATTCCCATTGGATCCCTTTCTGGTGGCGATGCAACAGCTGCACGACCGGGGCCTGCGCCGCTTCAAATTCGTCGACCGGACCTTCAACCTGAACCTCGCCACCAGTCGGCGGATCCTTCAATTCTTCCTCGACCGACTGAGCCCCGAACTCTTTGTTCACTTTGAGATGATCCCGGACCGCCTTCCGGCAGAATTACGCGAGTTGATCGCCCGATTCCCGGCGGGAACGCTGCAGTTTGAAGTGGGAATCCAAACCTTCGATCGCGAGGTCGAGGCCCGAATTAGCCGACGCCAGAACCACGATCGACTCGCCGACAACTTCCAATGGCTCCGGCAGCACAGCGGCGTTCACTTGCATGCCGACCTCATCGTGGGTCTACCCGGCGAAACCCTGGAGTCCTTCGGACAAGGCTTTGATCGATTGATCGGACTCGGGCCCCAGGAAATTCAGGTTGGTATTCTCAAACGCCTGCGCGGGACCCCCATCATCCGTCACGATGCGGAGTGGCAGATGATTTACAATCCCCATCCGCCCTACGAGGTGCTCTCCACCCGGACCATGAACTTCGGCACGCTGGCCCGCTTGCGACGCTTCGCTAAGTTTTGGGACCTCTTCGGCAACAGCGGTAATTTTGTGGAAAGCCTTCCCATGCTGTGGGCTCACGATTCCACAGTGGCCCCAGCCCACATCGAATCGAACTCTGAGCGATCTCCGATCGGTGATCCGGTCGCGGTCGTTCCGCTCCCAGCCGGTTTATCCTCGGGAGATACCGAGACTGAATCTCCGACCCACGAGAACGCTTCAACCACGGGCTCGGCCTTTGGAGCCATCCTCGCTTGGAGCGATTGGCTCCATGCCCAGGGTGTGAAGGGCCACGGTATTGCCCTGCCCCGGCAATACGAACTGCTGTGGCGCTGGTCGGTGGAGGTGCCTGGGATTTGCGCAGAAGTGTTCGGGCCCGCACTAGCGCGCGACTACCGACGGCCGGGTCGAACCGACCTACCCACTTGGTTGATCCCCTTTGCCGGCTCCGAAGCAACCCTTCGCCGCCCTGCCCGGCTGCCTCGCCGCCAATCGCGGCATCTTGGGGCTGCGAGCGAATCCTAGCACTGGGAGTGTCGCGACCCAGCCTCGAGGCTACATCAAATCTCGCCGACCCGATTTAACCGAGCGGGACCACCGGACGGTACCAGTTGTCGCGCTGGACCGGCTCGAAACCCAATTCTGAGATCAACCGCTTCATGTCGGAAACTCCCATGCGGAAGGTGGTCCCGGCCGAGCTGACCACGTTTTCCTCGATCATAATCGACCCCAAATCATTGGCTCCATGGAGCAAGGCCACCTGCCCTACCTCGGGTCCCTGGGTCACCCAGGAGCTCTGCACACTGGGAATATTATCGAGGTAAATCCGGGCCAGCGCCTGCATGCGCAAGTACTCATGGGAACCCACGGTCGTGGCCTTCAGAACGGTGTTCTCTGGCTGGAACGTCCAAGCGATGAACGCCGTGAACGCTCCGCCATTGATCCGCCCCTGCTCCAGCGCCTCAGCATAAGCAACCGACCGTTCTGAGGGATTCTCTCCGGCGCTCAGGCGCCCCGAGTCTACCAAGCGCTGCAAGGACACATCCTGCTGAGCACGAACCACCTCCAAGTGCTCGATACGCTCTTCGACCGTCTCCACATGGCCAAACATCATCGTCGCCGAACTGGCCAGCCCCAGTTTGTGAGCGATATCCATAACCCCCATCCACTGGGCGGTGTTGGCCTTGAGCGGAGCGATGCGCTGACGCACGCGATCCACGAGGATCTCACCGCCCCCTCCGGGCAGACTCCCCAGACCGGCCGAGACGAAGTCTCGAAGAACGGTCTCAACCGGTTCATTGAAAAACTCTGAGAAAGCCACAAACTCGCTCGGACTGAACCCGTGAACATTGAATCCGGGGTACTTCGATCGAACATGGTGGAGCAGGTCCAAGTACCACTGCTTGGTCAGCTTCGGATGGTGACCGCCCTGCATGAGCATCTGGGTGCCGCCCAGTGCCAGAGTCTCTTCAATCTTTCGGTCGAGCTCATCCAAGGTAATGACGTAGGAATCGGCATCTTTCTCACTCCTCCAGAAGGCGCAGAACTTGCAGTAGACGTTGCAAACGTTGGTGTAATTGACGTTGCGGTCCACGATGTAGGACACGGTCTCCGCCCCGCGCCCGCCCAGCGCACGACCACGGGCCAACCGACGACGACGATCCGCCAAAGCGCCCAACTCCGACAAGGGTAGCGAGTACAGAGCCAGTGCCTCCTGAGCATCGATCCGTCCCCCTTCCCAAACGCGCTGAAGCAGAGCATCCCGTGAAGAATCCAACACCATGACTGGAGCCTAGCCCCGAACGGCCCGAGGACAAGCAAACCCAGTTTTCCCAGCAGAACTCCGGAACTCTGGGGAAGTGCCAGTTGGCTGCTTTACCCGGGAGAGGCTTCCGCTACCGTCTGGGTCGATGCCCTTGCCCCCGTTGCTGAGAACCGCTCTGTTGATGGGCCTCCTTGCCCAGACGGGATCAGCCAAGGAGGAAATGCCCTCCGGGAATCGGCACACCGGCATGAGCGGAGCCTCGGCCGCCATTTTCCTCGATGCCGGCCGTGTGGTGGTTGCCAGCGATGAGGACAATCGGTTGCGCGTGTACGACCCATCGACCAGTCAACCGGCGATGACGGCATGGGACGCCTCACCTTGGTTGCACCTCAGCGGCCGCAATCTGGAATGTGACTTGGAGGGGGCTGCTCGGGTGGGGAATCGCATCTATTGGATCGGCTCCCATGGTCGCAACAAGGACGGCAAGTACCGCTCAAACCGGCACCGCTTTTTCGCCACCGACGTGACGGAGACGCCGCAAGGCCCCCAACTACGCAGCATTGGGACTCCGTGCTCCACCGTGGTGAGCGCCCTGCTGACCAACAGCGCATTGAGCTTTCTCCACCTGGATACCGCGGCCGCGCTGCCTCCAGACGCCAAAGGAGGACTCAGTATCGAAGCGCTCGCAGCCCGACCTGACGGCTCCCTGTGGATCGGATTCCGCGGTCCGCTCGCCAAGGGAAAAGCCCTTCTCGTGCCGCTCTTGAACCCCGATGCGACTCTCGAAGGACACGCCCCGCAGTTCGGCCCTCCGACCCGTCTGGATTTGGGCGGGCGAGGCCTGCGAGACATGGCTTGGACGGGCTCCGAATGGATCCTCGTGGCCGGGGCCACCGGGGGAGACCAGAAGGGAACGAAGCTCTTCCGCTGGAATGGCGAGGGCAGTTTACCCAGCGCTTTGGACCTACCCGGCCTCAAAAACCTGCACATCGAAGCCGTCGCCGTGCCGCCAGAACAACCGGTTCGCCGACTGCTCCTGTGCAGCGACGACAGCCACCGCACCTCCGCCGGCACCGCGTCGTTCCGTAGCTTCTGGATCGATCTGCCGTCCGCCCCCGTGCCCGCAGCCGGCGCTCCGAAGCGCTAGGATTCCCGATGGAGCACAATGAGTTCCCTTCACAAGGGACCCAAAGCCCATGCAACCCACTGCAACGGTTCGGCAGATCACTGAGGGGTCAAAGTGCGAGCGAGGCGAAATGTTCCTAGAGTAATATCGCCCAGTCCGTAGGAACCCGTGAGGACCGAGGTCGCGGTATTCAGGGTGCCCGTCAGCTTTAATCCGTTGGGAACTGTCGCGCCGGACAGCACATTCGCAGCATCAACGGTACCGAACCCACCGCCATCACCGTCCGCCGAGGGTGATGTTGGGTCGTCGATGCTGTAGAAAAAGAGACTGCCGTCAGCAGCGAGGATCGCATAAGACGAGCCCTCAGACGCTCCGTCATAGGTGCCGACATAATACCCGGCACTCTTCGAGTGGAGGCCAGATTCGGACTTCCGATCCCCACGGAAGGAGCCCGATCCACCGCTCGAATTTACGAAGGTCCCGGAGATTCCCGCTTCCGTAACGGTTCCGAGCGCTTTGCCCTTTTGGACGGTAACTGCGTTGAAACCACCATCGGGAGCGACCTTGAAGGATTGAATGAACACCCCCTCCTCTTGAGGCGTGTTGTATCCGACCGCTGCGGCCAACCCCTCCGGTCGGACCATGATCGCAAAACCTCCGCTGTCGGACTGACCTACGAATTTCCCCATGTAAATCCCGGCCTGGCTTTTCTGAACACCAATGACACTCACCACCGCTTCCTGACTGACAGCTCGTCCCGCTCGATTGGTGATCAAAACGTGATAACTACCCGCATTTAATGCGGTCAAACCGTTCAAGGGGAGTTGAGAGTTGGTCTTGCCGGACAACGGAAGTTTGTCCTTATGCCATTGGTAGGTCAGCGGAAATGTGCCTGCAGCCAAGACCTCCAATGTGACATTGCTTCCCACCGGATTGGTTTGTCCGCGAGGATGGAGAGAGATGCTCGGAGGCAAAAACCTCAGACGGAATAACCCTACCGGTGAACCGGTGTCTTCCACGATCGAACTGGCGGCGGTTGGAATTCCAAGGTCGAGCCAATTGAGCAGGCCGAGATTGTTGAGCCTTTGAGGTTGCACCAGCCCCAATCCCTCGGCCCAAGAAACCCTGACAGAGTCGCCAGCGCGCTCGATTTCGACGGGAATCGACTGACCCAGCAGCAATCGAGTCTGGCACAAGAACAGGAAGCCCAACGATAAAACCACTTGGCGCACCAATCGGTAAAACACTCTCAAAATTTGAGCAGTATCAACGTGAAGATTCATTTATTGGACGTTAATGGTCCAAAAACATCTCCACCATCAATTTTTGAAAATTTATTACCAATATTATTATAAATACATGTAATAATGACTCTCTTTAAATCACGCTGACGCTTGAAAAGCACCCGGCCAGAATCAAACATCAATTCTGCAGCTAAAAACACCTCAACCCAGCCCGAAAATGCCGCCCTCTGGGCCAGGTGACCCAAATCAGCCGGTCGCTGTGGCCATTAATTGGGGGTAAACCGCTGCTAGATCAACCGACCCTGGCCGGTTCGACCCATGGTCAGACCCAGCTTGCGGTAGGCCTTTTCGGTGCAAATACGGCCTTGAGGGGTGCGCTGGATGTAGCCTTCGAGAATCAGGTAAGGTTCGTACACTTCTTCGATGGTGTCGGGCTCTTCACCCACTGCCACCGCCAAAGAACTCACGCCAACAGGGCCACCCGCAAACTTTACGATCACCGACTCGAGGATGCGTGTGTCCATTTCGTCAAGACCGTCCTTGTCGATCTCCAAGATCTCGAGGGCCTTGTTGGCGATCTCCTCGGTGATCCGACCATCGGCGCGGACTTGCGCATAGTCACGCACCCGCCGCAGCAGGTTGCCCGCAATTCGAGGCGTGCCCCGGCTGCGGCGGGCGATCTCCATGGCACCCAGTGGCTCGGTGTCCACGCCCATCAGGCCGGCACCCCGCTGGACAATTCCCTGCAACTGCGCGGCCGTGTAGTAGTCGAGCCGTTCTCGAATACCGAAGCGGGTCAGCAGCGGAGCACTGAGCAAGCCACTGCGCGTGGTGGCTCCGATGAGCGTGAAGCGCGGAAGGCTCAAGCGAACACTGCGGGCGTTGGGCCCTTGGTCGATGATGATGTCGAGTTTGAAGTCCTCCATCGCCGGATAAAGGTACTCCTCGATGGTCTTCTGAAGACGATGAATCTCATCAATGAAGAGCACATCCCCTTCGGAAAGATTGGTGAGCAGACCCGCCAGGTCAGCGGCTTTTTCAATGGTCGGACCGCTGGTGGTACGCAGGGTTCCTCCCATGGCGCCGGCCAAGATGTTGGCAATGGTGGTCTTTCCAAGACCGGGAGGTCCGCTCAAGAGGATATGATCCAACGGCTCTTTGCGGCGCAGCGCCGCCTCGACGGCGATCTCCAAGCGCTCCTTGACCTTGGCTTGGCCGGTGAAATCGGCAAAAGCAGCCGGCCGCAGCGCCACCTCTAGGGTGGCATCCACCTTGTTTAATGAATTTAGCGCGCGCTCGGCCATGCGCCCTCAAGTGTGGGACTCCCGGCACTCCGGGCGAGGAGTTTTGCGGGAATCCTTCGCCTTTTCCTAAAAAGACAGTTCCGTCACCAACCACCGAACCCCAGAAAGCCTCAGGATTGCGCTGAACACCCACCTCCCTTCGAGCGTCCGATCTGGGCATCCGGGATTGTCCGAAACACTGCTCCATGGCAGGAATACGGGTGCGATAGTATTTCGATAGGATTTGGTTGCCGTGACGTTTGAACACCTACTGCGGAAGAACGCCCTTCTTCCCGAAGACAAAATTGCCGAAGCCAAACACCTGGAGGCCACGGAAGGGCTACGCCTAGACCGGGCGGTCGTGCAGCTCGGCTTGCTGACCGAGCGGGCGGTCCTGACCTTGATGGCCGAGCAACTTCAGTTGCCGCTGCTCGATTTGTCGGCCACGGAAATCCCTTCCGACATCCTCCAGTCACTGACGACCAAGGTGGTGTTCCGCAAGCGCATCGTCCCCATCGCCCGCGAAGGCAACACCCTCCGGGTAGCCACTTGCGATCCCTTCGACCTCTACGCGATGGACGATGTGCGGATGACGACCGGGCTTCAAATCGACACCGTCTTAGCCACCAAGGACGACATCGAGAAGCTCATCAAGACCCACTATGGTCTCGGCGGCGACACCTTGGACGAGCTGGCAGCCAACGACGACGAACCCAGCGGCCCCGTGTCCAGCGGCGGTGATGACTTGCTGGAGATGGCCCAGGAGGCGTCGGTCATCCGACTGGTCAACGAGATCATCGTCGAGGCGGTGAACGAACGGGCCAGCGATATCCATATCGAGCCCTACGAGCACCAGATGGCCATTCGCTACCGCATCGACGGTATCTTGCACGAGGCCTCGGTACCGCCGCAAATGAACCGCTTCCAGGCGGCGATCATTTCGCGCATCAAGATCCTAGCTAATCTGAACATTGCTGAGCGGCGCGTCCCTCAGGACGGACGGATCAAGTTCAACGTGGGTGGGCGACAAATCGACGTCCGCGTCTCGGTCATCCCCATGCTGTTCGGAGAGGGCGTCGTCATGCGTCTGCTCGACAAAGCCAATGTTCTTTTCACCCTGCCCCAGCTCGGCATGGATCAAGAGACTTACGGCCGATTCCGAGGCCTGATCGAACGCCCTCACGGGATCGTTCTGGTGACCGGCCCTACCGGTTCCGGCAAGACCACCACACTCTACGCGTCGCTCAACGAAATCGTGGGCCCAACGCTCAAGGTGCTGACCGTCGAGGACCCCGTTGAATACCATCTTCAGGGTGTCAACCAAATCCCCGTCGACCATAAGGTGGGCATGACCTTCGAGGCGGGCCTGCGCGCCATCCTGCGTCACGACCCGGACGTGGTGATGATCGGGGAAATCCGCGATTTCGAGACCGCGCGCGCCGCCATTCAGGCGTCGCTGACCGGTCACCTGGTCCTCTCCACGCTGCACACCAACGACTCCGCCTCGGCAGCCACGCGACTCATCGACATGGGGGTGGAACCCTTCCTCATTGCTAGCAGTCTGGCCGGTGCCATGGCGCAGCGCCTGGTCCGCAAGATTTGCTCTAAGTGCCGAGTCCCCTACGAGCCGGATCGCACCAAGTTTCCCCGAGATTTCTCGATGGCACCCGGAGAGCAGCTCTTCCGGGGCGAGGGCTGCGACCACTGCCGCAAAACCGGCTATCGAGGACGTTCCGGTCTCTACGAATTGCTCTGCATCGACGAAGAAATCGCCCAGATGATCGTCGCCCGCGAATCGGCTCCCCGAATCATCCAATCCGGGCGTCGCACTGGCCTCCGATTGCTCCGCGAGGATGGGTGGTTGAAGGTCCGTCAAGGCATCACCTCATTAGACGAGGTTCTCACCTGCACGGCACTCTGAATTGGTTATGCCTAAGTTTCGCTACATCGCCCTCAACGCAGACGGACGACAAGTCTCGGGCCAACTCGAGGCCGAAGGAGAGGCCTCCGCTGTGCGGATGCTGAGTGAACGTCAACTCTTCCCCGTCAATATCGCCTCGGCCGATGCCTCGCGGTCCAAACGCAGACGGGTCTCGAGTCGCGACATCGGCATGATGTATGGCCAATTGGCCGACTTGATTGGATCGGGCGTACCCATGCTGAGAGCGCTCGATTCGCTCATCCGATCCACGGTCCATACTCAGCTCAAGGCCATCCTTAAAGAGGTCCGGACCGCAGTTGCGGATGGCCAGACGCTGACGGACGCCCTGCGCAAGTTCCCGGAGGTGTTTCCACCACTCCACACCTCGATGGTTCAGGCCGGCGAGCGAGCCTCCTTCCTCGAGGATGTCCTGCGAAGCCTTTCAGAGTTCCTCGAACGCCTCGACGAACTCCGGGCCAAGGTCTTGGGAGCCATGATCTACCCGGCCCTGCTCTCAGCTCTCGGCGCCACGGTCATGGCCGGCGCTCTCATTTTCTTCGTCCCTAAGTTCGAACCTCTGCTAGCCGGTGCACAAAAGCCCCTGCCCACCGTGCTGTTGTTCGGAGCCAGCACGATACTTCGGAGTTACTGGTACATCGTGGCCTTAGTGCTCGCTGGATTGGTCGGCGGCCTCATTTCGGCCCTGAGTAAAGAGTCCTCCCGACGCACCTTAGAAATCTGGCAACACCGGGTCCCCGTGGTGGGCTCTGCCCTCAAGATGCTCGCGATCACCCGCTTCTGCCGCATTCTCGGAACCATGCTAGCCAATGGCGTCCCCATGTTGGGTGCGCTCAAGATAGCCAAGGATGCCACCGGCTCGCGGCTGCTCGGTGAAAAAATTGCCATCGCTGCGGAGAGCATCCGCGATGGTAAATCTCTCTCCGGCCCGCTGGCGCAGGGGGGGCTCTTTCCCGATCAAATTATGGCTATGATCACCGTGGCCGAAGAATCAAACAAACTCGACAAGGTGCTGCTCCAAATCGCCAACACGGTTGAGCGCCGTACCAACCAACAGGTAGACCAATCCGTGCGCCTCATTGAGCCGGTGATTCTCTGCCTCGTCGCAGCCGGTATCGGTTTCTTGGCCCTAGGACTGCTGTTGCCCATCTTCACCCTGGCAGGCTCACTCGGAAAACACTGAGCGCCTCGACAACGGATCCGGGATTTGGCCACTCTCCACACACACCCTTTCGGAGAACTTCGGCCACCATGAACAATACCTCGCCATGGCATCGCTCGACCGACCCCGCGCCGCTCACGCGCCGTGAATTCCTCTGGCGTTCCGGGGGCGGACTCGGCGGCATCGCGCTGGCCTCTCTCCTCAATCAGGATGCCCTGTTAGCCGCCGCGGCGTCGCCCAGTTCCAAGGCTCCCCCCACACGCCCACGGGCCAAGCGGGTGATCCAACTCTTCATGGCCGGAGCCGCAAGCCATGTCGATCTCTGGGACTACAAACCCTTCCTCGAAAAACACCACGGAGAGAAATGGGATCCCGGCGAAGCCGTGGAACTTTTCCAGGATGGACTGGGCTCCACCTTCGCCTCCCCTTGGAAATTCAAGCCCTACGGCCAAAGCGGTAAGCACCTCAGCGAGGTCGTGTCCCCACTCGGTCGCTGTGTCGATGACATGGCCTTCATCCACAACCTGGTGGGCAAGAGCGGTGTCCATTCGCAGGCGACCTTGCTCCAGGCCACCGGATTCCTGACCCCTGGATTCCCGGGCATGGGCTGCTGGACGAGCTACGGATTGGGCTCGCTCAACGAAAACCTGCCCACCTTCGTGGTGATGCCCGACTTGCGCGGAATGCCCTCGAATGGCGCCAAGAATTGGGACTCGGCCTTCCTGCCTGCCGAGCATCAGGGAACCTTAATTCGGGTGGGTTCTGAAACCCCCATCGAGGCACTCTTTCCGCCGTCTGACAGCGGCTACATTACCCCCCGGTCTGAGGTCGATGGGTTAGCTGCTCTCGAGCGGTTGAACCGAATTCATGCCGCAACACGCCCCGGGGACCAACGTCTAGAGGCTCGCATCCGCACCTACGAACTGGCCGCCCGCATGCAATTGGCGGCACCTGAGGCGCTAGACCTCTCGAAGGAACCCGCCTGGATCCAGGAAAACTACGGCATCGATAACACCACCAAAAAGTGGCCCTCCGAAATTAATGCGCCCGAGGAAACTGACATCATGGGGCGGAAGTGCCTCACCGCCCGCCGCCTCATTGAGCGGGGCGTGCGCTTTGTCCAGATTTGGTCAGGCAACGATAACAGCTTTCCTCGTCGCAATTGGGATTCCCACGAGAACATCGCCCAAGACCACGGTCCGCTCGCCATGGGCATGGCCAAACCCATCGCGGCCCTGATCGAGGACCTCAAGCAACGAGGCTTGTTGGAGGACACGATTATCTTGTGGACCACCGAGTTTGGTCGCATGCCCTGCGCCCAGGGTGGCAAGGGGCGCGATCATAATCCCTTCGTGTTTACCAACTGGCTGTGCGGCGGCGGCATCCGCGGCGGGGTTACACACGGTGAGAGCGATCAGTGGGGCTACAAGCCCGCAGACCGTACCAACGTCACCGAGGTGTACGACATCCATGCGACCCTCTTGCACCTCCTCGGGATCGACCACACCCGACTGACCTTTCGTCACAACGGCGTGGACCGCCGCCTGACCGACGTCCACGGCGAGGTCATCCGCCCCATCTTGGCGTGATCTGAGAAGCCGCGGACACGAGTTCACCGCCCCGGGATCGGATGGCCGATTGACCCGATCCGTGTGCCCACCATAGCCTCCGAGCTGGTTCCCAATTGCTCACCATGTTTTCTCCACTGCTTGCCGCGGTCGATCCCTGGATCGTTTCATTGAGCGCCCTGACGGTCTTGGTGACTGTGGGTATGGGATTTTGGGCGGCAGGCCGCGCCAAGAGCGCCTCTGATTTCTTCGTCGCCGGTCGAGGTGTGTCCGTGGGGTGGAACGCGTCGGCCATTTCCGGAGAATACCTTTCAGCCGCCTCCTTCATGGGCGTGGCCGGCATGGTGATGTCCAGCGGTTATGACGCCCTGTGGTACCCGGTGTGCTACGCCTGCGGCTACCTGTTCTTGTTGCTCTTCATTGCGGGACCGCTGCGGCGTTTCGGTGCTTATACGATCCCCGACTTTGCCGAAGGTCGATACGACTCCCCGCTCTTCCGCAAGATCGCTGTCGTGTTCGTCCTCTTCATCGGATTCTTCTACACGATGCCCCAAATGAAAGGGGCAGGTACAACCCTGGCCTACGTCTTCCAAGAGGTCGATTTTCGCGGAACCTTCCTCGAGCTCTTGGCTCCTCACGGTGCCGACGGATCTGCCCTGAAGGGGTTTCCTTATTGGGCCGGGGTCGTGGTGGTTGGGGCCGTGATCACCTTGAACGTGGCCCTCGGGGGCATGAAGGGTATCACCCTTGTGCAGGCCTTCCAGTACTGGGCCAAGATGTTCGCTATCTCGGTGCCCGTGTTTGTCCTAATGGCAGTCCAGGGACACTACGGCCAGCATCTCCAGGCCAACCAACTCCAGAACCCTCCGACCCAGAGCATTTCAGCGGAGGCTCAGCACAGCACCGAGATGGCGACCGCATTGAAACGCGCCCCGCTGTCCGCCAAGGCTCCGCCCGACTCCAACTGGCTCAATCCCTTCGGCCCCCTGACCAGCAAGGCCGCCAAGGCCGCCAAATTGGGTGCTGAGGAATCCAAGCCGTATGCACTGCTCTACACGTACTCATTAATCATTGCATTGGTCTGCGGCACGGCCGGGTTGCCTCACATCCTCGTCCGCTTCTACACCAACCCCGACGGAGCCGCCGCCAAACGGACCACCATGTGGGTGATGATCCTCATCGGCATCTTCTATGTCTTCCCGCCGGTCTTTGGTGTGATGGGGCGCAATTTGTTGCCCGCGCTCTACGAGGGCAGCGGATCCAAAGGAACAGACAAGATCGTGCTCGAATTGCCCAAGGTACTCGATGCGGCCATCGGCAATTCCGGCGCGATTCCCTGGGGATCCATCCTCTCGGGCATGACTTGCGCCGGCGCCTTCGCCGCCTTCATGAGCACCTTCAGCGGCCTGCTGGTCTCCATGACGGGAGCGTTGGCTCATGATGTCTACGGCCGCATCCTACGACCGCAGTCCACCGCCCAGGAGCGCATGCAAATGTTCAAATGGTGTGCAGTCCTCTTAGGCGCTGTCTCAACGCTGCTGGGCTGTTTCGTAGAACAACTCCAAATTAACTTCATGGTCGGCCAAGCCTTCGCCATCGCTGCCGCCAGTTACTTTCCGCTGCTGTTCATGAGCGTCTGGTGGCGCGGCATGACCATGACCGGTGCAGCCACCGGCATGCTTACCGGCGGTGTCTGCGCCCTCCTCACAGTGGGATTGACCAATTTCTCCGATCTCAAGTGGCTGCCTCTGGGCGACTTTTGGGTCACCCATCCGCTGCTCCGAATCTTGTGCGAACAACCGGCCATTTGGTGCGTGCCGATGGCTATCGGCCTCATGGTTGTTGTTTCAAAACTCACCTCGTCCACGGTGCCCTCGGACATCCGCATGAAAATGCTCGTGCTCCACGCTCCGGAAGCCCTCGGACTGCGGCAGGAATACATTCGGGATCAAGAGGGGCATTGAAGCCCTCGAAGCCAACCCTTCCCAGAACCCGCGAAGCCCCTCACGGCGTCACGGTGGAAAACCAAAACTCAGTTTGACCACCGAATACTCCGGGTGAATCGAACCGTCGGCGCAGCGAATGACCAAGGGGGGCTCCGTCCAGGTGCGGCTTCGCAGGCCCTCGGGCAAATCGTCAGCCCGATTCATCAGAAACAGTCCCAGCAAGGGGGCATCCCCTTCCCGCAAGACCACTGACCGCATCCGAAGAATGGCCAACCCTGCCGCCTGTGCTCCGTCACGAACCCGTTGATGCTGGTCGTCCGGGCGGATTGGAAACACGCAGGCAAAGACCCCTCCCGGAGCCAGGTGACGAACGGCGGTCTGACAGTAATCGGCCACGGTTCCGCGCACCTCAAAGCGACAGGCCAGCTTTTGTGGATGAGTGCTTTCCACCCCGGTGCCGAGTGGAAAATAGGGAGGACTGCCCAGAATTAAATCGAAGCGCTCGTCCTCACGCAGCACCGATGGATCGCGCAGGTCGCCACAACGGATGTCATAGCGATCCTCCAACCCATTCCAAGCGGCCGATTTGCGGGCAAGACGAACGCTCTCCGTTTGGGCTTCCACGGTAACAAACCGTGCATGCGGCAGCCTCCAAGCGGCGATCATTCCGACCGTACCAATACCACTGCCCAGATCGAGAATCGACGACGCCGATGGGCATCCTTGAGTGCCGTACCAGGCCGTCAGCACATCATCGGAAGAAAACCGATGACCATCGATGGCTTGAAATAGGCGGAAATGCCCACTAATGGCATCGAGACTTTCCCCCGGCTCTACCGCAGGCCCCGCTCCCAAGGCTCCCGGTGGAATCGGCCCCGGTTTGGTCCAACCCTTGAATTGTCCGGCCACACTCATTGCCATGTGCCTTTGAGTCTCGGACTCCGCACTGCGCGGCTCAATGTTTCATTGCACCCCTCTCGAGTTGACCATTGCCGCACCACCGCCGGAGACCAAGAGTCGCCCCATGAATCGCACCCTGTTGCGGCACGCCCGGGTAGAAGACGTGGATCTAGTTTTGGAACTAATCCGCGGGTTGGCGGATTTCGAGAACCTGAGCCATCAAGTTCAGGCCACTCGGGAACAGCTTCAGGAAACGTTGTTCGGAGCCAAACCGGCCGCTGAAGTGGTTCTAGCCTGTGAAGGGGAAACCGTCGTGGGCTTTGCCGTGTTCTTCCCCAACTTCTCCACGTTTCTCGGCAAACCCGGGCTTTACCTCGAAGACCTCTACGTCCGCCCAGAATTCCGGGGTCGTGGTCACGGTCGAGCCCTGCTGAGACATCTAGCAACCTTGGCTTTGGAACGTGGTTGCGGTCGCTTTGAGTGGACCGTCCTGGACTGGAACGAATCAGCGATCGAATTCTACCGCCGACAGGGGGCCGAAGTCCTTCCTCAGTGGCGCATTTGCCGGGTGACTGGTGAGACCTTGGCACAAATGGCGGCGGCGTCCTGACGCACTCAGCAGGTCGTCGCGGGGCTACCTGATCCAAAGGCCAGGCATCCGGCTCTTGTAAACAGCAAAACGGCGGACCTAAGTCCGCCGCTTGTCTGAATCGGATCAGGAAGAAGTCTCTCTCAAGACCTTCCCGGCCCATCCATTGAACTGTTACTTAGAGTCACCACCGGAGCGGGGGCCGCCACGGAAGGAGCGCTTCTCAGTCTTCGAGACCTCAGCCGCAGGAGCCGCCACGGGCTCGGGCAACGGGTTGGCGCTCTTAACGATCAACTTGAAGGTGGAATGCACCTCAGCATGCAAGCGAAGCTCGATCTCATACTCACCCAAGGCCTGGATGGGCTTCTCGAGGTTAATCTTGCGCTTGTCGAGAGAGACTTCCAGTTGAGTCTTGAGCGCGTCAGCGATGGACCCGGTGGTCACACTGCCGAACATCTTGCCATCATCACCGGTCTTCACGGAGATGGTGAGGGTCACCTTGCTGAGGCTCTTGCCCAACTCAGACATGGAGCTGAGTTCCTTGGCTTCGCGGTCGGTACGACGCTGGCGCAAGGCCTCGACGCGACGCTTGTTGCCCAAGGAAACCGGCACAGCCAGTCCCTGGGGGATCAGATAGTTGCGTGCGTAGCCGGTGGAGATCTTGACCAGATCGGACTCGCCGCCCAGACCGATCACGTTATGAATAAGGAGGACTTCTGTCTTTGGCATGTGAAATAGGGATTAAATTATTAGTTGAAAAGGATATGTTGAGGATCAGAACGGGACATCGTCATCGTCAGGAGGTCCGCCCTCTGTATCCGCAGGGGCAGAAGGAGCGGCCGGTGCAGGACGATTGCCCGTCACCCGCCCTGGCACGGAGCCAGAGGCAGGAGGAGGCATTGGACCCGCTCCACTGCCACCCATACCACTGCCACCCGATCCATCTGGGCGGCCACCAATGAAGGTGAAGCTTTCAAGGACAACACCCAAGCGGGAACGCTTCTGACCTGTCTGCTTATCGTCCCATTGATCGAGTTTCAGTCGCCCCTCGGCCAGCAACCCTCCACCCTTTCTGAGGTACTGGGAAATCACTTCAGCTTGCTTGCCAAAGGCGTCGATGTCGACGTAGGTGACCTCTTCGCGGGTCTGACCATCTTCACCGGTCCACTTGCGGTTCATCGCCATAGAAAGCTTGGCGATAGCCGTGCCTTTAGGGGTGTAACGCAATTCCGGGTCCCGGGTGAGGTTCCCGGCCAGAATGACCTTGTTGAAACTGGCCATAAACGGTTGAAGTCTGGAGTAAGCCGAGCGGAATGGGCCGTATTAGCCGTATATTTAGGCCTTGGCGACCACCGGAGCCGGAGCTTCGGTGAACAACACACGGATCACGTCGGAAGCGAGCTTGAAGCGGGCGCGCAACTCGGCGACCGCCTTGCCCTGGGCCTCAAAAATGATGTTCACGAAATGTCCGGCGCTTTCGCCACTGCGGGCATTCCGTGCAAAGGTCTTCTTTTCGAGCTTTTGGACGGTCTCGATCTTGCCACCCACGGAGGCGATCTCCGCCGACAACTTGTCGACGACTTCCTTGATGCCTTCTTCCTTGCCGGAGAGATCTAAAATAAACAGTCCTTCGTAGCGTTTCATGGTCTTTGAATTGGTTCTAATTCGCTGGTTTAAAATTGATTCCTCCGTGGCCGGTTTCCGTCATCGAAAACCTGCCGGGAGGCTACTTGCCGCCATTCTTACGTTCAATTACCCGTCTGATTCAAAATTGTTTTCTCACCTCGCGGAACCCATCTGCGATGAATTTGCGCCGGTTAACTATTGCTGATTTCACTCCCGGACTACCTGGACCCACCAGATCGTCACTCGATCACTCCATTAACTTCTTTGCCCGCTTCTCGTTCGCTTCTTGTTTGTTCGTTTCCTTACAAACTCAGCGTCGTTTCCTTACAAATTCAGCGCCACCGCTGATTGCGCCCTCTAACCATACTCTTCGAACCGTTGAACCCAATCCTTTCAAAGATTTTGGTTTTTTTTCAACTGTTTCGAGAACACAGGTTTCGAGAACACGGGTTCCAAAAACACGGTTTAGGAGACTTCTGAAGCCGAGCCACAATCGCCTGAAAACTCGGGTTCATCAGTTGCTATCCCATCATTGGCTTCGGCCATCATTGGCTTCGGCCATCATTGGCTTCGGTTGTAGAGACTCATTGCTTTTCCGATGTTTTCTTCGATCCAGCTCAAAATTTGTTGGTCAGCCAATTTCAGAACCTCGTTCAAGCGCACCTGCTCATCGGCAGAAAAAACTCCCAACACATGCGATGCTATATCTCGAACTGCCTGAACCGGCCGGGCCACACCAATTCGTTGCCTCGGAAATTCCTGAGTCCCCAAATGCTGGATAACCGATGCCAGTCCATTGTGCCCCCCTGCCCCACCCGATGGCCGCATGCGAATCGCACCCAAAGGGAGATCGGCATCGTCGGCTACCACCAAAATCTGATCTGGCGTGATGCGGTAGAAACGGCTCACGGCCGCCACTGCCTCACCACTCAAATTCATGTAGGTCAGGGGTTTCACGCAGACCACCTTTCGGCCGCCGCAGTCACCCGTCGCCAATTCTGAAAAGAACTTCCGCTCCTTCCGCCAACCGGAGTTCCGGCTGGCGGCGAAGCGATCTACTACCATGGCACCCGCGTTGTGTCGGGTGCCTCGATACTCGTCTCCTGGGTTTCCAAGACCCACAATCATTACAGGAGGGGTCATTGGAAAAGCCCGCAGGGCGACGATGCGTCAGATCACTTCTTCTTAGCCGGCGCAGGAGCTTCTTCTTTCTTCTCCTTGATCATCTCCGGCTGCTTGGATTCGGCGGCCGCGGCCGGAGCTGCTTCAACCTCAGTGGTCGGCGCGGCAACAGCGAATACGCGAAGATGCTTGTCTCCAAGGATCGTCACACCAGCCGGGGCTTGGATCTGGCCGATTTGGATCGCTTGACCCACCGCCAAACCGGAAACATCGACCAAAATCTGCTCAGGCAAATCCTTGGGCAGTGCCGTCACACGAACCTTCTGAATGACGTGCTCGAGGGTTCCACCGCTGCTCCTCACACCTTCAGCCTCGCCCGAGGCCTCCACAGGGATGCGGATGGTGATCATCTCATCTTCCTTCACCTCATGAAAGTCAACGTGGAGCACTTCGCCGCTCAGCGGGTGGTGCTGAACATCCTGAACCAGAGCCAGTCGGGTCTTGGAATCACCAGAAACCTCGAGGTCCACAAGAACGATCTCGGAGTGAGCAGAATTAATCAGATCGATGAACGCATCGGAATCGATCTCAACATTCTGGGAGGCAATGGACTTGCCGTAAATGTTGGCAGGAATGAGTCCGGCAGAGCGGAGCGCCTTGGATCCCTTGCGCCGCGTCTGGGTGCGAGGGGCCACTTTCAACTTCAATGATTTCATGAATTAGTCGTATCTGCCGAGCCGCACTTGCAAGCGGCTTCAGCCCTTAAACTCAAATAGGGAAGTAACCGACGAATTCGTGTAAATTCGCTTGATCGCTTCTCCCAGCAAACCAGCCACCGAAAGGGTCGTAATTTTGACCCCTTCAATAGACGGGCGGATTACACTATCGGTGGTGATCAGTTCGTCAATCTCCGATTTGCGAAGGCGATCAATTCCCAGATCATTGATCAAGGCGTGCGAGACGCAGGCCTGGATTCGGCAGGCACCCCGCTGCTTCAGCAAATGCGCGGCATTGACCAGGGTTCCCGCGGTCTCAGTCAGATCGTCCACCAAAAGAACATTCTTACCATCGATATCACCGATGACCGAAATGGCCTCGGTTTCGGTGGGGCTCTTGCGGCGCTTGGCCACGATGGCCAACTCGGCGCCCAGCGTCTGAGAATAGGCGGCTGCCATCTTTAAGCCCCCCAGATCCGGGCTGACCACTACGAGGTTTGGGGTCTGCTGGCGAGCGATGTACTCGAGCAGCACGGGTGCTGCGTAGAGGTGGTCGACCGGGATGTCGAAGAACCCCTGAATCTGCTGAGCGTGCAAATCCATCGTGAGAACCCGGTTAACCCCGGCTGCCACCAGCAAATTGGCAACCAACTTGGCAGTGATAGGAACGCGCGGCTGATCCTTGCGATCCTGGCGGGCATAACCGTAGAAAGGCAGCACCGCGGTGATCCGCGATGCGCTCGCCCGCCGCAACGCATCGATCATGATGAACATTTCCATCAGATGCTGGTTGGCTGGCTGGCTGGTGGACTGGATCACAAAGACGTCCGTGCCGCGGACGTTCTCGTCGATCTTGACGAAGGTCTCCCCATTGGGAAACGGCTTCACCGTGGAGCAACCCAAGGGGATTCCGATGGAATCGCAGATCGCCTTGGCTAAATTTGGATTGGAGTTACCGGTGAAAACTTTCACAGAATTGTCAGACAGATCCGAAATCAGCCGCTACCGACGGCAGGTTGGGCGAGTGGATGCTCACGGAGTCCGAGTCAGCATCGCAAGCGCATTTTCAACCCATGCCGTTTCGCTCTTCTCAGGATTGGCGCCGGAGCAGGTAGTCTGAAATGGCTTCCAAGGCGACCGCCTTGCCCCGGAAGGGTTGGAGCGCGACCTCCGCCTTGGCGGTCAGTTCCGCTGCGATGACACGGGATTTTTCAAGTCCCACGATCGACGGGTAAGTCGCTTTCTGTGCCTTGATGTCCTTGCCCGCGGTCTTGCCCAACTGCTCGGAGGTTTGTGTAACATCCAGGATGTCGTCGATCACCTGGAAGGCCAAGCCGACATGGTAACCAAAGTCTGTCAACGCATCGAGTTGCGCTGGTGTGCAGTTGGCGCTCATTCCTCCCAACCGCACGGAGCAGGCCAGCAGAGCACTGGTCTTGCGTTCATGGATGTATTTAAGCTGGGCACGGGAGATTTTTTTGCCCTCGCCCTCCAGGTCGGCCACCTGACCGGCAATGAGTTGCAACGATCCAGAAGCTTTCGCGATCTCCAGCACAACATCCTTGATGCTGTAGCGTTTCCATCCGGTACAAGAGGCGGCGATCTCAAAGGCCTGAGTTAGCAGGCCATCTCCAGCAAGAATCGCTATGCCCTCACCGAAAACCTTGTGGTTCGTCGGTTTCCCGCGCCGCAAATCGTCATTGTCCATTCCGGGCAAGTCGTCATGGATCAAGGAGTAGGTGTGGATGCACTCGACGGCACACGCCAGAGGCATAGCCGCCTCATGAGTACCTCCACAGGCCTCGGCCGCGGCAAGGACCAACGCCGGTCGCATTCGCTTTCCCCCGGCAAAGAGGGAGTAACGCATGGCCTTATGGATCGTGGCGGGCTTAGCGGCGGCCTTGGGAAGGAATCGGTCCAAGGCTCGATCAACCTCTCGAGTTTGCGTGGCGATCCAGGAAGCAAGGTCGAAGTGAGACATCCAGCCGGGTAAGTAACGCGGCGACACCCCAGCTTTCAAGGCAATTGCCCGAGAAGGGCCCAACGATTTAACCGCATCCCGATTTGACGGCCCGGAGCCAGAGCGCGATCCTGTTCCACCGCCCGATGCCCAGTCCGACCAATAAATTTTCCCGCTCCGCCCGGTTCTGGGAGCGCCTTGCTACTCCTGAATTCCCGGATCTGGGGCCGGGCCCGAGAAGCATAGTCCTCTCAGAAGTGACCCTTGAAATCCGCCTTCTAGAGCTCACTTGCGAGTTTAAGCTGTCGGTTCCCACGACAGAACTACTCACAGCCACCGCCCTACTCTATCACGACAACCATGACCCGGCTCACAATCGGGTCGAAGATCGCGGCGATCGGGACGCTTGCTTGATCCATGCCCTGCTGCATCGCCGCGAACCGGACTACTGGAATGCCGCCTATTGGTTCCGCAGAGTTTCCGGACACCCAATCTACGCAACAGCCACCCCCGCGGTGATCCGAGCGGCGCAAACCCCCGAGGCCCGATCTGTACTGGAGCGATTAACCCTGTCCGGAAATCTCGATCCCCTGGCCTTGGTTCAAGAATGTGAACGCATGGCCGAACGCCCCGATACCCAAGCCATTGCCTACCTTCGTCAGGTCCAACATCTGGAATTCGCGGCATTGATCGAGCACCTGCTCGCCTGATCTCCGGCTTCGAATCCCATGATGCCCCTGAGCGATGTGCTGTCGGCGGTACTGCCGGTTTTTTGCCTAGCCCTGGTTGGCATCGGGCTACGCCGCATCCGCTGGCTCACCGAAGAAGCCGACGCGACCCTGCTGCGATTGGTCGTCAACGTTCTGACCCCGTGCCTCATCTTCGACAAGGTGCTCGGTAATCGGGCTCTACAGCGGGCCGAAAACCTCTTCATCCCCCCACTAATAGGCTTCGGGGGCATCGTCTTGGGAATCGGTACCTGCTGGCTCTTCCGCCGACGGGTGGGGCTCAAGACCGATCCTGAGCAACGAACCTTCGCCCTGGTCGCCGGACTTCAAAATTTCGCGTATGTGCCCTTCCCCTTGGTCCTCATGCTGTTTGCAAACCATCCGGACACTCCGGGTGTTCTTTTTGTCCACAATCTGGGCGTAGATATCGCCATGTGGACCTTGGGGTTGATCACTCTAGGTCATGCCACCGGACCCGGTGAATGGCGCAAGCTCATCAACGCCCCCCTCGTAGCCATCGTCCTCTCCCTGCTCCTTAACTCCTGCGATGGGGCACACTGGGTGCCCCGACCTCTAAGCATCACGGCCTCCATGCTGGGAGCCTGTGCTTTTCCGTTGGGCATCCTGCTGACCGGGGCGATGATGGCCGACCAGGTCCGCCAACTGCATCCCGCGCGGGCCACGGGCACCCTCCTCTGGTCTGCGATTTTTCGCCTAGGAATCATCCCCGCGCTGATGCTGGGAATCGCACGCATTCTGCCCTGCTCGGTGGAAATCAAACGAGTCATCCTCGTCCAGGCGGCCATGCCCGCCGGGATTTTTCCAATTGTTCTTTCCCGACTCTATGGAGGGGATCCAGCCACCGCCGTGCGCATCGTGGCAGGCACGACCATCCTTAGCCTGATCACCATTCCGTTGTGGATTCAGTGGGGCATCGCCTGGCTTCATCTGGCTCCCTGAATCCGACGGAGGGGCCTCGCTCCCAAAACTCCAAAGCTCCGGAGTTTGCACACGCGGACAGCCTCTTCCCGGTTGCGGTCGCCGCCCTATCGACTCAACTTCCTGCCAACTGATGTATGGACTCTCAGAACTCCCCGGCGGTCTGCGCGTAGTGACAGCCACCCTGCCGCACCTGGCCAGCGTGTCGGTGGGCATTTGGGTCAACACCGGCGGGCGACACGAGACGGCCCGCGAGAACGGAGCCGCCCACTTCATCGAGCACATGCTCTTTAAGGGAACGCGCCGACGGTCGGCCGCGCGGATTTCGCAAGATGTCGAGGGGATCGGTGGCTATCTCAATGCCTTCACCGACGAGGAACACACCTGCTTCTACAGCCGAGCGGTAGCGTCCCGGTTGCCCGAGCTGCTCGACGTGCTCTGCGACATGTTTCTCGAATCCAAGTTTGCCCCGACGGAGATTTCCAAGGAACGGGATGTCATCCTGGAAGAACAAGCCATGTACCGCGACCAACCAGCCGAACTGGTGCATGACCTCCTCAATCAAGTCCAGTTTGCCGAGCACCCACTGGGACGCCCGGTGATCGGTTCGGCAAGCTCGGTTCGAGGACTCCGTCGAAAAAACTTGTTGGGGTTCTTCGAGCGTCGATACGTCAGCGGATCCATCGTCATCGCTGCCGCCGGCAACCTGACTCACGCAAACCTGCTCACCGAGGTGAATCGATGGATCCGACGATTCCGCCAGGGCTCCCACCCTCCGGCAGAGCCCGCTCCGGCCACCCCTGAAAAACCCCGCTGGCTGCTGCACTCCAAAAAAACCGAGCAAACCCATATCGCCCTGGGATTTCGGACCGCCTCCCGGCAAGACGAACGCCGCTTCGCGCTGCGACTGCTCAACGTCCTGCTCGGTGAGAACATGAGTTCGCGGCTGTTCCAGACGATTCGCGAAGAGCACGGCCTGGCCTACAACATCCAGAGCACCGGAACCTCCTGGAGCGACTGCGGTGATTTGGTGATCTCAGCGGGTTTAGAGGACACCCAATTGGAAAAGGCTCTGAAGCTCATTCTCAAAGAAGTGCAGCGACTTGTGGATCGGGCTCCCGGACGGGCGGAACTGTCGCGAGCGCGGGATTACGCACTGGGTCAGGCAGACCTATCCCTCGAAGGGTCCGAGCAAATGATGATGTGGCTCGGCGAACAAGTACTGGGATTCGGAAGGGTCGTTCCGCCCGAGGAGACCCGAGCTCGGATCGCGGCCGTCCAACCGGCCGACATCCGTCGGGTGGCCCGAGATTTCCTGAATCCTTCCCGACTTTCGCTGGCGCTGGTCAGCCCACGCACTTCCGACCGGGGACTCGGAGCCTTGCTCGAATCCTGGTCTGGACGGTGAACAGGCCCTGGGGAGGGGGCCACTGTTCTGACTATGGGTTCTTTGAGGACTGCGAATTAGAGCCTCTTTGGCCCGAAAGGGTCTAACGACTGCCCGTTTCGATCACCAGGCGTACCCCCTCACCCATGGCCCGCTCCAATTTCGCCCGAGCGACGGTGTAGTCGCGCAGCGCCTGGCTATACTGGGTGCGGGACAGCTTGAGGGCGGTCTGTGCCGACAACACCTCTAGCTGTGTGCTGCTACCCGCATCGGCTCGAGCCGTCACCAATCGCACGGCCTCCTCGGCCTGTTCAATGACCCGGGTCTGGGACAACAGCACTTCTTTGGATTCCAGAAATAGTGAAAATGCCGTGCGAACCTCAAGTTCGATGCGACGACGGACATCCTCGACTTCCAGCCGAGCTCGTTCTTCGCGGGCTCTGGCCATGTTCACCTTGGCCTGGGTCTGACCAAAGTCGAAGAGCAGCCAATTGGCCTGCACGCCCACCGTCCAACCATCGAGCGTCCGGTCGAGATCCCGAACAAAGTTGCGGTTCTGCACGCCGTAGCCGGCAATGCCCGAAACCGATGGCAGTAAATCTGCGCGGGTTTGGAGAACCTCTTCGTGACGCAATTGGGAGGCACTCTGAGCCGCCTTAATCTCGGGTCGGTGAACCCAGGCGGCATTGAGGGCCGCACCCACTGAAACCTCGAAGGGCTCGGCCTTGAGGCTGTCGGCGGTCCGCAGCGGAATGTCTACCCCAGACTCGGCAGGGATGTCGCAGCCCAGCAGGAGAGCGAGCGTATTGCGGAAAATCCGTTCCTGATTGCGGGCCCGAATTAGCGGGGGAAGTGCATTGGCCAGTTCAACCTCGGCCCGCAGCACATTGAACTTCGGAACGGTTCCGGCCTCGAGGCTCCGGCGCGCCGTCTCCAATTCCCGTTCGAGCAGTTTTTTCGAAGCTTCTTGAACGACGATTTGCTCCACCGCCAAGAGCACATCGCTGTAAGCGGTCCGCACCTCGAGAAGGGTATTGGCCACCAGCGCTTGGTAGGAGGCCAGCGCCGCTTCCCGAGTCAACCGCGAGGAACGAGCCATCGAGTTGTATTTGCCTCCCGCATAAATGGGCTGCGTCACCACCAAATTGGCGTTCCAGCTCTGGTTGTTCAGAAAAGGGGTCGCGGGTTGGGCTGCGGAGAACTGAACTTTCTCGATTCGCGACTCATCCAATTGCTGATAGCCACCGGTGGTGGCCAGACGGGGCAACCGGGCCGCGCGTTGCTGAATGGCAAGCCCCTGAGCCTCCTCCAAATCCTGCCTCCCTTTCCGCAGCGTCACATTATGCGCCAGGGCGAACTCAAGAGCTTGATCGAGGCTCAGCGGCCCAGACGGCAAAGGAACCGCATTGGTGACGGCGGCCGTCATCGGAAGCCCGAGAGACAACAGCAGCGAAATGAGGACAAGGGATCTCATGGAAACTCAAGGAGTGGACTGAGCCGCAGTCTGGGGACGTTGAATGAACACATCGACCTGCTGACCCACGTAGACCGGAAAGGCCGGGCGATCGAAGGCGTAAACAATTTGCAACACTCGGGTATCTACACGCTCGAGACTGTCACCGGTCAGACTGCGCTTGGGCACAACATAGGGTTCGATACGAACGAACTTCAACGGTGTCTTCATCTCCGAATGCCCCTTCAAGGAAGCGACAGCCGGATAGTCGGCTCGGATGAGCACAGAATCCTGCTCATCGACCTCGGCCCTGACCTGATAGGAATCCACATCGCCCAGGAGCATCAACGGTTCGGAGGGGGATTTCACGGAGGCAAATTCCCCCTCGCGCAAGTTCACCTGAAGCAAACGACCATCCCGGGGTGCGCGGACGGTGAGAATCTCCAGATCGGTGTTGGCCTGACGCACTGCCTCCTCAGATGCGGCAGCCACAGCGCGCGCGGACTCAGTTCTGGCCCGAGCCGTGCCCAGGGAAAACTCACGCCGCTTGACCTCATCCTCAGTCGCCACTTGATCTCGCCCCAACTGGGCGAACCGCTTCAACTGATCGGCCAAATCAGCAACCTGGGCCTCTTCGACGGCAATCTGAGAGCGGAGCGATCGCGCCTGCGCCTCCAGCACCCGAACACGGGCTCGAACCTCGCGCTCGTCCAACTGGAAGAGTGGCGCTCCCTCTTTGACCGAATCGCCTACCTTCACGAAGACCCTCGCCACCAACGCCTCGCGGGGCGCGGCGATCTTCACGTTCTCTCGCGAGGCCTCGATGAGGCCGGTCGATGCCACGGTGCGCGAATAGGGGGATCGGGCCGGTTCGGACACCGGCCCCGGATTGGCAACCTTGACGTTCTGCCCCCGGAGGAGAAAAACCATGAGACCCACGCCCAAGAGCGCCAGCCAGAATGAGAGACGTTTCAAGAGGATCATGGACAATTAGGAACGGTTTTCCGAATGAATGTAGGAAGAAAGAGATGCCCCGGCGTGGACGTGGGTGACTCGGCCGTCCTCCATCACACTAATGCGATCGGCATAGCCGTAAATTCGAGGATCATGGGTAACAATCAAAACGCAGCGTCCCGGAGCCTTCGCTGCAGTGCTCAGCAGTTCCATGATCTGGTGTCCCGTCATCGAGTCCAGCGCGCTGGTAGGTTCGTCGCAAATCACCAATCGAGGTTCATGGACGAGGGCTCGGGCTATGGCCACCCGCTGTTGTTGCCCACCCGAAAGCTGGGTCGGCAACTGGCGCTCCCGTCCAGCCAAGCCCACCTGTCGCAACCTCTCCGCGGCCTTGGCTTCAGCGTCGCGGCGACCGGCCCCATTGAGCAGCAATGGAACGCTCACATTTTCAACCAAGGACAAAGTTGGGATCAGGTTGAACTGCTGAAAAATAAACCCAATGTGCCGGCATCGAAACCGGGTGACCTCCGAGGCCGACAGGCCAGTCAGGCGCGTACCAAAGAGATTTACCTCACCTTGATCGCTCGACAGCGTCCCGGCCAACACGCTCAAAAGAGTGGTCTTGCCACAGCCAGAAGGACCGACAATGAGGTGCAACTCCCCCTCGCTCGCCTCAAAATCAGCCCCCTTCAAGGCCTGAGTGCGGGCATCTCCCACACCAAACACCTTCACGATGCCTCGGGCGCCGACGGCCAAACTGCCCGACGAGTTAAAGACGACCGGGGCGGCGGTCGGTAAGGCTGGGTTCACAGAGCGAAGCGGTGTGGTCATGAGCGAAGGTCAACCACGGAACACGATCGCCGGCTCCAGCTTGGCCACGCGCCGGATACCGAACAACGCCGCGAGCGCACAAATCACAAGAACAGCAGCCAATGACTGGAACACGAAGGCAGCGTCTGCCTTGAACGGCGGTTGTCCGCTCTGAGCGACCGTTAAACCAAAGAACGCCGTCAGTCCGATTCCCATGCCGAATCCAATCAGCCCCACGATCATAGCCTGAAACAGAAGCATTCCGGCCAAAAGGCCGTTACTGGCCCCCATGGCCTTAAGGGCACCGAGGTTTCGCAGGTTCTCCAGGACGAAGGAGTAGAACGTCTGGCCACAGACGGCGACCCCAACCACGAAGCCCAAGATGATGGTGGTCAGGAAGGAGATGGGAATGCCCGTATTGTTCCAGACCCATCGGATCGTAGAAGCCTCGAGTTGTGGAACGGTGAAGGCACGAAGACCGGTCTCTTTCATGATTCGCTGTGCGACCTCTGCCGTGTCCCACCCGGGTTTTGGCTCTGCCAAGATCATTGAAAGCATCTTTCGCTGACGCGGTGAATACTGGAGGGCTTGATCGTAACTAGAGAAAACATACGGGTAGCCAAAGAAGTGTCGTTCCGTTTGGCAAATGCCGACGACCCTGGCCTCCCGATCGTTGATCTCAAACACGTCACCTACCTTCAACGGCCTGCCCATCCCCGATCCGAGACGCGTGCTCTCCATCGCCAGCGTGTCGATGACGACGCTGTTGGGTAGACGCAATTGGGCGATATCGCCCTCGATCATGCGCGGAGGACGCCCGTAAAGGGTCCCGGAGTGCAATCCGATCATCTGAATCATTTTGTCGGAACCGTCGGCAGTCCGGGCCTTGAGGACTCCCTGGAACAGGGGCACTGCAAAATCGACCCCTTCGACCGATCGAACCCGATTCAAGTCGGTGTCCCGCATGGCCTTGGATTCATTCACCTGCTCTACGCGAGATTCGACGACCCAGATCGAAGCCCGCATGTTGCGCATGTGGCTCGTCGTCCAAGACATCAGTCCCTGGAAAACAGAGTACTGCTGGGTCATCAGCAGGGATGAAAACGCCAAACCCCCGACCAGCATCCAATACTTGGCGCGGTCACCGAGCAGCATTTTCAGGGCGAGCAGGAACATAATTTAAACCAAAGACCGGCGGAAAGGACCTGGCCCCAAACATCCACACATTCAAGATACCAGCGTATCAATCTGAACTTTCAGTCTAGCGCCTCCAACGGATGAGATTTAGCGACTGAAAAAACAAGTTATCTTAGATAACTCACCTTGAAAGGGGGCTTCGTCAAACGGGTTTTACCAAAAATCGCATCGAGATGCGGGTCGTCATAATGGATGCTGCGCTTTTTTCGAGAGTGGCGATTGCTCACTCGGAATCCATTATCTACGGTACGGTACGTTCATGATCGGAGATCTGTTTCACAAAGCCTACGTGGTGCTCGCGGTGATTGTATTCTTCGGCGCCTCCGTGTTCGTCCATGAATATGGGCATTTTTGGATGGCCCGTCTGCGCCGCATGGTGGTTCTCGGGTTTTCCATCGGTTTCGGACCCAAGGTGTTCGGATGGGTAGACCGGCAAGGGGTCGAATGGGCCGTGCGTTGGATTCCCGCTGGGGGCTTCGTGAAGCTGCCTCAGATGCTGACTTCCGAAACCATCGAAGGCGCAGCGGATCCGGCAGTGCCCCCGGCCTCGCCCGTCTCAAGGATCTGGGTCGCCCTCGCCGGACCAACGATGAACATTTTCTTTGCCTTGGCCATCGCCAGCGTCATTTGGCTTGTCGGCCTGCCCGTCCCGGTCAACCCGCCGATCATCGGCTACGTCGAGCCCGATTCAGCAGAGGCGCGGTTGGGCATTCGCGAAGGCGATCGTGTCGTCCGGGTCGACGGCAAAATCGTAACCCGGTGGCAAGATGTCCAACGCTTCACGGTGCTGGCCCGGTCCCAGACCATCCCGGTGGAAATCGCTCGGGGAGATTCAGTCTCCAATTATGTGCTGACGGCCGTCGTCAACCCTACCTTTGGGCTCAAGTTGCTCAACCTAGACCCAAAAGATCATCCGGTGATCATGGATCTGGCTCCGAGCGGTGCCGCCCAAGAGGCGGGTCTGGCCGTGAATGACCAGTTCGTCTCATTCGGCGGGGTTCCTGTGGTCGGACAATCCCAATTGGTGGATCTCATACGGGCCCAAACAAGCAAACCGGCTCAAGTCGAGGTGCAACGCGCGAACCAGCGCATGACCTTCACCGTGACCCCTCGGGTGGACCCCACCAGCGGAGTAGCCCGCATCGGTGTGACGATCTCCCCGAGCCGCGTACTGACCTACCAATTGCAACGACCCGGTCCAACCCCTTGGGAGCAGGTTTCTGGGGTGTTGGTCCAGATGGGGGAATTGGTCGGTGCCTTGGCGCACTCTAAGGAAACAGGTGTCAGCGCCAAAGACATGAGTGGACCGGTGGGGATTTTCGGCAAACTTGCCGCCGACGTGAACGCCGACATCCGCCTGGCCCTCAGCTTTCTTGTGATGCTGAATGTCAACTTGGCCATCATCAATTTGCTGCCGATTCCGGTATTGGATGGCGGGCACATCACCCTAGCCCTCTATGAGATCATCACCCGCCGCCGCGTCGCTCCGCGCTTCCAAGAGATTGCGACGTCGGCCTTCGCGGTGATCCTGCTCAGCTTTATGGCCTATGTTTCCTTCTTTGATGTGGTGAAACGAGGCCCTCTGTTCAAGGCAATGTTCCGCCAAGAAACCGTTATCGAAGCCCCCTCGCAGCCGACGCAGGCCCCATAAGAGTTCGTACACAGAACGTCCGGAGCGATTCTCCGGAGCGTTGACGCCGCAGGCCGACATCCCATTTATTTCCTCTCAGCGATTCATGAAGTATTGCCCTTCTCTCTGGAGTTACAGCCGCAGACCCGCCCGCAACGTCACTGTGGGCGACCCCACCTGCGGCGGCGTGGTGCTTGGGGGTGATCACCCGGTGGTCAAGCAATCGATGCTCACCTGCGACACCATGGACACCGCCGAATGCGTGCGGCAGACCTTGGAACTCGTGGCCGTGGGGTGCCAGATCGTTCGAATCACGGCTCCGACCGTGAAGGACGCAGCCAACCTCCAAAATATCGTCCAAGAACTACGTCAGGTCGGTTGCCACGTTCCTCTGGTGGCGGACATCCATTTCAAGCCGGATGCGGCGATGGAAGCCGTCAAGTGGGTTGAAAAAGTTCGGATCAACCCAGGCAATTACGCCGACAGCAAGAAGTTCGCGATCAAAGAATACACCGACGAGGCCTACGCTGAAGAACTGGCACGGATCGAGGAACGCTTCACGCCTCTGGTGCTGGAAGCCAAACGTCTCAATCGAGCCCTGCGCATTGGAACCAATCACGGATCCCTCAGCGACCGGATCATGAACCGGTACGGAGACTCCCCGCTGGGCATGGTTGAAAGCGCCCTCGAATTTGCCCGCATTTGCCGCAAGAACGGTTTTCACAACTTCGTCTTCTCGATGAAGTCTTCCAATCCGAAGGTGATGATCGAGTGCTACAGGCTGCTGGCCGCCCGCCTCGACCTGGAGGGCCCCGACTGGAACTATCCGCTGCATCTGGGCGTCACCGAAGCAGGTGAAGGCGAGGACGGCCGCATCAAGTCGGCCATCGGTATCGGATCCCTGCTCTGCGACGGCATTGGCGATACGATCCGAGTCTCCCTCACCGAGGACAGCCCGCGCGAAATCGCCGTTTGCAACGACCTGTTAGTCCAGATCCCTCGACTCATCGTATCCCACTCAGGACTCGGAAACCCCTCCCTACCCTGGGACCCCTTCAATTTCAAACGACGCGAATCGGTTGCGTCAGCGTTGGGTGATTTGCCAGCAGGCGGAGAGAACCTGGTTCGAGTGGTGGTCGAACGCAGCACCTTCGACGCGGTCGCTCCGAAGATCTCCCCGAAGGTCGATGTCAAACCCGAGGCCATTTACGAAGACCTCCAACTCATGGAGGTCGACCCCACCTCGGATTTTGCGCATCCCCCGTGCGAGACCCAGTGGATTACCGTCCAAGATGGAGTCTCATTGCCTCCCATCACCGCCTTCCGATTGCTGACAGTCCGGTTGGCGGCACTGGGCAGCCGCAACCCCATACTGCTCAAGGACCGGCTCATTGCCCCGTCTGAGGCATTGACCCCGGAGGCGGCTCAACTGCAGGCGGCCGTCAATCTCGGGTCCCTACTGGCTGATGGCATCGGCGATGCAATTCTTGTCCGATCAGAACCCGGCGCCGGGCAATCCCTGCGATTGGCTTTCAACATCTTGCAAGCCTCTGGCTGCCGATCCTTCAAGACCGATTACGTCGCCTGCCCTAGTTGCGGACGCACGCTGTTCAATTTGCAAACGGTCACCGCGCGCATCAAAGCTCGGACGGAGCACCTCAAAGGCGTGAAAATCGCGATCATGGGGTGCATCGTTAATGGTCCCGGTGAAATGGCTGACGCCGACTTCGGCTACGTGGGTGGGGCTCCCAACAAGATCAACCTCTACGTGGGCAAGAAACCAGTCCGTTTCAATATCCCTGAAGACGAAGCCGTCGATCGACTGGTAGACCTCATCCGCGAACACGGTAAGTGGCGGGATCCTGAAGTAGTTTGATCAAAAGCCGGAGGGGTTGATCAAAAGCCGGAGGGGTAGCAACACACACACACCCGAAGAATCCCCTCCTAAGATTCCCCTCCGAAGAACCTCAGGTCGGATCGAATTCAATCCTTCGGCCGAATCCGACCGAAGTGACTTCTGATTCGCATCCCAGCCGCACGATTCTAGGACGGAGGGCCAAAGGGCAATCCTTGAGCAACCAACGTGCAGGACGGCGTTGCAAGCGAGAGCGCCCGATCTCCAATCAGGGCCAGATCTGGTAGAGAACCAGATACACCAACACTCCGGTCACCGAGACATACATCCAAATTGGCCAGGTCCAACGGGCGATCTTCTTATGTCGCTCCAGGTCTCCGGCACTGGCACGACGCAAGGTGATCATCGCCAACACCGGCACTGCGGCGGCCAGCAGGATGTGCGAAAAGAGCATCCCATAATACCAGGGCCGAAGGAACTCCGGGCCCTTGAAGGGGGTATGAACCGATTTCAGCAAGTACTTGTGGGTCAGGTACAACAACAAGAAGACGCACGAGGTGATAAATGCAGCCACCATGCACTTGCGATGCGCCTCACGACGGCCGGCCTTAATATGGATCAGTCCGGCCACCAAAAGAATACCCGCCAAGCCATTGAGACAGGCGTTGACCAGCGGCAGGAAATGGAGGGATTGGTTCATAGAATGCCTTTGAGACGCTTGACCGACCGGATGACCTGATCTTCGGCATCCGAATCTTCGCTGTGGATAACAAATCGCAAACGGCCCTTCGAATCCAGCACACCGAAATCTGCCGTATGGATGAATAGATCCTCCAATTTTGCAGACGGCTCCCCTGATTCGACCACCGCAAATTTCAAATCAGCAATCGCCACCCGATAGACTTCTGATTTTTGGCCGGTGAGCATCCACCAAGTTTCCGGGGAGGCTTGATACTCTAAGCCATAGCGCTTGAGAACCTCCGGCGTGTCGAACTCGGGATCCGCAGTCAGAGAAATCAGGCGCACCCCAGATGGAATTCGCGACTGAAGCCGCTGCATTTGGGCCGACAATCGTCGGCACTGAGTAGGACACCGGGTGAAGACTATGTTGACGACACTAATCCGCCCTTTGAGGGAATCCTTACCCACCGATTGCCCCAGTTGATTGGTCAGTGAGAAATCATGCAACTGGCTAAGAACGGGAGGTGCCCCCCGGGAGTTAAAGTAAGCCACCGAGACCGCTAACAAACTGGCGACCAGAGTTCCCCAAAGAACCCGTTGTATATTCGACTCCATCGTGATTAAAAAAAGGCCGCCGGTATGAAACCAGCGGCTGATCCGGCGGACTCAATCGGTAGCCTGATTCGAGAGGGTTATTCGAAGCTGCCACCCGCACCACCAGCCTTAGACTTTTCGGCAAACCACTTATCGTAATCCGCCTGCGAAACCACCTTGAAAACACCCTTCATCGAAGCGTGTCCGTTGCCGCAAAGCTGGGCGCAGGTAATCGTATAATCCCCGACCTTGGTCGGCGTAAAGTGAACAGGAATGGTTAAGCCAGGAATCACGTCCTGAGTCACTCGCATGGCTGCAAGTTTAAAGCAGTGAATCACATCCATGCTAGAGGTTCTGGCAATGACCGGGCGGTTGACTGGCAACAAGAAGGCTTCGGTCACCACAGAGATGTCGTCTTTCGCATCGGCATCGCTCGTATCCAATCCGAAAGGATTGCCACGATCGGCAAATTTGGTGTCCTGCTTGCCCCACTTGCCATCCGCACCCGAGAAATGGGCCGCCCAAGCAAACTGCTGAGCCATCACCTGAATTTCGACGGGCTTTTGGTCAGCACCTGGAGGGCTGTCCACGGCCTTGGCCCAAAGCGGCACCGCTAGGCCGATCAACAGAACAGCCTCCACGACGGCCACGCCAATCTCTAGATAGGTCGATGCATGGCTACGAACACCCACGTAATCAGCCTTGGGATTGGAAGACTTATTGAAGCGCAGCATCACAAAGACAAAATAGGCGAACCATCCCACGAACAGCGCCCCCATGAGGAGGTGCACGTACAGGATCAATTCATCGATGCCTTTGCCATGGGCCGAAGCCACTTCCGGCATTCCAAAATATCGAAGCAGAGAGGTCATGTATTTCCGAAAATTTGAAAACTATCGAACCGAAGGAGATTCGCCCGCTTCAGCCTCCGCGTTCACACGCTGAGAGCGACGGGCAATAAAGACAAAAAAACTACCGAATAACACCCAAGCAGCCACCACGAAAATTAGCATCACATAGATGCCCGCATTCATTCCCTGTGCAAGAGCCTCATCAGTCTTGCCAAAACAGGCGGTGCACGCGTTCAAGGAGGGCATTAACAACAATGCCGCTGCCAAGAAACTGGAAATCCTCAAATAGAATTTCATAGATAACTAATGTTCCGAAGCTTCCTGAGGAAGAAACGACCGTAAACCACAAGGCCCACCACCGAGCATGCCGCGCACAGACTCCAGCCAAGGTAATCCGCAGAGCGGGTCTCTTGATAGGCCAAGAAACTCCATCCGGTCAGGAACGCCATCAGAATGACTGAGGCCGCGACAAACACGATGTGGAAGGCTTTAAGGGACATACAAAGTTTTGGTCGTCGAATTTCTGGGAAGGTCGTTGCTGCCCCAAAGGGTCAGGCCCATCAACGCGACGAAGAAAATGGCTGAAAGAACCAGAACCCCGTAGACCAATTTCTTCTCCGACAGCAGATGCATGAAATACCCGGCGACCAAGAAGGCCTTGATCGACGCGATAAACAAGGCTATGGCCACCGTCAACGCCATGCTGCTGAAGTCGACGTAATACATCGCCACCGTTAGGACGGTCCCGATGAGCAAAGCCCCAAAGATGATGAGATAGGTTCGGACGTGAGCCGCGATGTCATGATCATGATCATCGCCGCCATGGGAGTCCGAAGTAGAAGCGCTATGTTGGCTCATAAATGAAATCAGAGGAGGTAAACCACCGGGAACAAGAAGATCCAGACGAGATCCACGAAGTGCCAGAAAAGGCCACCCACCTCGATGCGGTTAATGAACTGCTCCGGATTGGACTTCCACATCTTGGCTCCGGGGAAGGCAAAATAACCCAACACGAGAGCCCCACCCAAAACGTGCAAACCGTGCAACGCGGTGATTAGAAAATAAACCGCGAAGAACGGATGGGTTGCCGGGGTGTAGGAGCCCAAGGAGACGATATCGGAAACAGCCACTTCACGCACTTCATGATCGTGGGATCCATGCGCCTTAACGTGACCATTCATGTCACGCTCCGGATCGACCTCGACCTTGATCTTAGTGACCTTCTGGTCCGCCAACTTGGCCACACTCCACTGATCGCTGAAATTCCAAAATCTCGGATGCTTCCCGTCGACCTCGATGTGACCCGTTAACGCCTTGCCGTCCTGAAGGCGAATGACGTAGTGGCTAAACTTGTCGTTGTACTCGAACGACTTAATGCCCAAGAAGGCAAAGGCGCACAACACCGTGATCACCATGTACACTCGGAACCGCGCGAAGTTGTTCATCTTGAGCGCCGCCCAAGCCAACACGACAGTGACCGAAGAAGTAATTAGAACGGCTGTATTGAACGTACCAATCGGAATATTGAGCAACCCTCGAGGCCATGCTAACGCCACATCCGGCCAAAAGCCGAGCGGTGCGCTAACCCGGAGAAGGATGTAAGCAGAAAACAAGGCTCCGAAGAGCATGATTTCCGAGGCCAAGAACAGCCAAATGCCCACCTTGGCATTGTAGAGGCCCGTATCAGGTCGGGCTTTGTATGTGTAGGGAATTTCCATTATTGGATCGGTAAAAGGTTGGACCGGAACCGTTCAGTTCTTGTCTCCCTGAGGAGTGAAGTCGGTCTTGGCTCCGGGAACGCTGTACTCGTAGGGGCCACGGTAGGCAACCGGCTCTTGGAGGAAGTTGCCGTGCGGCGGGGGGGTTGGTGTGGCCCACTCCAAAGTGGTGGCCTGCCAAGGATTGTCCGAGGTGACACGCTTACCAGCGAAGATACTGGAGAAGAAATTGATAATGAAGGGGATCTGGCAAATTCCCAAACCGATGGCACTCCAGAGAATCATGTTGTTCAGCTTCAGAACGCCCGGATCGACACCCTGACCGAAGTAGGTGGTACCACCATCAGACATACGTCGGGACATGCCCTTGAAGCCCTGAATGAACATCGGGGCGAACACGCAGTTCATGAAGAAAAGAGAACCAGCCCAGTGAAGCTTGCCCAAGAGTTCATTCATGTGCCGCCCCGTAATCTTGGGGAACCAGTAATAAATGCCCGCAAATACCGCGAACATGGTGCCCGGGGCCACTACGTAATGGAAATGACCGATCACGTAGTACGAATCGTGCAAGAAGATGTCGGAGGCGTTGAAACCCAGAGGCAGGCCAGTGAGTCCACCAATGCCGAACATGGGCAGGAAGGAGAGCGCGAAGAGCGAGGCAGAGTTGAAGCGAATGGAACCACCCCAGAGAGAGATGAACAACGCCGTGAGGATGATCACCGAGGGGATCGAAATCATCATCGTCGTGGTTTGGAAGAAGGTGGCCACTTTCGTGCCCATGCCGGTCAGGTACATGTGGTGAGCCCACACGATGAAGGAGAGGAATCCGATGCTCATGGCCGCATAAACCATGCTCTTGTAACCCCAGAGCGGCTTGCGAATGTTGTTGGAGATCACCTCGGCGACGATGCCGATGGCCGGCAGAATCAAAACGTACACCTCGGGGTGACCCAAGAACCAGAACAAGTGCTGCCAGAGCAACGGGCTACCGCCACCTGAAACCGGCAGCGGGCTTCCACTGACCACGAGGCCTTGGGGCAGGAAGAACGAGCTACCAAAAAGGTTGTCCATCAACTGCATCAGGCCGGCGGCTTCCAGCGGGGGGAAGGCCAAGAGCAGCAAGAAACCGGTTACGAACTGAGCCCACACGAAGAAGGGCATCCGCATCCAGCTCATGCCGCGGCAGCGCAACTGGATGATGGTGGCGATGAAGTTCACCGAACCCAGCAAGGACGAAGTGATGAGCAAAACCATACCCATCAGCCAGTAGGTCTGACCATCAAAGCGGTTGGCTAGGTCGGTCACCGAGGCGAGCGGGGAATAGGAAGTCCAACCGGATCGGGCGGCACCACCCGGGGTGAAAAAACTGGCAAACATCACCACTCCACCCAGGAAGTAGCAGTGAAAGCTCGCCATGTTCAACCGAGGAAAAGCCATATCAGGCGCACCGATTTGCAGCGGGGTGACATAGTTGCCGAAGGCCCCGAAGAGCACCGGAACGATGGCCAAGAACACCATGATGGTGCCGTGCATCGCACCAAAGGAATTGTAGAGGTCACCGCCGACGATCCCGCCCTTGGCCATGTCTTCACCCAAGACCGTCTCTAACAAAGGCCCCACCAACGGGACCGCCCTGCCTGGATACGCCAACTGAAAGCGCATCACCAGCATCAGGAAGAAGCCGAAAAGCAGGAACAGCAGCGACGACACTCCGTATTGGATGCCGATGACCTTGTGGTCGGTGCTGAAGATGTACTTGCTGAAGAAACCCGGCTCATGATGCGCGTGACCGTGCGAAGAATCGGTCGCGCTCGTGTGGGCGTGGGATGCTGTGGATTGCATAGATTGGGGTATCAAGCGCCGTCTCCCGGAAGACGGAATATTCGATAGGATACAAACGCGCCGGGGCGTGGTACAGAAATTGTTGAACTCCCTCGAAGTAATGAGCTCTTCGAAGACTCTTCCTTAGTTCGATCCATGACCAACGCGGCCAAGAGGATGGGAAGATAGAAAATTGAGGCAAAAAACAGCCGCCGCGCTGCCATGGCGTTCAGAAGGAGAGCAAACCGGATGGCTTGAATCAAAAACAGCCCCCCAAAGACCAGTGCCACAGAGAGATAAATCCGTCCGCTAATTCCCTGAAGGAAGGGCACAATGCTGACGAAAATCAGGGCAATCGAGTTGCGGATGGCCGATGAAGCTGAGCGACGCCCTTCGGGATCACGACCGGATAACATCCGGAAACCCGCTTGGGAATATTCTTCACGATACAACCAGGCAATGGCCATAAAATGGGGCAATTGCCAAAAAAACAGGATCGCAAACAACGACCACCCCCCGGCGCCGAGTTCGCCGGTTGCCGCAGTCCATCCCATCAAGGGAGGCAACGCTCCGGGAATGGCACCGACCCAAGTGTTGAGTTCGGTGATCTGCTTGAGAGGGGTGTAAACAAACACATAAATGGCCAAGGTCAGCGCCCCCAGAAACGCAGTGAGGAGATTTACCAAGAAAACCAACCACAGCAGCCCCAAAATGGACATCACCACACCGAAGGCCAAAACGGTCAAGGGCGTGAGGATGCCAGCCGGGAGAGGCCGCGAGGCCGTGCGACGCATGCGGGCGTCTAAATCGCGCTCCCACCACTGATTCAAAGCCGAGGCGCCAGCCGCCAGTAGCGAAGTACCCACGATGGCATGGAAGCAAGCCGTCCAATCGGGTGCCTGAGCTGAACCCAGAGAAAACCCCATCCAGGTGGTCAGAACCACCATTAAGGTCAACCGGGCTTTGACCAAGTCGCTGATGACCTTCACCCACCCGCGCAGACTTTGCGTGGCAACGGTGGTTTCGATGGAAGCAGCAGCGTTCACAAAGGTTGAGCTGATCGTACCGCAGATATTTTCGGAAGGACTGACCCCGGCAAGACTCTGGTTTCTTCAGCAAATCGGGACTGATTCGCTTTCACGGACCAGCAGGACCAGCAACCCACAGCCAGGGTCAACGACCCCACAGCGACGTGGGCTGTGGCGATGTCGGCGGCTCGGTCGGTGAGGACGGTAAACAATCCCAATGCGAACTGAACAGCAACCAGGCACAACCAGGCTGTTCCCAGGGTCCGCACGGGATGTCCCTGGGGCTGCTTCCTCGAGAACCCGAAGGCCATGCAAATGGCCAAGACCGCCAAGACTGCATTGATCCGATGAAACAGGTGCATGTGGATTTGAAGGGCCGTGATGGAGTCCACCCCTTCACGTCGGCCCGCGTAACGCACCAAAGATTCGGTGTCTGTCTTGGGCCACCATTGGCCGTAAGCCAGAGGGAGATCCGGAATAGCCAGACCCGCATGCTGGTGGCGCATCCAAAGCCCAAGAATCAACTGCCCAAAAACCAGGGCCGTCGCCAAAAACACCCAGTAGGACCCTCGAAGGTCGATAGCGCGGCGAGTCCACTGTGGGTACCAACCCGAGAGGGACACGGCCAAGCAGGTGGTTAGCACGAAGAAAACTTGCCCGAGGCACCCGTGGATCATTCCAAAAACAGTGCCTCCGGTGGTGCCACCGATCGCCCAGGAATCAAGCACTACCCGGAGACCACCCAAACTCCCCTGGATTTGGACCAGCCAAAATGCGGCCCAGGCCAAGCGGACCGCCAAACGGGAAGCCGGGGCGTTTTTCCAACCGACCGCCGCGGCCGCCAAAACCACACCGCCAATTCCCAACAGAAAATGAGCCTCACCCTTCAAGAGTGGGTTGACCCGCATCAGGATGACTCCCGCCAAAACTTCTGCAAACCCCACTCGGGCCAGGATTTTCCGAGAAACACTCCCCGCGGTCCACCGGGCCAAAAACACCACCAAAAGCCCCACTCCAGAAGCCCAAACCCGGTGGGTGTGTTCATGAAACACCCCCCCGGTCATCCACATGGAGATGGGCAACGCAAACATGCTGTAGCCGAAACTGGTGGGCCAATCTGGAACCGACATGCCCACCCCCTTGCTGGTCACCAATCCACCAATGCACACCAATCCGAGCGTCGTCAAAGCCACCAAGGCGGCGAAGCGAAACAACCAGACAGAATGAAGGTTTTGAGGGGTGGATGAGCTCATACGAAACGGCCGCGGCGGTTCGCGCCGCGGCCTCGGATTCGCTGACCAGCGTATCGAATTTACCTCAGCTTACTTAACAGCCAATTCCAGATTCAGCGTGGCCTTGCCACCCTTCACCTCGACCTCACCGCTCACCAGGCCGGACTTGAGGTGATTGGCCTCAACGGTGTATTTACCATCGGGCAAATCACCGCTGATGACGAAGTGGCCATCCTTGTCGGACACCGCAAAGAACGGGTGATCGAACACGTGGACATACCCGGACATCCAAGGATGAACGTTGCAAATCAGCTTGACGGCCAATTCGGCCTTGTCGAACACGCGGGGATTCACCTGACCCTGAGTGGCCTGAGCAAAGTTGAAGCCCTTGTTCACTTTGGCTTGGCAGTTCACGTTGTGCATGAACGTGTCGGAATTCTTGATGTCCACGGTCTGTCCGACCATGGCCACGGTGACCACCGGCTCATAAACGCAGCCGACTTGATCAATCAACGGCTTGCTCGCCGGAGCGGTGTAGGTCTTGCCGGCCGGAAGACCCGCCTTGATGTAGACAGCCACATTGGCCAATCCGTGATCGGCACCCACGACGTAGGTGCGGGTCATAACCGGCTTGGTGTGCAAAGCACCGCACAGCCTGTCACCCTTGATCGGGGTGATTTCCCGAGCAGGGGGAACTTCGCCGTTAATCTTGATTTTACCGGTGATCTCGCCTGCGAGAGCGCTGGAAGCTGCAACCGCCGCCACCATCGAGACAACCTTCAGTGTGTTTTTCATTTCGTTTTCCTAGTTAGACCCCAGATTCGGTGGGACGCTAATCCTCGCGAATTGTGGGTCAAGAGACTTCGTGAAATTTTTCACAAGCTATCACCTCCGACGATCCATGGTGTTAGATATTCGAAGAGCGGCCAGCAGGCCCCTGGCCTGGAACAAATTAAGTGGGATTGGACAGGCTGGCTCAGAAACACCTTTGAAAACTCCGTCGTGTCCTTTGAGTACGGAAACCACCGGGCCACAACAGCCCTTGGCCCGTCATAATGCATCAATAAAGGCCCGCAAGGGTTCCAGATCGGTGTCTTCTTCGGCCATCTCTTTGACTGAGGCCTTACCGCCGATGCGAACCGCCTGATTCAGCCACCGCTGGGCAACATCCAATTGACCCATCTGGCAGGCGTAACACGCTAGATTGTACGGAATTACGCTTTCTTCCGGAAATTTGAGCACAATCGATTGCAAGAATTGAAAGGCTTCGTCGGTCCGACGGAGTTCGTGGAGGCTGTAACTCTGGTGGATCCAGCCAGCAGGCAATTGAGGAGCCACCGCAATGTAGCGCTGAGCGGCCCGAAGGGCTTCGGGCCAGGCCGACTGGGCGGATAAAATTCGCCAATGGATTTCCAAGGCGATCGGGTGACCCGCTCCTCCCGGGCTGAGCCGCTCGAATTCCCGCGACGCTTCGGAGGCATCCCCAAGCCCCAACCAGCCTTCGGCAGCCTCAACATAATGACGGTCCGGAAACCCCAACTCTTCCATGGCTGATGGCTTTACGGGGCTCAACCGAGCAGCGTAAAGAGCAAAATGCCCAAAACTCTTCCGAACCCGTTGCTTTTTGGCCAAAATCACCCAGCCTCGCCGACCCGATGACTGATACCGTCCGAATCGATGGTCGCCGCAACGACCAACTCCGCCCGATCCGCTTCCAGAACCACATTGCCCCGCACGCCGCGGGCTCGACACTCATCGAGTGGGGAAACACACGAGTCATTTGTGCGGCCACCGTCGAAGAGTCTGTCCCTCGTTGGATGAAGGAACAAAAGGTGCCCGGTGGCTGGTTGTCCGCGGAGTACTCCATGCTCCCCTACTCCACCTTGGACCGGAAGTCTCGGGACATCTCCAAGCTCAAGCTCGATGGACGCTCTCAGGAGATCCAACGGTTGATCGGTCGCGCGCTGCGAGCGGTCGTCGATCTGGAAAAGCTAGGGTCCCGCACCCTGTGCATCGACTGCGATGTGCTGCAGGCCGATGGCGGCACTCGGACGGCCTCGATCACCGGCGCCTTCGTGGCTGTCAGTCTGGCCATCGCCAAACTTCAGGCCGCCGGTTTGCTCACCGAAAACCCCATCACTGGCTCGGTGGCCGCGGTCAGCGTGGGAATATTTAGGGGCGTGCCGCTCCTCGACCTCAACTATGTCGAAGACAAGGATGCATCGGTGGACATGAATCTGGTCATGAATGACAAAGGCCAGTTCATCGAGCTGCAAGGCGCTGGCGAAGAAGCCACGTTCTCGGACTCCGAGTTGGCCGCCCTGCTCGCACTCGGGCGCCCGGGGATTCAACAACTCATCGCCGCCCAGCAGCAGGCCTTGATCGCCCCATGACCCAACTTTTTCTGTGCCGGCACGCCGAAGTGGAAGACCTGTACCACAAGAAGTTCGGGGGCACGATCGACATGGCCCTTTCGGCCCGAGGGCACACTCAGGCCCAAGCCCTGGCCTCATGGATGAGCCGCCACTCCTTCGATACAGTTTACGCCAGCCCCATGCAGCGGGTCCAATTGACGCTGGAACCCTTCCGGCGCCAATTCTCAGGCACGCCCGTGCTGGTGGACGGTTTGCGCGAGGTAGACTTTGGCGCGTGGACGGGTTGCGGCTGGGATGAAGTCGAGCACCGCTTCGGCATGAGCGCCTATGACTGGCTGAAGCACCTCGAAACCGACGCCATCCCAGAGGGTGAAACCCTCAACCAATTCCAAGGCCGAGTCGGGCAAGCCCTAGAGCACATCCTCCGTGCATCGGCGGGCCAACGCGTGGCCGTCTACGCGCATGGCGGCGTGATTCGGATGGCTCTGGCCATCTTGCTGGACCTGCCGCTCAGTAAGTTCGAACACTTCGAAATCGACTACGCTTCGACCACCTGGTTGGACATCGGTGAAATTAAAGCCGGCAGGCCCCGCACCGAAATTCAACTCCTCAACTTCACCCCTTGGCGAGACGCATGAGCAAACTCCTCCGATCCATTTCCATCACCACTTCCCTGTCCGCTGAAGATGCCGTGGGCGTCCTGCTGGAACTTGAACGGGGACAAACCCCCTCGTCCTACACCGATGCCCTCACCCGACTGTCCACGGTCAGCGTTTACGGTGAGATCGAGACCCAGGATGTGGCGGGCATTAAGCGACGCCTCCGCGAAGGACTCCAAGCGCTGGCGGCCGATGGGATCGATATCGCACCGGCAAGAATCCAGGTCAAAAAGGTTCCTGCCCGCGACTGGTCTGAATCTTGGAAACGTCATTTCAAGCCACTCGATCTCGGCCCTCGGTTGCTCGTCAAACCCACCTGGAGCCGACGCGTCCCGAAGAAAACTCAGGCCCTCGTGGTTCTCGACCCGGGCCTAAGCTTTGGCACAGGCCAACACGCGACCACCCGCTTCTGCCTCGAGCAACTCGTCGCCCTCCGCGATCCCCAGTCGGAGCAGTCCATGCTCGATGTCGGCACCGGGTCCGGCATCTTGGCTATCGCAGCCGTCAAGCTAGGCTATCAGCCCGTCAATGCCTTCGACTTTGATGCCGACTGCGTGCGAGTCGCCAACGAGAACACCGAACTCAACGGGGTCACCGCGGTTCTGAGCGTGACCCACGACGACATCACGCAAGTTCCCAAGAAACCCAAGCAGCGCTACTCAGTGGTCTGCGCCAACCTGATCTATGACTTACTCATCGCCGAGCGGGATCGACTGCTAGCCCGCGTGGCTCCGGGTGGATCGCTGGTCCTGGCTGGAATCCTGGAGACCCAGTTCGGCATGGTCCGCAAGGCCTTCGAAGAGGCTGGGTGGAAACTGGTGGCAGCCACCACGGACAAAGAATGGCGCTCCGGCACCTTCAGGGAAGTGGCTTTGTAATCTGATTAGGTAGTTATATACATTGTTTTATTGACCGCGCGGCGTCAAAAAGCAGAACGTTAGGGGTTTAGTGTAACTACATCTAAACCCGTTCCATCTCACCGTGGTAATCCTCCAGAAGATCCATGTAGCAGCGATGACAATGGGGCATGATAAAGCAAAATATTACCCATTGAACCAATGAACCTCGCGATGCCGATGAGCCGGATCGATCGACAACTAAGAATTCTCGTGGTGGACGACTTCCCGGAAATGCGCAACGGGTTGCTCCGAACTCTGTCTGCCCTCGGATTTAAATCAGTTACGGCGGCCGAAGAAGCCCTCGCTGCGATTCGGTTGATCGAGGAGTGTCACGAATTTGATTTGATTATCTCCGACCTCAACATGCCTCAGATGTCGGGTCTTGAACTGCTCAACTACGTGCGGAATGTCGACCGACTGGCCTCGATTCCGTTCCTCATGATCACGGCCGAGGCGACCAAGGCCAACGTGTTGGCAGCAGCTAAAGCCGGGGTGACCGATTTCATCGTCAAACCGTTCTCGGTCGAGCAATTGGTGCTGAAGATCGAAGGACTGCACCGTCGGGAGAACCTGACCCATTGATCCCACCGGCGTCCCCCGCACCATCGCCGGAAAACCCCACCGACCAAGCTCTTTGGTCGCTTCTCTGCGGTCCACCGGCAACGGCGGATACCGATTACCGGCCACCCCCATGAAGGCACTCGTCGACACGATCCGGAAGTCTCCGGCGCTCACGCTGATCGTCCGAACGGTGATCATCGCGCTCGCGTATTCCCTCTCGGGGGAAATCGGTCTCTGGTCCGCAAAGGAGCGCGAGCTCTGGCCTACCTTGTGGTTCCCGTCAGCCGTTGGGCTCACCGCCGTCACATTCTGGGGGCCGAGCGCTGCGATCGGGATCGGGCTAGGTGCGCTGTTGATGCGATTGTTCAAGGATCCGTCCCTGCTGTCCCTGCTGAACAGCGTCATCCCCAACGTCGTTGAAGCCTACATCGGCAGCCTATTGCTACGTAAACATTTCGGCCTTCCCCAACGACGGCTCACGACCCAGGAGGTTCCCGAACTGGTCCTCTCACTGGCGATGATCACCAACATCGGCGCGATTATCGGCACTGCCACGCAGGTATTCACTGGGAGTTTCCCTAGTTCCGAAATCGTACGAGTCTGGTGGAGCTGGTGGTCGGGCAATGCCGCAGCCGTGATCCTGATTGCACCGATCTGGCTTTGGGGCCGGGAAGTCGAACTCCAGGGCGAGGGCAGTCCCGTGAACCGGCGGATCGTCTTATTTGTCGGAGTCGCGATGGGTCTGGCCCTCAGTTTCCTGCCGATGCCCAAAGGGCCTACGGAGATGTGGCGCCCAACCCTCGCCTTCTTACCCTACCTGCTCATCCATTGGGTGAGCCTTTCGCTGGGCGCGCGTTCGGTCGCCTTCGGCGGGGCCATCGTGGGCGTAGTCATCTCGCTGGCGACCAACCTGGGCCATGGCCCCTTTGCGACCACCGACCCGCTGGCTTCTTACGACGCGGCCTGCCTCTTTAATCTGGTCACCGGCACTTCCACCCTGTGGCTGTCCACCCTGGCCGCAGAGCGCAACCTCGTTGCCCGGGCCTTGGCGATGCAACAAAAGCAACTCGAGGCGACAGTTCTATCCCGGACACGGGACCTGGAGGAACGAACCAACGAGTTGCAGTCGTTTTCTTACGCGGTTTCACACGACCTCCGGGCCCCGCTCCGCGGGATCTCCGGATGGATCTTTGCCCTCGAGGAAGACTGCGGTGCCCAGCTGGACGCCACCGGCCAGCGGCACCTTGAGCGTATCCGGAACGAGGCTCAGCGCATGGGAATGCTCATCGAGGGTCTGCTCTCGCTGTCGCGGATCAGTGCAACGGAGATCCGGGTCAAACCCATTGATATATCCGGCCTCGGAACGGAGATCCTGAACCGGCTCGCCGAGGCCCATCCAGATCGGATCGTCCGGACCGAAGTCCATCCTGGAATCATAGTCGATGGGGACGAGGTGCTCTGCGAGATCGCCCTCACGAACATCTTGGAAAACGCCTGGAAGTTCACCGCCAAATGCCCCGAAGCCCGCATCGGGATCGAGCCTGTGGAGAGCCCATGCGGCCGGGGTTTCCGTGTCCACGACAACGGCGCTGGATTCGCCCCGTCCAACCGAGACCGTCTGTTCATTCCTTTCCAACGGTTCCATCGCGCCTCCGAATTTCCAGGCACGGGCATCGGTCTGGCCACGGTCCATCGCATTGCCCGGCGCCACGGCGGTTCCCTAGAGGTGGAATCCACACCGGGCGTGGGCACCATTGTCACCATGATGTTGATTTTTCCGAAAACCGAAGCACGGTCCGAAATGAGTATTAAAGTATACAATGCACTCTAACAGCGGACCCATCATTCTCGTTGAGGATAACGAGTCAGACGCCGAAGTCGCACGGCGCGCCATTGAGCGGAGCAGCCCAACTCGCACGCTGGTGGTGGTCGGGGACGGCCTGTCTGCGGCGGAGATGCTTCTTGGCACCGAAGGGCAGGCGCCCTGCCCCCGTCCGAGGCTCATGATGATCGATATTAACCTTCCGGGCCTCGACGGCATCGAACTGCTCACCCGCATCCGCAGCAATCCCGATCTCCGCGGCGTCGCGGTGGTCATTGTTAGTTCCTCGGCCGAGGAGCGAGACATCCGGAAGGCCTACGACCGGGGCTGCAACAGCTACGTCACTAAGCCGCTCGACATCCGCGCGCTCCAATCCCTGTACGCCAGCGTCGTGAATTACTGGACACAGACCAACATCGGCTACCCCAAGCCCGTCGGATGAATACCCCGGTCAGGCTGCTCATTGTCGAGGACAACCCGAGCGACATCGACTTGCTGCTGCGGCAGCTCAGGCGCTCGGACTTAGAGTTCGCATCGGTTGTATCCGATGACATCGGTGAGATTCACCAACTCATCTCGGAACAGGCGTTCGACGCGATCCTGACCGACCACCAGTTGGCGGGGTTCACCGCGTCCGAGGTGTTGGCGGAGATTGCTGGCAGGCAGCTCGACATCCCCGTCCTGGTCGTCTCGGGAGCCGTAGGCGAGGACCGTGCGGCCGCCTTGATGCGGGAAGGGGCCGTTGACTTCGTCCGAAAGGAAAATCTCTCGCGCCTAGTGCCGGCCCTGCAAAGAGAACTCCGGGAAGCCGAGGGACGTCGCCATCTGCGCGAAGCCACGGAGCGCCGCACCCGTAGCGAGTCGTTGCTCCGCTACGTGGTCGAGCTTTCTGGTGACAGCTTCTGGGAGTGGGACCTAGCGACGGGTGGATTGGCTTGGAGCGATACCTTCCTCGCCCTCTGTGGCGACGGAAGCTCGCCTTCGTCGAAGATCAACGTCTGGCGGGACCGTCTTCACCCGGAGGACCGCGAGGACGTGGTGGTCGGCATCGATGCGGCCATCGCCTCCAGCGGAGGCCACTGGTCGGGGACATTTCGCTTCAAACGCGGCGATGGCACGTGGGCGCTCCTGATGACCCGGTGTTTCGTTGTTCGGGAGGAGGGTCACGCGGTGCGCGTCATCGGGGCGATGTCGGACATCTCCGAGCGCCAGTCACTGATCGAACGCCAGCGCGTCTTCACAGCACTGGTCGACCAGGCAGCCGAGTCCATCGGGGTGATCGACCCCGAGGAGGGACGATTCCTCGAGTTCAACACCACGGCGCACCGATCCCTCGGCTACACTCAGGAAGAGTTCGCCTCCAAAACCGTCTTCGATATCGACTGCCAGCACAGCCAAGAGGAGATCACCAGGCTACTGCAGCAACTTCGACAAACTGAGAAGCGTGACCTGGTCACCCGGCACCGGGCGAAGGACGGTGCACTGCGCGAGGTCCGCCTCCATTCGCGTCCCATCCGCATCCAGGGGCGCACCTACCTCGCGGCCGTCTGGCAAGATGTGACCGAGCGCTTGGCCATTGAGGCAGAACTCCGCCAGGCGCAGAAAATGGATATTATGGGCCAAATGGCCGGAGGGGTGGCCCATGACTTCAACAACATCCTCGCCGTGATGCGGCTGAACCTCGACCTGGCCCAGATGAACCCGCCGACCCCCTCGGAGTTGACTGAATTGGTCGGATTGCTGTCTGGGATGGTGGATCGTGCCTCAAGCCTCACGCAACGCCTTCTCCACATCAGCCGCAAAGACAGCTACAAGGTCGAGGAATACCTCCTGGACGAAGCACTGGACGATCTCATCAAGGTTAGCCAGCGAATCCTTGGGGACCGAATTGAAATCCGTCGCATTCGGACCGCCTCGAAGCTCCTAGTGAATGCCGATCGATCCATCATCGATCAGGTGTTCATGAACCTCTTCATCAACGCCCGGGATGCGATGCCCGACGGCGGTGTCCTGACGGTCGAGACACGCATTACGGAGTCCGCGCTGCAGGCTTCGGGCACCACTTCTCGGCAGGGTCGCCGGTTTACCCAAATCCGCATCAGCGACACCGGCATCGGCATGTCAAAGGAAACGCTGGCTCGGATCCAGGAACCGTTCTTCACCACCAAAGCTCCCGGCAAAGGCACAGGTCTGGGCCTCAGTACCGCACGCCGCTACCTCAATGAGCATGGAGGCTGGATGTCCGTCGAGAGCGAACTAGGCGAGGGAACAACCTTCACTGCCCACCTCCCTCTGGCACCTTTGGCGGCCGCGGTTTCCAACCCCGATCCGACCGCGGGCGCCCCCCTCCCGCCCCATGTGCTTCTCGTCATGGAAGATGCCCCACTGCAACTGCTCACCCGGAAAGTCCTCGAGAAGGCGGGGTGCCGCGTCCATCTGTGCACGGACGCGTCCGAGGCCATGAAGGTCGTTGAATCGGTATCCCCAAGCATCGAACTGGCCATTGTCCCCGCGAGCATGCCCTCCCCTGGGTCTGAGGCCGGTCTTGCCCATCGCATCAGGGAATTGCTCCCCGCGATCTGCATGATCCTCACCCGGTTGCCCGGGGATGCTCCGGCTCCCCTGCCGTCGGGCAAGGTCCGTGTGCTCGAGACACCCTTCTCGGTTGCCAGCCTAACGACCTTGGTGACGGAGTCCCTGCCCGGCCGCATCAAAGAGCACTGAGCCAGAACAACTGTTCCAACTGAATCGTTCCGGGAAAACAAGGTGAGCCCCGAGCCGCACACACCACAGCCGGGGGCCCTCACGCTCAGAAAAGGATCAGAACCGGAAACGAATCTGACCACTGATCCGGAACGGTTGTTCCGGATAAATCACGTCATTGCCGGCAAAACTCGGGTCGATGGAGGTCCAATTCCGTTGGTCGGTAATGTTGAAGAAGTTGATTTGCACGTCCCACTTCGGCTGGCGGTAGAACACGAAGGCGTTGATCACGTACTGCATGGGGATGCGCAGTGAACCCTCTTGGTTCTGCCATTGTTCGCCAGTGACCTGCGGACCGAAACTGGCCCCGAAGCCGTTGTCCAACTGGTAAGTGACGTAGGAGTTGAACATCACCTGAGGCACGCTCGCCGCGCGGATCTTGCCGCGCTTCACCGTGGTGTAGTTGGGAGAGCCGAGGCCGGTGCCCGAAGCGCCATCCACGAAGAAACCCACCGGGTAGCCGTCTAGGTAATTACCCGTCTGCTGGTAGCTGGCGTCGTCCTGCTCCGCGTTCTGGTAGGTGAAGTTGGCGCTGGCGTTAAAGTTCCGGTTGGGTTGGTAGAAGGACTCCAGCTCGACCCCTTGAGTCTCGATGCCGATCGGATTGCCAACCAACTGCGGAGCCAGGCGGGTTTGCTGAAAGAGCGCCCCGCTCACGAACACCTGATTTTCGAAGAGACTGGCCTTGGAACCCACCTCGATGAGCTCGCTTTCGGCGGAGAGTGACCGACTGAGCGAGGTCTTGGTGTTGGAGGTGCCGTCGACACCGCCGAAATTGGCGTTGCCCTGGATGGCATTGACCACGTTGTAGGTGGCATAGCTGCTCAGCACCGGGGTCCACTTGTAAATGCCGCTGATGAAGACCGAGGTGTTGAAGACATCGGTGGAGACATTGTAATTCGAACCGGCCGCCTTGCCGACGTACTCCGGACTCTTGGTCTGAGCTCCAATGAGATCACCACGGCCGCCAGCGATAATGGAGAACTTGTCGTGCAACTTCATGTCCCACTGGGTGAAGAAGCCGCTCTGAGCGATCTCGGAATTCTGATCCCCAGAGCCGAATCCGTTGGCGCCGTAGCCCGGAGCGCCGGGCACCAGCAATGAGCTTCCGCCGTAGGTAGTCACCAGCGGGGTGGGAGGCAGCCGGAACGTCGACGAAGGCTGGGTGACGTCATAAAGAAACAGCGGCTCCACCGAGAAGTCCTGGTAGGTCACGAGCGACTGGTAGCGCAAGTCCACGCCGCTGATGGTCTTAATCGGCAGCTCATAGTTACCCACCGCCGGGGTGATCTCGTAGTGCAGCTCGGAACGGTTGTTGGCCATCCAGTTTTCCGGCACCCATTCGGTGTAGCCATAACCCGAGGCCTTGCGGGACTCCATGGTCTCGCCATAGGTCCGGTTGACGATCTTTCCGAAGTCGTTGATCTGATAATTAGCGATGAGCTGCGAGGAGAACTTCTGGCCCGCCGCGCTGTCGAAGGGCGAGTTGATCGTCTGCCACGGATAGACCTTCACCCGCGTGGCGAGGTTGGTATTGAGCAACGCGAAATTGGCGTTCTGGCCGTATGCCCCGATGGAGGTCAGAGCATCGCCGAAGCGGTTGTTGGGAAGCACCGGTCCAGCGATGTACACCCGGTCATCGATGAGTTCCTGAGTCACACGGTTAATTCCGATCACCTCATTAAAGTGCGAGGTGTAGAACTGGGCGTTCCAGTCGACAGTGAGCTTGTCGTTGGCGCGCCAAGTCAGGGCCGTGAAGACATCCTGCGTGTTGTCCTGCACATTCCGGTAGTAGCCATCAGCCTCGCGACCGAGGTAGCTCACCCGGAAAGCCACCTTGTCGTTGATGGGCCCGCCGAAATCGAGGACCCACTCCGGGTTGAAATAGCTCTGACCTCCGGGGACAAAGCTGCCCCACCGACTGATCACCTCACCGTGGAAACCATCGAAGTAAGGGAGCTTGGAAACGAAGTTCACATAGCCGCCCGGACCTTGTCCTTGCGGTCCGTAGACCGCGGAACCCGGTCCCTTGACGATGTCCATGGCCTCCACGCCGTTGAAGCTGGCGAGCATGGAGTTGCGGCTGTAACTCGTCCGCTGCCCGTTTTGGTAAATTTCCGAAAGGTCACCGCGGATAACCGGCACATTGGCCAATCCATAGCGCGACGGCGTGTAGACGCCCGGGGAGTACTGATTGAAATCCGTGGCTCGAGAAATCGCACGGGCTTCCATCTGGGCCTTGGTCACCAGCGACACCGAACGGGGCGTCTCCAAAATGCTGCGGTCGTCACCCATGACCGACTCGACCGGACGAGCCGTCGGCAACACGGTCTCCTCAATGGGGAGCCCCTCGACAACAACTTTGTCGAGGACGTTGGTGGACCCGGGAGTCTGGGCCATGGCCCAGTGTCCGGTGGACAGCGCAAGGGCCGCAAACGATCCGATGCGGATCGGCAACCATAGAGTGAATTTCATTGATCAGTGCTTTGCTTGTTAAACAATTCAAAGCATTACTCCGAAGAGCCAGAAAAAATTCACCATTAACCAATTTGTTTAGTCATTTATTCGAATATGGCTGCCTGAGCCGAACCACGTCGTTAGTCAGAGTGATGGCTTGCCGGATTTGCACCGTTCATGATGTAACTCGAGACTGGAGGGCCACGCTGAATGAACGAGACATGGTTGGTCCGATCGAGCGGACAGTAGTCCACCTTTCGAGCCCCGAGACATTTGAAGTACAAACCCTGTTTTCTCCCGGCCAGAGATGGGCAAATTGAAACTCATCACTTCTGGAGCGATGAGCAGGGACTGAACAGTGTTCAGACACCGACAAACAGCAGGCTCGATTTATTTCTTGGTCGCAACCGTGGCGGCCAAGCGGTCGAAGTCGCGATCGACAGGCTTCTGTGCCGGGGCATCCCAACTGTGCTTGCCGGTCATCGGTTCGAGCCACTTGTAGATTTCAGAATGGCCGTCGGCAAAAGTGAGGTTGGCACCCTTGTTGTGGCGATCCGAGGGATCGTTCTGCCAAACCCGGTTGTCCACTTGGATGGCGAAATACCCATCCTCAAGGGTTTTCGTGCTCTCATCGATAAACACCAAGGCGCCTGAAGGATCGGGGTCAATGATGTCCGAGGTCTTCCTGCGCACCGGGTAGCGCGGATTCACCCAATCGACGTTGCTGTTCATCTGACCCGACATGGCGTAACTGCGGACGCGTCGAAAGCGCCTACCCTGAAACTTGTAGTCATCGGCGGGGCAGACGTAGATCGCCTCGGATGAATTGTACGGGTACAGCTTGCCCGTAATGATGTTGTTGCGGTTGGTGTGGCCCGGGGCGGAGTTGACGTCCCCGAGAATCCAAGCCTCCGGAGTACCTAGGTAATTTGGGACCAGCTTTTCTTGATTGTCACCCGTGTAGAGAATCCATGCCAGACAGAGCTGTTTGGTGTTCGACAGGCAGGAGATAGACAGCGCCTTGGATTTGGCCTTGGAGAGCGCCGGTAGCAGCATGCCTGCGAGAATGGCGATGATGGCAATGACGACCAACAGTTCGATCAAAGTGAAACCCCTCCGTTTGCACCCAATTTGTCTCTGAGTTTTCATAAAATTTTCTTTCAACAGGCGTCTTCGTTTAACCATCAATCACCGTTGCTCGACCCAATCCTTCCATGATGGATCAGACAGATCTGATTCGGCCAAGTGGAGTAAAGCGAGCTACTGCCTGAAGTTCTCCCGAGTCAAGCGCCTGTGTTGGATTTGTGCACCTCGCTCTCTAGGCGATCTTCACCGTCCAATTCTCCGGCACCCACCCGCGAGTCACGATAATCTTCGGAGCATCAAAACATCTTTCAATCCGTGGACTTCGGAATTGAGGGTTTGCTGCAAAAGGCGGAGACTGGGAGTCCTTCAAAATCATGAGTGCCGAATCCCAACTCGCTGCCCTTTCACTCGTCCTTCCCCCTGCCCCGAAACCTGTGGCGGTCTACAAACCCCTGGTGGTCTTCGGTAACGCTGCCTACGTGTCGGGTCATGGTCCAGTGCGCACCGACGGCACGTTGATCACGGGCGTCGTGGGCAAAGACCTCGACTTGGACGCCGGGAAAGCCGCCGCCCGACAAGTGGGCCTGGCCATTCTGGCGACCTTGCGTTCGCAACTCGGATCCCTCGACAAAGTGAAGCGCGTGGTGAAGACCCTGGGCATGGTGAATTCGGCTGCTGATTTCTACGATCACCCGAAAGTCATCAACGGCTGCAGCGAGCTCTTCGCGGAAATCTGGGGCCCTGAGAATGGCATCGGAGCCCGCAGCGCCGTCGGTATGGGACCGCTGCCCGGAAATATTTCCGTCGAGATCGAGGTCATCTTCGAACTTCACTGATACACCCGCGATCCGATGTCCCCAAACCCCTGGTACGTTCTGGAGAATGCGGCGGAAATTCCGTCGCCGACGCTGGTCCTGCACCGGGACCGGATCGAAGCCAATTTGAGACGCATGGTGGCCATCGCTGGAGATCCGCTCCGGTTGTGGCCCCATGTAAAAACCCACAAGCTGCCCGAGCTGATCGCCTGGCAGGTGGGGTTGGGGATCGTTCAATTCAAATGTGCCACCATTGCTGAGGCCGAGATGGTGGCCGGGGTTAGCGGTGTCCGGAGCATCCTGCTCGCGGTCCAACCCGTGGGTCCGCAAATCGAGCGTTGGATCCGTCTGGCCGAGCGATTTCCGGGCATCCAGTGGTCAGCTATCGTCGATGACCCCGAGGTGGTGGAATCGCTTCGGGCTGCCGCCGCCGCGTGTGCAATCGCACCCCCCCTCAGAATTTGGATCGACCTCGACATCGGCCAACACCGCACCGGCATCGCACCTGATCGAGTCTCCGGCAGCCAGTTGCTCCGATCTCTGCTGGCCGCGGAGCCCACGTTGCGCTTGGACGGCCTGCATGCCTACGACGGCCATTTGGGCATCACCGATCTGGCTGAGCGCACCCGCACTTGCGATGAGGCCTTCGCGCCCGTGGCTGCGTTGCGGGCCTCTCTGGAAACCGAGCTCGGATATCGCCTCCAGGTACTGGCCGGCGGTTCCCCAACCTTCGCCATCCATGCGACGCGCGCCGATGTCTTGCTGAGCCCGGGCACCACCGTGCTCTGGGACGCCGGCTACGCCCACAAGCTGCCCGACCTGCCCTTCGAGCCCGCGGCCGTGCTCCTGTCACGCATCATCAGCCGTCCCGCCCCCGGGCAAGTGTGCCTGGACCTCGGACACAAGGCCGTGGCCTCGGAAATGCCCCACCCGCGGACCCTGTTCCTGAACCTCCCGGACGCCACCGCTCTCAGTCACAGCGAAGAACATTTGGTGGTCGAATCGCCGGCGGCCGACGCTAGGCGTTTGGGCGACACGGTCTACTCCCTACCCTGGCATGTGTGCCCGACCGTGGCCTTGCACCAGGAAGTCTGGCTGGCCGAGAACGGCCGGGCCACGAGGGCTTGGACGGTCCAGGCCCGCGGCCGTCGAATTTCCATCTGATCACCGCCCCGAAATTAAAAGCCCATGCTCGTTGTTCATGTGTTGGTCGAGGTGAAGCCCGAATCGGTGGCCGACTTCATTGCCGCCACCCGCGCCAATGCCGAAGCCTCACTGCGGGAACCGGGAGTGGCCCGCTTCGACGTGGTGCAACAGCAGGACGACCCTTGCCGGTTCGTGCTCATAGAGGCCTACCGCACTGAATCGGCCCCGGCCGATCACAAAGCCACCCCGCACTACGCCACCTGGCGCGACACGGTGGCACCCATGATGGCCGTGCCCCGACAGAGCGTGCGCTACCACTCCGTCCACCTTCCGGACTAATGCCCTCTCCGGCCAGCGCCTTCGAATTTGCCCCACCGGAGCGCATCGTCTTCGGTCCCGGAAAGGTCAGTCAGGCCGGGACGCTCACCGCCTCGTTGAGCAACTCAGCGATGCTGGTCACCGGCCGCGATGTGCGACGAGCGGAACCCGTGCGGGAATCTTTTCGATCGGCCGGGTTGAACTGGGTGGAATGGGCGGTGGCGGGCGAACCCACGGTGTCCGAGGTACGGGCCGGAGCCGAAGCAGCCCGAAGCCTCGGCGTCGACTGCGTGGTGGCTTGCGGTGGCGGATCGGTTCTCGATGCCGGCAAGGCCATCGCGGCACTGACGCCTCAATCGGGCGATGTGTTCCGATTTTTGGAGATCATCGGACAGGGGCTTCCACTCGAAAACCATCCCCTGCCCTTCCTGGCAATGCCGACCACCGCCGGGACTGGAGCCGAGGCCACGCGGAATGCAGTGCTCACTTCACCCGAGCACGCGTTGAAGGTCAGTTTGCGGAGCCCGAAAATGGTGCCCCGCATCGCTTTGATCGACCCCAGCCTGTCCCTCGGGCTTCCACCCGAACTCACGGCCTGCACGGGCCTCGATGCACTCACTCAGTTGCTGGAGCCTTGGGTCAGCTGCAAGGCCAACGGCATGACCGACGCCTGCTGCCGCGAGGGAATCCCGCGGATGGTGCGTTCGTTGGGCAAGGCCATCGCCAACGGCCAGAACCTCGAAGCCCGTACCGACCTCGCCTACGGAGCCTTCCTCAGCGGGTTGGCGCTGGCTCATTCCGGCCTGGGGGCGGTCCACGGGCTGGCCGGGCCCATCGGCGGACGCTTTCAGGCACCCCATGGCGCGGTTTGTGCCGCGCTGTTGGGCCCCGTCTGGCGGGCCAATGTCGAAACCTTGTCCCGGACAACGCCCGGACATTTCGCCCTCGAACGCTACCGACAGGCCGCCCAGTGGCTGACAGGCTGCCCAGCGGCCTCGATCGACGAGGGACTCCGCTGGATCACCGAATCGGTGCACGGATGGCAAATCCCTCGACTGGCCCAGTATGGACTCCGCGTCTCGGATTTTCCCGAGCTGGTCCGGGCTGCCCAAGCCTCCAGCAGCATGAAGGGCAACCCCATCCGACTGACCGATGAGGTGTTGCTGCAAGTCCTCGCTGAGGCGTACTGAAGCCGCCCGTCGACCGACGGGTCAGCAGTCCGCCAGTCGATCCAAGGCTTCCGAAACCCGGGCCACGAGCGGTCGAACCGTTTCGCGGCCGAAGTCAAAGCGGCAACCGGCCTTGGCGAAGAGTTCCGGCAACGGGCGACTACCACCGAGAGCCAATCCCGCTTGATAATCGGCCAGAGCCTTCACCGGATCCCGCTGAGCATTGACCCAAACTTGCAATGCACCCAATTGGGCGATGCCGTACTCGACGTAGTAGAAGGGGTACAGGAAGACGTGGAGTTGCTTGTGCCAGAGGTTGGCCCGGGCCGATTCGCACCCGGACCAGTCGATGTCTCCGCCAAACCGGTCCATCAACGCCAGCCAGGCAGCCCGACGTTCGTCGCGGGTATGGTTGGGATGAGAGTAAATCCAATGCTGGAAGGCATCGATGGTGGCAATCCACGGAAAGACTCCAATGACTCCCTCGAGATGAACCGTCCGTGCCCGCAGCGCGTCCGTCGGACTGTAGAATACCTCCAGATGCTCCGCCCCGAGCAGTTCCATGGCCATGGAAGCCACCTCGCAAAACTCAATGGGTGCCTCGCGATAGAGGGGCAAATCCTGCTCCCGACAGGCCAGTGCATGAAAGGCATGCCCGGCCTCATGGAGCATGGTCTCCAAATCGCGCTGAAGGCCGACTGAGTTCATGAAAATGAAGGGCAAACGCGCCTCGCTCAACGTATATTGGTAGCCACCCGGGGCCTTGCCCTTGCGGTTGTCCAAATCGAGCAAGCGCTTCTCCCTCATCCCACGGAATCCGGCCGCCAACTCAGGGTTCATGCGGTCAAACACAGTCTGAACCCCAGTCTCCATCTCCGCTGAGGTGGAAAAGGGCTTCAACGGCGGACGGTTCAAGGGATCGACTTGCGTGTCCCACGGACGCAAGCGCTCCACCCCGAGCTTGTGGCAACGCTCCGACTGCAACCGCCGAAAAATCGGCATGACCTCCGTTTCAATGGCGTCGTGAAACTTGCGGCAATCCTCCGGCCCGTAGTCAAAGCGTCCCCGCATCCGGTAGGCATAGGCCACGTAGTCCGGGAACCCGGCATTGAGGGCAATTTGGTGACGGATGCGAATCAACTCATCGAGGAACGCATCAAAACGATCGGCCTCCTGAACTCGGCGACCGGCCACCGATTTCCAGGCCTCTTCACGCACAGCTCGATCGGGGTCTTCCTGAAAGCGCCCCATAGCCACGAGCGTCGTCTCCTCGCCCCGGAAATTTACCGTCAGGCTGCCACTGAGTTTATTGTACTCGTTACCCACCTTGGCCTCTTCGGTCTCCAGGGGGATATTTTCTGGACGGTATAATTCCACCTGAAGGGCCGTCGCCCGATCAAAGACCTCATACTTGGCCCGAGGCAACTGGGACCGAAGCGGGTGCTTCAAGAACAACTCGGCCATGGCAAACTGGCGCGGCTTGAGCGCGGGATCCATTACCTCCACGAAATGCAAGTAGGCCTTCTCAGCCTCGGCGTTGTCGGTGTGGCAGGTCTTGGCGATGTACCGACGGGCCCGTTCTTCATCGAGAGCGGCGGCCAATTCACCGGAATCCAACAACCACCGTTCCAACTCGGCTACTGTGGCGCAACCGGCCGCTCGGACCTCGAGTTGATCAAACAATGGAGCCACAGCCTCCCATTCTCCCAAAGCCAAGATTGCCGGCACAAAGCGTCGAGGGCGATAGGGCGGCAAATCTCCAAATGGCAAAAGACTCATTCTGACAAACCATGGAAACCAACTGCCTGATTCGCAAGACTTGCAGGAACTGGATTTTCAGCGTGCGCGTTGGCACAGAACTTTCTAGCCTAACGGCATGCTTATCTGGGTCGTAGCAATCGCTTTAGTGGGCGGGTTTGGCCTGTTGGGCCATCAGGCTGGCGCTATTCGTTGGGGCGTCGGCTTCATTGGCGCTGCGCTGAGTTTGATGCTGGCAGGCGTTGTCAGTGGACTGGTGGGTGCCGGACTCGCCTTAATGGGGGTCAAGGACTTCATCGACCTCACACTCCTGCCCGGCGTGATTGTCTTCAGTCTCTTGACACTCATCTTCCTGGTCATCGGAGTGGCGGCACACCGACCGGTGGAACTGTTCTTCAAGTACCGCACCGATGAGCAGACGCGGGCTGCCTTCGAACGGATGAACCAAGCCATCGGACTCTTCGTGGGACTCATCTCCGGCATTTGCATTTTCTTTAGCGTGGGGAACTTCGTCTACCGACAAGGCTACCTGATCACCCAAGTTACCAGCGACAGCGGTGAGGCCACCCCGGTGCGCTACATCGCCCAGTTGCGCAGCGAAATGGAATCCACCGGTTGGGCCCGCACCTTTGCTGCGATGGACAATTCGCCGGCCAAGTACTACGAAGTCTCGGACATTCTCGGGATCTTGCACGCCAACCCGCTCGTCCAGGGCCGCGCTGAAAATTACCCTCCGTTTCTGGCCCTCGGCGCCCAGCAAGAATTTGCAGAAATCGGTTCTGATGCCGAATTCCTCAAGCTGATCCAAAGCAAGCCCGCCTTGTCCGCCATGGTCAACCACCCGAAGGCGGCGGCCGTGATGTTCAGCCCCACCCTGCGGGAAACTTTCGCGAAGGTGGACCTGAAGGACTTCCGCAAGTACCTCGAAACTGGGATTTCGCCCCGCTATGAAGACGAGAAGATCCTCGGCCGCTGGCGGATGGATCCGGGGACCGTCTTCACCCAACTCAAGCGCGAACGCCTCAACTTGAGCCCCGCGGAGATGCGGAGCATTCGCGCGGCTTTGGGCCCAATTCTTTCGGGAGCGACTCTGGTGGCTTATACGGACGGCCGCTTCTCCATCAAGATCAACCCACCAGCCGCCCCTGTCGCCGCGGCCAACCCGGAGGGCGGCGATCCCTCAGCTCCTAATCCGACCACGACCCAGAACGCCTACATGGCCCGATATGGTCTGCGCCCCTCGTCGGCCGGAACCCCGGCAGCCCAGGCAACCCAACCCAGAGCGGGCAAGGTGGCCAAGCTGCCACCCGGTATCGACTTCATCCAGGGACTCAAGTCCTTCGACGGCAGCTGGACGCGGACCGATGGGCGCTATGTGCTCGGGACAGAACTTCAAGGTTCCAAGCAATCGCTCGACGCATTGGTCAATGAAACGGGGCGCCTGACTTGGACCTTCGGCAGCGGAAACCAGAAGTTCACCGTCTTTTTCGTCCGCACGAGCTAATCTACGGCTCGAGTCGCCGAATTCGGGACTTTGTAAATGGGCCGCCTGTGATATCGCAGGCGGCCCGTTGGCTTTTCGAAGACAAACAGGGGGGGGCCAGAAAACTCCCGCCCACCCCTGCGCAAATCTTCGGTCGCAACGGTGTTTCAAGAGACGCCAGCCGGCCACTGCACCGTAGGCCCTCCCGAAAGCCAACGGAGACTATCGAGGACTGTTGCCGAAACGAACCCGGTAAGCCTCGGAACCACCCCCTGAGGCCCCCGGCAACTGAAACAAACCGGAAGGCAAAGGGTTGGTTGACGACAATTCGGGCGAAGAACCCGACATCGAAACCGTCACGGGGTGGAATTGAACGCTTCGGGGTTCAACTAATTCGGGCATCGATCTGACCAACATCACTGTGGAAGCCGCTGGTGCAACCACTGAGGGATGGCCCAGACGAGCAGCCTGTTGCGGTGAATTGTCGGGCATCCCTTCTGAATTGGTCAGAAGGGAAGCCCAGTAGAGCCCACCCACCGTAGCTACCAACATCGACAAACCGATGGCGGTATTCCACCCCCCTACAAACCAGAGACCGGATTCCGTGATCGGGCCATTGGAGGATTGCGATCCGCGAGAAAACCAGCGACGCCATTTGGGGATGGCTCGTTCGGATTCGAGGGCACGAATACGATCCAACACCGTGTCCGAGAACTCATTGAAATAACCCGGAGGCGGTGTCTCGTGACGCTTCAAACGAAGCAACTGTTGCAGTCTTTTGGAGGATTCGTCGTCGATCATAGCCTGCGTTACACTTGAAAAATGAGTTACTTCGCCCAATCCGCCAACCATCCTTGGAGTTGTTGGTGAGCATAGAAAAGCCTCGATCGAACCGTGCCTGGGTTCACCCCGAGAATCTTGGCGATCTGATCGTGGGGCAAACCTTGGATATCATGCAGTGTCACCACGACTCGATGATCTTCTGACAGCTTGAGGATAGCTTCGTTCAACCGACGCTGAAGTTCTGCAAGATTGGCTTCACGCCGAGGAGTCTTGTCCGAGACCAGGGCCACCAAGTCGGGATGGTTCTCTGGCTGGAGATCCAAATCATTGAGACTGAGATGCTGGGTGCGATTCCGGCGTAGCTTGAGGTGGTTGAGGCAGGTGTTGACCGCTATCCGGTAGATCCAGGTATAGAAACTGGAGTCGCCCTTGAAATTCTTGAGGGCCTGCCATGCCTTCACGAAGGTGTCCTGAGCCAGGTCATGGGCATCCTCATGATGGGAGGTCATGTGGTAACAAAGCCCGTAGATCCGCTCCTGGAACTGATGAACCAGTTGGTCGTAGGCCGCGAGATCGCCCGCCTGAGCCCGACGAACACGCTGCACCACCTCAGACGCCTCTTCGGCATTTAGGGCAGGTCGGCCCAATAGGGTCGACGGGGTCGACTCGGCGATTGGATCCATCAATGCTGCGACGCTCACGGCTCAAGAGCCGGCGAGCAAGTCGGTTTGTCGCGCCAGAAAACGGCTGAGCGCATACAAGGCTTCGACCTGCGGTCCGGACTTGAGAGTCGACAACGCAGCATCCGAATCGTTCAAAATCTTTCCGATCACCTCCCGGGATCGCTCCAAAGCTTGATACTTCTCTAGGAGGTCTCGCACCTGCGGAAAATATTCAGGCCGCCAATCCTCCAACCATCCGATCAAGGCTTCGCGGTCTGATGGCTTGGAATGATCCAGACCCATGATGAGCGGAAGGGTCACCTTGCCGCTGGCAAGGTCTGTGCCCAGGGATTTGCCGGCGGAGGATTCGGCGCCGTAGAGATCGAGGCAGTCGTCGTAAATCTGGTAAGCGGTCCCCAAAGACATCCCGTAGCTTCGCAGTGCCACGATTTCTTCGGGAGTGCCGCCGGAGAGGCGAGCCCCGAGATCGCAAGACAGCGCGAACAATTCGGCCGTCTTCATTTCGATGACCTTGAAGTAATCGGCGCGCTCGACCGCCCAGCGACGACGACGGTGGCTTTGGAGAATTTCGCCCGCGCACACTCGACCACTGGAGGAAGCCACCAACCGCGATACCTCAGCACTGGGGAGTCCGGCCGCCAGTTTGAGTGCATGAGCAAATAAACAATCCCCTAAGAGAACCGCGACCTGATTACCCCACTTGGCAGCAAGGGTTGCTTTGCGGCGACGCATACTGGCCTCGTCCATGATGTCGTCGTGGACTAGAGTGGCTAAGTGGATCATTTCGATGATCACAGCCACGGCCACAGAATCGTCGGTCAGTGGACCTACAGTCCCACCCGCCAACGCCACGAGGGTGGGACGCAATTGCTTCCCCTGGTTTTCCAAGGCGTAACGGGCGTACTCGGCGATCTCCGAATCGAACTCGTCGACCTGAGCCTCCATCATGGCCGATACCCGACTCAGAAATTCCCGAGCAGGGGCGATCACAGGCTCCCAATCGGCAACGGAAATTGCCTCGGGGATCCCAGACTGCGTTTCAAGTGCGACCAACATCGTTGTAAACACTATGGGTGCACATTGACAGGGGTCAAACTCCGCATCGGGCAGACATCGTGCATCGGATCCGAAACCGAACCTCATTTGGGAGACTTAGAAGCCGGTTTTGGCGACCTTTTCAGACACTCATTCCAACTGGTTGGAATTTTGCATTGCCCCGCCCCGGCCAAAGGCGTTCAACAGCAGAAGATGTCCGCTTACGATCAATTCGTCTCCGTCGCCCGCAACCAGTTCGACCGTGTCGCAGATACTCAACGGTCGCCCATCACGACCGCCGGTGACTGGCTGGCCGACTCGCTCGCAGCCAAGGGGTTTCTGTACGCCTTCGGCACCGGTCATTCCCACATGGTCGCTGAGGAAATCTTCTACCGCGCCGGCCACCTGGCCAGAGCTGTTCCGATTTTGGAGGAAACCCTCATGATGCACCTCAACGCCACCGAGGCGACCTATCTGGAGCGGGAGCAAGGGCGAGCCAAGACCATCCTCGATCAGTACCCCGTCGCTGCCGGCGATTTGTTGGTCGTGGCCTCCAACGGAGGGCGCAATGCGGTTCCGATCGAAATGGTTCTGGAAGCCAAGTCCCGCGGTTTGAAGACCGTGGCCATCACCAATTTGGATCAAACCCGCCGCTGGCCCTCACGGCATCCGTCCGGAAAACGCCTGGCGGACGTCGCGGACCTGGTGATCGACAATTGCGGGGTCGATGGCGATGCCGCCATGAGCATCGAAGGCTTCCCTCACCGTATCGGCCCGCCCTCAACGATCACCGGCATCCTCATCATCAACCTCATCGTGGTTCACGCGATTGAGCAATTGGTTCGGCGGGGCGTGGAACCGGAGATTTACATTAGCAGCAACACCCAGGGAGACGACCACAACGATCGTTTGTTGAAGAAGTACAAGGCCCACATTCGTCATCTTTGAAAGAGCCATCCGCGACCCTGAAACCGATGATCCCCACCAGCACCTCGTTGAAGCCATGAACCTCCGGTCTCTTCTCGTCCTCTCTTCCACTCTCACCCTGTGCCTGTCGGCGGCCTCGACGGCGGACTGGCCTCAGTGGCGAGGCCCCAACCAAGATGGTTCCATCCGCATGAGTGGCCTGCCCAGCGCTCTCGGTCCAGAAAGCCTTCGCTGGAGCACGCCCTTGCCCGGAAAGGCCGGTTCCACTCCTGTGGTCAGCGGCCATCGGGTTTTTCTCACCTCGCCCGACGAGCAGAAGAACCTGCAACTCATTTGTCTGGATCGAACCTCGGGCAAAGCTCTCTGGAGCCGAAATGTCGGCCTGGGCGACAAGGAAGTGGGCCGCAACAATACCTGTGCCCCCTCACCCGTGACCGATGGCAAACGGGTTTACGCGCTGTTCGGCACGGGCGACTTCGCGGCCTTCGATCTCGATGGAAAGCCCCTTTGGTCGCGCAATCTCAGTAAAGACTTCGGGAGCCTGGGTCTCATGTGGATCTACGGAGCCAGCCCGCTGTTGCACGATGGCCGCCTCTACTTGGCAATCCTGCAGCGCCGTGAAGTTCCGCCCGACTACCCCCGCTTCGACGGCAAGCCTGAGCGGGATTCATTCCTGCTGTGCATCGATCCCAAGACGGGCAAAGACCTGTGGAAAACACTTCGAGCTACCGATTCTACAAAAGAAAGCAGTGAATCCTACGCCACACCGGTGCCCTTCCAAGGGCCGAACGGAACCGAGTTAATTGTCGTCGGTGGCGACCACGTCAGCGGGCACCGCCCCAAGGACGGTTCCGAGATCTGGCGTGCCCGTCTCTATGAGAAACGCGATGACTGGTATCGCATCGTCACCTCCCCGGTGATCGCCGGCGGATACATTCTCGCTTCGGGGCCCAAGGGCCAACCCGTGGTGGCGTTCAAACCGGGCGGCAAGGGAGATGTAACCACCACCCATCGCGCCTGGGATTTTAAGGAAGCTCCGACCGACTGGAGCACCCCCTGCGTGCTCGATGGGCACCTGTTCGTCCTCGACGGACAAAAGAGAATTGTCAGTAAGCTCGATCCGGCCAACGGCCAGAAGATTTGGTCAGGCAAGATCCCGGGCAACGGCCCCATTTGGGGTTCCTTGTCGGCCGCCGACAGCAAACTTTATTGCCATGACGAAGCAGGCACCGTGTTTGCGTTGAGCGCCGGCAGGACCTTCGAGGTGCTCTCCAGCCATGCCTTCACCGGCGAGGCCCCCTGCAAAGGCAGCGTCGCCTTGAGCCACGGGAACCTCTTCGTTCGGACCGCCAATGCCCTCCACTGCTTCGGCAAACCGTGAGCCATCCTACAATAGCCGCCGTCCGACCCGCTCCCTCGGTGCGAGTGCTTTTCTCGCCGACGGAGTACGAGGCCATCGCCCGCCAGGATCTTTCGGGCGTGACCTGCGTCGTCTTTGACGTGCTGAGAGCCACCTCCACCATGCTTGAAGCCTTGGGCAACGGGGCTACAGGCATCCGGCCGGCCCGGGAAATCGCCGAGGCCATTGCCCTGCGCGGTCGTCATCCAGATGCGTTGCTGGCCGGAGAGCGGGATGGGTTGCGCATCCGCGCCCACCAAACCGGAGGGGTGGATTTCGACTTAGGAAATTCGCCGCGCGAATTCAGCCGGAACCGCGTGGAAGGCCATGAAATCATTATGACCACCACCAACGGCACGCGCGCCCTGGAGGCATGCCGCTTGGCTCGGGCCGTCTTCATCGCGTCCTTCGGCAACGTGTCGGCGATGGCTCGGCACCTAGTAGCCTCGCAGTCCGAGTGCCTCTGGTTGATTTGTGCCGGCACTCTGGAGAACGCCTCTTTCGAGGACACATTGGGAGCTGGAGCCCTGGTTGACCGACTGCTGAAGGAAACGAGCGAACCCCAGACGTGGTCTCTCGACGACTCATCCCAAATTGCCTGGGATTTGTACCGAGGACACCAACCCCGGTTACTGGAGGCCGCACGGTGCGCTCGCAACGGACGCCGACTGCTGGCCCAACAAGAATTGGCCGGCGATATCCCCGTTTGCTTTCAGGAGGACCGCAATCCCCATGTGGTTCAACTCGGGGCCGATCAGGTTCTTCGCAAAATCCACTAAGTCGAAACGACGGATCCAACTCCATCGTTCCGACTGAGATCCCGAGTACCGACCGACGCCTCGGCACCCGCCCTTCAGAATGCCGGAGGGGTCTGGGGTATAAATTTGTTACGGGAGACCTCCACCTTCACGAAGTGGAGAATCACGGGAGCGAGGATCATTCCGGGGATTCCCATGAGCTTCTCCCCGATGACCAGGCCCAAGAGGGTCAACCACATCGGATTACGAATTCGGTCACCAATGATCTTCGAGTTCAGGAAATATTCACCCTTGTGGAGGACCACCAAGAACATCAGCGCCGCCAGGGCCATGTTGGGGCTAATGGTCAGGCCAATACCCACGATGAGGGTGTTGCTCAGAAGGTTGCCCACGATGGGTAGCATGCCGAAGAGGAAGGTCAGGCCGATGACGACGGTGACAAAGGGATAACCGTTCCAAATGAGGAACCCGGCTGTGAAGGTGGTGTTAATTGTCGAGATGAGCATCTGGGCTCCCATCACCTTCGAGAAACTGTCGTAAAGCCCCCGGAAACGCTCTGCGATCTCGCGCCCGACGGCCGTATACAAATTGTCGTCTCCGGCCTCGGGTTCAGCCCCGAAATCGAGTTTGAGACTCAGGAAGAGACTAATGGAGACTACTAGACCGATGAGCAGCGATACTGCCTCCACCGCCAGAATTCGAGCGTACTGCCCCAGGTTGGCGAGCTTGGCCTTCACCATGTCGAGCGCGGTGACCTTCAGGCTCGCCAAATCCGTGAACGGCAGTTCCAAGCCGATCTTCTGTGCAAACTCCACGACCGCCGGGATCGTTTTCTCTGCGATCTGGGGCAAAACGACGTAGGCGTGTTTAACGAAACTGTAGAAGCCGACTCCGAGTGCGCTCAAAAGGAGAAGGAACAGCGTGAGACCCACCCACCGGCTCCGGTTCAGTGACAGCAAGTTGAGGGCAAAGTAGGCAAACAAGGCAGTGATCAGCGGGGTCGCCAACTGAAGCACCCCCACCAAGACCAACAGCACGGCCATGAACGCGTAGGAAATGCGGATCGGTTTGCCCATCGCGAAGAATCCTAACGGGTCGCCTCAAAAAAGCGATCTCCAGAGAACACTCTCCTCAAGCGCGGGTATCGCCACTATTGCCCAGGGCGGAGCCCCTCGAGACGAGACCCACTTGCCCACGAACCCGCGCCGATCAAACCCATCGCTCCATGTAGGCGACATCGAGCCAGCGGTCGAACTTGAATCCCACCCGCTTGAAGAGGCCGACTTGCTCGAACCCGAAGCGCGCATGGAGTTTCAGGCTCGCGGTATTCTGAGCATCAATCGCCGCCAGGATCGCCCGAATGCCGATCTCCGCCGCGGCGGGAATCAGCGGTTCCAGCAGACGAGCCCCCAGCCCCTGCCCTCGGGATTCTTCGGCCACGTAAATTGAATTCTCGGCCGTGAACCGGAAACCCATCCGGTCGTGGTACCGGTTCAGAGCGCTCCAACCCACGATGCGCCCATCGCCCGCCTCGGCCACGAAGATAGCGTGCCCGGTGCGCTGGTGGTCCTCGAACCAGGCCAACCGGTGTTCCAGCGGGCGCGGCTCATAGTCATAAGTCGCCGTGGTCTTGAGCACGGCATCGTTGTAGATGTCCAAGATGCCGGAGCAGTCAGCCCGGACGGCCCGTCGGATGTGGATTTCAGTCATGGGATCAGGAAACGCGAGCATCCTGCCGCGGATCCGTTGATGTGTCCTCGTTCGTCGATCGAACAAAACAAGTAAGACCCGGAACCCGGATCAAGAACAACCCTCCGAAAGCGCCACTCTCCCTGACAAGCACTCTCGACGGCCAGTACCACGGGGCCAGACCGCTCGGAGACCGATCCCGCCTCCCTCGCAGAGAGGAACTCCGTATGGATTGGCAAAGATTCCTGTCGGATTCGCCAACCCACCGGCAGGTTTCCAAATAAGAGTCCTTCAAACCGGAACTGCAATGATGCAAGACGAGCAACCTGCTGACGAAAAGCTGCTTCCAGCCTACCTGATGCGGCGTGATGAGGCCGCGTTTGGCCACCTGGTGCAACGTCACTTGGGTCTGGTCTTCGGAACGGCTTTTCGCCTCCTCGGTGAGCGGACCTCCGCCGAAGAGGTGGCTCAGAATGTCTTCATCACCTTGGCCCGCAAAGCAGCCTTGATCCGTCCAGATGGAGGCCTCGCTGGTTGGCTCCACCGGGCCGCAGTCCTCGAAGCCCAGCTCCGCCAACGAACCGACCTGCGTCGCCGGAACCGTGAAGATCTCGCCGCCCGACTCGCCACCACCATGCCCACCCAGGATCCCGCCGATTCTTTACCGCTCGACACCCTGGATCAGGCTCTCCTCGAACTTCCAGAGAAGGACCGGCGGGTGCTGCTCCTCCGATATCTCGAAGGTCGCTCTCTACGCGAAGTCGGCAAAGCCATGGGAATCGGAGAAGATGCCGCCCAGAAACGCACCCGTCGCGCCACCGAAGCCCTTTCCGAAATCCTGCACCGACACGGCGCCACCACGATCACAGCGGCGATGGCTGCACGCACTCTAGAGGCCGCTGCCGTGCTCTCGGCACCTGTGCCACCAGCATCCGCAATCACCGCCGCCGCCCTGGCGAGCGCGCCCTCCGTGGCGGCCGTCGGGATGCTGGTAGCCAAGATTATGGCTCTCTCCAAAACACAGACCGCCACCCTTTGCATTCTCCTGGCCGCCGCACCGGTGGGCTACCAGTGGCAACTGGCCGATAGGACTCGTGACGAACTGCTCTCCGCCCGCATCCAAGCGTCCAACGCAGCCGTTGCCCTGACCGAAGCGCAAGCGCGGGCAGCCTACGCCCAGCGGCGGGCCAACGCTTCACTGGCGGCCGTGACCAGCGCCCGCTCTGAACTGCGCATTGCCGTAGACCAACTGAAGAACGTACAGACCAAGACCGATGCCTCGCTCTATCTCTGGTCTGAATCGTCTCCCTTTGTCCGAATCCCTAAGGCTATGGTGAGCCACCTCAACCTTGGATCTGTCATCCGCCTTCCCGTGGCCGACGATCGATCGATCAGGCGCAGTCTCGATGCCGTATCAGCGAACGGAGACCTCTCGGAGGCAATGGAAGAATCCCTAGGCATCATCCCCACGGAATCCACGTCCATCCACGATGCGTTTTCGTCCCTCAGCCAAACTCTGCTGCAGAAAGCGACTTCTCACGCCTACCTCACCCACCAGCCTCCCGCTGAGTTCCGGACCTATGGCGGAGTAGCGTTCACCCTGGTTACTCCGGCGCTTCCCAGCGGTGCCAACGCCTTCCAGGAAGCGTTTCGTGCCCGACTCGATGGCATTCTCGGCCACGAACGATCGGCCGTCCTCTGGCAAAAGGCACAACCAGTCTTCGCAAAGGAGTTCAATTCCTTTGGGGCAACGGAGCGCATCCAGACCGTAGCGATCCATGCCCCCGACAATATGCAATTCTGGGACGCCAACCGAGAGGCCGATGGAAACTTTTCCGCCTGGAGCAACTTCGGCGGCAAATTGAGCCTCGATATCTTTCCAGAACGTCTACGTCCACTGGTCGCCGACTGGATTGCACGTCATCCGGCTTCGACACCCTCCTCTTCCGCGACTTCCACCCCGATACCGCGTCCATGAACTCACTGAACATCGCCTGCCTGATCATCACCTTCACTGCTGCGGTCGGACTTCGTCAGGGCATGAACCATCGGAGCGATCAAAAGGAATTGCTGAAGCTTCGTACAGAGGAGCGCACCCTTCAAAATACCATCGCGGAACACGATGCGCGCACCTCCGAATCCAGCCGACGCAGTTCCAATCACCGGTCCGAGCTCGATCAAATCAACGCCGAACTTCGCGCCATCAGCGACGCGATTGTTCGCACGGCCCCCGTACCTGACCCGGAAACCGAGGGCCGCTGGCCTGTCGATCGACCGTACTTCCACCTACCCAAACGCCTCCTCGATCAGATCAGCTACTCGATATTCACAGCGGACGGAAAACCCACCGAGGAAACGAAAATCCTGTTCGGCCTCACGCCCCACGAACGTGAAATGCTTTGGCAGGCTTGGACCGATTTCCGATCCGATCTCCAGGAACTTCAGATTCGATCGGCTGAACGCCTCCCGGATGGCCCTGTGGTCGCAACGGTCGAGCGGAGTGTCCGGTTCCACATGCATGCAATCACCGAGGAACTTGCCGGGCTTCGGTCCCGACTCGATGGTCGGATCGAGCACTATCTCGGCCTCACCCGTGCCCGTCTTCTCGCCGATCCGCTGGATGAGCAGATTTCAAACCTCATTCCTCCCATCGGGGATCGGGAGGTCATCATCGCCTACCAAGCCGACCGCCAAACGGATGGTTCTATCCAACACTACCTGAGCTTCTCAGACCCGGCCGGCACGGTCATGTACAACCAACCTGTCGAATTCCAAATCCCGAATCCGCCTCTCAACTACGGCGAATCCCCTGCTGTCATCGATACAGGTTCCCGCCTCAGCCCGGACTCTGCCCTGTGGAATTACCGTCACCTATTCGGCGATCAACCCCTGTTGTCCGCTCCCTGAATCGGAGCGAACCGGTTGGGAGGAAACCGATGGTATGGCGGAATCTTTCGGACGGCGCGGCGCGGCGCGGGAAGAGCGAGAAGCGAGCCGATTGCCGCCCATCGACCAGCGGACCACGCTTTTGCGCAGAGATAAGCGAGCAATGCACCGAGGCAGCAGGCTCGTTATGTCCGAACCTTCAGCGTCTGCGATCTCTTGGAAACTGCGAGATGGATACGTTCCCCTACCAACGAACTCACCACGAATTGACAGGATTCTCGGTAAAACATAGTTTTACAGAATGGTCAAAACGATCTCCAAGATCGGGAATTCGCAGGGATTGATCTTCGATGCCGCGTTGATGGAATTGGCGCATTTGCGGGTGGGCGATCAGGTGAACGTGGAGGTCCACGACGGCGGCACGATCACCCTCACCCCCCTCCGCCCCAGACCCTCTCGTGAGGAGGTGTCGGAGGTGATCCGGAAGACACTGAAGGACTATGCCCAGACGATGAAAAAGCTGGCATGAAGGCGATGCCGGAAGACCCGTTTCATCTCACGGTGGAAATCGTGCGGGAGATTCATGACACCGCCATCGCGGAATTCGGAGGTTCCACCGGTGTGCGCGAACTGAGTTTGCTGGAATCGGCGGTTGCCGCCCCTCAGGCGAGCATCGGGGGCAGGTCGCCTTATGCGGATCTCGCGGAGATGGCGGCGGCCTACCTGTTCTATTTGTGCAGAAACCACCCGTTCATCGACGGTAACAAGCGGGCGGCACTCGGTGCATGCCTCGTGTTCCTGAGGTTGAACGGCCTCGAACCGGAAGCCGACAGCCCGGCGTGGGAAGAACTCACGCTGGCCGTAGCCGCTAGCGAGATCGACCGTGAAGGAACCACCACCCGCCTGAGGCGCCTCCTGCCGAAGCGACACTGATCCACAGCACAGTCGGAAAGTAGTCCACAAACGCCCGGTGAGGGTAGTTCGTAAACGCCCGGTGAGGGCACCGAGCCTACAGCCTACCCAACCCACGAAGTCACCGTGTAGGCCGTGGCCCCTACCCGGCGTCCCCCACGCCAAACCCAAACGACAAATGGAAAGTAGGCAGGCTCACCGCTGCGAGAGCAGGTAGGCTAGGAGGTGGTGGAAGTCACCCGGGCTGAGGGTCTCGCCGAAGGTGTCGGGCATGAGGGACAGCTCACTTTCTTGCTTTTGGGTCACGGTTGATTTCTTTACGGAGAACTCCTTGCCAGCCGGATCGACCAGTACGAGCAGGTCACCTTCCTCGCGGCGCATTAATCCCGCCAGTTCGTCGCCATCCTGGGTGGTGATGCGGGTTTGGCGGAAGGCGTGGTCCACATTGCGGTTGGGATCCAAGATGTCCTCGCACAAGCGCTCGACTCCTCGGTTGCCGATGCCGGTCAACTGAGGCCCCACCAACCCGCCGACGCCTCCCAACTGATGGCAGGCCTGGCAATTTTGCTGGAAGATCCGCAAACCCTCCGAGGGCTTGGCTTGGGCGCGGTCGAAGCCATCGCGGCGGGCGGCCAAGAGCTTTTCGCGAGCCTCATCCGCCTGGGGCAGTCCACGCGTCAGCTTCTCAACTCGCTCGGTCCATCGGTCCGGATTGGCCCGCTGCAGGCGCTCACGCGCACCCGCTTGCTGGAGGATGCGCGGCGAGGCCAACCCCTGCTCCACCGATTTCAGGAAGACCTCGGCTCCCTCGCGGTTGGCCGTCAGGGCGATGGCCCATTGCAGCTGGACTCGATACGCAACTCCTTTGAACGCGGCCGAAACCGCCGCCCGACTCTCAGGCGTATTGCGCTCGGCCAAGATCACGCCCAGGCGTTCCCGAAGCGACTGCGGTTGGCCGCCATCAGCCAGAACGGCCGAGGCCACCGTGACACCCCGGACCGAATCCAGGGCCATGAGTGCCTTCGCAGCGACCGCCCGCGGCTCCGATTCGCCCGGACGGGACACCCACGCCTCCAACTGGGGTACCAACTCCTTCAACCCAAGCCGCGCCGCCAATTCCGCCGCTCCGGCCGCACGTTCGGCCAGGGCGCGGGGCGATGCGGTGGGCAGCACCGGCGCTCCCTCGACCCCACCGATCGCCAACCAGGCGTAGGCATCGCCCGTGTCGGCGTCGGTCACCTCGATCACGCCGCGCTTTCCCGGATGCGCTCGGGTATCCCACACCACCGGGATCAGGGTGTCGCTCCGAGGCGGGCGGACTTCGAGAAGCACCGCGCCTGAAACCGCGTCCTTCAACCGCACGCCATTCACGTGCTTGGCCGGCTTGTCGGGATAGCCGTCGTGACCGCAGAGCCAGAAGCGAATCTCCCCACCCAGGTCGAATTCGGGCGACCGAAGAATACCCGTCTTCTGCTCGCCTCGCGCGAGACTCGAGAGAACCCGCAGCGGTGGTCCATCGGCACGCCGGCGTTCCTGATAATCCCAAGGGCTCTCCGTCGGAGGATTCAGCGGCGTCTGAATCCAGTTCGAGTCGGTTCCGGAGGTCAGAAGGCGCGAGGCCAGTTCTGCCCCCCACGCCTTCAAGGCGGGAGTGAGCGAGGCGCCCCGTTGCTGGAGTCCCTGATCCATGGAACCGAAGAGGGTGAACTGGAAATCCAGCTGATTGTCAAAACGCCGCCGAACAAATCCGGACAGCGCTGACCATTGGCTTTCCGGTGCGTATCGGGCCGCGTGGCGCAGGGCTTCCGCCAGAGTGGGAACGGTCTTCCCATCGAGCTGATCCAGCCGACCGATCAAGTACGAAGCCGCCTCGGCCGAAGGCACCGCGAGCACGACATCAGCCAGGGCGCGTTGATCCGATTGCGACCAGTCGTTGCGCGACAAGACATGAGCAAAAATGCCCGGGGCCTGGAGGTGATCTCGAAGGGCCTTGCGCAGCACATACACCCCGTGGGTGTCCGCTGCCGGAATTCGGCTGAGCGCGTCCAGAATCGGCCGAAGATTCTCTCGGTGCGGCCACTGCCCCAAGACCTCGGCGGCGCAGCGGACTTCCAGACCCTCACTCGAACCCAATCGAGCTCGAACGACGGCCAGCGTTTCCGCATCCACCGCCATTCCGCGAGCCTGGGCGTCATTTTCATGGGCCAGGATGCCTCGCTCGGCGATCAACCGGAGGGCATGGACACGGACCAAGGAATCCCTTGGGTCGGACAAGTCAGCCAAAAAATCCTTACCCTTCAAGCCCGCCTCAGCGCCACCCAACCGGTGCTGGAGCCACAGGGCGGAAACCCGCACCGCAGAGGCACGCTCGGCGCTTTCCGAACTTGCACTAAGTTTCTGGCCACGGGCTTTCACCGCAGCTCGGCGCACCGCCGGCAACGCCTTGGACCCGAACCGGTCTTGGATTTCTCCCATCGCCAACAGCCGACGGCTCAAGCTGGGTGAACCCAGTTCGCCAACCAAACCGTCAAGGTCGGTGGCCAAGGCCGGCGACCGCAGCCGAGCCTTGCCGTCGGTTCCCTTATAGACCACCCGCCACAACCGCCCACGCTCCCGGTCGCGGCCGGGGTGGGTCAACGGCACCTCGTAGTGGCCGATGATGCGGTTGTAAAAGTCGGCGATGTAGAGAGCGCCGTCCGGCCCGAGGGTGGCATCAACAGGCCGGAACCACGGATCGGTGGTAGTGAGGAAATCGGACTGCTCGGTGGCCTTCGGTGTGGACCCATTGAAGGTGATCGTGTCGCGGTTCAGGCGGCTGGTCATCACGTTGCCGATGAAGAGCGTGTCGCGATATTCGGCGGGCCAGAGGTTGTCGTTGTAGTAGACAGCCCCATCAATGGCCGTGCTGCCGTGGGCGTGCTCGAGCATCACCGGAGCGAAGCCAAGCCCGTCATGGGGTTTGCCGAAGCTGGGATACCAACCTCCAGTCAACAGTTGGTACAGAGGGGCACTGTGGCAGTCGCTGGAATAGAGGTTTCCGCGGGCATCCCAAGCCAGACCAAACGGATTTACCTGACCGTGCGTGTGGTGCTCGATACGGGAACCATCGAGGCGGATGCGGTAGGTGTTGCCCGAGTTCAAATCCACATGACTGCCGTCGCGGGCCGTGACATGGGAGTCGTTGTTGAACCCGTGCGTTGCGTAGAGCCAGCCATCGAAGCCACGGCGGAACGAGGCCTGGTTGCCATGGGTATCACGGGTGTGATCGAAGGGCCCGTAAAGAGGGGTCCGCTTGTCGGCCTTGCCGTCACCATCGGTGTCCTCGAGCAGCCAGATATGGGGGATGCTCCAGACGAGCGCCTTCCAATGGCTGTTGTCGGTGCGGAAGGGATACACCCCGATGGGAATATTCAGGCCGTCGGCAAACTGGGTCACCTTGCGGGCGCGACCGTCTGGACCAAAATCCTCGAAGATCATTACCCGGTCCCGACCGACCCGGTTGGTGGGCGCAGCCCAAGGGTATTCGATACTGGTCGTGACCCAAAGCCGACCCGCCGCATCAAAGGCGAGGTTCATGGGCTTGTGGATGTCGGGCTCGTTGGCCACCAACTGAATTTCGAATCCGGGCGGTAATCGGAAAGCCTTTGCCTGATCGGCCGGACTCACCGGTTCACTCGTGCGGACGCCCAAGGCCAGGTCGGGATCGTCCGCACCGAGCACCGCTCCACCCACCCAAGAGAGAGCGGCAACAACAGCGGTGACGAAACAATTGCAAGCTCTCGGGATTCTCATGACGCGGCGGTGAAAGGGACACTATCTCTGCGAGAACACAAAATAAACCCCGGAGGTTCCCGGTCTACGACCTAGGGTGCGCTCAGGTTGTGGGCGGGTCTTACTGACAGCCTAAACCGAGTGGGATGCTCCAACTTCAAAATCACTCCTTTCATCGAACACACCACCTACCCGCTTTTTATTTCAGAGCGACTTTCCTAACCTCCAGCCGATGGCCGCTGAAGCAACACTCACCCCAATGATGGCGCAGTATCGCCGTATTAAGGGGGAACTCCCAAAGGACGTGCTCCTGCTGTTCCGACTGGGGGATTTCTATGAGATGTTCTTCGAAGATGCGGTGGTGAGTTCCCAACTCCTGCAACTCACTCTGACCCAGCGCAACGGCATCCCGATGTGCGGCCTACCCCACCACGCGGCCAACAACTACATCGGCCGCCTGCTCAAGGCCGGGCGGAAGGTGGCCATTTGTGATCAGACCGAAGAGGCCAAGCCCGGCAAACTGGTGCAGCGAGAAGTCACTTCTATCTTGTCGCCGGGAACCCACTTCGACGACCGACTGTTGCGGGCCGAGCGGAACAACTTTCTGGCGTCCATCGCCCTCCACGGCAACACCTACGGACTGGCCTGCGTCGACCTCACGACGGGAGATTTCCGACTCACAGAACTCACGGGCGACAAAGCCCTCTTGGCCGAGTTGGAGCGCCTGCGTCCGGCCGAACTCATTTTTCCCGGAGCCTCCAAGGCGTTATCAGAGTTATTGAGCGAGAACAGCACACAGCTCTCGCCCCATGACGACTGGGTTTTCATGCCTGAGACGGCCCTCTTTACCCTGCGCGAACACTTTAAGGTGGCCTCGCTCGATGGGTTCGGCCTGCGCAACCGCACCGCAGCCACCGGTGCCGCCGGAGCCATTCTCCATTACCTCAGCACTCACTTGCGCCGCGACGTGGCGCACCTGACCCGGCTCGGCTTCTACGAAGTAGCCGACTACCTCATCCTCGACTCCATTTCGCTGCGCAATCTGGAGATCCTAGAACCCATCCATGCAGACGCTCTCCGCAACACCACGCTCTTCGGAGCCCTGAACCACACCGTAACACCGATGGGGGCCCGCCGATTGCGTGACTGGCTCACCCAACCTCTGGCCGCCGAAGAACCGATCCGACGACGGCAAGACGCCGTGAAGTCCTGGCTCGATCATCCGCCCGCCCTGGCCGCCTTCCGGGCCCGATTGGCCGAGGTTCGCGACCTCGAACGAACGCTCAGCCGGCTCAGTCTCGGCAGCGGGAATGCGCGGGACCTTCTGGCGCTACGACTCGCTTTAGAGCAACTGCCCTCCGTCAAGGCGGCCGTGGCCGGGGCCACCCTGCCCGGGCCCGACGCCGCGCAGAGCGACCTGCTCCCGGGCCCGGCGACGAAGGACAGTCTCGAACCCCCGGAGCTCGGACGCTTGGGCTCCCTGCTCCGCGAACTCCCCGACCTCATCGAACTGCTCGGCCACGCCGTCGCCGATGAACCACCCTTGGCGGTGAAGGAGGGCGGGATGATTCGGGACGGCTTCAGCCCGGAGTTGGACGAACTCCGCTCGGCGGCCCGAGGCGGCAAGGACTGGCTGGCCAAGCTTCAACAAGACGAGATCGCCCGCACCGGCATTCCGTCGCTGAAAGTCGGCTTCAACTCGGTGTTTGGCTATTACATCGAAGTCACCAAATCGCACCTCGCCAAGGTACCGGGTGACTATGTGCGCAAACAGACCGTGGCCAGCGGCGAGCGCTTCATCACCCAAGACCTCAAGGTCATGGAATCGAAGATCCTCGGTTCCGAAGAACGGGCCACGAAGTTGGAGTACGACTTGTTCCTTCGCCTGCGCGAGGAGGTGCTCAACCACCTCAAGTCTATCCAAGAAACCGCCTCCGCACTGGGGCAACTCGATGTCTTGGCCAGCTTCGCCGAGTTGGCGCGGATCCAGGGGTGGAACCGGCCGGAGGTTCGAGACGAGGGGCGCATCCAAATCCAAGAAGGCCGTCACCCGGTGCTGGAGTTGCGGATGACCGAGGAGCGATTCGTCCCCAACGACACCGACCTCAATTTGGAGAGCCACCAAATCGCCCTCATCACCGGCCCCAACATGGCCGGCAAGAGCACATATATCCGGCAAGTGGCGCTGCTGGCGGTGCTCGCCCACACCGGTTCCTACATCCCGGTTGCCTCGGCGCGCATCGACCTGTGCGATCGCATCTTCACGCGGATTGGCGCCAGCGATGACCTGGCCCGCGGCCAGAGCACCTTCATGGTGGAAATGAGCGAGACAGCCAATATTCTCAACAATGCCACCCGACGCAGCCTGATTATCCTCGATGAGATTGGCCGTGGCACAAGCACGTTCGACGGACTGAGCTTGGCCTGGAGCATCGTCGAGCACCTGCATCATCAAGTCGGGGCCAAGTCCCTCTTTGCGACCCATTATCACGAATTGACCGAGCTCGCCTCGCCTCATGGCAGCGAATCGACGAACTCACAGAACTCGGCCTCCGAAAGAGCCTCGGGCCGACTACCTCGAGTGCGGAACTACAACGTCGCGGTTCGGGAGTGGAATGATCAGATCATCTTCCTGCGCAAGATTCAGCCCGGACCCGCCGACAAGAGCTACGGCATCCAAGTCGCGCGACTGGCCGGGGTACCTCGACCGGTCATCGATCGCGCTAAAACTATCCTAAGAGTCCTTGAGGAGGCCGAACTCAACTTGCAACACGTGGCCGCGCCGGACAGCGGGTCCCCGGGCGAGACCGATCCCGGCAGTGGCCGATCCCGAAGGGTCCGTCGTCTCGAGCGCGATGCGCTGCAAGAGCTAACACCGCCGCCCCAGCTGGACCTCTTTTCCTGAGGGCCTACCTGCAAACCCGAAGCAACGGGGCGATGGAAGGTTTTGAACTAGCCCGGGAACGAACGAGGGATTAACTCGGCATAGACGCCGGAACTGGCCCAAAACGCCCGGTGACCGAGGAGCGAACAAAGCCCCTCGGCGCAGCGAGCCCGTCTGAATTGAGACAAGGACTAAACCTTGACCCGTTCAGAACTTGAACTGAACGCCTGCCATGGCCCCGAACACGGAGCCCAGTTGAATACTGGTACCGCGGCCTTGCGACGAAAAGTTCAGATCCGAATTCGACTGAATGTCGCCGCCAGCGAAGACCGACCAGCTCGGGGTGATGGCGAAATCCACCAAGGCCCGGGCATAGAATCCCGGACGCCAATCCGCACGGGAGGCGTTGACCGTCAGGTTCGGAGTCTCACCACCAAACTTCGCCAGGTTTCCGGTAAAGGTAGTGGACTCACTGAAGCGCAAGTCGGCCTGAGCATAAATGGTGCAGAAGCCGGCTCCCAGACCCACCGTCAACCGGTCGGTCACCGGCAACTCGACCCAGGGGCCGAACTTGACCGTGTGCAAGTCGGTCGAGACGGCCGCATTCAACGAGTTGAACGAGTTGATGCTGACGTCTTGCACCTCGGAAGACCGCACGGGAACCTCGGAAGACCGCACGGGATCGAAGTCCACGACTGGAGCAACGGGCCCGCCAGGGACCGGCCCAAAATATCCGCCCTGATATCCCGCAGACGGGGGAACGATGCCGCCCAATGAGTACACCGACTGGCGACGGGTGGCCGTGCCGGAGACCGTACTGGAGGCCGACGCGTCGAAGGTGGTGAAACCATAACCTGCCTCGACGCCCCAATGACCCGTCCGCTTCTTGAAGGACCGGAAACTGTAAAGTTCGTACATCGCCCACAACTCCCCTCCATAGGCGGTGCTGCCCCCGCTGCCATCCAACGTCCCCACCCGTGGCACCTGATCGAATCGAGTCAGCGTGAGTTCATTTCCAGCAACCTGATTTTCGCGCTGATAACCCCAATTCCAAGTCGCGGATCCCGGATTGGCGGACACTGCACCTGCATTGGTCGAGGTAGAGGTGTTCGATCCCAACAGCACATAACCATCGGCGAATTGCCCGGCCGCACCCGACAGGGGCACCTGAGTATCGGTGAACGAGGCTTTGAGGTTGAACTGCACCCGACCCGCTAGGCGGAAACGGATGCCCAAGGGCTCGGGCGCATCCTCATTCTGAGCGCGGGCAGACAAGGCGGCACTGGTGGCGAGGAGCAGGAGGGCGGTGCGTTGAATCGAAGGACTCATGGCGGTAAAAGTCGACGTCAAGAGAGGCGAAGAAGGGACTGAATTTCAGCGGAATTCAAGGACTCGGTAGAAACGGTTGGTCGGAGTGTTTTCCGTCCGGGGCGACCCATTGTCGAGCCACTGTACTTTCCGACCATTGCCCAAAAATGCCGGGCGGGCGGTTCGGATGACCGAGTTGGTGTTGTCCTGAGCGCTGAAATCATTCAGCGAATCTGAGTAGCGGATGTAATAGCTGAAGTTGGTTAGTGTCGGAAACTCGAGCAGGACACCGCCGGAGAGAACCGGCTTGTAGGTCACCGGGACCAGATTGGTTCGACCGATCGGGGTCTGGAGGGTACTGTCCAACGCGAATTCGGTCACATATCCCGGCGTTCCGATGCTGTTTGGCCGACCATCGGACACGTAGTACTCGAAGGTCAACCGGCGGACGGCGAACGCGTCCATGGGCCCCACAAACACCGAGGGACTGGGCGGAGTGCCCACCGGGCCCAATGAACTGGCGAGCGAGACTCGTACGCCGCGGGTGTCATTAGTCAACCCGGTGACGATGAGCAGGACGTCCGCGAGGGCATCCGGACGTAGGTTGACCACCTGGGCCTCCTGCTCAAAATAACCGGTCTGTCGATTGAGAGTGACCGATCCGCTCGGAATCACCTGCGGCGTCATCAAGATATTGAGGGGGAACGTCACCCGATCCGCTAAATTAGTTCCCAAGACTCGGTCACTGCCACTGGGCAACGGCAGGAACGGGCGGGCAATATTCGTCGAAGGATCGTCCTGCACCGGCACCAACTGAGCGGCCGCCAGCGCTAGGGCCGGGTCCCGATCGGTAGATGTAGTCAGAACCAGTCGACCCATTTGCTGATCCATTGAGAACCCGACGGAGGCGTCATTGGTCAGGGTGTACGCAAAAGAGAATCGGCCACTCTCCAACGAGGTACGGACCGTAGTGTTGGTCGGTGCATCGGCACTGGGGACGAAGACCAAATTCCGAACCACCGTGGGGTCGAAGGTCCATGTCACTCCGACACCCCGATCCGGTCCCATCACCGAGAAAATCACCGGGAACGAAAATTGACGTTCCAATCCAGAAGCCGCGTTCGTACTGACCGAGACCGTGGCCAACCGAAGCCGTGACGCCACCCCAACCACCACCGACAATTTGGCCGATTCGCTCACCACCGTGTTAGTTCCAGAAGAAACGGCAACCCGGAACAAACCACTGTAAGCGGTAGCGACATTGGTCAGGACCAACTGAGGCAAGGTCGTATTGGTCGAATTGTAGCCCCCTGCAGCGATGGGAGTCTGGTTGGTGCCTGCTAGCCACTGGTAAGTCAGGACCGCAGACGCATCTAAGGAGGACGGTACGGCGTCCACCGAAAGGGTCACCGTCTCTCCGGCGTAGGCCCCTTGACTAATTGGCTGGCGGCGGATTACCGGCAGGCGATCCGCGGCATCCGGCGAAGAGCCGGCCACGACAACGACGGAGCTGGCCAACGGCAGGAGGCCCACCAACAGTCCACGGACAAAGGCATTCAACATGATTGGGTGCACCGGGCAAATTCAACCGCTTGGGCTGCCGCCGGCACGACGTTTCTGCGGGTCCTCGGAAGGGCCTTCAAGCGCAATCTGCTCCGGCTTCCATCGGGGAGCTCTCTCACCGGGTTGGCAACAACAGCACAACGAGGAATAAGAGAAGGCGGATTCTTCGGAAAAAGGTCATCGTGGCGCGTTGGGTTAAGGCGCGTTGGGTTAAAAAAGAGGGGTAGGCTTATTTGTTACTAAGACCCGCTGCACCTCCTCATCCCGGTGGGCGGCGATCCGGGTTCAGCAAGGGATGCAACTCTTTGCGACCATGGACGTGAACGGCCGTCCACTCGGCCAAACGGCGACCCAGAAGTCGGCACACTCCTTCAGCGTCCTCACCACGAGGTTCCTTCACCACAACAGCCCCATAGTGCGGCGTGTGCAGACGCGTTGCATAGTCGGTGACGCCGAACACGAGGAACCCGAAGTTCATCAACACGGTGAGCAAGCTCTGGCAGGCCAACTCCATCCCTCCGCCCCATCCGCCAGCGGTGCTAAAGGCGCAGCCAATCTTGCCATCCGCCTTCATCCAGTGCGGGCCCATGACCTCGTCCCAGAAGCGCTTCATCCGCCACGACAGAATGCCCATGTTGGTCGGGCTACCAAGTGCGAGACCGTCACACCACAAGACATCGTCGGCCGTGGCCTCGGCGATGGAGCGCACCCGCACTTCGGTGTCGGGCACCGTCCGGGCCCCCTCGGCCACCAGTTCCGCCATCTTGGCGGTGTTGCCCGACAACGAATCGAAAAGCACCAACACTCGGTTCATGCCGACATTTCAAACCCGCAAACCCCGGAAGGAAACCCGATTCTCGAACCGATCGCACTTCGATCCTAATTGCCTGAATCGCCCCAATCAGCCGAATCGGGTCAGAACCGACGCACCCGGAAGAACCGGGTGGTGCCTGAGGTTTCAATGCGGAACTCCTCGGCACGGGGGGCCGTGGCAGCGGGCCACGTGTTCAGCGAAGTCCAATCACCCTCCGAGAGAGAAACCCGTTCCTCCAAGCGGTGGGAAGAACCCGCCACCGCATCGAAGCGAATGCGAATACCTGTTGCCTCTCGTTCCGCCACCACCCGCACCGATTCCACGGCCCCATCGGGGTCCGGCACGCCGGGCGATCCACCCAACTGCGCGCTGCGTTTCCAGGATGCCGCCAACGCTGGATCACCCGGCGCTCGAGGATTTACCAACACCAACGAGTACCCTCCCCCGTCTGCCAACGGTTCCCACGAAGCCTCGTAGCGGAAGTCGAACACCGGCTCGTCGAGCGGACCGCTGAGGGCCAACCGTTCCCCATCGTTGGCCAACTGATCGCCACCATATTCACCAATCAAATTGGTCACCGTCAGGTTGGCCACGGAGAACCGCGCCAAATTCCGAACCAAAACTCCGTAGGCACCCGGCGCCAAGGTCGGCGCATTGGTGAGCGACCAGGTAAAATCGATGCCACCCCGGAGGCGCATGCCTGCCAGCGACACGGGGCTGTCACCCCGATTCCAGAGCTCCACAAACTCCAAGTCATCGGCATCGCCCGGAGCACCAGCGTCATCAGGGTGAAAGTGGATTTCACTCACCACCAGCGGGATGGGCTTCACCACATAAGTGGCCGACACCGGACCGGACCACGTGGATTTCAAGGGCGGATTGTTGGCACCCGTCAGCGCAGAGTGGAGAGGGTTCACCGAGCGAGCCACCAGCTTGGCATTGGCCTCCAAAGTGATAGGACTGCCCATGTAGCGACGGGCCGCGGGATTGGTTCGGCCACCGGGCCATCGAGGATCGGACCCATCGGTCGTATAATAGACGGAGGTCGTCAGGCCGGTGGGCGCGATGATTTCCGCACCGAATCCAGAGTCTACTCGGCCCGAGGGACTTGCCAAACGAGGCGGAGACACGAATTGACGATCCATGAAGTCGGTCCGATTCGAAATCCACGCCTTCATCAAATTGACCTCCGCCTGATAACTGCCCCCTCGAGGAAAAACTCCCCATCGATTCTTCTCGCGAGGTTGCGCGGTTCGCACCTGACGGGCCAAATCGTCGACCCGATGCCAGAGGTTGGTGGTGGCAAAATGACCGGTCCGCAATTCTTGGTAGCGGTCGATATAATCCTGAAAAAACTCTGGGTCACGGAACACCCGATCCCACCAGGGATAATTGAAGAAGTCGGTGCCGAGATCTGAGCTTTGGGAACGCCACACCCGCGGGTTGAGGTCCCGCCCGTCGGTGGAGCCGAGCGCTCGATCGAAATCCCAGATTGGGCCGAAATGAATCTTCCCCTCGCGTTTCTTGTAGAAAAAGGCACTTAACCTCAAGGCATCGACGTTGAACGACATCACGTTCAGGAGGTGATGATCCACCCAGGAACCGGTATCGATGTACGCTCGAAATCCGGTCACGGGGTTGGTGAACCGGTTGTTGTCATACAGGGCATTCCCGAAGGACGTGAGGTAGTTGCGGATATAATTCAGCTGGGCGGCGCGGGCGGGGAGCTTGAGTTGGTCTTCCCTCGGATCAACCAAGGCCACCGACTGATTGGCTGCGAAAATCCCAGAATCTCCCGGGTCCAAACGGTCGATCTTCATGAGGTAACCGCCGGACAGCGAGGGCAGCGTGAGGTTCTCCGGCTCCAAAGTCCCGGCATCGACCCGGTCCTTGCCCACCTCGATCCGGTCCATCAGCACATAAATGCCCGCGTAACTGGTCGAGTCGATCGCCCCGGTGCCCGAACCCACAAAATAGACCTCCACAAAGCGGGTATTCGGCGAGTAGCGCCCGATGTCCCGGCTGAGTTGGTGCATGAAGGGATTGTGAATGAGCACCGGCTCGAAGTGGTTGGGGGCATACATCACCCAGTCGCCGTCGGCGGGCATTCCCAAGGGCGACAACGGGCGGTCGTTGTCCCACTCGTCACGGAACTCCAACCGATAGCTGGCCTTTTCGATGCCTTCGGTGCTGGATCCGCGAACGGAAATGCCGGCCCGCGTGGCCAAGGTCGGAGCATCCGTCAACCGCGTCACCCCGTTCGTATCGGGCTCGAAGAGCTGCATGTGGGCAAAGACCCGAGTATTGGCCGGAGGCCGGCCCCGACCAAAATCATGGATGAGCATCACCGGCAGGTCCGAACGAAAATTGGCCACCGTCGATGAGAGTGGGAGGAAGGTCTCCCCTCGAAGCTCTCCTGGCAGCAAGCCGCCGGAGAACGCGCGCGCCCGCACTCGGACCGCCAAGTTAATGAACCTCAAGGGAGTGGAGTACACGGCTGAGGATTCGGTGGGCGTAGACCCATCGACCGTGTAGCGGATCACTGTCCCAATGGGTACCGGGGCATTGGTCGATGCACTCAAACTCAGCCCTAGTTCCAAGGTGCCTGAGTAAGTGCCGCTGGAAACCGAGAACACGATCTCGGGCGCGAAACCATCGCCCTTGGCCCCATTCGGTGCGCCTGGAGTGGGAACCACAAAGTATCCGCTGCGGTTCGGGGCCCCCTCGGCGTGGCCATAAGAAACGTCGGCCCGCTGAGGCGGATAGGCCGGGGAATATTCGTCCTGGATCACGCCTTGCGCATTGAGCAGAGCCAAGCGTTCGCCCGCGGAGCTCAGTCGGAACGATGTGTGCAGACGGGCCGTGTCGTTCGTGCGGTTCTTGCCCGAGGCAAACACCCGCAGTCGCCCGTTGGGTGCCAGGAAGAGCGATGGAAAGACCCAGCGGTCGGTCCCGGCTACCAACAGCCATCCTTGGAGTGAGGCCAGCGATGTGCCGCTGTTGAAGAGTTCGATCCAATCGGAATTGTCTCCATCCTCATCGCGCACCCCCCGACTGTTGACAGCCAGGAACTCATTAATGAGCACGCCCTTGGCTTCGCTCCCTCCTTCCACAGTCACCGACCAGGCTGCACCCGCGAACGGAAGCCTCGCCGAAGACAAGTCCGTGATTTCGTGACCGGGAATAAATTGGAAGCCCACCGTGCCCACTCCAACTTGAGGAAATTTGAAGAGGTATTGATCCGGGGCCACGGCCACCACTGACTGCGCCACCACACCGTTGATCTTCAAATCGCCGGCGTCCACGCCCTGAACAGGTTCATCAAAGAGCACCTCCACCGAGGCGAAGGGAGCCACCACAGAACCCTCGGACGGCAAGATCCGGGCAATGCGAGGTGCCTGCTGATCTAAATCGCCCTCTAATTCTGCATCGAGAACTAGGTCACTGCTGCCCAACGTCACATTGAAGGCCTGGATGGCCAACACGTTGTTCCCCGCCTTGAGCACTTCCTTCGGCAAGGCCACCGCATACTCCACAAAATCCACCGGCTCGGTCGCCGTAATAGAGGCCATTGAAGCGAAGTTGAACTCCCCCTCGGGCGAGCCGAATCGGGCCACTTCCCGACCATTGATCCAGGCAATAAATCCATCATCTACCTTCACTCGCAGGATCAGACTGCGAACGTCTGCCGGGGAACCCACCGTGAACGCACGCCGTAGGAACACCGAGGAATACCGGTTCTGCATGTCGGTCAATTCGGTGCCCGTCAACGCCTCGCCGTAAAAGACCGGAAGTGTCGCCGCAGACCAGGCGGCCTCATTGAACGTGCTGACACGCCACTCGGTCGCATCCGGTGAAGAGGCCTCGGCGGTTCCTTTGGCTAACCGCCAAACATCTCCTCTCGGAATGAGTCGCTGGGTCTGAGCCTCCATCATCACGGTAGAAAGCAGCCACAACAGCGCGGCAACAGAACACGTCATCCAATGGGTCATCATCAAAAGACTAGGCACGGTTGCCAGAGTCCGCAAAGCCCTGAACACCGGAGATCCCTCACTAGAAAATAGCCGTTGCCGCTGGCTTGGGGGCTTCGATAGCGTCGCTCCGTGATTTCGAAGCGTGAACAGGTAGCCGTACGTGTAACCCTCCGGGGCTGACGCGGACTGGCCGACTGTTTGGAATCCAGGTCGCCCGCGTCTCCGGCAAAGGATCGCGGGCTTCGGTTCTGTGCGGGGCCCGTTTCCAGAGACGGTGCGTCCAGGCCAGCCTCCACGAACCGAAATACCGATACCGTGAAAAGCGAACATCCCATGCGCCACACCATCTCCGTGCTCGTCGAAAATAAGTTCGGCGTCCTGACCCGCGTCTCCGGCCTATTCAGCGGCCGCGGCTACAACATCGACTCGCTGAATGTCGCCCCAACCCATGATGCCACCCTCAGCCGGATGACCATCGTCACCCGAGGGGATGACGCCACCGTTGAGCAAATTTGCAAACAGCTCGAGAAGCTCATCGATTCAGTCAAGATCGTAAACTACAGCAAGACGGACTACATCGATCGCGAACTGGTCCTCGTCCGCGTGTCGGCCAATGGCCAGAACCGTGCTGAGATCTGCCAACTGGCCGAACTCTTCCGCGCCAAGGTGGTCAACGTGCAACCCGACAACATCGTCATCGAAATCACCGGGGCCGAAACTAAGATCAACCAGTTCCTGCTGCTGGTGAAGGATTTCGGCATTCTCGACCTCACCCGCACCGGTGTGGTCGCCCTGCCCCGGAACTGAGCCTGCGGATTCTCGCCTATCGGCGGAGAATCCGGTCACAAAAAAGCCCGCCTCACGGCGGGCTTTTTCGTTTAGAACGGCTTTGGCCTGCGGGAAAGTCCGGATGAACCGAACCCCGGTCTCCGAACCCGCAGAGGACAAATCACTTCGCCTTCAATGCCGCCTCAATGGCTGCGACCACCTCGGTGGCATCGGGCTGAGTGCGAGGGCTGAAGCGATGCAGCACCTTGCCATCACGACCCACGAGGAACTTACCAAAGTTCCACTCGATCGGGCCCGGGAACGCTGCCTCTTTGCCTGAGAGCACCGAGTACAAGGGGTGCTGCTCCGGCGGGTTGACGTTCAGTTTGGCGAAGAGCGGGAAGCTCACCGAGTACTTGGTCGAGCAGAAGCTCTTAATCTCATCGGCCGTGCCCGGCTCCTGAGCTCCGAACTGATTGCACGGAAATCCGAGCACCTCGAGACCCTGCCCGTGGTACTTCTTATAGAGTGCTTCCAACTGCTTGTACTGCGGGGTCAGACCACATTGCGAGGCAACGTTGACCACCAACAGCACCTTACCGGAGTAGGCTTTGAGGGAGGTGTCCTTACCGTCGATGTCCTTAAGTTTGACCTCTTGGAGAGGAGTGGATGCGATCATAGTGAAGGTAGTTGCGGCCAGAGCGACGACGCGGATCAGGCCGGTAATAAGGGAACTATTCATGAATTGAAATGTTACCCCATCTCGCAGGGAGTCAACCGTGCGCTTTCAACCGATGCTTGCCGGCCGGGCGCTGAGGCCCACTCTCAGGCCGTGCGCATTATCGGAGGACTGGCTGCAGGCCGACTATTGAAGGTTCCAGAAGGACTCGGAGTCCGCCCCACGCCCGACAAGGTCAAACTGGCGGTTTTCAACAGCCTGGGAGCCTTCTTAGATGGAGCACGGGTCTTGGACTTGTTCGCCGGCAGCGGAGCCCTTGGTCTAGAATGCCTGAGTCGCGGCGCTCGAGAAATGGTCAGCATCGAGAAGTCTGAGAAACACGCCCGATTCTTCCGCCAAAATCTCGCCGCCTCAGGCTTACCCGTCACTGCGGTAACTTTGCGCGTCCAGGATGTGTTTTTGGTGTTTCCCCAACTGGCGCAAAGCGGACGCCAATTTGACCTCATCATCGCCGACCCTCCCTATGGCGAGAAGAACGTCGGCCGTCGATCGACCTCCCTCGCCCAATTGCTGCTCGATGACATCGTGTTGCCAGGACTTTTGGCACCCGGCGGGTTGTTCGTGGCGGGCCACACCAAGCGCGACACCCTGGAGATCCCCGCCACCTGGAAGGAGCGCAAAGACATGCGACACGGCGACACGGTGATGCGATTTCTGGAGCGCCCCGATGAGAAACGCGATTGAACTCCTCATGGCCGCCATCGCTCTCGCCTGCCTGGGGATGACTTCGATGGCCGCCGAACCCGATCTGGCCGGCCACACATCGGCCTCGCATTCCCTGGCCTTGCAGCGCTCGGTGGATAACGCCGTTGCCAAGACCTTGGCCCGCACTTGGAACCCGCCGCTTCAGGCCCAGCAACTCGCCGTCACGGCCGTGGATTTGAGCGAGCCCCAGAAGCCCACCTTCGCCTCGGCCCGAGGAACGGAACCCGTCTACCCGGCGAGCGTCATCAAGCTGTTCCATCAAGCCGCCGTGCATCGCTGGATGGAGGACCGGAAAATTCAAGATACGGCCGAGGTGCGACGGGCCCTCCGCGACATGATCGTGGAGTCGTACAACGAGCCCACCCACTACCTCATCGATCTCCTCACCGGCACCACCAGCGGACCAGAACTGCCCGAAGCGGACCTGAAGACCTGGTGGGAACGGCGTAACGCGGTGAATCGCTGGTTCCATTCCATGGGTTATCCGAGCGCGATCAACGCCAGCAAGAAGCCCTGGTGCGAAGGCCCGTATGGGCGGGAAAGTCAGGCCATCGCCGCCTATGAACCCCGGCGCAATTTCCTGACCACCGAAGCCACGGCGCGCCTGATGCTTGAGATGGCGTTGGGGCAGTGCGTCAACCCCGACCGATCGCGCCAGATGCTAGAGCTCATGGCCCGGGATTTCACCGCACCGGCCACCGACCCCGAAGACCAAGCCCACGGGTACACCGGACTCGCACTAAAGCCCGGAACGAAGCTGTGGTCCAAGTGTGGTCTGACTAGTCAGACCCGCCACGATGCCGCCCTGGTGGAACTCCCCTCCGGCAAACGCATCATCCTGGTCATTTTCACCACCGACCACGCCACCGAACGGGACATCATCCCCACCGTGGCCCGGGAAATTCTCACCTCGATCGGCTCTCCGCCCCAACCTTGATCCTCCGGTTCTCAGTTTCGGATCCCATCGCCCGCCGTCGGAACACGTTTGAACCGACCGCCCTCAAGGCCGCCCGGTGAGGGCACTGAGCCTACAGCGCACCACCAACCCGCAACGTCACCCTGAAGGCCAGAGTCCCCCGCCCTTACCCACCTTCGCGGCGCTTCCGGTCCGCCAGGATCGAGTCCTCTCGGCCCGTTTTTTGCCCAATTCCTCGGCAACCAAGATTCGGCCCACTGCTCATCCGCCGACCCCAGCGACAGACGCAAGCCTCCTTGGACAGTTCGCTGCGGCATTCCCCTCGCGGGTGGGGAGAACGAAGCCCGTGGCGATGATGACTCGGGCGTGATCGGACCATCCCCACGTGGGTGGGGAGAACTCGATGAGGACCGTTCAGGTCCTCAGGAGAATTGATGGTGAGCTCCCGCGAGGGTCCATTGCGGTTGCCTCGATTTCTCGGACGGTGAGGAAGGGAGATTGATTACCTTGAAGCCCATCAAAGAATCCCCTCCAAAAACCCGCCGCAAGTTCGACACCACCTTCAAGCGCGAGGCTGTCGGCAACTGGCTTTGCAGTGGCAAATCCGCTGCCGTCGTCGCCAAGGAACTCGGTCTCACAGAAGGACTGCTCTTCGCCTGGCGCAAGCTCCTGCCCCCCCCCCGACGACGCTGGGGGGAGAAATAATTGTCGTTGAACATGGCGTGAGAACCGCCACCTTCGCGGCCCCGCCGGGTCGCCCACCTCCCGGTGGAGATCGAGTCCTCTCGGCCCGTTTTTTGCCCAACTCAGATGAAGGGGGAATGGACGGTAAGACACCATCCCTACCAGATGCACGGGGATGAACGGTGAGACACCGCCCCTACCGACTGTCGCTTTGTTGAAAGGTTCAGTCGGGGCCGAGCGAATAACTGGGGACATGGCCAAGCCGCTCAATCACGACAGCCCTTGGAAAGACACCATCGAACAGTTCACCCGGTCTTTCCTTGAAGTCACCTTTCCCGAGGTCGCCGCCGGCATCGATTGGTCAGTCCAGCCCGAATCACTCGAGCAAGAACTCCGCGAGATTACCCCGGCCTCCGAGGTCGGGGCCAAGCGGGTCGACAAACTTCTCAAAGTCCGCCTCCTCGATGGCACCGACCAGTGGCTCTACATTCACATCGAGGTCCAGATGCACTACGACCCCGGTCTGCCCAAGCGCCTTTTCATCTACCACTACCGCATCTTCGACAAATACGGCGTCAGCCCGCTCACCCTTGCCATCCTCGGAGACACTAGCCGGAAATGGCGCCCCACATCCTACCACTACCAATCCCTCGGCTGCGGCATCACCTTCCTCTTCCTCATCTGCAAGACCATCGACTTCAGGGGCAAGCTCGACGACCCGCGCTACCGGCACCAACAAACACTCTTCGTTATTGCCGCCCATCTCGGTACCCAAGAACACCGGCGGAACCCACAGAACCTCTTCGCCTGCCTCCTCGAACTCACCGTCAAACTTGGCAACGAGGGATACTCCCCATCGGAAATCCAACAATTGCACCGCCTGATCGACTGGTTGATGCCGCTGCCCGGCGCGCTTAAGCTCCAGTTCAGAAACCAACTCCAGCAACGCCTAACCGACAAAACCATGCCCCACATCACCCTCTTCGAAGAACTCGCCCTTAAAGAAGGCCTTGAGAAAGGCATCCAGAAAGGCATCCAGAAAGGCATCCAGAAAGGCATCCAGAAAGGTCTCTTGGAAGGCCGCCAGGAAGGCCTTGAAAAAGGCATCGTCCAAACCGCCCGCGAGGCGATTCTTGATGTTCTCGACTCTCGGTTCGGCGAAGTGTCTGACGCCGTCCGCGAGCGCATTAACACCCTCGACGATGATCGCACCCTCAGGGATCTGCTGCGCCGCGCTGCCCGAGTACCCAGCCTCACCGAATTTTCAGTCGGTCTGTGAATCCACCCCTCGGCAAGCCCGGGGAATGGACGGTGAGACACCGCCCCTACCGGTTACAGGGGAATGGATGGTGGGTTACCATCGCGAGCGATGGCCCTTACCCGCCTTCGCGGCGCGTCCGGGCCGCCCACCTCCCGGTGGAGATCGAGTCCTCTCGGTCCGCACGTGGCCACCGGCGCTTTCGGAGAAATCGCCACGCCCTACCGCCCTCAGAGAGGGCTCGGATCTTAGCTCAACTGATCGAGGCGGCCGGTGCTGTCGCCGAGGCGCTCCGTTGGCGCGCCCATCCGGTCGAGCATCGACAAGAACAAGTTAGCCATCGGGGTGTTCTTGGCATACCGGACATGGCGTCCCGGTTTGATGGTGCCACCGCCCCGTCCTGCAAGCAGGACCGGCAAGTCGTGGTGGGCGTGGGACATGCCGTCTTCAATGGCGCTGCCGTACACGATCATCGAATTATCCAGCAGGCTGCTGCCATCAGACTCCCGCGTGTCCTGAAGCTGTTTCAGCCAAGCGGCGAATAACTGCATGTGGAAGACGTTGATCTTGGCGATCTTCTCCTTCTTGTCCTCCTTGCTCTCGTGATGAGACAGGTCGTGATGCCCCTCCTTGACCCCGATGACCGGATACGGGCGATTGCTGCCATCATGAGCCATCACGAAGGAGCCGATCCGAGTGCTGTCGGTGCGGAACGCCAACGTCATGATGTCGAACATCAACTTTACGTGATCTTCGTACTTGGCCGGAACTCCTTCCGGGCGGGTGTGGTCGGGCAACTCGACGCCCACCTTATCGGCCATGGCGATGCGGCGTTCCACATCGCGCACCGCGCTCATGTACTCGTCGAGTTTGTGCTGATCGTTGCGACCCAGTTGGCCGTGCAGACGCTGGGCGTCCTCTAATACGAAATCGAGAACACTGGAACGCCGCGCCTGGCGCCGAGCACGCACCTCGGCCGATTCACCTGAGTCTCCCTGAGTAAACAATCGGTCGAAGGCCAGCTTCGGATCCACTTCTGGCGGCATGGGCGTGGAGCCCGAGCGCCAGGATACATTGAAGGAGTAGGCGCAGCTGTAACCCGAATCACACTGGCCGGAAAGTTGCCCTCGGTCGGTGCCCAGTTCGAGGCTGGGGAACCGGGTGTGGTTGCCCACCTTCTGGGCGGCCAATTGGTCCACAGACACGCCCACCCGGATGTCCGCGCCCTGCGTCTTGCGCGCCTGGCAGGCCGTCAAGAATGTCGCCGAAGCCCGGGCATGATCGCCGGCACCGTCGCCATTGGGGCGAGCCTTGTCGTGTGCCAACCCGCTCAGCACGGTGAGCTGGTCACGCACCGGAGCCAGTGGCTGCAAAATACGAGGCAACTCGAAGGACGAACCGGTCTGCTCGGGCGTCCAGTGCTTCATGAGAGCCCCGTTCGGGATGTACACGAAGGCCATCCTCAAGGGGGGCTTGCCCGCCGAAGCCGCAGCACCGGCTGCAGCCCCCAATGCGCGAACAGCCGGAGCCGAAGCTAGAAACGGTAACGCGACCGCGGTACCCAATCCTCGGAGAAAGGTTCGTCTCGGCTGATGTTCGAAAAGGCTCATAACGATGGGGCTTTGGACGGCTGAACTTGATACCGAATTTAACCCTGTTTGAGTTGAACTCAAGGTTTCCGAGCAGACGAAGTCGGAGTTTTCAAGTTTCCCTGAATTATCACGGCCCAAACTTTGGCGTCCGGCCCGGAATTCGTTAGACTGCACCCCATGCGGAGCCGCTTGTTGCTACTAACCTGCCTGTGGGTGGGTTCGGCATTCCTCGGCCACACCGATCCGGCCACGCCCCCGGCGAATCCTCTTCCGGCTCCCCCGTCCAACACCTCGTCCAATACCGCCGCGTCCAATACCGCCCCAATTTCTTCGGCCGCCTCAGCGGTCCGGAAAGGGCTTCAGTGGAACGCCGCAACCGATCGCTACGCGGCATCGATCCCCGGATGGCCTATCCAACGGGTTTTGGCACGTTTGAGCGGTCAAACCGGCTGGCGGGTTTGGATCGAAGATGGGATCGAAACCCAAATTCGGGCCCAGTTCCGAAACTTGCCCGCCCGAGAGGCGTTGCCGCGGATCCTCGGTGGATTGAATTATTCACTCACCACCTCCAGCAACGGTCGCCGGGAACTCAAGGTGTTCGCCACGCAAGCTCGGTCCAGCACCCTTGAAATCGTGGCCGATGAGGGCGATGGGATGATCGCCAACGAATTGATCGTCCGTTCCAAATCCGGTTCCCCCATCGATCTAAAATTCTTGGCTGGTCTGAATGGAGCCAGCCTGGTGGGAACCAACGGAGTGGCCGGGGCCTATCAAATCCGCTTTGATTCGGAGAAACTGGCCGAGGACGCCAAGCAGACGCTGGCCAATGAGTCCGAAGACCTCGCGGTCGAGAACAACCAACGGCTCGACTCCCCGGATGCGCCTGTCGCGGTCTCCGGAATAACCGCCCCGCCCTTGCGATTGACGGCCACGGTGCGACCCGATGGGAACCGGCGGGTGATCGCGCTTATCGACTCGGCACCGCAACCGCTGGCTCCGGCTTTCCAGTCCTTCCTGCTGCCCACCGTCGATCTCGTGCCGGGAGCCCCGGCCTCGGGTGGCCCTTCGCACGGCACTTCCATGGCGGAGGCGATGGTTCGTGGCCTGAGCGCCGGATCGACTGAAACCAGCACCAGCACCCGCATCCAGCCGTACAATGTTTACGGTGCCAGCGAGTCGGCCTCGACGTGGGACGTAGCCCGCGGAATCACACAAGCCGCCCAAGACGGTTCCACCATCATCAACCTGTCACTTGGCAGTGCCCAAGACAGCCCCTACCTCCGGGACGTCATCCAGCAAGTCACTGGTCAGGGAGCGTTGGTCATTGCCGCAGCGGGCAACAATGGCACCGCCGATCCCTTCTACCCGGCCGCCTATGATGCAACGCTGGCGGTGACCGCCACGGGACGCTCCGGACAGCTGACGCCCTACGCCAACCGGGGCGGCTTCGTCGATCTGGGAGTACCCGGTTCGACCGTAGTTCAGATGGATGGGCAGTCGTGGGTGGTTCAGGGCACGTCGGTCTCGGCCGCCTACGCCTCAGGCATGGCTGGAGCCTTGGCTCAAAACCCACAGACGTCGCTGGCTCCGGTCCGCTCCAAGCTCATCGAAACCTTCCCCATCCAGCGGGCCAAGGGCCCCTGAAATGGAATCCTTGTCCCTCCGGGTGCGGTCACTCGCAGTTGGTTTTAGCCCCCCCGAGAGGACGCCCGAGGACCTCCTGGATAGGGGCTGATCTTCGAGCGGTCCAGCTCTGCGGCGGTCCATGTCTGCGGACGTGGCGCTTTCGGAGAAATCGCCCTGCCTCGGAGGTGCTCAGGCAAGGTGGGGTCTCAGCAACAATCCGGAATCTATGGGACGTTGCCGGTTTGAAATCCGCGGTTTTGCCGGATTCTCGGATCTGTTTTGTTTCAGGATGAGCACCCGCGTTTCTTCCTTCTTCCAAATGGGGCCGAGTGCATCCGGGGCCCACTAGACTTGATAAGAATTTCCTCGGGCAACCGACAAGCTGAGGCCAGATCGATGATACGTTGAGTTTCTGGGATCAGCGGTTTTCAGACCGGCAGGTTTCATCGGTTTTCACACCGTCACTGACAATCCCCCTCTGATCAGATAAGTCGGGGTACAAACCTTACCCTCGGGGTCTTAAGCCCCGCTTGGCCAGCCACGAGGTTTGTCACCTCATCCCTGCCCGTCACAACCCGCACTTAGGGCAACGGCCGCACTCGATAAACCCGGCCTGAGTCGACGATCGGATCGAAGAGCACGGTTCCTCCGGCCTGACTCATCATTTCAGCCTGGGTTGCAAAAGGACCCGGCATGGCCGCCGCCGACTCAATCGCATAGCGACGACCGGTCAGCCCGTTGAAGGAAAGCCTCAGGGAGTCCGAGACGAGAGTGGGTTGGTCCCACACCACCGGACCGGCCACAGACAGCGTCGCGCCGTCGCTGTCCACGAATCCACCCAGGTTGGTAATCCGCACCCGGTACACCCCGGCCGCAGTCGCGGTGACATTCGTCACGACCAACGTCGGTCCCGGGGGGCCAGCGCTCCCGACCACCACGCCATCCCGCGTCCAAGAATAGGTCAGGTTGGTGCCTGTTGCAGAAACACCCAACGAGAACCCTTCGCCAGCATGCAGCGCCCGACCCACGGGCTGGGTCGTGATCACCGGCTTGGCAACCGCGGCCTGCACGGTGAGGGTCGCCCAGTCGCTGAAGACGGTCGCCAAATCGTTGATCAACCTGAGGCGATATCGGCCGGAGTCCGCCACTTGGGCGCTGGGCAAGGTAAGAGTCGCGTTGGTGGCATTCTTAACCTCGAGGTCCTCCTTGAACCACCGCAGCGCCACGGGTTGATCCCCTGAATAGGCAACCGTCAGACTCGCCGATTGGCCCTGGGCCACGTTGAGGTTGGCAGGCTGGGATGTGACCGCGGGCGGATTGGCACCGACCACTGTGAGCGCCACGTTGAGATCAGCCCAATTGCCCCCCAAGCTGGTGGTCTCCCAACCACGGATCCTCAGGGTGAACGGCCCACTAGCGGTGGGGGTTCCCGTGAGCGTTCCACGCGTGGAGAGGGTTGTGCCCGGCGGCAATCCAGAGACGGCCGAATAGGATCTGGCCGTGCCATGGGAAGAACTGGTGATCGAAAATGTCACCGACGTGCGAACGCCGTTGGTGGCCCGAACGGCCGCAGGCACTACGCCGGTGGCCCCCGACAGCCCATGCATGCTGCCCGCCACGGCCGCTGCACCAAAGACCCATCGGAGGATGAACAGCGTCGGAGCCGCCATCACCCCGGGCGCAGACTGCGCCACACGCAGCAGGGGAGCCAATTGAAGGAAAGCGGCCAACACATGGGGATGAATTAAGATCCGTTTCATAGAGACCAAGCCAAGAATATGAGCACTTCCGGACCGCGCAAACGCTGGCTAGAAATTAGTTGCAACCGCAACCGCCCCCGCCCACTCCGCGTCCGCCGGCCGCTGCCTCACGGCTAAACCACATGTGTTCGGCCAGTAACAACCCTGCCGGATCCCGATCTCCGCGCATCGTTGCATCCGACAGCGTGCGACGCTGCCATGGCTCAACGGTAGAACAACCCGTGCCCAAGGCGATAATGACCGCAACGGCCGCCAACACCATCCCACCCGGACGGGAGGAACAGGCTGGTTGAAGGGGGAGTAGATTTTTGACGCTCATATCTATTCTATCGATAAAGTTTAGGCTTTAACCGTTTTTAGGAGGCGTTCGATGATTTCAACGTACTTCTTGCGGGTAGCTTCCCCTTCGTACTTGGGATGCACCGAATCGAGACGCCCCTCCGGTCCGAAGAAGTAGGAGGTCGGCATCCCGGGAGGGCGAACCTTGGAGGCCAGCTTTTCCTGGGCATCGCGCACGGTCGCAAAACTCACCGAGTTCTTCTTGAGGAAGCGATCCATGTCCGGTTGCCGCTCGTCCATGGAAACGCCGATGAGCACATATCCCCTCGACCCATAGGTTTTGTGGAGGTTTTCCAACACGGGGAAGGACTGACGACAGGGCACACACCATGAGGCCCAGAAATCGAGGTGAACCACCTTGCCGGAAAGGTCTGGCACGGTGCCTTCGAGCTGCAGGCTCTTGAGGTCCGGAAGGGTGTCACCGGGCTGAAGCCCTGCCGCCCAGCCCAGCGGAATCGTGGCCATCAGCGCCATCCCGGCGGCCGAAGTTCGCAGGAATTGGCGGCGTGGCAGGGAGATTTCAAGAGGCGACATGTTCATAAAATCGGCGACTGCTGAGTTTGGATTGAGGTCCGTGGAGAAGTCCCTCGGCCCCCGGTTGAGATTCGATGAGACGGAGACCTTCGTCGGGCCCCAGCACGAGGGCCGCGGTGCTGAGCATGCCCGCCAGGGTGCAACTTGGGGCCAGCACGTGCACAGCCCGGCACCCGTTTTGGACTGGACGCCCTGTGCGCGGGTCGAGGATGTGTCCCCAGCGCTTGCCTGCTGCATTGAAGCCCCGATGGTAATCCCCCGAGGTGGCCACGGCCGCATCCCGGACAGCCAGACCACACCAAGCCTTTCCCGGCTGATCGGGGTCTTCGAGCCCGAGGTGCCAACCCGGGCGACCATCGGCTGGCAACCCCATCACCCGGATGTCGGCTCCGAAGTCCACCAAGGCCCCGGTCAGTCCGCACTGACGCGCCAAAAGGGCTACCTGATCCACCGCGTACTCCTTGCCCATGCCACCCAGATCCAAGCACATCCCTGGGTCACTCAATCTCACCGAACCCGGCTTGCGCTCCACCTTTCGCCAACCGACACACTGGCGAGCGGCTTCGATCTGTGGGTCGGTGGGAATTTGTGCCCGACGCCAATCCCACAATTGAATGAGAGGCAACGCGGTGGGATCAAACACACCGCGGGTCAAAAAATGCATCTCGTGGCACAGCGCCAAAATCCGGTCGATCTCCGGATCGGAAGCCACCGCGGCACCGCCGGCTGATGCGTTGAGAACAGAGATCCAACTATCGGTCAGGAATCGGGAATACTTGGCCTCAAAGGCCGCCAACCATCCCAATGCCTCGCCATCGAAACGGCGGATCGCCTCCGGCGAACCCACCGTAACCCACCGACACGTGGTACCGAGAGCCATGAAGTGCAATTCCCGACCGCCATCGGTTGGCGACTCCTGACACGACTCCCGAATCCGGCGAAGGACCGCCGAAGCATTCCCCCGGACCACGGTCGCAGGCGCCGGTTCGCTGGATTGGACAGGGGCGCTCACCATTGGAAACCAATACCCATCGTGAAGACATTTGCCTGGGGGTAAGCCGACGACAAGGTCACGCCATCGAGGCCTTGCATGAGGTAGCGCTTGTAGGCCAGGTCCACAGAAACATGCTCATGCACTTGCCAGTGAATGCCAACTCCCAGCGTCCACGTCTCGAGGTGGCTCAGGCGGTAATCCGCCGAATAATACTGGGGCCACGCGGGCACTGACAAAACACGCCCATCCCCGGGGAACCCGGGCTCCCCATCAAAAATCAGACTTCCATCGGACTGCAGGGCCGCGTTCACGCCGTTGGGATCCACCAACGTCCCGTTGAACACAGGCGCGTAGAAGTCGGCCGCTGACTGGACGTGGTAGCGCAGCATTGGGGAGATCACGAGTTTCTCTCCGACCTTCTGGTTCCACTGGACTGCCGCGGTGTTGGCCCAAATGCCCCAGTCGTCGTGGTGGAGGCGGTAGTTGGCGTCGACGCTGCCATTGAGCGCGCTCACGAAGTGGGTGATCCCGAGATACCCCACCTGCTTAATGCGTTGATTCGGGCGATTCTCACCGACTGATGCCGAGGGATCCGAGTTGTAGCCCTCGACCGGAAAGTCGTACTGGAAGTGAACCCCCTTGTACGGGTCCGTTAGATAGCCATCAGCCACGCCCACGGTCAAATTGGCCGTCAAGTACGTGTTGGGTCCCAGCAACTGGGTCACCCCCAAGAGACCGTCCCAAGTGTCCTTGTCTTTCCACAGCGTCTTATTGGCCAACCAGAAGCCGGTGACCTGGTCGAAATTGCGCGACAAACCCAGATTCAAAATCGTGTTCTTCTGGTTGAACTCGATGCTCTCATTCAGGGAAAGACCGATAGAGCGGTAATCACTCTCTTCGCTGTACGAAAGTTGGGGGCGCGTGATGAAGCGACCGGCGGTGAGGTCGAGTTCAACGGAGCCAGCACGACGGATGTCCTGGAAGTTCTGAAGCGGCAAACGATCGGTTCCTGGCGCGGCGGCCGCCCCGGTCGGGGTCGCTCCCGAGATGCCATCGTAAACGAAGTTTGCTTTTACCACCGCCTTGGCGTTCAAGGCCTGTTCGGCATAAACCGCGTGGGTCCGGATGTGGATCCGATCGTTGTCCTCGATATAGTCCTCGTAGCGGTAATCCACCCGGTTCTCAGCACGAGCACGGACCAAGGAAACGCAGTGCAGCAATAAGGCAGTCAGGACGGGGCTGATTCGGGCCATCAGGCACCGGGACCACGGAGGCATGGGTTGGATCAGAAGGTTCAAAAGCAGGTCAGGCAATCCTTTAGACGCCTCAACTCCCGTGTAGATTTCACTGACATCGCAGCCTTTCAACCCCTCCACACCTCGTCCGGGGCAGAACCCAGGTCATCCGGAGATCGGACTTGGCAGTGGGGACGGCTGCAAGTCCGGGTTAGGCGCGGAGTTAGGCATCGGGATCGCTAAACGGTCCAATACTCGAGCGGCGGCAGCAAAACCGAAGGTGCCGGTCACCTGAGTGGCTGAGCCGAAGCCGGATTCACAGTTGAGCCGCAGGGGCATTTCGTTGTCCGAGGCGCGGGTCGCGCAAACTTGGCCGTCACGGTCCGGAAAGACCGGAGCCTCGGCCGAATGAACACAGTCGATGCGCAGTTTTTTAGCAGTTCTCGAAAACCCGTGCTTCTGGCGGAGGCGCTTGCGCACTTCACTCAACAACCGGTCGTGCGTCACGGTGGCCAAATCGGCGACTCGAACCGCGGTCGGATCACGGCGTCCGCCGGCCCCGCCGCACACCACCAACGGAATCCCGGCACCGTGACACAAGGCGATCAACCGCACCTTGTTGGACATGGCGTCGATGGCATCCACTACGAAGTCCGGGCGGTCTTCGGAACCGAGACCGGTCTCCAGTCCCAACAGGCGCGACGCCGTATCGGCCGTGAAAAACTCCACCCGGCCTTCCACCCGAGCCTCTGGGGAAATGGCCCGAACCCGTTCCGCCATGACTTCCACCTTGGACCGTCCCACCGTGGAATCCAGCGCATGCAACTGCCGGTTGATGTTGCTGACGCACACGTCGTCGAGATCGACCAAGGTGAGTCGACCTATCCCCGAACGGGCGAGCGCTTCTACCACCCAGGAGCCCACGCCGCCAATGCCGATCACTAGAACGTGCGCGGCGCGAAACCGGCTCAATGCGGCCGCCCCGTAAAGCCGTGCTATCCCTCCAAATCGGAAGTCAAAATCACTCATGATCGAAATGCCCCACTGGCAAAACATTCAGGTCAAGGCACCCCATCCGTCGATCCGGATCCCTCGGACCCCAGGGCTCTGCTCCCGAGCAAAGTACTCCAAGTTTCGGAGACGTTCATGAACCCGCTGGAGAGTGAGCCTTGCCGTGCGCACGAAGCAAATCAGGGAACTCCAATGAGTTCCCTGATCGAAGCCGGATGCCCTAGGCCACCCGAAAGCCATACCGTTCAGAATCTGCGGAAAATCAGAGTTCCTTCCAGTTGCGGTGACGGTAGTTGTTCCAAACCCAACGGAAGTCCGGGTTGTTGGGGCCACCACCACTCCAGTTGAAGCTGGAAATACCGACGGCGGAATCCTTAGCGGCCTTGATGGTTCTGGCTTCAATCCAGCGGTGCCCCTCGTAGTGGCCGTCCTGGAAGGAAAAGGTGCTGAAGTTGCCGTGGAAAATGGCGAAGGGATCGATCCACCCCTTGGAATCCGTACTCAGCACCCAGGTGCCGAGGTTGGAATTACGGGGATCGGATTCTTCGATAAACACGAAGGACTGGGACGGGGAACTTACCTCGGAGGCCTTGAGGTACGGAGGCTGAGAGGCTTCCCATCCGAGAATGCCGTTCATGCCGTTGGCCTTGGAGTAACTGTCGTAGGCCCACCCGGCGCCCGGACGCCGCTTGGAACGGAGGTCTCCCGGGCAGTGATACGCTCCAAACGCCGAGCAGTACTCCCACATTGGGGAGTTGGTCATGCCCTTCTGAACCCGCCTGAGCGCTTCTTCGAGGGTAATGCCATTGGCGATGTCTGGCACCGGTCCCTGCCAATATCCGCCACCGGTGAGTGCCACCACAGCTCCCCCCTTGTTCCTCCAACCATCGGTCGGAGCCAAGGAGTCGTTGTTGTCCATCGAGTACATCTGCCAGGCCAGAACCAACTGCTTCTGGTTGCTCGCACAGGCGGCACCCGTGGCTTTGGATTTCGCCTTGGCCAAGGCCGGCAAGAGCATGCCGGCCAGAATCGCAATGATGGCGATGACGACGAGCAACTCGATCAAAGTGAAACCGGAATTGCTCGAACGACGTCGCGAAGTACTCGAAGGACACGAATCAAATTTCATGAACAAGGATAAAGGATGTCTCGAAATCGTAGTCCCATTCTGAGCCAAACTCCAAGCTCATACGGCGCTCCTACAGAATGTTCAAATTCCGTCGGGAGGCCGACACAACCGCACCTGGCCTGAGCCTTAAATACTTCGCCGCCCGGTTCCGTAGGTGCGAATGAGACTGAGACGGGCAAGGCGTTTTCTCGAGATGGAATGGGGAGGGCAAGGTTTACTGAAATCTTGTGGGTAGCCCTCGCCTAATTTTTTAGGAAAAGAACCCACGCCTTTAGAAAGCCCAACGGTTCATGGCCAATATCCGTGAGAACACGCACACGCTCCCAGAAAGACATTGCGTTCGGCCTCCGGGTTTTGGGTCATTGGCGGGGTGACTATGGTCGAACGCATCATGACCCTGATTGTTGGGCTGCTACTGGGTTTGGCGATCGGCTGGATCCTCAAAGGTCTGCGTCGGGAACCCTCGACGATGGCCGCCTCCGCCTTGGAGGAAGAACTGCGCCAGCAGGCCCTCCGGCGAGAGAGCGAGGCCAACGAGTGGCAGACCCGATCCGCCAACGCTCAGGCTGCGGCCGCCGCGGCAGAAGCCTCTCGGGACGGCGCGCGCCGGGAGGCGTCCCAAGCCATCGAGGCACATCGTGAAAAAGACACCGAGGCGAACTCACTTCGCCTTGAATTGGCCCAGACCCAAAGTCGCCTGGCCACGGCCACCGCAGAAAGCGCTGCAGCCCGAGCCAGCATCCTTGAGCAGCAGCGGGTCCATGAAGAATCTGAGCGCAGCCTCAAAGAAACCCATGGGCAATGGGTGACGGAATTGCGGTCTTCGCAGGAGAAGTCGCTGACGGATCTTAAGCAAAGCTTTGCCGGACTGAGCGCGGAAGCGCTCAAGCAGAACGGACCAGAATTCCTGCGTCTGGCCAATGAGACGTTCACCCGCTTCCAGGAGTCGGCCAAGGGGGACTTGTCCTTGCGCGAACAGCGCATCGAGTCGCTGGTCAAACCGCTGGAGGATCAACTCAAGGCCTACCAGGCTCGGCTCCAGCAAAGCGATTCCCTTCAATCGACCGCCCTCGGAGAAGTCCGACGGCAAGTCGAAGAGCTTTCGACCCACAGTCAGACCCTTTCCAGCGAGACCCACCGTCTCCGCGCAGTGCTCTCCTCTAATCAAGCCCGGGGGCGGTGGGGTGAAGAAACCTTGCGCCGCGTCGTGGAGGCCTCCGGCATGAGTGCCCACTGCGATTTCGTGGAACAAGTGCGCGAGGGGGATTCTAAACCCGACCTCATTGTCCGACTGCCCGGCGAGCGGGTGATCATTGTGGATTCCAAGGTCCCGGATTTGGAGTTTCTCGCGGCCGTCGATTCGGAGGAAGAGGGACGGCGCAACGCCGCACTGGCCGAGCACGCCGCCAAGATGAAATCCACTATCAAGGCGTTGGCCGACCGAGATTATCCGGCTCAGTTCAACAACGCGCTGGACCATGTGGTGCTCTTCGTCCCGGCGGAATCTCTCTTCAGCGCCGCACTCGAGGGCGATCGGGATCTCATTGTCTGGGCCGCCGAACGACACATCCTCTTGGCCACTCCCGCTTCACTCATCGCCCTACTGCGGAGCGTTGCGGTGAGCTGGCAGGCGCATGAACAGTCTCAGAACGCCCAGCAAATCGCCGAGGCGGCGCAAACGCTTTACGAACGGGTCAACCGCTTCGTGGAGCATTTCGAGCGGATTCGCGACGGGTTAAGCAAGGCCACTAAGGCCTATGATGACGCCGTGGGTAGCTACGAACGGATGGTCCGACCCAGTGGTGAACGCCTAGCCAGACTGGGCGGAGGCGTCGACAGCCGGACGCTCCCGGAGATCCAAACCCTCGATACCTCGCTGAGGCAGGCCCCAGAAAATCGGCTCCCCCTTGCACCGTCCAAGGAATTGGGCCCGACCGTGTGAGTGCTTGGGGTTGGCGCGACTCAGACCGTCGGCAACCTCAGCTGCAAAGACAACAGTCCGAGGACAGCCTCTGTCTTCAGCAACCAGACCCGACGTGGCGGCAAGGGCTCTTGATCGGTCAATCCCAATAGAGCAACAACCCCCAGAGTGCAGGCTCCGACAATCCATGTCCGCCGCCCGGTCCGAAACCGAGCGATGGCCTGAATGCGATGGACCAAGGATCGTGGGGCCGCCGAGGGGTCTCCCTGCCACGCGACAGCGACTCGATCGGTTTCCAAGCCTGAGGCTCTCTCCAAGCACTTCAGAAGGACCTGCCCGTACAACACTTTGCTGACACGGTCCGCCGACAATGCGTGAACGTCACACGCTTCTTCGCGATCTTCACGCCATCGCTGCAGAATCCAGCCCACCACCGGGTTGAACCAATGCACGGTTCGCACCGTTTCCAGCAGCACGTTCAGCCAAAGGTCGCGACGACGGAGATGGGCTATCTCATGGAGAAATATCAGACGAATCTCCTTCTGGGAAAACTGCTCCCCTAGGTTGGGAGGCACCAGCAGGCACGGCTGGATTAATCCCGCCAGACACGGACCCCCCACTTCCTGGGATTGCCGGATGGGAACCCGGCGCATGGATATCGGCTCTTCCCGGATGGCCTCATTCCAAAGGTCCACCAAACTCGATTGTGCGGACTGCGAGCGAGCGATCCTTTGTTGAAGCCGCGTCCAATCCGACATCACCCAAGCAACTCGGACGACCATGCCTGCGGCCCATGCCGCGAGGCACCAACGCCATCCGTCGATAGGAAAAGACCCAGCAGTAATCGTTGGAAACAACGGAGCGGTGACATTAAAGAGGCTCACCGGAGAAGGGATTTCCCAGGGCCACACCAACCGCGCCAACACCAAACCGCTCAGGATTAACCGCCAATCGGGTGAAAGGTGCCGCCGAAGCAACCGTCGCACTCCAAGCACGAAAATTCCCAGCACTGCCGCATTGGCGGAACCGCTTATCAAATCCCACCCCAGATTACGAATAACCTCCGGACTCATGTCAGAACGTCTCTGACATAGCAGGTTGCTTGCCTAGCTTCGCTTACTCGGAGGTTTCGGATTCCAGAATCCGACGCAACTCGCTGATCTGAGCCTTGGAGAGCTTTCGGCTCTCAACATAGTGAGCCATCATCCCGGGGAGGGATCCGCCAAAGACGCGGTCTAGAAAGGATCGTGTGGCTGCCGAGACGCACTCTGCTTCGGACACCTTTGCGCTGTAGTGATAAATCCGACCAATGGATTCGTAGCTCAAGGCGTCCTTGCGAACGAGTCGATTGAGCAAGGTCTTGGCGGTGACCGCCATCCAGGTGGGATCCTCCTTTTGGAGTTGGAAAATCACATCCGCGGAGGTCACCGGATGTCGTTTCCAGACAATCCGCATGATCTCCCATTCCGTCTCTGATATACGGGGTAAGGGCATGACGTCTCCATCAAACGGTAACGAGGGGCTGAATGACCCATCGCTACTGCCGTGCCCAACCATTGTCAATCGGGGGTTCCCGATATTTCACCTAGAAGATCCAAGGCGGCCAGACGCTCTTAGAACTAGGGTGCAGATTACCCAAGAAAACCTCCAAACCGATTCAAACCGTCATGATTTCCTTCTCCTTGATCGCCAAATGCTGATCCACCTTGGCGATGAAGGAATCGGTTAATTTCTGAACATCGGCTTCAGCGGTCTTGATCGCGTCCTCCGAGACACCGCCGTCGTTCTTGGTCTTCTTCAACGCCTCGATCGCCTGACGGCGTTCATTGCGGACGGCAACGCGCCCTTCCTCAGCGATGCGCTTACAAATCTTAACGAACTCCTGACGGCGCTCAGAGCTCAAATCCGGCAGCACGATGCGAATGAAGCGACCCTGCGAAGCAGGATTGAGTCCCAGGCCTGAGGCTTGGATCCCCTTTTCGACGGCCTTCATGGTGGACTGGTCGAAGGGTTGTACCATCAGCATTCGGGCCTCGGGCGCCGTGATGGTGGCCAACTCCTTCAGTCGCATGTTGGAGCCGTAGGCTTCCACCATCACATTCTCAATGAGGGAGGGGGTCGCCTTGCCGGTGCGAACCCCGGAAAACTGGTTCAGGACGTGGTCTTCAGACTTCAGCATCCTCTCCTCGGTATCAAAGATCACTTCATCGATGGTCATGGTGATTGTTTGTGGGTTTTGGTCGTTGTTGAAAATTGAGGCTCGGTGCTCTTCAGGCCACCACTTGGGTGCCCACCTTCTTGCCGAGCACCACATTGCGCAGATTGTGGGGTTTGAAGAAATCAAACACGACAATGGGCATCTTATTATCCATGCAAAGAGCGAAGGCAGAGGCGTCCATGACCTTCAATTGTTTCTCAAGGGCCGTGGTGTAGCTGACTTGATCGTAGCGTTTTGCGTCGGCGTGCTTCTTGGGGTCTTTGTCGTAGATGCCATCGACCTTGGTGGCCTTCAACACCACTTCGGCTCCGATCTCATTGGCTCGCAACGCAGCAGCCGTATCGGTCGAAAAGTAAGGATTGCCGGTCCCTGCCGCGAAGATGACCACGCGACCCTTCTCTAGGTGACGCACGGCCCGGCGCCGAATGAAGGGCTCGGCAATTTGAGTCATGTTGATGGCGCTTTGGACGCGGGTCGCAACGCCCTGCTTCTCGAGCGCGTCCTGGAGAGCCAAGGCGTTAATGACCGTAGCCAGCATGCCCATGTAGTCACCCGTGGCCCGCTCAATACCCTTCTCGCTTCCCTGAAGGCCTCTAAAGATATTGCCGCCGCCGACCACGATCACCACTTCGACACCCAGTTTCTGGACCTCGGCGACCTGGCAAGCCATGTCGTGCACGGCCTCCGGGTTGATGCCCTGTCCCTCGACGCCTCCGAGTGCCTCACCGCTAAGTTTTAGGAGGATTCGGCGGTAACGCGGTTGTGATGCTACTGCAGGTTTCTTCATCGGCGCAGTGTTCATATCAGCCAGACGATCCCGTCGTCAACGAGGTGGCACCCCGGTCGGCGGTAATCCCCAGGTCAATTCTCTGATGAAACCCGCTCGAACCGTCGCCCTGGGAACTGACGAACTAGTCGTTTGAGCTCGAGGCTGAACAGGGCGACCTGAACCGCACTGGGAGGCAACCCCGACCCGCGGATAATTGGATCTACCTCCAAAGTTTCCCGGCCGAGAGCATCCCACACGGCCTGCTCCGCCGCGTTCAGGGTGATGGACGGAAACTCCGGCTGCCCAGCTGAGACCTCAGGGCGATTGGATCCCGGGAATCGGTATTCAAACTCGCTGAGTATGTCCTCGATGCCCTCACAGAGCTTGGCTCCTTTCTTGATCAAATCATGACACCCCTTGCTGCGCGGGCTGTCGATCCGGCCCGGCACCGCGAAGACCTGTCGACCGTAGTCATTGGCCAAATTAGCGGTAATTAGAGCTCCGCTGGACAAACTGGCCTCGACCACCACCGTGCCGAGGCTCATGCCAGCCACGATCCGGTTTCGGGCAGGAAAGGTGCCGCGGTCGGCGGAACGTCCGAAGGGAAACTGGGTCACCAAGGCTCCGCGCTCGGCGATGCGTTCGAACAATTCGCCGTTCTCGGAGGGATAGACCCGATCAATTCCTGTACCCAACACGGCAATGGTTCGGCCATGGGCGCTCAAGGCGCCTTGATGGGCTGCTGTGTCGGCTCCGCGTGCCCCTCCGCTAATGACGCTGACCCCAGTGTAGGCCAGTTGGTAGCCCAACTTCCGAGCCACCTCCATGCCGTAGGAGGTCGTCAAACGAGATCCCACGATCGCTACCCCTTGCATGTCTTCCGGGGTCAACTTCCCCTTCACATAGAGCACTGTAGGCGGATCATAGATTTGCTTGAGGAGCGCCGGATACTCAGGTTCGGTAAACCCCAGCACCGTCACCCCGGACTCCTGGATCCGGCGCAGTTCGCCTGCCAAATCCACCTCAGACTCCCAACGGGCGATGCTGGAGGCCATTGGACCACTGATGCCGGGCACCCGTTCCAACTCGCCCTGCGAGGCCCTGAGCACTGCCGTGGGATCGCCTCCAAAATAATCAAGCAAATGGCGGGTGCGAATCGGGCCGACACCCGAGATAAGGTTCAGGGCCACAAGGGCCTCAATAGTTTCCATTGGGAAGACACTTCAAGTTTCTCCCAGCTAATTCGTTGCACGGCTCCGCTTTCTTTCAGACTTGGTGCCCCTTTGCGCTTTCGCATGGGGCCGATCGCTTGTTCCATTCGGAACCGACGATGCTTCACCGAATCACCGTTTCTGAACTTGCCCACCGCATCCACCAAGGAGAGGTGTCCTCCCGCGAAGCCACTCAGGCCTGCCTCGACCAAATCGGTCGGGTCGATGGCCAGGTTAAGGCCTACCTGAACTACGATGCGGCCGACGCACTAGCACAGGCCGATGCCGCCGACCAACTGCGCGCATCGGGTTCGGCGACCCCGTCTGAGCACCCGCTGCTGGGGGTGCCGATCAGCCTTAAAGATGTGATTGCCCAAAGAGGGCAGCCCATGACCTGCGGTTCGCGCATCCTGGGAAACTTCGTCTCCCCCTACGACGCCACGGTGGTGAAACGCCTGAAGCAGGCAGGTGCGGTGGTCTTCGGGCGACTCAATTTGGATGAGTTCGCCATGGGTAGTTCCACGGAAAACTCGGCGTTCTTCACCACTCTTAACCCCTGGGATACCACACGAATTCCGGGAGGTTCCTCCGGGGGCTGCGCCGCCAGTGTTGCGGCCCACGAGTGTTTCGCCAGTGTTGGATCGGACACCGGGGGATCTATCCGTCAACCCGCAGCCCTCTGCGGCGTGGTCGGTATAAAGCCCACCTACGGTCGCGTTTCGCGCTATGGCCTAACAGCCTTCGCGAGCTCCCTCGACCAAATCGGACCGTTCACCAAAGATGTCACGGATGCGGCACTGATGACTCAGGTCCTCAGTGGTCATGACCCCATGGATTCCACCTCCATGCAGGAACCCGTCCCCGATTATCGCGCAGCCTTCTCAGGCTCATTGAAGGGCCTTCGGATCGGCCTGCCCAAAGAATACATGATCGGCGGCATGCACCCCGAAGTAGAGGCATCGGTGCGTGCGGCTGTCCACCAACTGGAGTCGCTCGGGGCCGAGATCGTCGAAGTCTCCCTGCCTCACACGGAATACGCGGCTGCGACCTACTACATTATTGCTCCGGCCGAGGCCTCGGCCAACTTGGCGCGCTTCGATGGCGTCCGCTACGGAGCTCGAGTAGATGGCTCTACTCCCATGGAGCTCAACAGCCGCACTCGCGGTCAGGGCTTCGGACCCGAGGTGAAGCGCCGCATCATGCTCGGCACCTACGTGCTCAGCAGTGGCTACTACGACGCCTATTACATCCGGGCTCAGAAGGTGCGCACCCTAATCCGCAACGACTTCCTGGACGTGTTCCAGAAGGTCGATGCCTTGGTCACTCCGACCACGCCCGCCCCGGCCTTCAAGGTGGGAGAAAAATCCAATGACCCGTTGCAAATGTACCTGTGCGACGTGTTCACCATTTCCTGCAATCTGGCAGGTATTTGCGGATTGAGCCTGCCCTGCGGATTTGCCTCGGATCCAAAACTACCCATCGGACTGCAATTGCTGGGCAAGCCCTTCGGCGAATCCACCTTGTTCCGCATCGCCCACGCCTACGAACAAAGCACTCCGTGGCATCGAGAGTTGTCCCCGTTAGCCTAACTGTCCCGCGGTCAGCCGGAAGTTTTGGACAGAACACTTCCGGCACTCCTCCTATTCCAGACAAACTCTCAAACAGGCTGCTGGGCAAGGGTCCGTCGCAGGTGGCGACCGGTATGAGAAATGGGGTCCGCGGCAATTTGTTCCGGGGTCCCCTCGGCCACGACTTGCCCGCCGCCTGCGCCCCCCTCGAGCCCCATATCCACAATCCAGTCGGCTTCGGCGATGAGATCGAGGTTGTGCTCGATCACGATGACCGAGTGGCCCGCATCCACCAAGCGCTGCAGCACGGCAACCAAGCGTCGAACATCCTGGATGTGCAGTCCGAGAGTGGGCTCTTCGAGCACAAAAAGATCTCGGGGCAGCGGCCGGCCGGGAGCCTTTCGTAGAATTAAATCGGCGTTTTCCCGCTCGATCGCGGCGGATTTGAGTCCACCCAGAAGGTGGGTCACTAGCTTAATTCGCTGGGCCTCACCCCCGCTCAAGGTCGGGCTAATTTGGCCCAATTGAAGGTATTCAAGCCCCGTATCCCTCAAGGCTTCCAGAGGGCGGCGCAACCGCGTTTGGTGGGCAAAAAACTCAATGGCTTCAGCCACGGAGAGCTGGAGCACCTCCGCGATGGACTTGCCCTGATAGCGAATCTCCAGCGTCCCTGCGTTGAAGCGTTTGCCACCGCAGGCCTCGCAGCCCACCGAGGCGGTTGGGAGAAAATTCATTTCCATCTTCACCACCCCTGCCCCTTCGCAGTGCGGACACCGTCCTTGAGAGGAATTGAAACTAAAACGTCCGGGTCCATAGCCACGCATACGGGCCTCGGGCACCAGAGCAAACAAGGCTCGGATGTCGTCAAAGAATCCCACGTAAGTAGCAGGGGTGGACCGCGGAGTGCGTCCGATGGGGGTTTGATCCACCTCGTGGACGGCGCGCAAGCTCCCCAAGCCACGGACTCCCCCCGCCAATCCTCGCACCTTCTTTTCGTCCTCACCGGCCAGTACCGCTCGAACCCCAGGCACCAGACACTCTTTGACCAAGGTGCTCTTGCCCGACCCGCTCACCCCCGTCACCACCACCAAGCGTCCCAAGGGGAAGGATACGGTCACATCCTTGAGGTTGTTCAACCGCGCGTGGTGCACGGTCAACCACTCGACAGAAATCACCGAGGCGGCCGCCTTCGCAGATTTCCCCCGCGGCTTGCGTACTCCAGTCACTTCGACGGGGCGTCGCTCGCCACGGGCCGGTCGCGGCAGCGGTTCTCGAAGGCAGCGACCCGTCACCGAATCCGGGTGGCGAAGCAAATCCTGCAATGTGCCCTCGGCGACGACCTCTCCCCCACGCACACCCGCACCAGGACCCAAATCTAAAATCCAATCGGCACGGCGCATGGTGTCTTCATCGTGCTCCACCACCACGAGGGAATTGCCCCGCGCGCGCAGTTTTTCCAAGGCGTCGAGCAAGTGTTGGTTGTCTCGGGCATGGAGCCCGATGGTGGGCTCATCGAGCACATACAGGACGCCACTGAGATTCGACCCCAACTGAGCCGCAAGCCGGATCCGTTGACCTTCGCCACCGCTCAAGGTGATCACACTGCGGCTGAGTTGCAGATAACCCAGACCCACCTCTCCCATGAACTTCAGGCGCTCACGGATCTCCGGAAGAATGTCCCGAGAGATTTCTGCAGCGCGACCCTCGGGGCGCAGAGCGTCAAACCAGGCTCGAGCCACTTCGACGGACCAACGACCCATTTCCTCGATGGTGGGGCGTTCCGATGGGGCTTCACCCAGGGGCAACCGGACGGCCCGCGCCACCGGATTCAGACGGGCTCCTTGGCACGAAGGGCAAGTCTCCCGGGATTCAGCCCAGCTGAACCACGATTCCTCCACCGAGTCGGCATTGGCCCCACGCTCCACATCGGGCAAGTGGAACAACTCGCCGAAACCGCGGCATTGCAGGCACCATCCCTGGCTGGAGTTGTAGCTGAAATTCTTGGGATCCAACGAAGGGAACGACCGCCGGCATTTGGGGCAACCGCGTTCCGTGGAATGCACGGTCAGGTGCCCCTTGCGATCGAGAGCAAAGAGGGTGCGTTTGCCCGCTTCGAGGGCTTCCTCGATCCGCTGAACGCGCACCTCGGAAGAGTCGCTGGCCTTAAAAACACCCGTGACGACTTCAACATCGTGTTCCTTGAATCGATCGAGTCGGAAGTTCTCATCGGCCAGAACCAACTGACCATCGGCGCGCAGTTCATGATAACCCCGCTGACGAGCCCATTCGGCCACCTCGCTGTGGAACCCCTTGCGATTGCGAATTACTGGAGCCAGCAGCTTCAGTGGCCCGCGCCTGCGGACTGCCTCGTCCAAGGTGGTCAGCAACTCCTCGCGAGTTTGTGCCTCGACGGGAACAGCACAGTCGGGGCACTGCAGGATTCCCAATCGGGCGTACAGCAGGCGGATGAAGTGGTACACCTCGGTCACGGTGGCCACCGTACTCTTGCCACCACCCCGGGTAGTTCCCTGCTCGATACTGACCGACGGCGGTAACCCCGTGATGAGATCCACATCCGGCCGGGACATCGGATCTGCAAACTGGCGAGCGTAGGCACTCATCGAGTCCAGGAACCGACGTTGCCCTTCGGCGAACAAAATATCGAAGGCGAGGGTGCTCTTGCCGGAGCCACTGACCCCGGTCACCACCACGAACTTCCCGCGCGGGATATCCACGGAGATGTTGCGCAAATTGTGCTCGCGCGCCCCCTGGATGCGGATGACATCCGACGCCACGGGGGAGTTTTTCAGTTCCTTCGACACAGCCTGAGGATGGTCCTGCTTTGGTTCTCGAGCAAACGGTCCGGGACGCCTCTTTTCGATAACCCCTAGAAGGCCCCAAAAAAAGCGCCTCTCTTTCAGCGAGCCAACAAGGCCACCAACTCCCGATCGGCCTCGGGAAATGCGTAAGTGGGCAGGTCCTTCGGACCAACCCAGGCCACGGCCGCACAGTCGATAGGCCGGGGCTCCCCTGAAATCAGCACCGCGGCATAGAAGCGAAGTCGGACCGATTTCTCCGGATAGTGATGCACCGTCTCATACCGCAGTTCGCCCACGGTCACGGTGATGGCCAATTCTTCCTGCAACTCGCGGACCAGACAGTCTTGCCACGTCTCGGCCGGCTCGCGCTTGCCGCCGGGAAATTCCCAGAGCCCGGCCAGATGGGAACCTTGTTTTCGCTGGGTGATGAGGATCAACCCATCGCGCTCCACCAGGCCTGCTGCCACGTCGATGACACCGGAGGGCATGACCAATTCAGCCGCCAATGCGGTAGTATTCCCGGTACCAGGCGACGAACCGCTCGATGCCGAGTTCGATCGGTGTGGCCGGCTTAAAATCCACAGCCTCGGTGAGGGCGTCGACGTCGGCATAAGTCGCAGGCACGTCGCCCGCCTGCATCGGCAACATCCGCTTCTCCACCGTCTTCCCGATGGTCTTTTCGAGACAACCGATGACGTGCATTAGCTCGGCAGGCTGATTATTGCCGATGTTGTAAATGCGGTAGGGGGCCGAGCTCGTCCCCGGATCCGGCACAGCCCCGTTCCAGTTGGGATTGACTGAAGCCAAACGGTCACAGGTGCGAACCACGCCTTGGACGATGTCGTCGATATAGGTGAAATCGCGCCGCATCTTCCCCTGGTTGAACACATCGATCGGCTGACCGGCCAAGATCGCCTTGGTGAACAGAAACATAGCCATGTCCGGGCGTCCCCAGGGGCCGTACACCGTGAAGAACCGCAAGCCCGTCGTCGGAAGTCGGTACAAGTGGCTGTAGGTGTGCGCCATCAGCTCATTGGCCTTCTTGGTGGCGGCATACAAGCTCAAGGGGTGATCCACGGTGTGGTGGACACTGAAGGGCATGGTTGTGTTGGCCCCATACACCGACGAGGACGAGGCATACACCAGGTGCTCGACACCATGATGGCGACATCCCTCTAGGATATTCATGAAGCCCACGAGGTTCGAATCCACGTAGGCGTGGGGATTTTGAATGGAATACCGCACGCCTGCCTGCGCGGCCAAATGGATAACCCGCTGCGGCTTTTCTTGTGCGAAGAGAGCCTCCATGCCGGCGCGGTCGGACAACTCTAGGCGGTGGAAACGGAAACCCGGACGCCCGCTGAGCTTGGCCAACCGGGCCTCCTTCAGGCTGACGTCGTAGTAGTCGTTGAGGTTGTCGAGGCCGATCACCTCATCCCCCCGACTCAACAGCAGCTCGGAGGTGTGGAAACCAATGAATCCGGCCGCGCCGGTGACGAGGATTTTCATAACCTAATTTTAACCGTCTCCAGACCGCTGAGGCGCCGCGCTTCAGCGACCAATACTGCGATACAAGAACCCCAGTTGCTTCATTTCCACCGGGTCCAACAAGTTGCGGCCGTCAAAAACAATGGCCGTCGCCATGGAAGATTTGATACGGGCCCAGTCGAGTCGACCGAACTCCGACCACTCAGTGGCGATCACCAGCGCATCGCACCCAGTCGCGACTGCTTCCGCCTCCGAGACATACTCCACGGCTGAACCTGCGGGAAAGAAAGCTCGGGCTTTTTCCATGCCCTTGGGATCGTGCACCCGCAACCGCGCACCGTCGGCCAGCATGCGGTGACACAAATCGATGGACGGCGAATTGCGCACGTCATCGGTGTTCTGCTTGAAGGTCAACCCCAACACACCGATGTGCTTTTCTTTGAGCACCCACAGCGTGTCGGTGATTTTTTGATGGAACCGCTCCATCTGCGTGGCATTGATCCGCTGAACTTCCTTGAGTAGGCGGAAATCGTACCCCAACTGCTCGCTAATCTTGATGAAGGCGCTCAGGTCTTTCGGGAAGCAGGACCCCCCAAAGCCGAGACCTGCCTGGAGGAATCGGGTGCCAATACGCGCATCGAGCCCCATGCCTCGGGTGACCTCTTGGACATTGGCGCCACTGGCCTCGCAAATCACCGACAGTGCATTGGCGTAGCTGATCTTCAGCGCGAGGAAGGAATTGGCCGCATGCTTGATGAGTTCAGCCGAATTGGCGTCGGTCACGATGATCGGCGCATGGAAGGGCTCGTAAATCTCCCGCATCTTGGCCGCCGCCCGTTCACTGGAGGTCCCGACAACCACCCGGTCGGGCTTCATGAGGTCGTCGATGGCAAAACCCTCCCGGAGGAACTCCGGATTGCTCACCACATCAAAATCAGCATCGGTCTTCCGGTAGCGCTTAATCGTCTCGGCCACCTTCTCGGCGGTCTTCACGGGGACCGTGCTCTTGTCGACGATGACCCGGTAGCCAGTCAGGCACCCGGCGATTTCCCGAGCCACGCCTTCGATGAAGCTCAAATCCACCGAACCATCGGGCTGCGGCGGCGTCGGGACGGCGATGAACACCGCCTCGGAACCCGCCACGCCTTCAGCCGTGGATGACGTGAAACTCAGACGCCCGGCCGCGACTGTCCGATGCACCAAGGCTTCCAAGCCGGGCTCGAAGATGGGGATTTCGCCGCCTTGCAAGCGACGAACCTTTTCGCGGTCGGAATCAACGCAAATGACCGTGTGCCCTACATCCGCAAAACAGGCGCCGGTGACCAATCCGACATAGCCCGTGCCAATAATTGAAATGTTCATTCAGGTGAGACCGGACTCGATGCCAAAACCGATGAAACGATCCGGTGACACCTCACGGAACCGGCTTCACCGCGGGCTTGGCGACGGGGGCATTGGTGGCCACCGAGGTCAATTCAGGATGAGCCTGAAGCAAGGCCGCCTTGTGGGCCGAGGCTTCTTGGGCCGCCATGCTGGTGGCGTCCTTGGACACCTCGTCATACAAGGCAAGCGCCTCTGAATACTGCTTTTGCGATTCGTGGATCAACGCCTTGGACAAGCGGGCCTGAGCCACCAACGGATCGGTAGCAAAGCCCGAGATGAACCGACCATAAGCCGCGATGGCCTCGGCCGTCTTGTTCTGGGCATCGAGGGCACTGGCCACTCCGTAGGTCGCAGCGCCTCCCAACAAACTATCCGCATGGGTCTGATTGAAGGTCTCTAAGGCCTTCTGAGACTCGGCATACTTGCCGTCTTCGAACAGTTTGGTGGCGGCCAAGAATTCTGAACGCTCGGCAGCGGCCGTTCCAGAATGCTGGGACGCGACCTTGAACAGGTCGGCCGCGGTCGGTCCGCCGTTCTTTCCGGCAGCGCTCAAAGTCGCAAAGAGCGCCTGATTGGCTTCGGCCTCGGCAGAGGCGTGCACGTTCTTCTGGACGATCAAAGTCACTGCCGCCAAGGAAACCACAACAAATCCGATGGCCAGAGTCTTCTTGTTCTCCTCCAACCAGGTCAGCACGGACAACGTCAGGTCCGCTGAGGGCTGTTGCTCTTCTGGCTGGGGCTGAATCTGCAGGCTCATAAAGTGCCCGAGATCATTGAGATCAAGGCTACAAACACAAGAGCGAACCCAAGGGGCCGCTTGCCCGAGTCTTCCCGCGAGTTCGCTAACCGGTCGGCGAGACTCTGGAATGCCAAAAAAGAGACACGTCCCAGCCGCGGGTCACCGAAACTTTAAAGGCCAAGGGGTCTCTGCCCTGCTCGGAAGTCTGTCGGACAAACAAACCCTTAAAACTCCGCGCTGCGGACCCAAGCTTGGTTGAAGCGCGCGTGGCGTATTGTTTCCCGACCACCGAGCACTTCGCTCCAAGTCGCGTGCAACCCACCGTCCCGTGTTTCAATTAAAGAGGGATAAGAAAACGAGCCCTGCCCCGGCAACGCACCGGCCAATTGCCGCCGAATCGGCCAAGTCTTCCCTTCATCTTGACTCATCCAGACGGCCAACGAATGACGCCCAGATTCCACCGCGTTGCCGATAAAGATCCATTCACCCGATCGAAGCACCCGCACCTCAGCTCCGGAACCCGGATTGGGAATTTCAGAATCTTCCGCCGGAGTCCAAGTCTCTCCGCGATCCCTGGATTCGGCGCGAAGCAAACGCTGCGGAGGCGGACCATTGTCCCGCATCCAAGCCACCACCGAACCATCCCGGCGAACCGTCAGGCTCGGCTGAACATTCCCTACACCCACGATGGGCCCGGACGGACGCCAAGACCGTCCCTGATCATCGGAAAGGGCCACCATCGAAATGGAATATCCATCGTGGTAAAGCGGCAGCATCCACCGACCCGCCACGGTGGTGAGGTGGGCGCGCGGCATCCAACCCAGTCGACGATAGAGTCGATTGGTGGCACCGAGGTGGATTCCTTCAATAAATTCCGACACTTCCTGGCGCTGCCTAGAAGTCAGATCCGGTCGTGAGTGCTCCTGCTGCAACCGAGGCAAATGGCCATTGAGGACTTTGAGAAATTCTTCGCCCGGGGCCAACAAGACCGGCTCCATGCCGTCCCAACGCACCGGTCCACGAGTCCGCCACCGGGCACTCACCCGCGCCTGCAACAACGTCGATTCCCACGTGTTGGCCAGAATCACGGCATGGAAGAGCCACAAGCGACCTTGCGCATCCACATGGAGCGACGGATTGCAGTCCGGGAATCCCGGTGTGTCCCAGAGGGTGAAGCGGGGTTCCCATGAACGGGATCCGGGCCGACGACGCGAGGCCTGAAGCTTCACATCATCAGCCTTGCGCTCGCCGGACCCGTTGAACCACGCCACCAACAACGTGCCGTCGGGAGCCTCGACCACACAGGAAGCATGATTGTGCCGGGCCTCCGGCGCGAAGATCACCTCGGAGATTAGCGTGGGTATTACGCGGTCGGAACCCGATACGGCCAAAGCGGCTAGGCAGCAAACCCACCAGAAAACCCACCCACCGGCTCGTTGAAAGCGCATGATTGTCAAAGATTCACTCAGACTCCGCAAACCCGTCGTTGAGAATACGGTCTATGGTTGGAGGGGGCGCTCACGGCGGAGTAATATCCACGACCCGGTAGAAGCGACTCGCGCTGCCTTCGGACCCCGGATCGCTCAACACCGTGCTGTCGGCGCTGACACTCACTTCTTGGATGGGGCTCCACGTTCCCAGAACCCCGCCTCGCTCCAAGCGATAGCGACGCCCCAAAGAACCGCGCAACACCAGTTCCAGAGTGCCATCCGCCAAGAACCCTGAGAGCTCCAGGCGTGGAGCCGACACGCCTCGATTGGCCGCTCCCGGAGTCGGGGTTCCCAACGATCCCGTCGCCGGATCGCCGTCGATTTGGAGCGCCCAGGAACGGTCATTGGCGGCATCCACCGTGCCCCGGAAGACATCCACGGCCTGTGGACCAACTCCGACAGTGCGACCGAGCAGGATTTGGAACGGAGCTCCAGCCGTGGACGGCAATCGGAAGGATGTGTGCCATTCGGTGGTCGTGTTCTGCAGCGTGTCGCCATCGACAAAGACGACGCGGAATCCCCCCGGCGGAATCGAGGTCGCAGGCGGGAAGCCCCAAGGGATGGATCCGGCGAGCATGTCCGTCAGGAAAAGCCCCTCCAGAGATACCGGCGCATCGCCCGTATTGATCAACTCCAGCCACGGCTCGGCCGTGCCGCTCAAGTCTCGAAGACCCAGCCCATTGCGTGGCAATACCTCGTTGATGCGCAGCGTCGGAAACTCAGGCAGGACCGCGGACACCGTGTTGGCCGCACCCGGGGTGGCTGAAAGAGATACGCCACCTTCCAACGTCATCTCCAACCCAAACACGATGTCCGAGCTCGAGAGGTTGGCCTGATGCACCTCGACCGCGAAGGTGTTTTCTCCCGGCACCAGGAACTCCGAAGGCAAGGTGAACGGACCCTCAATGGCCGCATCGCCGACGGTGCGGTTGGCAAATGTTTCATGCGTCACCACAACATCGTCCATGCCGAGGAAATGCGCTTTCCGTCCATTGACCCACAGCACATAGCCATCGTCCAACATCACCCGGAATCGGACCGACACGCCCGCCGTAAGGGCGGGGATCGTAACCTTTCGACGGAAGTAATAGGCAGACTGCCCCAAGGTTAGCGCCGTGGTTTTGTTGGTGGCCAGAGCGGCCGACTCCACATAGAGGAGCCCGCCACCACTGGGCCAGGCGGCCTCATTGAATGCAGGCGTCACCCAGTTGGTGCCGCCTGCTGGGGCTCCGTCCTGGAAGTACTTCCACGTGTCCGTGAAACCCAGCACCGTGCGGCTTCCCTGGAATGTCGTCGCCACCGTCCAGTTACCCGCACGGTTGCGATCCTGACGCGCATCGATGAGCTGCAGTGACTGGTTGGTGCCCAGTGTGCCACTGGGCCATGGAGCCACACCGTCATAATCCACTCGGTCCAACACCGTTTCCGGCGTTCCACCGGTGGTGGGTTGAACCAATCGCAACGAGTCGGCGACGGCCCCGAGGCTGCCGGTCCACTCGCCGAGGATTCTCGGGATCACACCGAACACATTCGACATTCCCGTCGGACTGCGAACAACCAACGCCCGTGCTCCCGGAGCCATGGTACTGCCGCTCGGGAATGCAAAACTCAAATTGCTTCCGCTCAGACGCAGGCCAGACAAATCCCACGCGGTTTTCGAAGAACGGTTGAAGAGTTCAATGAACTCGGCACCGACTGGCGAAGACCGCCGCAGGATCTCCGAAAAAACCACCTGGAATCGCGGGCGAACGGTGATCTCAAAGCGTTGGGTGTCACTGAGATTGCCCGGACCGTCATCGGTCACTCGAACAGAGATCGTCTGGATGGAGGCCCCTGCATCGTCATCCGGGGTCCACTGAAACAAACCGCTAATCGGATCGATGGTTACTCCGGCGGGAGCCCCGGGTTCGATGGAGAATCGGAGGTTCTGTGCCGGCTGGTCGGGATCCGTTGCCGAAACCACGACGCTCACACTGCGCCCCTCGTCCACAGTCAACGGGGCGATGGGTGCCAGTACGGGAGGTTGATTGAGTTCAGCCACTTCCAACAGCAACTCGCGCACCACTGAAAGCGCGTCGGACGAACCGTCTACCGCCCGTACCAGCACCACCACACTCGCTGGGCCCTGTGCCTCGGTCGGCGTCCAGTGGACGGCACCCGTCTGAGGATTGAGTACGAACCCATCCGGTGCAGGACCATCGATCTGGAACCGCACGGGCAAGCCTTCGGGATCCGAGGCTTTCAAAGCCAGGCTCCACGGAGTCCCCTCGACCAACTTCTGGGAGGTTACCCAATCAAAGATCGGCGGGTTGTTGATTTCCAAGACACGGATCCGGAGCACCCCGGAAACTGATCGCGAGGGTACTCCATCGTCCCGAATTCGATAGGCCACCGTTTGAATCGTGCCGCCGAGGCTTTCATCGGGCGTCCAAGTGATTTGCCCCTTGGAAGACAATGTCAGGCCTGCGGGCAGGATTCCTTCCGCCTCAAAGGTTAGTAACTGCGCGGGGCGGTCCGGATCTGTTGCCTCTAATTGAGTGAGGAGCTCAACCCCTTCTTTCGCCTCCAAGGTCACCTCCGTGGGCGGGTTCGGCACGAGGTTCACTTCGGTGACGTTGATCTGGACCCGCAACAGGCTGGTCCGAATGGGCGAGCCATTGTCCAACGCGCGAACCAGAAAACTATAGACACCCGGACCATCGCTCTCCGAAGGCAGCCATTGGAAGCGGCCCGTTGTCGAATCGATCACCGCACCCGGAGGCGCATCGGCACCCAACGCGTAGGTCACGGTCTGCCCCGCATCCGGATCGACCGCGTTGACGATGAACGCGATTGAAACTTGCTCTTGCGAACTCATGGGATTCATCGGAATGAAAACCGGGGGTCGATTTCCTCCCGCTAGGACATTGGGCAATCCCGGTGTGGGCACTTCCATCGAGGACAACGGCACCGGTCCTCCATCCGGGAATCGGCCCAGGGAAACGTCATTAGTCTGGGCGCCAAACGTGATCTCATCGACCAGGACACCCCGTGGGTCGAACAACCCCACTTGTTCCCCTTCCCGCGACAGCGAAAAATTCACATGAAGGTCGGGCGTCCCGGATTTGTTCTGACCGGTCTCATTGTCCGCCCAGATCCGCAGAAAACCACCGGCGGGAATGGGGTAGCCCGTAGGAATCCGGAACATGGATGAGACCGAGTTTGTCAACCGGTCGGTCAAATAGAAGCCGCTGAGGTCCACCGTGTTAGTGCCTCCATTGTAGAGCTCGATCCAATCGTCGTAATCCCCGTCCACCGGATCTTGTACGGTGCGAGTGTTCTGGGCCATGACCTCGTTGATCACGACTCGGAAATCCGGGAATGAGGCGTCGTTGGTGGCCCCGGGCGTGGGATAGAACAAGCTCTGCGCGCTGCGTGCGACCCCATCGGGCACCAGACCCAAGGATCGATCGGCAGGCAACGAACGCCAGGTGAGGTAATCCAAGACGGTGGTCCCGGAGGCTCCGCCTTCATCGCGAACTAGAGCCACCACTCCATTGGTTGGGCTTAATCGGAACGAACTGTGAATCACCCCTGAAACCGACTCGCCTTCCTCACCATCGCACCAAATCGTCAAGAATCCTCCGGCCGGAACCATCGAGCCCACCGGGAAGGACCACTTGAGGCGGTTGGTCCAATTGTCCGTCAGGTAAAGCCCCCCCAAGTCGAGGGCTGAGGCACCCGTGTTGTAAATTTCAACATAGGGATCCGCATCGCCCGCATTGTCACGAGGACCCTTGATATTAGCCGGGAGCACTTCGTTGATCCACACGGGCGGAATACTCACCAAGCCACCCGAGCTCGCATTAATTTTGCCCGGCGTCACTCGATTGACGGCATTGGTCTCGGCGGTCATCCAATTGCCCACCCTCCAAGAAGATTGAGATGCATCGATGCGTTGGAGTGACGAGCCCAGACCATCGGCCAGCGACGGCCATGGCAGGGAGTTGTCGTAGCGAACCTCACTCAGCACTACCTCATTGGTGGCCGACCCACGGACCAACGACAAACGTTCACCCCCGTTGTCCAGAGAACCGGCAAATTCATCGAAGACTCGAACACCAGTACCATAGGCGAGGACAAACGCCGTCCGATCGCGAACCAAGACCCAATAGGTGGCCGGGGGAATGACAGAACCCTCCGGGAAGGTGTAACCCACCCCATTGAGGCGGCTTCCCGAGAGATCGAACGACGTAGACAGCGATCGGTTGAAGATCTCAACAAAGGACGCACCCGGCTCCAGCGGATTGTAGTGGATCTCGTTAATTCCCACATAATCGACTACCTGCTGAATCACTCCGTTGTATCGAACCGTCACCGTTTTGGTCATCCCTGGCAGCGGCGTGCCATCGGCCCGGACCGCGACCAAATTCAGCACATTGGTAACACCCACCAGCGGCACACGAATGCGGAAGACCTGAGGGGAGGTCCACTCCAGCGGCATGGGAGTGCCGTTGACCTCAATGGCAGCGGTCGCGAAGGGCGCCGTGCCATCAATGACCGCCACCGGAGTCGTCGACGTGAAATTGTTCCCGCCACTGGAGGTAATGGTAAAGGCCTTGGCGTCGGAGGCCGTGATCTGAGTGTTGAGATACGTCCGCCGACCGTTCAAATAGCTACCGATGATGGTGGGCGAGGAAATGCCCGTGACCCCGTTGAAAGACAACGCGGCACTCCGTGCGGTGAACTGCGGTTGGTATTGGGCGGCAGTTAAGGGACCCGAGACGGCCTCTTGATAGGCCCGCCAGGCCATGCGTTGGAAAATCGGCGTGTCAAACATCACGTTGACCGCGCCATCGTTGCCTCCAAAGAGACGTCGATTGGTCGGATCTCCCACTCCCAGAACCCAGTCCATGTCCCAGGGCAGGATTCGCCAGCGACCTCCCGGCTGGAAATAAATGTACTTGTTCTGCGAATTGCCCGTTCCCCACGTGTCCCAGTTCCCCAAGCACCCATCGAGGGCAAAGCTGCGCATCCATTGATTAATGTCGGCGATGTTGAGCAAGTTTGGGACGAAGTTCGCGGTGCGATCGTTGGCCGCGGTGACCATCGCAAAGAAGTTGGTAAAGTCGTTGGCGGTGGTCCCGGTCGGCCGACCCTGCCAGTTGTAGCGGTACCTCGAGAGATTGTACTGACCATTGGGATTTCGGTAGACGCCCAGATCGGCGCCCGTTGGCGCGAACCCTCCGGAATCGTCAAATTCGAAGGCGAAGGCCACCTTGCGCAAGTCGCCCGAACCGCCGTCCGGATACCACGACTCGGCGTATTCATTGGAGGGCTGTTCCAAATCCTCACACACGCTACCGAACGCGGATCCGTTGCGGTAGAACCGCATGTAAGCGGTGTTCAGGTAGGGCACCCCCATCTTGCGGGCGATCCAGTTGGCGATCTGGTTGCGCATCCGGGTCTCCTCTTCACCACCATTGCCCGTCAGTCCGTAGACCCGGTCCCGGGTTCCCAACAGCAAGTCGTCACCGGGGACTGTCAGGGCGTAATCGGCCTGTCCAGTAAAGGGGCTGCCCTTGCGGCGGATCCCGGCGTTGTAAATCACGCGCAAGTTGCCATGGACGAGGGTGCAATCACGGAAGGTATTATCGAGACCACCCACGAGCGACGAATCCTGACCGTTGCTGAGCCAAGTATTCTGGGAGGCGGTCAACCACGCGTGGACATGGTTAAACGTGCCCGTAGGCACTGAATCACCCCAGCGGATATTGGCTCCGCTGACCGCAGGCAAACCGGCGTACACCGTTCCTGACGGGAAAATGCTCGAGGCCGTGGACGTGGCATTGTCAAAGGCCTCGACAATGAACTGCACCAACTCACCCGAGCCCCGACCATTCAAGGTGCCCGACCAAATTCCGTCGCCCGCGAGCGCGTCGCCTCCCGCACCATCGTCGCGCATGGCCACCGAAGAAAACGCGGCCGTCTCGACGGTGCGGAAACGCAAACTCACCGAACTCAGCCCGTCCGGATCGGAGACCCGTGCCGTGACGACCACGGGTAGCCCGGCTGCGGGAACTGCCGGCGTGTGACGAACTAGATCGATGGACGGACCGGCATTGTTGACCTTGCGGCTATTGGGCAATCCCGGTGTGCCCAGGTTGCGGGGCACTTGCAGTCGAGCGGTCATTTCGAATCCGCCACCGCGGGTCCGGAACAGCACCTCGGGCCACCCTGCCTGCCATCGGGCGCGCACCCGTAAGGTCATTCGGGCCCCATCATTCAGCCCCCCGGATATCGGAGCGCGAATGCAGTTCCGACCTGCGTCCAAATCGCCCGGCGCGATGACGTGCAAAACACGACTTCCATCAAAGGCTCCGGTCGATTCGATTCGTGAGCGGCGGTGATGACCCAAGAACGACCACCCATTGGCAGCGGTGCCTGAGCCCACCTCGAACCCACCATTGGTCACGATGAGGGTTCCGGCAGCATTAAGAACTTCCAACTGATCCAAAAGGCATTCACCGGCCCCCAACATTCCCAACTGCAAACGCGAGGCAGGCTGGGTACTGAAGCGGAGGGTGTCGGTCAGGGTGAACTGCTGCCACTCACCCTTGGCTGTCTCATCCGAATCCGCCCAACTGGAAGCCCGGAGAGGATCGGCGCGAGGATCCACCAACTCCATAGAGGAACCGCCGCCGCCAGACCATTGGCCCCAGCGACCCGCATCCCGATAATCCACCGTGGAAACTTCGATGTGAATCGTGTCACTGGACACCTGCCCCACCGAGTTGGTACTGAGGATTTCGTCCGGCTTGGACAAAGACAAACGCTCTCCGGAATTCCGCAGCGAGCCCGACCAATTGCCGAAGGAATTAGCGGCAGTCAATTGAGTGTGGTTGGCCCGGAGACGTTCCACATTCCGACCCACAACCACATACCCACCGCCCGGAATCGAAGCACCTGCCGGGAACGTGTACGAGACCCCCTGCTCCAAACGCCAACCGGCTAAATCCACCGGTTGGGAAGATCGATTGTGCACTTCGACAAACTCATCGGCGTCATCGTCCGAGATGGGATGGTACATGATCTCATTGAGCACCACGTCCTCGACCCGGCGCGGCGCATTGGCCTTTCCAGGGGTAAAGGATTCCAATCGTCTCCAACCTAAAGCCCCGTCGGGCGTACGACCCGAAGCCACGCCATTTTCCTGAGCCCCAAAGCGAACAACATCGAGGACCCGCACTCCATTGGAACTCATCAACCAAACGCTCTCGCCCGCGGCGCTCAACCGAAAACCCAGCACCTTCTCGTCCAGCACCAGAAACCCTCCCGGTGCCAACACCGTGCCAGCCGGGATCCGGAACCGATTCGTACGAACATCATCGGTCAATACACAGCCCGACACGTCCGCCGGTTGGGTGCTGCCATTGTAAAGCTCCACCGTGTCGAGTTGAGGCAGGTCGGTATGGGCCAGCACTTCATTCATCACCACTTTTGAAGCGGGATCCAGGGGCGGCTGAACGTCCATCTGGCCTGGATTCCCACCGCGGACGGCGCTGATAGTCCAGGCGCGCGGATCGGCCTCGCCATAGCTGGGGTTGGCCAAGACCAGAGAGTGCCCCGAACCATCGGCGGCGGCAGGCCAGGGATCGCGGGTTCCGAAATCGGTCGCCAACTTCTGAGCGCCCATTTCATCCCGTAATTCGAGCGGCCCTCCCGATTCATTGAAGCTGCCCGAATAGGGGCCCAGAACATCCCGAATCCCATGACGTTCCATCAAGGCAGCGGGATCCTTGGCCACGACCACGAACTGACCAGCCCCCAGGCGGAATCCTTCCGGAAACTGGAAGCGGACGGTCCCTTCGATCTTCCAGCGGGAAAGGTCTTCAAACACATCCCCCGCATTGTAAAGCTCGACGAACTCCAACCCAGGGCTCCCCGGAAGCGTCTGCGGATGGTACTGAATTTCACTGAAGACGATCCGAGTCCGCCGACTGGAAAGTCCTAACCCTTCCCGTTGAGGCAGATACGTCACCTCATTGGCTTCGGACACGCTGCCGTAGTCGCGGAATCGCACCAGCGCCACGGCATTGGTATCGCGTCCGCCCACAGTCAGACCCACTTGCACCGTATTGGGCATGGAAATGGACGCGGACCCCAGCGCGGTCCAGTTCGTACCGTCGAACGAACCAAATCCGGCGAGAGACGTGCCAGCGCGGCGCAATCGCAGCCACGTCTGCGGGTAATTCACCGGATATCCACCCCGGGGTGCGGTCATTGGGGCATTGGCGCCGCTGGAAGGGCGATTGCGAAAGAAGCAACCCACGGAGGGCGATCCAGCAAAGGCTCCGGCGAAGGTCGCATTGGCGTCCGCACTGGAGCGGATGACTAATCCAGCCGTCATGTAAGGGTCGGTAACGGTGAGCCCGTCCACGCGAACCCGAAGGTCGAAGTTGCCGGTCAGCGACTGTGCGGCAAATCCGGCCGAGTCGGTCGTGCCACTAATGTCGCCACCGCGGGCCGAAACATCGAACCCACCTCGGGAGACCCATTGAACCAGCGTGGCACGGGCGTCGTTGCCGCCCAAATTCACCGGAAATAGTTCCGTCGTGAAAAACTCACGCTCGGTGTTGGAAATTAACGCATTGGCGCGCGCCGACTGGTCACGAATGCCATTGAGGGTGAGCCGGTATCGGGTGGATTCCACGAGCCCGCTCACCTCCAAAACGAGCAGCGTCGGATTGGTTCCCAACGCCGCTGATTGAACGCTCACCCCACCATCGATTCGAAAGGCGTCACTCACCGCTCCCGCAGGAATCGTCACGGCTTCGCTGAACTCGATGATCACATTGGTCAGACCCACATTGTACACTCGCCGAACCTCCGGAGCGACCGTGTCGGGGGTTACCGTCAAGGTCACCGCGACGGACTGGGTAGAACCTAAGGCATTGGTCAGAAAGGCTTGGAATGAAGCGTCATTATCCGCCCAACGCACCGGATCCAACGTGTAACTCGCGCCCGTGGCATTGGGAATGAGGTTACCGCCCCGCTTCCAGAACACGTCGGCCCCACCGGGGTTGTCGTACGCCACGGTGAAGGTGGCTGAACCGCGTTCATCGACCGTCAGCGCCACGGGTTGTTGGGAAATCCGCGGTGCCTCGGGCTTTAGCCCCCAGGCGACAAAGTGGTCGAGAGGAATGGGTCCCTCGTCCACGCCATCTGGGCGCACCCATCGAACCGCCAAATTGTCCCCGCCGCCGCCTTCTTTCTGGAGGGCTTCAATGTAATAGCGAGAACCCGCAACCAAGGTGATCGGGGCGCTTTTCTGCTCGGGCAGGCTATCCCACTGGCGTGGAGGGGTCCAACCTAGGACCCCGGCGATCCATCGGGCCTTATCCGGACCGGCGTCGGTACTCAGGAACAGTCCGGCGTAGTCATCGGCAGCGATCCAGAAGGTGTACTTGCCACTCAGTGGGGCCGTGAAGATGCCCCGCAACCGTTGTCCATAATTCTCGGCCACATCGGTGGGGGCCTCGAAAAAATCCGTGATGATGTTGGTGGACGTCGGCTTATTGGGAAAAGCCGGGTTGTTGGTGAGCGCATCGAGGGTGACACCCGGAATGTCGCTGAACACCTCCCTCAAGAGGGTGCCGCCGCGAACTGGCAGCCAGCCCAGAATAGCCATCAACACCCAGCGACCCAGCGTCGTACCCGTTCGAAACTTCCAGTTCATAATTTGATACCAAAATTGCAGCCGAACACCCGTTCTGAGCCCTGTGATAAACAACGATTGAACAGGGCTTGGCGGGAACGATTCCGTTGGATCGTTCCGGCTGAGCACGGAATTAGCAGCTTCCGTGCAAATTCAATCCCGCGGTGACGAATGCGTAACATCCACCACAGTTGGAGTCACTCCTGGAACAGTGATGATCGCCGGTCCGTTCCATCCGGTGGATTTCCCAACAAAACCCAGGGCGGGACCTATCTCTCTGACTCAATCTCTCCAGAAAAAGGATTCCTCCCCAACCCGGTAACGGACGGCCATCTCCGGGGTCTCGACGGGTTGGCCCCGATGCAAGGATTCTACCCCCGCCAAGGTCATTCCTGAGGTGAGCAAGGTGCGCTCCAGCGGATACGGTTGGCGGCGTTCCACGACCATCCGTTCGATGTGGCGAATTTGCGGATTAAAGAAGTCGGCCGTGGACGACCCGTGAGTGGGCATCGGCAAGTACATCTGGCACGAGGTGATTTGCCCTGTCTTGGCATTCAAACCCGCATAGTTGAAGTCACGGATGGTGAGCATCGCCAAGGTGGTCCGGAAGCCATCGCGGTGATCAATGAAGTAGCCCCAGGCCTCTGGGAAGACTTCCCGAGCCCAGTCCAGACTCACCGGGGCTGAAGGATAGCCGTCGCGGACCGGCAGGTTGTGGCTGCGAACCAACGCTGCCTCCAAGAGACGCCGAGTGGAATCCCTGCGACTCAACGCCTCCCAAAAGGCCCGTCCCCGGAGCCCGTGGACTCGACGAATCCCCACTTCGCCGCCCTTGCGCCGCTCCGACATGCATTGCGCGGTCTCCAAGCCATGGATGTCGTAGCTATCGGCCCCTCCGTAGGCGGCAACAAGGCTTTCCGACAGCGGAGTGCCCAAGGGCATTTCCGTGGGCGGCATTCGTTTGGTGACCGGCAGCGAAGAACCCGCCTGAAACGGGAACTTAAGGCGGCGGGCGTCCTCCACCATTTCTACGCATTCACGCCAATTGGTAGAGAGGTGCTTGTCGTTGAACACGGGCACGCTGCGACCCGAAGTTTCAAACACCCGGACCACCTCCTTGAAGAACCGGTAGCGAGGATAGAGCGTCTGACCCAGGTCGGTTTTGGGATACTGACCGTGCTCGCCGATGATCACCACGCCATCGACGGCCAACCGACCGGTCCCCAGCGTCAACGCCTCGGCGATGCTCGAAAAGATGGGAACGCCATGACGGGCCGCCGTCCCCCGGGCCAGATCCTTTTCCGGGAACTGGTCGACGTACAACGACACCAAATCCACCTCCGGTTTCCGCCAACCTCCCTCCCAGACATAGCCCAAGAGAAGCCGATCGATGAAATGCTGGGCATGGGAGTGCAAGCGAACCTCCGTTGCAATCAAGGCGATCTTCTTTCGGGCAGGTCTCGCACTCTTCGAGGCCCAGACCGCGGGTGCCAGGACGGTCGTTCCGGCGACGGTACCGGCGGTGGCGAGGAACTGTCTGCGGGAGAGGGCCGTGTTCATGGGAGGGTTCGTGTCTTGAGTCGGTGGAGGTACCAGAGCGGAGGTAGAGCAAGAATGGGCAGGAGCCCGGCTGCCACCAGACCCGGATCCATCGTTCCCAGGCGGTCAGCAGATATTCCGAAAAGCATTTGGGCTTGGGCCGGAAGGATCCAGGCCGCGACGCCTGCAGCTCCGGTGACCTTACCTTGATGATGCTCGGAAAGATCCTGGGTGAAGGTGTGGTAGAGCGGAAACACCCCGAGCGCTCCCGCGGCGATGGCCAACAACACGACCATAAGCCAAGGCCCTCGCCCCAACCAAGGCACCGCAACGGTCCCGCAGCACAAGAGGGCGCAGGCGGCAAACACGAGGAACCGAGCTCCCGAGGGTGTCCGACCTCGACGGGCCAGGGCCACCGCAAGAGCACCGGCCGCCAGGCACCCCACATCGGCCGCCGCGAAGAACGCTGAGTTGAAGTGAAGGGCTTCGGTCTCAGAATAGCCCCTACCCTTCTGCAAGAACATCGGCAACCAAGCCCGCAGCACTTGCCAGGTCGTGTTGATGCAGGCCACCACCCCGATGATCGCCAACATCCGACCGCTGAAGAGCACTTTCAGAAAAGGCGTGGCCGAGGATCCTGATGCCTCAAATGATTCTGCCCCGGAACGTAAATCACCGGAACGCACCAAGGCCAACCAGGGGATGAGCCACAGCAACCCGACCGCACCCAACAAGAAAAACGGAGGACGCCAGGCACCCGTACCGTCGGCAGATCCAACTCCGAGCAACAACGGCAATACCAAGGGGGTGAGGATCGCCCCCACAGTCGCGCCACTCTGGAGCAGGCCATTGCCCAGCGAGCGCTGTCGCTCATCGAGCAGCGAACGGGTGATACGCACCGCACAGGGCCAATGCCCGGCCTCGAAAAAACCGAGCAGACCGCGAAAAATCAGGAGGTCCTGATGATTTTGAGCCCAACCCGTGCTCATCCCGACCAGCGACCAGAGCGCCAGCACGGCGGCATAAACGCGGTGCACCGCAAAGCGATCGGCCATCCACCCGAAAACCAAAGATCCCGCGGCGAAGGAATAACCAAAGACCGCCTCGACCTGACCATACTGGGTCTTGGTCATGCCAAACTCCTGAGTAATCCGCACCGACAGCCCGGACAAGGTCTGCCGGTCCATGTAGTTGATCGCCGAGGCCAGCAACAACATCCCGCACACCGACCACTTCCAGACGGCACCGCGCGAACCCGATGGAGGAAGGGCGGTCATGGCACCTTAGGCTTCCGACCAGGAGACTCCGTCCCACCGGCGGACCCGCTCCAGCAAGCGGACCACATCGGCGGAGAACACTTCGAAGAGCACCTCACCTTTTTCCTGCGACGCAGCCGCGGGGTGACCAATGTGACCAGTGGAGGTCCGTTCGCGGGTGACCCAACCCCGATGGGCCGGATGAAACGGTGCCGTCGCATCCACCGGATCCAGCGAACCGAAGGATCCCACCTTGGCGGGATCTAATCGCAGCATCATCGAGGTCTCCCACTCACAGGCATGTCCCATTTCCTGCTGCACCCACCCCCCGACCACGGACCGCTCGAAGGGCCTTCCACCCAGGCTCCAGTAGGTGGCCATGAGGAGCAGCAACCCCTCCGTGTCCCGGTGACGTTGGCGCAATTCAAAGACCGCCTGACGGCCCGGAACATCATTGCCTCCATGGCCATTGAGGAAGATCACCCGCTTGAATCCGTGCCTCAGCACATTCTCCGCAAGGCCCACGAGCAGGTCTAAATACGGACGAGGCGGCGCCGAAAGGGTTCCCGGAAAATCGAGGTGATGATCCGAATTCCCGAGCCAGAGCACGGGGGCAAATACCGCCTGGCTAGCAAGGGCCGCCTCGGCCCGACGTACGACCTCGCCCACAAGTTGGGTGTCAGTCAGCACGGGCAAATGCCCCCCGTGCTGCTCCAGCGCGGCGATGGGAAAAATAATCGGCGTCTCGCGCGGCAAGGCGGCCAACTGGGGCGAAGTGAGTTCGGCGAGGTACATGGAGAATTGAGTTCTAGGATGCAGATTCGATGCGCGGGGTCAAAGGAAGGTGACGAACCCAGGCGAGGTAATGCAAACACGTCTCACCCGGTCCGCCGCTTAGGGCTCCCAACTCTTCCGGAGTTGACCGGTCTCGGTATCCCAGACGCGCACAATCCCGCGATCGTCGGTACCCACGGCCCACCGTCCATCGCGACTCACCGAAAGGGCCTGGAGGTACTCGGGCGCAGCGGCAAGGTCTCGCAGCGTCTCACCGTCGGCCTTGAACACGCGCCCCTTGCCCGACCCGCTCACCGCCACAAACCGCAAGGCCTGACCGGCTGCCTGAAGTCCGGTCACCTCTTTACCAAAGCCATCGATATTCTTGCGACGCTCACCCGTGCGAGGGTTCCACAACTTGACCGTGCCCTCGGCTCCGGCGGTTGCCAAGACACTGCCGTCGGCCGTCCAAGCCACCCCGATGACATGGTGGGTGTGTCCCTCCAGATTGAAGCGAGGCATGTTGGTCTTCAGCCCGGTGATCCTAGCGAATCGATCGGCCCCGCTGCTGGCCAGGCGGTCACCGCGCGGTGAGAAGGCCAATGCGGTCACCGCGTCGCTGTGCAGGCTTCCCAGATCCTGGGCCACCGAGCCGTCGGACAACTGCCACACCTTGAGTTCCCCGGACCTCGAAGGCTCACCGCCACCGGTTGCCAACAGGGTGCCATCGGGACTGAAGGCCAACGCATTCACACGGTCAGCAAAGGCGGGGGCGAGCGATGTTCCCGCCAAGGTCTGCCGAAGGAACCACGGGCGTGCAGTCTGGATGCGGCTGACGCCATCGGGGAACGCGGCCAAAAATTCGTCCTCACTCAGAGCAACCAAGGCCAGCGGAGCTCCCTGGCCCACGGCAAAGGTGCTGACGGCTCTACCAATATCGGGGTGCCACCGGGTCCACAATCCATCGGCACCCACCGTCAACAGCGCGCCTCCCGAGGGGGACACGGCAGCACTCTGGAAGGGTTGGGACTTGGATCGATTCCAATGGGTCTGAAGCGCCTGAATCCGGGCCTCCGATCGACTCACCCGCTCCTGAGCCACCGTCTTTTCAGCCTGGGTCGAGGCCACGGAAGCCGTCGTCGTTACGACGTTTTTCTCCGCAAGAACGACATCCTGCACGGTGCCTTCAGCCGCGATGCGAGCCTTGTCGAGCGTCCCCTTTAGCTCGCCTGCCTTTTTTTGAGCGGCCGCCAATTGCTCCTCAGCCTTCTTGCGACGCGGCGGCACTTCGATTTCGGCCCGCTCCAACGCAGCCTTCCGACGGCCCAACAGCTCTGCCTTCGCGATCACATCGTCCAAGGCCTTCAACGCTAATTCAGGCGATCCCTTGGCTAGGGCGGTCGCCTGCTGCACGGAATTACTGGCCTCCTGGGATTCCGCCTGGATCTTGGTCAATTCACTGGCGGCCGCATCCCGTTCCCGGGTGGCCGTGGTAGCGAGAGCATTCTGGTCCGACCATTCCTTCTCCCGCTCGGAAAGCGTTTTTGTCGCGAGATCGCGCTTCTCACGCGCTTTGCCTAAAGCGCTCTGAGCGTTGGTCACCGCCGTTTGGGCCTCTTGAATCCAAGTTCCCGCCGCGGCCAATTCCAACTTACTCCGCCCCAACTCCGCCTCCTCCCGCGCCACATCCGCCGAAAGTCGAGGATCGCCTGCCATGCGGGCCCCATTGGTGAGGGAAAGAGTGCGGAAGATCGTCTCCGCGGAACCGTCCGCCAGAAGTGCAACCCCATTGGATCCCGACCGATCCCAAAGCAAAGACCGGACCGGAGCGGACAACCGCCGCTGAGTGGCCGAACTTTGAGTCCATTGTTGGATGACCCCATTGGAATCCGACAACCAAAGTGCACCTCCCGTCGCGGTGTCCGCCGCTAGTATGCTTACCGCTGAAGGGATTCCGGGAGCGTCTTCGAGCACCCAGTTCCCGCTGCCTGCGCCATCATCGGTTCGTCGCAACCGCTGAGCCGCATGGGCGGAGCCATAGGTCACCCACCATTGATTTTCTCCTAGAACCCAGGCCATTCCCGTCGGTTCGACCGGCAGTGCCATCACCTTGGAAAACGATAGCCCCGTCTTGGTTATCGAGACGTTCCACCACTCACGACCGGAGACCACTGCCAACCAGTGCCCATCGGGAGACCACCCAAGCCGAACTGTCGACAACGACGTGCTCGGCGACATCCCCTTCAGCGCCCCGGCACCCAGCACACGCGACCACGGATTAGAACGGACTTCCAAAATTCCCGAGGCCGTCACCGAGGCCACCGCAGTGCCATCCGGCGAGAACGCCGCAGCCACCCAAGACGACTTGGCAGGAATAGACACCATCGGCTCGACCGTCACCGGACGCCGTTGCCACAAACGCACCTCGCGAAATCCGGCCGTCGCCAACCATTCATCATCAGGGCTAAAGGCCAGAGCTCCAACCACATCGCGCTGACTGGCCCCATCGAGGGAGGGATCTTGCAAGCGCCCCACCGTTTTGCCGGTGGCTACTTCCAGCAGACTCACCCGATTAGCCCGAGCCACCGCCACCGTGCCGCCCTGCGAATCGAGGGCCACTGCAAAACTGGATTTCCAGTCCTGGGAAATCGGTTTCCACGCGGGCTCCACCACGACGGTACGGTCGGCCTTGGCTCCCTGCTCGATCCAACGCCAAAGCACCCCCAACTCTTCGGGCGTCAAATTCCGGGCATTGGATTTGTTGCCCGCCGGCGGCATGACCAAGTCTTCAACCTGATGGGCTGCGGACTTGAGAACGAGACTGTCGGCGGGTTTTCCGGCCACTGCGCCCGGCCCGGTTTCGCCTCCGCGCAAGAGGGAGGCCGGAGTCTCCAAATTTAGCCCAGCCTTCGCTCGGGTCTGATTATGGCACGGAAGGCAGTTGGCCTGGAACATCGGGAGGATGTCCTTCTGAAAGCCAACCGCGGCATTCGTATCACCGAGCGTGTTGCGTATGGGGATCGGACTGACGGCAGCTGCAACCGAATGAATCCCGGCCATCCCGATAGTGATGGCCCAGGCGGTCCACCATCCACACCGACGTCTGTTCACGGACTTCACGGTTTGACCTCCGGCTTGGCGACGCTAACGACCGTCACATGGAAGGGCTCCGACCAAATGGCCAGAGTCAGGTCGCGGGGCTTGGCCTTTTCTTCGGCGGCCTTACGACGAGCCTCGGCATCCTTCTTGCGGGTTTCGGCGGCCGCCTTCCCTTCTGGCTTAGCGGCGGACAACGCCTGGTCGGCCACCTTCAAGTCCGCCTCTGCCGACACCAAGGCTTCGGGTGCCTGACGGTATTTCCCGATCAGGGTCCCCTGCAGCCAGAGCGTGTGGGTTCCCGACGGGAGTCGAGCCTCGCCCAGAGACACTTCGGCCACCAGGTTGGTGGCCTTTTCCGGAACACTAATCTCCGAAACCTTGTCCAACGCAGTCTGTCCCACGGCCTTCAGTTTAAAGGCCCCTTGAAACTCCCCGCGCCGTTCAATTTGCAGGGGGAATTTCCAAGTGGCCCCATCGGCCGATCCCGTGGCGGTTCCAACTCGGATCGTCACTGGAGCCAATTCTTGGGTCACCACGCCGAGGCCCGAGGCGCGAGAACGACGGACCACTGGATTCTCAATATTGTAATCGATGACAGGCCAGACCACTGAGGCAACCGACGCGACCCTGGCCAGCATCGTCGAACCCACCGAGGCATTTCCGACTAGCTGCCATGGGGCCACGCCCGAGGCTTCCGCAGAGGCACTCAGCAGCAGCACCCCCGTGTTCTGAGCAGCCAAGATTCGCGTGGAGGAGGCCCGAACGCCTGGAGGCAGGTTGCTCGCGCTCAATTCAATCTCGCCCTGAAAGCCGTCCCGGCGGAATGCAACCACGCGGAAGGCCAGTGTCTGGTCGCGCCGAAGGACCGAGGGGAGCACCGGAATGCTACGATCCTCACCGGCACGACCTGGTGGCATCGGGAAGACCACTAATTGGAAATCCGGAGCTTCCCGGCGAAGGCTCAGCCGGTAGGGATATTGCGCACTCCCATCACTCCGTCGAAACCCATCGCGCACGAGGATACGATACGAACCAGACTCGGGCACCTCCCAGCGGGCAGCGGCATCCCGATGAGCGGTGGGAAACTCCCGATCACCCAAATTTTGCTCGGTATCGGCCAACTCCAACACGTCCACCCACGCCACAGCCTTGGCGGATGCCTCCGGAGGCTTGGCCCGTTGAACCAGCGCCATTGAATCGACCGGATGCCCCCAGCGTTCCGAGGTCAGTTCCACCCAGAACACGTCTCCTTTTTTTGCCTCGAAGGTAACCCCACTCGAAAGCCCTCGAGCCGGGAACAGGGCGGAGAATTCACAAGGCGGCATCACGGAAACCAGTCCCGTCGAAGCCCCGGCCACCACCGGAAGCGCCGTAAGACCAAACGGCACCGGCTGCAGCGGCACCACACCGTCAGAGCCCCGCCAAAGCCAGGACCCTAAGGCCAAGGGAGTCGCCGACGGTTGCCCCAGCGTCCCCACCAGGGCGGAGGGATGAGCCGGCTCGGCCGGCGCGACGATCTCTAATTCACGCTCCTCCAGCGGCTCCCCATCGGCTCCTAAGACATGGGAAGAGTGACCACCGGGCAAGCGATGCCCGTACACGATCGCCCGTTGGGAACGCCCCGCCTGCAGGACCTGCGGCACGGCGAAGGCCACACTCGGGCGTGCGGTCAACTTCAACCTGAAACCATGGGTATCGCCACCCCGGTAGAGGGAGTCATTCAATCGCACGAGGTAGACACCGCGCGCCGGCAACCGGAAATTGAACCACTCCCGGCGACGCACCCGGGACAATTCGGCCCCCGAGGCATCGGTCAACGCCAGGTCAGCCACCAACTTGGAATCCAGTTCACGGGCTTCGATCCGGACTCCCAATGCCTGGCCTGCTTCGCCCTGGAACCGAAACCACAGCACCTCCTGAGCACCCACACGCCCATTGACCACCGCCTCCAACGGCAACTCGAAGGCCTGGGCCGGCGACAAAGGAGCCTGGGTCCAACGCAGTTCCGTTCCCGGCATCCCGACTGCAAAGGCCCTCGGATTGGATACCCCATAGCGACCCCGAACACGGAGATCGATCCGGTCTTCAGAGAGTTCGGCCGGCAACTGGACCCGAAAACGGTCAGTGGTTCCGGGCACAGGAGTGGCGGTCACTTGCGGGTCCGAGAATATTAATCCGTCTGCCTCATCGAGATCCGATCCGCTGACCGCCACCTCCACGATGGACCCGGCCGCGCCGCCCAGCGGAAACACCGTGTTGAGTTTGGCTAGCGGCAACTGCGCCCAGGCAGTCGCCATGGACAGCCAACCCACTAGCAACCACCCAGCGGTGATCCTATGACCCCAGGAAGCCCGCGACATGCGTCAGTGGTTGAAGAGAAATTCCTTGGTGTTCAGGAGCGCCCAATTGAGGTCCTCCCACGCTTCACGGCGCGCTTTAACCCGGAGCGCCTCGGTCTCGGCAGCATCCTTGCCTGGCTTGGATGCCCCAGCCTTGCGTGCCAAGTATTCGGTGGCCCGCTGGACCTCCTCAAGCGATGGGGATCGTGCGTAGGCCAACTGATACAGTTCACCCACCTTGACCGGATCCGGCCGGGTGTCGGTTTGAAGCCGCGCCGGGCGGGAATCGTCAGCACTCAATCGGGACTGGATGTCCTTGGAATTGAGCAAGTGTAAGCTCTGGCTGAGGGAAGCTTCCATGCTGCGCTCACATTCGCAGGCACTGCTTCCCTCGGGCCGCCCAAAGACGGTCAGGAAGTAGCTTTGGGCATTGAAGCTGTTGTCAGGGAGACAAATGGCTCGTGTGCCCGACGGAAGCCCTTCGAACTGGCTGCGTCCACCCGTCAGCGTGTTCACCGAATCCAACAAGACCTCGGCCGGCAAACGCCGCGGGTAAAAGCGCGAGAAATGGTGCCGATCCTTGGCATTGTAAGCATTGGGCTCGGCGCTCAACTGGTAGGTAGTGCTGCGGGCCAAGGTGCGCACCAGTTCCTTCAGGTCGAACCCACTGGCCACAAAGTGGGCGGCCAAGGCATCGAGCAATTCCGGGTTACTCGGGGGATTGGTGTCGCGCATGTCATCCTCCGGATCCACCAAGCCTCGTCCAAAGAAATGCTTCCAGTAGCGATTGACCAGCGCCTTGGCAAACCAGGGGTTTTTGGGCGACGTCATCCAATCCGCCAAGAATACCCGGGGATCATCGTCGACACTCATGTCAAAGGCCGACTGTCCCAGGGCGGCGGGCTTCATGGCCTGGCCATTCTTTTTATTGGTCGCCTTAGCCTCACCACGACGGTGAATGACGATCTCTTCGCCGGGTTGCACACCCGGCTTGTAGGAGACCTGCGAGAAGGCCGCCCCAAAGCTCCAGTAGTCGGCCTGACTCCACTTTTCATACGGATGATGGTGGCACTGAGCACACTGCATTCGCTGGCCGAGGAATAATTGGGAAACGTCCTCCAACTGGGTCTGAAGGGTGCGGACCTGACGGAACCAAGCCACAGGGGGATTCTCCGAAACTTCGCCCGAGGCCGTCAGCAACTCCCGAACGAACCGATCGTAGGACTTATTAACCGCCAGGCTGTCACGGACCCAGGCGTGGAAGACGATGGTGCCGCGGGCATGCTTCGGCTCGCTGCGCTTGTTGCGAAGCAGAGCCGCCCACTTGCCTGCAAAGTAATCGGCGTAATCCGTCGAGGCGAGTAGTCGGTCAATCACCCGATCCCGATCACCCGAGGCCGTGTCGGCTTCGAAAGCCCGAACATCATCGGGTGTGGGCAATCGACCGGCAATATCGAGCGTGACCCGGCGCAGGAAGGTGGACTTGTCAGAAATTTCACTGGGGGGCATACCCACCTGTTTGAGCTGCTTGAAGACCAACTCGTCGACGAAGTTTTTGGCCAGCGGCAATCGATCCACGGGGGCCCCGAGAGGAATCGTGGCCCGGAAGGTCGCCACTTGACCCTGATAGCGCACCATTACAGCAAACTCACCCGGCTGATTGAAGATCTTGAGCAAACCATTGGCATCGGTCGAAGCCATGTCCTTGTCGTTGGGCTCAAAGAGAGAACTGCGGGTGACGTCCTCGGTGGAACCATCCGAGTAGTGGGCCGTCACGACCAACTGCTGCTCACCATTCAGTGCCAACGTCCGCGCAGAGGGGAAAACTTCGAGCCGCTGGACAGTGGCCGCGTTGGTCTTGCCCGCCGGCATGCCCTGGGCGATCCAGCGCACCAACCGGCGGTAGTCATCTGAACCAATTTCCAGGCGCTTGCCGCCGCCGTGAGGCATTTCGGCCGTCCCCTTGGTCACCAGCATGGATCGGGGCGGATCGGCCGGAAACAGGCGTCGCCCACGGGCCTCGCGAACCAAGTGTTCGTAGTCTTCGTCCGGCTCGAAGCCGAGCAATGAGAGGCGAAACCCGTTCTGGCCGGCCGCCTTGCCATGGCATCCGCCACCGTTGCAGCCATTCTTGGTGAAAATCGGAACGATCTGGTTGGCAAAATGCAGCGGCGCCGGCTGACCCGCATGAACGACACGGACCGGAAGTCGCGCCGTCACACCGTCGCGGCTCTTGGCCGAGATCACCGCGGCCCCATCAGCCACCGGAATAACACGGCCCGTGGTATCGAGCCGGACAATGCCCGAAGGCTCCGCGCTCCAACTCACCTCACGGCTCATATCCTGGGTGCCATTCAAGGTGGCAAGCAATTGCTGCCGGGCATCCTGAGAATCGAGAACCAACTCACCCGCTCCGGCCCGATAGTGCACCTTGAGCGTTGCACCCTGGAGCAGGCCAGGGCTGCCGACCAAAAAAGCCACAAGCAATGTCATCACTCCCAGCAGGGCCCGCCGGGCCACTTGAGAGGCCTTAGGGTGGGCCACCACCACCATCGAGGAAAAGTTCATGAAATTGAGTGAAAGGTGCATGGAATAAAACCCCATCAAGAAACCAACTCACGCATGGGCTGACACCCCTCGGGAACCAGGAATTGAGGCCGACCAGTGAGGTCCGGAAGAGTGACCTTGTTCACATCGATACCCAGGTTTTGGTACAGCGTGGCGAACACCTCACCGAATTGGACCGGCCGCTCGCTGGGTTCGCCGCCCAGACGATCGGTAGCCCCGATCACCTGCCCCACCTTCATGCCGCCACCGGCCAAGAGGGCGCAGCTGGCTCGAGGCCAATGGTCACGACCGCCATCCTTATTAATCGTGGGCGACCGACCAAACTCGCCCCAAGCGATGACGCTGACATCGTTCTGGAGCCCTCGATCATGCAAGTCGGCAATGAGAGCGCTGAGGGCTTGATCCAAAAGAGGCAGGTCGTTGCGGGCGTTGCCGAAATTGTTGCCGTGATAATCCCAGAAGCCGTAGGCCACGGTGACGAAACGGGCTCCGGCCTCGACCAATCGGCGAGCGACCAAGAACTGCTCATTGAGCATGGGGGCTGCATCGCCATGCACCTTGGGATCGCCTTTGCCGTAGCGTTCCCGGACGGCGGACGGCTCTTTCTCAACATTCAGCGCCTCCAGCAGACGACTCGAGGTCAGCATGCCGAAGGCCTGCTGATTGAACCCGTCCACACCGGCCATGAGACCACTGGCATCCACCTCGCGACGGAAACGGTCGAAAGAGGTGAGCAAGGCCCGACGATCAGCCAAGCGATCGGTGGTGATGCCATTGAGCACCATGTCGGACTTGGCGTCGGCCGCTGGGCGAAAAGCATCGTGTGAAATCCCGGCATAGCCCGCATTGGCAGCATTGTAGGGCCGATGCTGCATCCGCGGTTCCATACCCACGAAGGCCGGGACCGAGTCATTGGTCGTACCTAGCACTCGGGAGACGCTGGCACCAAAGGTCGGCCATCCTCCGGGTGGCTGACCGGCCTTGCGCCGACCCGTCTGGCACATGAAATCGGAGTGGTCGTCGATCGCGTCGCTAATTGAACGAATGACCGCATACCGCTGGGCCTGTTTCGCCAAAAGCGGGAGATGCTCGCAAATTTGAAACCCAGGAACGGTGGTCGATATCGGTCGGAATTCGCCGCGAATCTCTGCCGGCGCATCCATCTTGAGGTCAAAGGTGTCTTGGTGGGGCGGCCCGCCCGGAAGGTACACCATGATCACGGCCTTGTGGTTGGACCGGAGCCCGGAAGCCGCCTCGGCCCGCAGCAATTGAGGCAGGCTCAATCCGCCCAATCCCAACCCGCCGATCCGGAGAAAACTCCGTCGGGAGATTCCGTCACAAAAACGGTTGGAGGGTCCGGCAAGGGTCAACATGGCTAGGCAGACGTGAATGGATTACTCGCATGTTCACGAAAAAACACGCCAGTCTGAGAATGAATGGCTGGAGTCATCCCACCAGTTCCTTCATGGGCTGAACCCCCGGGTCGACGAGGAATTGGGGCCGACCGCTCAAATCAGGAACGGTGACCTTGTTCACGTCCAACCCCATAGCATGATACAAAGTCGCATGAACCTCACCGAAAGTGGTGGGTCGAGAATCGGCCTCGCCACCCAATCGGTCGGTGGATCCGATCACCTGCCCATGCCGGAGGCCGCCTCCCGCCAAGAGCGAAAAACCTACCCGAGGCCAGTGATCACGGCCGCCATCCTTGTTAATGGTAGGAGTCCGCCCGAACTCTCCAGCGACTAACACGGACACATCCTTGTCCAATCCCCGCTCGTGGAGATCGGTGATGAGCGCACTGAGCCCCTGATCGAACAACGGAAGATCCTGACGCAGCGCTCCAAAGTTATCGCCATGATGATCCCACCGACTGAAGGCGAGAGTGACACAACGGGCCCCCGCCTCGACCAGACGTCGGGCCACTAGGAACTGTTCCATCAGTTTCGGCGCCCCATCATCCCGATTGCGGGAGTCTCCCTGGCCATAACGGGCTATGACTGCGGGGTCCTCGTTTTTGAAATCCAGCGCGCGCATGAGACGACTGGAGGTCAGGATGCCAAAAGCCTGCTGGGTATAGGCATCAGCCCCAGCCAACTGCCCGCTGGTATCCACCTCGCGACGGAAGCCATCGAGGGCCCCCAGAAGCGTTCGGCGATCAGCGAGGCGATCCAAGGTGATGCCATTGAGCACCATATCGTCCTTGCCACCCCCCTTGTTGATCTCGAAGGGCGCATAGGCCGCTCCCAGATAACCAGCCACGCCGTTATCCGACCAAGGGACATGCCCCATCTTAGGCGCCAACCCGACCGAGGCGGGAATAGCCGGATCGGCAGAACCTTGAAGTTTAGCCAGCAGAGCCCCCATTGCCGGCCAGCCTCCTGGAGGTTGATTCCGGTTCAATCGACCTGTGTAGGTTTGGAAGGACTCGTGACGGTCTTCCATGCCCACCATCGACCGGATCAGCGTGCATCGATCCATCACCTTGGCCATCCGCGGCAAATGCTCGCAAATCTGCAACCCAGGCACCGACGTGGCGATCGGATTGAATTCGCCCCGAATCTCAGCCGGGGCATCCTGCTTGAGATCGAACATGTCCTGGTGGCTGGGGCCACCCGGCAAAAAAATGAGAATAACCGCCTTGTGGGATCGGCCCGCAGGACGAAGACCCACCGACGATTCCGCACGAAGCAACGAGGAAAGACCAACGCCACCCATGCCCAACGCACCAATACGCAAAAACCCCCGCCGCGAGACGCCGTCGCAAAAGCCGCAAGACGATGATTTTTGGCCCAGAATGGTAAGCACTGGAATAAGGGGAAGGTGAACCCTCACAGCACTTCAAAAAACGATGAGTGTCAACCCCGAAGCCCCCTATTTTCTGGGGTTTCTTCCGACCAATTCCAACGGGGTGATTGCCGGGGTTCAACAACGCCCAATTTCACCCTCTCTACCTGTGTTTCTTCCGGAGATGAGCAAGCGGAGAACCCCTGCAAATCCAGCGGGAGAAGATCGACAGGGAACACCCTTGCCGAGGCCCAAGCCCCAAGCCAACAAAACGGGGTCCGGCACCTTTGGCACCGGACCCCGTAAGATTCTTGAGATAAAGGAAGCTGAGTGCCGATTAGGCGGCCAACAGCGTGTCCTTTTCCTTGACTGCCATGGCTCCCTTGCCGATGCGGCCGCGGAGGTAGGTCAGCTTGGCGCGACGCACAGAACCCTGACGCTCCACCTCAACCTTGTCCACGCGCGGGGAGTGGGTCGGGAAGATACGCTCCACACCCTCGCCGTAGCTGATACGGCGGACGGTGAAGGTTTGGTTCAAACCGCGGCCGCGGACACCGATCACGACACCCGCGAAGATCTGAATACGCTCCTTGTCGCCCTCGACGACCTTGGTGTGCACCCGGACGCTGTCGCCCACGTTGAATTTCGCGGGTTCCTTGCGGAACTGCTCGCCCTCGATTTTGTCAAACAATGCGGCCTTGTTCATGGCTGTGTTCTCTTCAAATTTCCAAAACTAAATTTCCCGAACCCTTAATCTTACGAAAAAGGGACTCTCCAAAAAAACTTTCGACCCGTCAATTCGACATCCAGAATTTCGACATCCAGAATTTCGCCCCTGCCTCAGTAGCGATCTGATATTTATTAGATTTCGATTCGAAATCCGATCTAAACTCGACCAGCCCGAAGCTGGGCTATTTGCCCGGTTTTCGCCAGCGGTACTTTTCCCACAGATCCGGCCGGTGCTCGGCCGTCCGCCTCATGGATTCCTTTTGTCTCCATCGAGCGATCTCGGAGTGGTTCCCAGACATGAGCACCTCAGGAACCGTCCATCCGCGAAACTCCGCTGGCCGGGTATAGTGAGGGTATTCCAGTAATCCGTCACCATGAGATTCTTCGGAAGCGCTCATCGCGTCTCCAAGAGCTCCCGGCAACAGGCGAGTAACGGTGTCTACAATGACCATGGCTGGCAACGCGCCATTGGTGAGGACATAGTCCCCAATGCTCAAGGCATCGTCGGCCAAATGCTCCCTGATTCGCTCGTCGAACCCCTCGTAGCTCCCGCAAATCAAGATCACATGATTTAGGGCCGCTAGTTCACCAGCCACTGCCTGGTTGAATGGACGCCCACCGGGAGCGGTGAGGATGACTCGCGTTTCTGGCCCCCGAAGGGACTCCACTGCTTCAAAGATCGGTTCTGGCTTGAGAACCATTCCTGGTCCGCCGCCAAAGGGTCGGTCATCGACCGTTTTATGCCGGTCATGAGCCCAGTCGCGAAGAAAGTGGATCTTGAGATCCAAAATCCCAGCCTTTCGCGCTCTCCCCACGATGCTCTCGTCCAAAGGACCTGAGAACATCTCCGGAAATAGGGTCAAAATATCAACCTTCATGGGGCACTCCGCCAAAGTTTGTCGCCTCACCCGTTTTTGCACCACGTCCACCAGGCTTCAAAAAAGCGCCAACGAACCTCAAGGGATCCATCAACGGTGAAACCTAGAGTTTGACGCGACCGCGAGAAAATACTGCAGAACCTCGGTCGAATCCAATCACGACCCCGCTGTTTTTTTTGGGTGTTTGAGATCCACTGAAAACTCCGCCACAAAACATCGATTCAAGTTGGTGCGAAAACCTCCAGCCGCTGAATCCGCCCTGCAAACGTGGGATTCAGAACACTGGGCCGAAGCGTTTAAAACCGAGACGATTGGGTCTCGATGGTTTTACACCGAGGCTTATACACCGAGGTTCTTACCAAGCTGGATCAACTGACGGTTAGCCAACCAATAGCCCTCCTAAGGTCGGTCAAGGCAAGAGGTCAGTCACCGCAAGTTGAGACCAGGGGAGCCGAGGAACTTTGGACCCATGGATACCTCTGCAAATGACTTTGCAAGAAAGATCCAGTTGAGAGTCAATGGACCGAGATAGATCTCACCTAGACACTCGGATGGATTAAATCGAATCGACCCAAGCGTGGTAGAAGGAGGCTTTGAATTAACCGGAGCTTTGAACTGACCGGGGCTCTGGACTGACCGGAGCTTTGGACCGACCGGAGCTTTGGACCGACCGGAGCTTTGGACCGACCGGGATTGTGGCGACTCAAACTCTCGGCAACCTAGGCTGTCGGTGAGCTCTATTTGTAAGCTCTATTCGTCCTCAACCAAATCCACCGTGCAGCGGCGCCCCGCCTTGGCCGCACCCACCTGGAGCACGGACCGAATAGCCTGAATCGTACCGCCACGACGACCAATGATCTTGCCAGCGTCTTCGCGAGCGACACGCACCTCGTACACTGTAAGGCCACCCCGCTCGGCAGGAGTCACGGAGACCGATTCCGGTTCATCCACTAACTCCTTCACCACAAACTCGAGGAAGGCCTGCATAGTGACAGCGTGTCAGCGATGAAACGCTTCAGGCAGCAACAGCAGCAACAGCAGCCACCTTGACGGACTTCTTGATGAAAGAAGCCACGGTCTCGCTGGGCTGAGCACCGACACCCATCCAATATTGGGCGCGACCCAAGTCCAAGGTGTAGTTGTTGCCCTTGGTCTTAGGATTGTAGGTGCCAATCTCTTCAATGAACCTGCCGTCCCGGGGACTGCGTCCATTGGCCACCACGATCCGGTAAACCGGGTTGTTTTTGTTACCGCCGCGCTTCAGACGAATACGAACCATAGAAATGTGTATTTCTGCCCGGTTTCACGGGCGAATTGCCTCAAATGAAAGAACAAAGTAGTATCATTCCCACTGGGGAGGCAAGCGATCATTTTGTAAACCTGATCAACACGTCCGCTCACCCCATCCTGCGGGACACCCATCAGATGATGGTTTTGTCCGGAATGACCGACCCCTTGGGAATGACCAAGATACCGTCCCGAATGTAATAGAGGGGGTGATCCACATCGGCGGCCTTGCCCTCCGGCGACAAAATGCAGTTGCGGCCGATCCGGGCATTCTTGTCGATGATCGCGTTGTCGATCCGCGTTCCACGGCCCACGCCAATGGGGATCCCCTGGTTTTCAGGGCGATTGCGCTTCTCGGTGTTGTCGTAGTAGTCGGCACCCATCATCACCACGCGATTCAAGCAACTCCCCGCGTCGAGGATGGATCGAATACCCACGACGGCGTGGCGCAACTGTGCGTGGTCAATGGTGCACCCGTCGGCGATCACCGCGTGATCGATCGCCGCACTCTCGATGCGGGTAGCCGGCAGGTAGCGGGGCCGCGTAAAAACCGTGGGGTTAAAGAAATCAAACTGAGGCCGATCACTCGTCTGATCGAGACTGGCCTCGAAGAAGCTGCGGATGGTTCCGATGTCCTCCCAGTATCCCTGGAAAATGTAGGAGTAGACCCGTTGATTCTCGATGGCCCCCGGAATGATGTGCTTGCCGAAATCGGTGTGATTGTTGTTGAGCAACTCGAAGAGGACGTCGCGGTTGAAAACATAAATACCCATCGAGGCGAGATAGAGGTCTTCATCGCGCTGGATGCCCAACTTCGGATAAGTGGCACGATCGAGCTTCATGGACTCCAACACCGCCGGATCCTTCGGTTTCTCAACGAAACGGGTGATCCGGTTCTCGGGATTGACCTGCATGATGCCCAGCGCCGAAGCCTCGCGCGCGGCCACGGGTATGGTCGCCACGGTCAGGTCGGCCGAGTGATCGATGTGCGCTTGAAGGACCGACTGGAAGTCCATCTGGTACAACTGGTCACCCGAGAGAATCAGCGCGTACTCGAAGTCGTTGTTCTTGAAGTGCTGGAGATTCTTACGGACCGCATCCGCCGTTCCCTGATACCAACTCGTACTGGAGAAGCTCTGCTCGGCCGCCAGTAGTTCCACGAAGCCGCCGCTGAAGTGATCGAACTTGTAGCTCTGGGAAACGTGACGGTGCAGCGAAGCCGAGTTAAACTGCGTCAGCAAATAGATGCGGCGCAGGCCACTGTTGATGCAGTTCGAAATAGGAATATCGACCAACCGGTACTTGCCCGCCAGCGGCACAGCCGGCTTGGCGCGATCCCGGGTCAGTGGGAACAATCGAGTCCCCTGACCTCCCCCCATGATGATGCTGAGGGTGTTTTCGTTGAATGAGGAGGGGCGTGGAAGGGGCATGCTGGGAAGACCTAGTTTTGGTCTTTCTAGTCCCGACTCCTTTCTTTCTCAAGGTGAGATAAACCCTCAAGTCGGTGCACTCACACTGGCCAGATTCCTCCACCGCCAGTTCCCAAGCTTCCTCTTCAGACCAACCGTTGGCCGCCACCATCGAAACCACTCCCATCCAGATCGATGAGAATGTCCCGAGGTTCGGCCCCCTTGCCCGGCCCAACGACACCTCGATCCTCCAGTTCATCCATCATACGAGCGGCACGCCCGTAGCCCAATTTGAGCCTCCGTTGAAGCAGGGAAACACTTGCCTTCTTCTCCGTGCGGATGACCTCAATGCACTTTTGAAGGAGCTCATCATCCTCGCTGCTCCCCTCGTCGTCGGGATCAAGCGTCATAGATCCCAAGCTACTCTGAGCCTTCTGCAGAGCCTGATGAATCTCGGGCTCGTAGCTCGGTTTGCCCTGCACGCTGATGTGACTCATCACCGCTTCAATCTCGGCGTCAGTAATCAGAGCCCCTTGAGCCCGAATCAATCGTCCGGATCCGGGGGGTAAGTAGAGCATGTCGCCCTTGCCCAGCAGCTTGTCGGCACCCATCTGATCGAGAATGGTGCGGGAGTCGACCTTGGCCGCCACCTGGAAGGCAATACGCGCCGGGATGTTGGCCTTGATGACGCCAGTAATGACGTCCACCGAAGGCCGCTGGGTTGCGACGATGCAATGAATGCCCGCGGCCCGTGCCATTTGCGTGATACGGGCGATGGCCATCTCGACATCGGCCGGAGCTACCAGCATTAGGTCCGCCAACTCATCGATGATGACCACGATGTAGGAGAGCTTTTCCGGGATGACGATGTCCTCGTCCCGGGGGACGACGATCTGCTCATCAATTTCGACAGCAAACCCATCAGCCCCTGGTTCGACACGCTCCTTGCGTGTGGTCAGCGGCAATTCCGGATCCTTGGGCGGCAGCGGTTTTTCTTTCGGCCGCTCATTGAACGACTTGATATTGCGCACCCCGACCCGAGCAAAGATCTGGTAGCGCTTCTCCATCTCGTTGACGACCCATCGCAAGGCAAGGATCACCTTCTTGGGATCCGTCACCACCGGCACGACCAGATGCGGCAGCGCATTGTACTGCTGCAATTCCACCACCTTCGGATCGATCATCACGAAGCGGAGTTGGTCCGGGCTGAACCGGTACACCAAGGAGGCGATGATGGTGTTGATGCACACCGATTTACCCGAACCGGTGCTGCCGGCGATCATCACGTGAGGCATCTCAGCCAGGTCGGCGATGATCGGATGCCCATAGACATCTTTGCCCAGGGCCAGCGGGATCCGAGCCTTCGTGTTCTGCCACTCCGGGGATTCCAGAAGATCCCGCATGATCACCTTGGTCTTGATTGCATTGGGAACCTCGACACCCACCGAGGATTTGCCGGGAATCGGAGCTAAGATGTTCAGCCGTTCGGCCTTCATGGCCGCGGCGATGTTGTTGGTCAGGCCTGCGATCTTCTCCAGTTTTACCCCGGGCGCCGGATGCAATTCATAACGAGTGATGGTGGGCCCCTTGGTGATGTCGCCCGGTGCGACCTCGATGCCGAACTGGGCCAGCGTTTGAACCATGAGCCGAGCATTAGCCATGAGTTCCTCCTTGGTCTCGGTCGGTTTGACGGAGGTGTCCGGCAGGCTCAGCAGGTCAATTGATGGTAGTCGATAATTTCCGATGATCGGCGCGCTGGCCACGGTGATCGGCTTAATCTTGCGAGGCTGCATCACCACGCGTGGACGAGCAGCGACCACAGGCAGCGCTTCGGCTATTGGATGTGCAGCGTCCTCAGGGCGATCCCAAGGAGGAGCATCCTCGCCATCGAGCGGCTCAGCCCTGGGCCCGACGGACTCAACGGATTCAACAGTGCTCCCCTCCTCATCATTCAAATCAGCACCCGGCGGACGGCCCAAAATGCGCTCAGCCACCGACTTGGGCTTCCGGGGTTCCGATGCCAGAGCCGGCTCGTCGCCCGCAGGGGTGAGCACTGCAGAGATTTCATCAGCCTTGATCACCTCGCCGGCCTGGACGGTCCGAACCTCCCGGGGTTGGGGGACACTCAAATCACGAATGGTCACCTCGGGGAAGGGTTTTAAGTCGGCTCCCACTCCGGAGGGTTCCGAAACCCCGTCAGGCTGGGGAACTACTGCGGCCTTGGCACGGGCCGGCTTGGTGACCGCGGAAGAGACCTCCGACTCGACGTCCGCTTGCTTGGTCAACTCACGAGCCTTCTTCTCCAACGCCTTGGCCTTCTTCTCGATGGAGGCCTCCTCGGCAGCCATCTTTTCCTCGGGAGTCTTCGGGACACGCACCCACAACTGCCGGATCCAAACCAGCAACTGGTAGTCGGTGAGGAAGAGCAGGCTCGCCAGATAAATGATAACATAGGTCACGGCCGCACCCATTCGGCCCACCGAATACTCGACCCAGGCATTGTTGATTTGATGCCCCAGAAGCCCTCCCGGACTAGGCCCGCTGTTCTTGCGAATTTGGACGCCCGGAATCCAACGCTCACAAAGATCCAGCACGCCCACGCAGGCGATCACCAGGCCCACCGAGGCGAGGAGCGATCGCCAACGCCGCAGGTAATTCAGGGAAGGAATGAAGGACGCGAAACCAAACCCCAACAAAAGCACCGGGAGCACCCAGATACCGAAACCCAGGACTAGATGAAGGTTGTAGACCACGTGGGCCCCGAAACGGCCCATCCAATTCCGGATGGCCGTATTGGGCTCGGTGGTGTTGACGCCAAGATCCAGTCGATCGTAGGAAATGAGGGCGGCGGCAAGCACCACCGCCACCAGGATTAGCAACAACCCTTGGCTATCGACCCAGATACGGTCCTTGCTGGATTCCTCTGTCCGCTCTTTGGTCGCCACGCCTGCCAATCTACGGACCCGCCGGAGGCAACGGCAAGCGGGGAACCGCACGGTTAAAGAATGAGCCGGATTGGCGGTCGCCTTCAGAGGCCCGACCGCTTATCTTCCCGCCCACCGGACAGGCCACGGTGATTGAACCATGCCCGAACCCATCGATATCGAGATCACAGAGAGCCGCCCCGGCCTACGCCTGGACCGCTACCTTGCGGAACGTTTCCCAGAAACGTCACGGGGGCGCTTTCAGCAACTGATCACCGAGGGAGCCGTGCTCGTGAACGGTTCTTGCCCAAAGTCCACCGACCATCCGCGAGTCGGTGATCGCATCCAGGTTTGCTGGCCAGAAGCCATTCCCAGCGAGGTGCTGCCCGAGAACATCCCCTTGTCCATTCTGCACGAAGACGAGGATTTACTCGTGGTCAATAAATCCTCCGACTTGGTGGTGCACCCGGCTGCAGGGCATTCCTCCGGCACACTGGTCAATGCACTCCTCTATCATTGCCAAGACCGCTTGAGCGGCATCGGTGGCGTCGAACGGCCGGGCATTGTCCACCGCTTAGACCTCGGAACCAGCGGTTGTATCGTAGTGGCCAAAACAGATGCCGCACACGGTCACCTGTCGGCGCAATTTGCTGATCGCACCGTTGAAAAAGCCTATTTGGCACTGGTCATCGGCACGGTCCGACCGCTCAACGGAGATATCCGGGCCCCAATTATCCGCCACCTGATCCAACGCAAAAAGATGGCAGTGACGACGCCAGGTAAAGGACGAGAGGCTTGGACTGAGTACCGCTGCCTTGAGTCACTCAGGGATGCCTCATGGATTGAGTGCCAATTGCACACCGGCCGAACCCACCAAATTCGGGTTCACCTGACTCATCTCGGCTTTCCGTTGCTCGGTGACGACGTGTACGGAGAGCGGGCCAACGCACGGTTCTTCCAGGAACACAACTGGAAGGCCCCTCGTCAAATGCTCCATGCCGCCCGACTGGCCTTCCTGCATCCACGCACCGGCCAAAAGATTCGTTTCGAGGCCCCGTTGCCTTCGGACATGGCAGCCTGTCTCGATCGACTGCGACTCGCGCCGATCCCCGAGGCTCCGCCGCCGTCACGAACCAGCCGAGCCTCGCGTTGACCATGAGCGAGTCCCGATCGCGCTTCCTCAAGCAAAGCCTTTGGATGATTGCGGCCACCCTGGGGGGCGGGGCTGGCATGGCTCTGGTCCATGGTTCGGTGTCGAAGCTTGGCGGGGCTCAGGTCTATTTTCAGTTCAAGTCCCTGATGGCGATTTTCTACGTCGTGGGCGCCGCCCAAGGGGCTCTTTGGACTCTGACGGCACGACAAACTGCGACAGCACTCACCCACGACGCCATCCAAGCGACACGGGCTGGCCTCAAGCGTTCCGCAGGCATCGTCCTGCTAGTTATGACGCTGGCCGGTCTGGCACTCATCCCGGGCGGACCCGCTCTAGCAAGCCTCCTGAAACTCACCTCGGTGTTGCCTCTCTGGATCACCTGGGGGCTGATCCTTGCCTCACTGCTGGCAGCCATTCAGCGCGGCATCCTTCAAGGGCGACAAGATTTTGCCGGACTGGGATCCATGTCGATCGTAGACGGATTGGGACGCTTTGCCTCCGTGGTCGCCATCCTGACCTGGGTGGGAGGAGGCGCTTCGGGCGCGGTTGCTGGGGCTTTGTCGGCGACTCTCATCGCCATGGTGGTGGGTTTTCGCGCGTTGAAACCATGGCCTATGGAAACCACAACACTCACACCGACCGCTGAAAACACCCCGCGGCCTGCAATCGGAGCGACCAGCGGCTTCTGGCCTCTGTTTCTCGGTGCCACCGCGCTCCAGTGCTTGGGTCAGCTCGACAATTTGTTCCTTCAGGGAGCAGTGCCCGAAGCATGGCAAAAAGAAGTGGGGTCCCGCTATTCGCCTGGAGCTCAGGTCGGGTTCGCCCTCAGCCAGTTCACCGTGCCGCTGGCGCTGGTCATGTTCCCTAAGGTGGCCCGCAGCGCCGCCGGGGGCGATGGTCATCAGGCATTCCGCTGGACCTTGATCGCCACAGCCAGCTTGGGTGGATTGGCAGCCTTGGGCTGCACCCTTCTACCCTGGCTGCCGGTCAAAATCCTGCTACCGGGCATTCCTACGGAACTATCAGCCCCACTAGTGCCCTGGTTTGCTTGGGGCATGCTGGCGTTCACGCTGGCCAATGTGCTCTTCAGCGACCGGATGGCTCATGGCGACTTCCGCTTCGTGCCCGGAGCCTTGGTTTTGGCGTCGGCGTATGGTGTCAGCCTCTGGGGCTTTCAAGACTCTCTGCTGCGCGGATCTCCAGCCGAGGGTCTGCAGCGAGTAGTTCAACGACTCGTCCTCTTCAATGCTGCCCTGCTGGTGTGGGCAGTGCTGGTCAGCCTCCAAAGCCGGTTTCGCCGTCGCGGGACGAACTGAGCAAAATCCCCCAGTCTCCGAGAGCCTGGCGCAGTGCCTCTACCGGCAACCCGATGACATTGCTTTCCGAGCCGGACACGGATTGCACCAACCAGTCTCCGTGCTGTTGCAGAGCGTAACCGCCGGCCTTGTCGAGCGTGTGCACGGCCGCCAGATAGCGATGAATGACCTCTTCATCGAGGGATCGGAATTGCACACGCGTCACTTCCGAAAACACCTCACACCGACCGGAGTCGCCGTGCATCAGGCACACACCGGTGACCACTTCGTGGGCTTGACCCGAGAGACTCCGCAGCATGGCTTGGGCTTGGGCCAAATCGACCGGCTTTCCCAGCGGCTGCCCGTCGAGCCACACGAGCGTGTCGGCACCCAGTACCAAGTGCCCTGGATATCGTTGGGAAATGGGCGTCGCCTTGATTCGCGCATTGAGTTCGCACAACGCACGAACCCCAACGGCTGCATCGTGCACCTCGGTCGCATCACTGGGGATGACCTGAAACTCGGGAATCAACGTCCGGAGCAATTCCACCCGCCGGGGTGAGGCCGAAGCGAGGATGATCGGAAGGGGCAACATGGTGTTCAGAAGGAAACAAGCGCCGGGGTGGTGGATCGAAGCACAGAACTCAGGTTGAAGGCCGCGCAGTATTCCTTGCGAATCGCCTCGATGGCCTGCTCCGCCTCGTGCGTGGGTGGGTGAAGTATCACCACCACCTTGGTCGACAACCGTCGGATATCCCCCTGCGGCGCCCGCCATTGCCCATAAGCCTCGACCACAGTGAAGCCCGCCGGAAACCGTGAAGTGATGTGCTCGGCCAAGAAGGCCTCCCATTCGGAAGCGTCCACGGCGGCGAGGTGAAGTTCCGTCCGCAACCACTGCGGCGGAATAGTATTCGGAGCCCCGGGCCTCGGCGTCTTCGCGGCCGCCGAAGAAGCGGACGTACACCCCGAGAGAACCAGGAGCAGCAGCGCCACGAGCATCCAACTCCATCGATTCGGATTCCGTTTCACAGGGACTATTGAGCACCGCCCCCCCCTCGCTGACAACCCCCCTCACTTCATCCACTCACTTCACGGCCAACTGACACTGGGGACACTGAAAAGTGGAACGCCCCGACTGCATGAAACGAATAATTGGCGCTCCGCAGCGAAAACACGGCTGCCCCTCACGGTCATACACCCAAAGCCCACCCTCGGACGGATCCTCCGACACCCCCTGCTGTTGGTAGAGCATGGAACGGTCTGATCGAAGGGCCTGAAGATTCCGTTCCACGGCGGACTCCAGGAGCGTTCGCAGCACAGCATGCAATCGCCCGATGGCTTCAAACCCGAGTTGATGAACTGGCGTCGTTGGATCGATGCCGGCCAAGAACAGCGCTTCGCTGGCATAGAGATTACCGACCCCGGCCAACCGGGAAGGATCCATCAGGCAAACCTTGATGGGCCTCCGCCCGTGGGCCAATGCCTTGCCGAGCAACTCGGGCGTGAAGCAGGGATCCAACGGCTCAGGGCCTAACTCCGGCACCGCCGCGTTCCCCAACCGGAGATGCCCAAACTGTCGAGGGTCCTCCAGCACCACGCGCTGCTCGCCAATGCCCAAGACCACCGCGGCATGTCGAGGCAGCGGCCCATGGCCCGGCAACATCCGCCAGGAGCCGGTCATGCCCAAATGGGTGACCAACAACTCCGCCTCTCCGCTGGGACGTACGCAGTCCCAGAGGAGGCACTTCCCCCGGCGGCGAATCTCTTGGATACGCACCCCCTCTACCGCCTGCTGAAACGCGAAGACCGACACGGGACGCACCAACCGAGGCTTGAGCACCTCAACCGTGTCGATGCACTGACCACGAACCTGCGGCAGCAACCACCGTCCAAAGGCCTCCACTTCGGGCAACTCCGGCATGGCCAAACTGTAGACCACCCAGAAGGCGGAACCAACGGTGAAGCTCGACCGCCTGCAAACTCGACTGGTTCCGGGAGGCTCCAGTCCGTAGGCTTGGGCTCGTGGTTCCGCAGATCGTCATCGTCGTTCCCGTCTTCAATGAGGTCGCCAACATCGTTCCGTTGGTGACCGAGATTACCGAAGTGTTTCGTGCTGAAACACGGGCCTGGCAATTGGTGCTCGTGGATGACGCTTCGACCGACGGCACCTGGGAAGCCATTTGCACCCAGGAAGCGCGCGATCACCGCATCACCGGACTGCGGCACCTCAAGAATTCCGGGCAAAGTGCGGCCATCTGGACTGGCATCTCCCGAACGGAGGCCCCGTTTTTGTGCACCCTCGACGGCGACCTTCAGAACGACCCATCGGAGCTCCCGCGAATGCTGCAACTGCTCGACAGGGCCGATTTCGTGTGCGGACACCGGGTAGATCGTCAGGACTCCTTCGTGCGCAAGGCCTCGTCACGAGTGGCCCGGAGTTTCCGCTCCTGGAGTTTGGGATGGGACTTCGCGGACACCGGTTGCGCCTTGCGGGCGTTCAAACGCAGCAGCTTGACCGGCATTTTTCCCTTCAACGGGCTGCACCGCTTCCTCCCGATCCTCGTGGCTGGGAATGGGAGCCAAGTTCTGGAGGTGCCCGTGAAACACCGCCCCCGTACGGCCGGAGTTTCTAAATACGGGGTCTGGAACCGCCTCGGGCGGGGACTGTTTGATCTGGTGGGCATGGCTTGGTACCAACGCCGCCGTTTGCCCAATATCGACACCGAACCCACTCGACTCACCTAGAGCCGACCGCGCGAGGCCCTCCCCTGCCGCGGCTCCAGCTCAACGCCCTGCTACCGATAACTCGAGAATCCGGCCTGAAGGGCCATAGGAATCGCTGCTGTTGGTGGCCCGAGAATATTCGGCGATGTAGAGCTTTCCGGGCGCGCCTAAATGGATATCGATGGGGCGGCCGAGTCCCGAAAGCACGGTGTGGAAATGCCCCTCATAGCGCCCCTCGGCATTCCGACGCAAGGTGGCCCGGAGCACATCAAATCCCGAGTTATCCTTGGGTGATCGAATAAAATTTCCGAATCGGGTCAGCAAGAACGTGCCCCGATACCCTTCGGGAAACTCCTTGCCCAGAAACACAATACCCCCAGGACCCGAATGCGGATCAAACGTGAACATCGGATTCCCAGAGAATCCGCCATCAGGTCCGAGATTGGCCACCGGCAGTGTGAAGGCGAGGCCAGCGGGCGGTTCTGGGCTCGTGGGATAGGCCTTCTTGGTCCAATCGGCAAACCGATACGGGAAACCGTAATGCTTGCCCTCCTCGATGTGGTTGAGCTCCTCCGGGGCGTCCGCATCCGGACCGTTCTCCGTGGCGAACATCTCACCAGCCTCGTTCCAACAAAAACCATACGCGTTGCGAAGACCGCGGGCGTAGACCTCTAGCACCGGCGGAGTGGAGTCAGACTTGATCCGCCAGAGGCAACCGGTAATAGGAGTTTCTCCACCACCATACCACTCCGAGTCGGTTCCGGTGAGCCCTCCGTCAGTGCGGCCGCCATTGCCGGCGTACAAATGCCCATCCGGACCGAAGGCAATATTCTCCACGGCATGAATGTAGGCCGGACTCCCCGGGTAATTGGTCTGGAACCACGGCTTCAACTCCGAGGGATGTCCATTGGTCACGGAGGAACTCCGATAAATAGTGACGATATTCTGGTAAGGCCGGGTCGCCTTGTTCTGTTGATTGGAGGCGATATAGAGCCGCTTCTGCCGGTCAAGGGTCATTCCGAGCACGAAGAGCGGCCCGCCAATGTCCTCCGGGCGACGTTCCAAATAGCGATTGGCAGGAAGGATTTGCTTCAAGGCCGCGTTCGAGGGATCCAACCGCCACACATCGCCCTGCTCGGTCAGGACATACAAACCATGGCCACGACCGTCGCTCGTTAGGCGCACCGGGCGGAACGGCAACCGTGCCACCTCGCGCAAACGGAAGCCCTCCGGAGCTTTGGGCAAGGGCGGATAGCGATTGGCCAACTGAAGTGCTTCAAAGGTCGGATAAGCCGTCGTCGCCCGCACCTTCTTGACCTGCTCGGAAGTCACCTCGGGGCCTGCGTTGCCCCAATTGCGCAAAACATAATTGAGGACGCTCGCCACCTCTTCGTCTTGCAAGACGGCGGGCGGCATGACGCCGGCGTACCGACGCGCATTGACCGTGATCTCGCCATTCAACCCCTCGCAGACGATCCGGATGGCTCGATCGATGTCGGCCAAGAGGTAGTCGGAACCAGCCAGTGGCGGAAAGATTCCCGGGATCCCCTGCCCCCGCATCTGGTGACAGGCAAAGCAGTTCTTGAGGTAGAGATCACGTCCACGGGCACCCTCGGTTTCTGAAGTAGCGGGGACCGACGAGTTGGTTCCTTGAGCCAACAGAAATGGCACCCCTAGGGCCCATCCAAAAACGGCTACAAACCCGAGCACCCGAAACCATCGAGACGCCCACAAATCGTTCAAACCGAAGTTCTTCATTCAATTACCCACCAGTTCATGCCCTGAGCTGCCACAGTCACGCTCACCTCCACCCGACCGTCACGACCCACCGACAAACGCTGCCCCTTACCACCGCGTTCCCGCAACCGCGCGGTCTGGGTCAATCCAGTATAATAGAGATTAGGTTTCAACACCTTGCGGACCGGTTCATTCAATGGATTGAAGACCACTAGCATCCCCTTTTCTTTCAAGGAGGGATTCACGTGGAGCATCCAGTCCAGATCCCGAGCGTCGGCCCGTCGGCCGTGGATCAGGTCGCTCTCGAGAATGTCTCGGTGCGCCTTAAACCAGTCCACTTCGCCTTTAACCATGGACCGGGTCACTTCGCTGTCAAAGAGGCGCGGACCGCGATAACAAGCCTGAACTCCAAGAGCGAGATTGCTCTCCAGCATGCGCCGATAATGGTCCAGATGCTCCGACAAAGGCTCGATGGTCGCCGCGGCTCCTCCGCCCTGGTACTCGGTCAGCGGCACAAACATCCACCCCATGCTCGGGGTTTTTTCCCAAGTGCCGTCATAAATGTTCTGACGGGTGTGAATGACCTGCTGTTCCCGTGGTAACGACCAATTCACCTCTCGGTAGCCCATGCCAGTTTTGGTGGAACCAGCCATGAAATAGTGATCGGGCACGTTCAGGTAGAACCCCTCGCCCCGGCACCAGCGGTAGAAGTCTCGAATCTCCACCCACTGGTTCCAGCGGGAATCCTCCCACCGACGGTGCCCCGGATGATTCGTGGATGCGCAGGGATCTCCCGGATAAGAGCCATCGTGTTCCAACAACGTGAAACCGCTCTGACGGTGGAACTCGTACAAGCGGCGAAAGTAGTTGGTGCCCCACTGGCTTTGGAGGCAGGGCGAATTTCCAAACACCGGCTTGAGCCCGGGAGGCAAGACCACGTCATTCCCACCACCGACGCTGCGCGAGGCCAGCAATGAATAGCTCCCGATTTCCACGCCCCGACTCCGCGCATAGGCCGAGAAAGCTTTGGCTTTCTGTAAGGTTTCCGGGCGTCCGTTCTCCATGTCGAAGCCGCTGCCAAAGCTGAGAATAAGCATTTCGAAGCCGGTGGCCGCGCACTAATCGATGGCATTGGTGACCGTCGGTCCGTGCGAAGAAACCACGTGCATCATTAGCGGGTTCTCGGTCACCCAGGGAGCCACCGTGCGCATCATCCGCCGCACGGCCAGACCACATCGCTCGCGGTCCGTGCTGTCCTGCGGCAAGATCCAAGCTCGGTAAGTTTCGAAGGTGGCCCCGGGAGCCACCGTTTGATCGGGTCCCAGATCGGGCCCCACATCCAGCAAGCAAGGGGTCTTCTTCTCGTAATTGACCTGGGAATGAAACTCGGGATCCGTCAGCCACCGGTAGGAACGCCGATTGGCCCCCGCCCCGGTCATTCCACCAAACGACATGTCGGTCTCGACATGGAAGTTGGGAGGCGTCAGCCCCACCGACAGCTCATCCACTTCCGAGACCCGCTCGACGGCCGCAAGCACCTCGCTAGAAAAACGGTTGATCGTCACCGCCGAGGCTGTTCCGTTGCTCACGGTCAACCACTTCGAGTAGCAGGGGATGCCATCGTACAATTCGTAGTGCACTGAAATCCGGAGCCCGCGGAGTGACGGTTCGGAGACCAACGACGACGGCGCCTCGAAATCGAGCCTCAGAGTCACTCCCCGCGGCGGCCATTGGACCCCCGGCGCATGATGCCGCACCTGCTTCCACGCCATGCGTTCCTGAGGGACTCCAATCTCATGGCCCACAAAGCGAAACGCCTCGGGCCGCGCTTTGAGTTGCCCTTCCCATTCGGGCCTGAGGAAGGCGTAGTTGGGTTGCCCTTGAAGACCCCCGACCTCGAATCGTTTGCCGTTGAGCTCCACCACGGCTTCCGGCTTTACCCCGCGGATCAGGGACTCGCCGCTAATGCGATTCTCCAACGAAACCGTAGCCGCGTTAGGCTCGATGCGAATAACACGCCGCAGCAGACCGTTGTCGAGAACGAGCTCGGGGCGATCCGGAGCAACCTGAACCCGCGCCCGATACGGCGATGGATCGATCAACCAATCGGGATTTGCAGCACCGGCTAAAACCACCGTGTGGACCAGCAATCCGAGGGCCGTACAAAATAAAGAGTTCCTGAACATGGGAAAAATGAAACAGACCGCGATCGGCACCGGGGCATTCATGGTTTTGAGGGAAGCGAAACTGAAACCGGCGCACGGGAAACAAACTCCAACACATCGGCCACCGCCTCCGGGGACAACCCGGTAAGGAGACCCTCGGGCATGAGCGACTGCCCCGAGCTTCGCATGGAACGGACGGCTCGACGCTCCAAAGTGAGCTCCTGACCGCCGCCGAGGCGCAGCGTCACATGAGTAGGCGTCTCCCGGGCGATCAAGGCCGAATAGGTTTCGCCGTCCAGTGTTTCCACGGCAAAGGCGATGTATTGAGGAGCCACCTCGGCATGCGGTTGCACCATGCTTGTGAGCAGTTTGGCTTTTCCTGCTGTGCGCACCGTCACCAAATCCGGTCCCACGGCATGACCGTCGGAACCGGCACGGTGACAGGCCGCGCAGCGTTCGAGAAAGATCAAGCCTCCTCGGGCCGTTGAACCAGGCAAGGTCAACGCCGATTGGAGCGCAGCCACGGTATCGGCACTGGAGGGTTCCTTCGGAAGCCATTGCAGCGCGGCCAGCGCGACGGCGGGGCTTGAATGGGTCTGGAGGCTTCGGACTGTGGCCGCGGGGATCGCTGCGGGGCCAACGTCACCTCGTTCTACCGCCGCCAGCAGCGCCTGGGCGCGTTCGGGGCGATTGGCGAGCAACGCCACCACGGCCGCCCGATCCTCAGCCCGATAATCCTTCCATGGCTTGAGAAGCCGTTCGGCCACGCCTGGAGAGTTCAACCGCCCCAAGGACTGGATGGCCGCCGCACGAACGCGGGGTGAGTCCGTCAGCAGCAACCGGCTCAACGGTTCTACCACCTCGCCAGAACGACCCACCGCGAGCAACTCCACCGCCCGGACCCGATCGGCCTCCGCCAGCCCTTCCTCAGCAGAACGGACGATGGCGGATCGAAACAGCTTCTGCAGGCGCTCCTCCGACTCCCGGGAAACCACCGATTTGCCAGAGCGGGCCGCCGCCTCGAGAAAGGCACGAACCATGCGAGGCGCCGGGGCAGACCACTCGGGGCTGGCCACCCGGTCCAGAAAAAGATCCACCTCACCCGGAAGCCCCTGCGCGCCCATCACCGTCGCAATCGCCTCCAAGAGCTCCCCGCTGCGTGGTCGCTGGATGAATCCCGAATCCTGAGCCAGGCTTGTGAGCACCTCTCCGGCACCCGTGGACAGACCGCTCAAGACCGCTGCCTGCACCCACGGTTGATCCCAGTCCCGAATGACGATCCGGGCCAAAGCTTTGTTCCGTTCTGGACCCGACCAGGCCCCCAGGGTCAGGGCCACTTGGCAACGAACTCGCACGGAGGGATCATCGACCAAGCTCAAGAGCAGTCCCTGAAGGCTCTTGGCCGTCGGATCCGTGCCCGTCACCCGAGGCTCCACCCATTTCACAGCATGCTCGCGAACGCGTTCATCCCGGTCGGCCAGGGCGATTGTCAGAGGGCGTGCCCCCTCCAGCGCCTTCAATCCCTCGAGTGAATACAAAGCATGCAGTCGGGCCAGCGGGACCGCCGATTGCTCGAGCAACCGCTCCAACTCCGGTACCGCAGAACGGTCCTGACGTTCGTGAATGAGGCGCGATGCTGTCTCGCGAACCCATCCATTCGAGCTTTCGAGAGCCGCTACGCACTGGCTCACCGAGGCTTGGCTCCACCGCCGCGGAGCCGGTCTTCGGAAACCCTCCGGAACCACCCGCCAAATGCGTCCGCGGTCATTGCCGCTGTTCAGATCCAAGTGCTGCTTAATGGCCTCGGGGATAGACCACGGGTGCTCGATGACCTCCCGGTACATGTCCACGATGTACAGGCAACCCTCCGGACCATTCTGAAAATGCACCGGACGGAACCACGTGTCTCGCGAAGCCAGAAACTCAACACCCTGCTCGTCGGCAGGACGACGCGCCACCCAGCCCACCCCGTCGGCCTTCAACACCTTCCGGTGGACCAGGTTGCCCCCAGCATCGCCGATGAAAACGTTGTCGATGAAGTCCGGGCCATAGGCATCACCGCGGTACACCGTCGCCCCAGTGGCCCCCGTGAAATAACCCGAGACCCGCCCACCGCCCTCGACCATGCCTGGGACTACCCCACTAATTCGCCACCGCGTCCGAACAATCCGCCAAGGCTCGTCGGGACTAATCCGGAACACCTCAGCCGCGGGTCCGTCGGCAGCGATGCTCACCCGCGGCGACGGCAGAGCGACCCAGGGATTGCGCGAAGCATGCGGCCAGTTCAAGGCCATCCACTGGAGATGATCACTGTTGCTGCACACGAATCGATTTCCCACCGAATCGAACGAGAGTCCGTACTGACCGCCGCCCGTCTCCGGACGGAGCGTTTCGGTCAGAGGATCGAGGCTGAAATCCAGACCCCGCAAATCGAGACCGGATCCCTCCGCACCCGACCGGACCACACGATTTCCCCCATTGGGACCGGTGGCCCCGTAAAGGCGGTGATCCAGCCCCCAATTGAAGGAATTGAGGAGAGCCTGAACATTGAGTCGGGCCACCCCACTGCCGAATCCGCTCACCACGACGCGGCGTTCATCGGCCCGACCATCGCCCGTCGTGTCTTTGAGCCACAGTATATCCGGAGAGGCCCCAACATACAGCCCGCCCCGAGAACAAATGAGAGCCGTCGGCCAAGGAAGGTGGTCAGCAAAGACCGTAGAACGGTCGAAGCGACCATCCCCATCGAGATCCTCCAGCATCCGAATTCGCCCGGCATGCGGGGTCTCATCCCGGCGCTCGGAGTAATCGATCATTTCGGCGACGAACGCGCGGCCATCCTCATCAAAAGCCATCGTCACCGGACTCACCACCTGAGGCTCGCTTGCCGCCAATTCCAGACGGAACCCCTTCCGAATCTGGAACGTCTCCAAAGCTCGATCAGGAGATACGGGAGCGAAGCGAGCCAAGTCAGCTGCAGCCACATTCGTCGCCCGATCGGTTTTTCCGTAGGCCTCCGAATAGCTCACCCGGGTCTTGGGTGAAGACACCGCCTCAGCACCACGGCAAATCCCAGCGACCGCCATTGCGATCACCATTGCGAACGAGGTCCTGCTCACGGCGACCCAACCTAGAGAGTTCACACGCACGAGAATGAACCCAGGCTGACAGCAAACCCAGCCCTCAATTGGTTTCGATGCCAGCAGCTCTGTAAAATAACAAAAGAATCTCCCGCACACCGAACGATCCCCGGGAACGCAGGCCCAGCCCCGCAGAGCCCCCACGGAACGCACCTTCGGATCCCAAATCCCAATCCTCCATCAACCCCTCCCCAACGAAAACACACCCAGCCCCCAGCCACATACCGGCGGCAGCGGGGCTGGACCGCAGCGAGCATTGGATCGCAGCACCCTGTTTTCCCCATCGCGCGACAGCGCGAAAACTCTCACCTCCCACACGATCCCTGCGAGCGCAGGCCCAGCCCCGCAGAGCCCCCCAAGGAACGCACCTTCGGATCCCAAATCCCAATCCTCCATCAACCCCTTCCTAAAGAAAACACACCCATACCCCAGCCACACACCGGCGTCAGCGGGACTGGACCGTAGCGAGCATTGGATCGCAGCACCCTATTTCCCCGAAGCGCGACAGCGCGAAAGCCCTCACCTCCCGCACGATCCCTGCGAGCGCAGGCCCAGTCCCGCAGAGCCACCCAAGACGCACCGAAGCTCAACGCGTGGCCGCTCGCTGCAAGGCCTCAGCCACAATACTGGGAGTTAGTACCACAGGCAGGAGTTCCGGAGCTTTAGCCAAGTCTGCGGAATACATCAGAACCAAAGGCACACCCCGGCGGCCATGCTTCTTGAGTTCGTCCGCGATGATCGGATCTCCATCAGTGAAGTCGCCCTCGAAAACACGAACTCCCAATTCCTTGATGCGCGCCCGAGTAGCGTCAATCTCGATGGCCGTCGCCTTATTCCACTTGCAGTTAAGACAACTGTCGGCTGTGAAATCCACCATCACCGGATGCCCCTCACGACGGGCTTGCTCGACCGCCGCAGCACTCCATTTCTGCCACTCCAACCCCTTGACCCGCCGGCCCGCCGGCGTACGCCAATCCAACTGACCTTCTAAAAAACCAAAGTATCCAGCCAGCAACAGCAAAGCGGCGACCCCCATGGCCCAACCCCGACCCCGGGTCGAACGCTGCACAAACTCCCCCCAGACCCAGGTAGCCATAGCCAAGACCACCAAAAACAACCCGAACCACAACACGCCAGTGCCCGATTCACCCAAACGGCCGGCCGTAAACCAGAACAACCACATCGCCGTCGCCAACATGGGGAAACCCATGCCCACCTTGAAACGAACCATCCAAACACCCGGCTTCGGCAAGAAACGCAACCAAGCCGGCTCCCAGCACAACGCCACAAACGGCAATGCCAGCCCCGCCCCGATGGCGACAAAGAACAAAAGAATTACCAAAGGCGGCTGAAGGAAGGCGAACGCCAGCGCCGAAGCCAAGAAGGGTGCCGTGCATGGAGTCGCCAAAACGGCCGCAAGAACTCCATTAAAGAAGGCCCCACTCCACCCCTCTTTTGAGGAAAGGTCCGAAGCCTTTTGCATGGCCGATCCGCCCAAGGTCAGCTCAAACACGCCAAAAAGATTCAAAGCCACCAAGGTGATGAGCACCGTGATCAGCACTCGAAAAATAGGGTTCTGGAAAGGCGCACTCCAACTCGCCGTACCGCCCGCCGCCTGCACAGCCAAAGCCACGCCCGCCAAGACCAAGAACGACGCCAACACCCCTGCCCCATAGACCAAGCCGAGCGTCCGCACCCGCCGGGGCTCCTCCTTGGCCTGCTGCACGAACCCCAACACTTTCAGCGCTAAGACCGGCAGCACGCACGGCATCACATTGAGGATGAGCCCACCCACGAAGGCCGAGAGCAGCTTGATGAGCAACTCCGCCATGGAAACAGGCTCAGGGCGTGCGGTTGCGAGGCCAGCCAATGCCGCCACAATGGGCACGCTGAATTCTACAGGCTCCGCCGCAGGTTCTGCCCCCTTCGCGACCAGCACTCCCTCTAATCGGTCGGGCCACCCAGAGTCGCCAGCTGGAACCGTCTTGCGAATGCGAAGGAACCCGTTCTGCGGATCAAGGTATTCGGTTTTGATCGACACCGGGGCAACCCCTCCCACCGCCTCGAAAGGAAATACATCAAACCCCGAAATCCCAGATCCGGGCTTCCAAGAGATCACTAGTTTACGAGGCACAACGCCCTCGGAAGCCTCCCAGGTCGCGCTAATGGGAACGTCTTGAACCGTGCGCGGCACACGTTGCCTCGCCGACTGAATCTCCGCCGCATGGACGGAAACTTCATCTAGGCTAGCCACCGTGACCTGTGTCTCCACCGTGGCATTTCCCGGGACGCATTCCTCATGACATTCGAGCCATCGGACCTTGGCCTTGAGCGTGATGGGACCCAGCACTTGGCCGGCAGGAATCTCGATGGGAACCAGTAGCACGACGGTCCCGGAGTAGGTGAGCGTATCGAATTCCTTTTCAGTGGTCTTGTCGGGAACGGGCCACTGAATGGCTCCAGCCGTAACTCCCGGTGGCAGGGTCCACTCGACCCGAGTCTTAAGCCCCACCTCGTCACCCGGATGGCGCCAATAAATATGCCACCCCTCGGCCATTTGAAGGCGGATGGCTGCCGTGACCGTGGAACCGGGCCGGGCCGTGGACTGGTCGGTCCACACCTCGACGCGAGTGGCCGATTCCGCCCTCACTCCCCACTGTCCAGCCATCCAACCCAACAACAGCAACAAGCCTATCCAGCGCATGGAGCAATCAAAAGGGACACCAAGCCCCTTGTCCAATCCTTCTGCCCGTACTCTGGCTCACGCGTCCAACTCTGACTCCGGTCGGCCCGTCGAAAAGTGCGCCCTACCGGACCCAGGCATAGAAAAAGGCGCGATGGAAACCATCGCGCCTGTAAAGGGAGGAAAACTTAGAACTGCCGTTTAGCGGCGGTTGCGGCGGAGGGCGGAAGCACCCAAGAACGCTGCACCGACCACACCGAGAGCCACCGTGGTGGGCTCCGGAACATTAGCACTCACGGTCATCTTGAAATTCGGTTCCTGAGCGGAGTTCAAAGCGCGAAGAGCCCAATCACCGCTGCCGGGACCGGTCTTCTGCCAGAAATCGGCACCCGACTGACCCACGTTCAAGTGAGGCTGACCGACGGTGGACTCAATGCCACCGAGAATCAAACCCTTGTCGGCGGCTGCAGTAGCACCCGAGAAGCTCACGGTCACCGTGAAATTCTTCGGCAGCTTCAAAGCACCGAACTGGGCCACGTAGGGAGCGTAGTCGAAGGTGGCCGTGTTGACGCCCGAGGAAATGCCGATGCCCGGGATGGACAAAAGCTTGGTGCCCGGGGAGGCCGCGCCACTGATCAAAGCGCCATCGTTGGCGTAGATGTTCAGGTTCATCGAACCACCCAGCGAGGCGGAGTAATAATCGAAGGTCATCCCGGTGAAGGAATACCCTTCGGAGGGAAGGACGATCTGGTCACCATATTCATAGCCGCGGTGGCCGTTGGCGATGGAGGTTCCAACACCGTAGAACTCAGTGCCAGTTCCGGTGGTCGAATAAATGGTTCCGGCGAACGCCGACGACGTTGCGAGGGCGAGAGCTGCAGCTGCAGCAATAATCGAACGCTGAATCATGGTCAGATAATGGTTATAATTGAGACGGAGGAGAGCCCTCTTCGTGACCCGTCCTTTTGAAACTGTTATGCCCAACGGAGAGGAAAGGGTCAAGTGAGGTTTTAAAATATTTTGCCGTTTCATTCAAAATCGCAGTCCCAGGCCTCTTAGCGATTTAGTTCGAGCCCGATTTCACGTGCCTCTGATTGCGCCTGTTCCCAGGGTTTTCCGGGAGCCATGCCCGGTCTTTGGTGACCAACGAAGGTCAACCCCGCATCCTTAAGCAAACGCTGACGGCGCTGAATCAAAGCCCACCCATCGCGTGAGCCACGCGAACGATCCACCAACTCTTCCGGGTTCAGCGCATCCATCCACGCCCCCGCGGCACCGAGCATTCGAAGGGTTTCACGAGCCATCAACCAATGCCCCTGACGATTGGCATGAACTCCATCACCCGACAGCGTGAACACCGGATCTTGGGATCGCCGGGCGTCCAAAAATTGGCGCATGGAGCCATGCACATCCACCACCTGCCAACCGTTGGTTCGCTGCCCGACCAACCATTGGGAGTAGGCAGTCAATACCGAGTCGTATCCCTCGAAGGGCTGCGGGTAGGCGCTCATGCCGGAGGGCAGCGTACGACCCTTCAAAGGCTGGGGATCAAAAACCGGGGGCGTCAGGTGGAGAACCCGAACTCCTTCGTGAGCCGCGGCCTCATGCAATCGCCGCATCCCATCGCGGAACTTGGAAAAGCGCGATTCATCGAGAGGGAAATAAATCCCGTCGTTCATTCCATAACAGGCCAGAATCAAGTCCGGCTTCAAACGGCTGAGAACCCGACCCAAGCGCTCATGGACGTCCGGCCGCGGAAAGGCTCCGCCAGCATGCCCGGCCTCCGACAGACCCGAGGCCGTCTCGCTGGGTAATCCCAAGTTGAGAATTTCGGGACGATGGTCGCTCTGAACCTGACGCAAACCGGCCTCCAAGAACTCTACCCATTCGCCCGCGTAAGTAATGCTGTCTCCCAACACCACGATGCGCGAGGCCGCTCGAACCATCCGGGCCGCCTCCGTGGGCAAGGGCTCGCCGCGGACCGGCACCAAGCGGATTTGGCGCAAATCCATCACCGCCCCACCCACCTTGCGGGCTGGGTGCACCGCCAGCGTGTGGCGGCCGTGCGTGAGCGTCATACGCCCCAGTCGGCGGACAATGAAGTTCTGAAAATGTCCGGTCTCTTCGACGGTCCAGGGAATCACTTGATCCCCGATGCGCAACTCCACCTGGCTGCCTGCAGACCCTCGCCCGCAACCTTGAGTCAGCTCCACCTCAAAGGATCCTCCTTGGCTGAGCTCAAAACTCCAATCCACCCAATCCTCGGCGCGGCCCCACCAACCCAGCGTGTCCTTGAAGGGCATTGGTTCATACCGCAGCACCGTTCCGTGCACAGAGGCTGAGCGCGAGTGAAGGAGCACACTCCCATCCGCCGAGGCGGACAGGGGCTGAGCGTGATAATCCGGGTTAGCTAAGGGCCACTGGGCGCCGACGCGTCCCTGCCAGTCGGACAGGCGTCGTGCCAGTTCCATGACGCGGGCCGGTTGCTCGCTGGCCAGGTCGTGCGCCTCACTGGAATCTTTGGCGAGATCGAACAATTCATGACGCCCATCCTCGTAGTACTGGATCAACTTCCAATCCCCAGCCCGGATCGCTGAATACGGCGAGGCCCCGCCGGGATGATAGTGAGGGTAGTGCCAACCGATCACCTCGCGACCAAGCCGTGCCGAGGGCTCTTTCAGGAGCCGTGTTAAATTCACGCCATCCTCCAAATTTTCCAAAGGGGTCGCCGACATCGCCGCGGCAATCGTGGCGGTCACGTCCATGGAGATCACCGGTTGCTCCACTTGTCCCTGAGGGACAGTGACTCCGGGCCATCGGACCACCAGCGGCACACGGATGCCTCCCTCGTAGGGGGACCCTTTGCCGGAGCGCAACGGCGCGTTGGAGGTAGGAGGGTTCTGCCCCAAGACGAGCCCGCCGTTGTCTGAAGTGAAGACGACGACGGTTCGACCGTTAAGACCGGCTTCGTCGAGAGCCGTGAGCACGCGTCCTACCGCTCCATCAAGACTCTCCAACATCGCCGCATACACAGCATTGGTCTGAGATCCACCGACCGACTGGGCTTTCTTGCGATATTTTTCAACCAACTCGGCCTTGGCCTGAAGCGGCGTGTGCACCGAGTGAAATGCAATCTGAAGGAAGAATGGCTGATCCCGGTGTCCACGAATGAAGGCGGCCGCTTCAGCCCCCTCCCGATCGGTGAGGTATTCTCCGCGTGGACCGTCGGGAAGCTGCGGCAATCCATACGGCGAGAAATACGAAGGCGGCTGCCCTCGGTGGTCACCACCCAGGTTCACATCAAAGCCCTGTTGCAGGGGGCCCAACCCCTCCCCACCCAAGTGCCACTTACCAATGTGCGCCGTGGCGCGGCCCGTGGCCTTGGCTCGTTCAGCCAACGTTTGCTCGGCCAGCGGCAGCGCCTTCACCCAGTCGGCCGGGGGGCGTAGCTTGGCCTTGGGGGCATCATGGCCAGCGATCCAGTCGGTGATCTTGAGTCGAGCCGGATACTTGCCCGTCAATAGTGCCGCCCGGGTTGGCGAACACACCGTGCACGCCGAATAGGCTTGGTTAAACCGGACTCCTTCCCGAGCCAACCGGTCGAGGTGGGGCGTCTCATAGAACCGACTGCCGGTGACAGCCAGGTCGTGAGCCCCCAGATCATCGGCGACCATCAACACCACATTCAGCGGCGGGGCGTCCGCCGCATGAACCCAACTCAAGGCCAGAAACAGGCATAACCAAAGACCGGATCGAGGAATCATGCCCTGAAGACTGACCCGAGCCGGCCCGATGGGAAAGCGCGGAGAGAATTCGGATTGGAGCGCTTGATGGTCGCGCGGAGCGTCCGCCCCCCACGGATCATCCCAGCGCATCCCAGCGCATCCCGACGCACCGGCGGAATCGGCGTCTGCCCGTGCCCTGCTGCCGTTGGGTTCCCAACGGTGAGCGGCTCAGCCCACGAACCGCTTGCCGATGACGATGGCGTTGTGGCCACCAAATCCGAACGAATTATTCAGAAAGGCATCGATCCTCATAGGTCGCGGGGTGTGAGGAATATAATCCAGATCACACTGCGGATCCGGATTCTCTAGATTGATGGTCGGCGGAGCGATTTGTGCTTCCAGGGCCTTGCAGCACAAAAGCGATTCGATGCCTCCCGCCGCGCCGAGCATGTGTCCGGTCGCTCCTTTGGTAGAACTAATGGCCAGCTTCCGGGCGTGGTCACCAAAAACCCGCTTGATGGCCTGGGTCTCGCAAACATCCCCCACCGGGGTGCTGGTGGCATGCGCGTTGACGTAGTCGATCTCCTCAGGACGCATCTCGGCGTGCTTGAGCCCCATCTGGATAGCCCGCGCCGCACCGGCTCCCTCGGGATCAGGCGAGGTCATGTGGTTAGCATCGCACGTGTTGCCATAGCCCATAATCTCGCAATAGATACGAGCCCCGCGCTTCTTGGCGTGTTCCAACTCCTCGAGCACCAGAACCGCCGCCCCCTCCCCCATCACGAATCCATCCCGATCGCGATCGAAGGGTCGACTGGCGTGTTGCGGATCTTCATTGCGGGTGGACATGGCCTTCATGGCCGCAAAACCGCTCATGCCCAAGGGCACAACGGTTGCTTCAGTACCGCCAGCGAACATGACGGCCGCATCGCCGCGCTTGATCGCCCACCAGGCCTCACCAATGGCGTGGTTGCTGGTCGCGCAGGCCGAGCAGGTGGCAAAGTTGGGTCCGCGCAAGTTGTTGTAGAGAGCGAACAAACCCGAGGACATGTTCAAGATGAGCATCGGGATCATGAACGGGCTGACACGCCCTGGTCCCTTGGCCAACAAGATTTTGTGCTGCTCCTCGGTGGTGTGCAGGCCGCCGATGCCCGAACCGATGTACACGCCGATGTCGTCCCGGTTCTCAGTCTCCAAATTCAAACCCGAATCTTTCAAGGCACCCCAACCGGCATAGACACCGAAGTGCGTGAAGCGGTCGGAGCGGCGCACTTCCTTAGGACTCGGAAATGCGGGCACCGGATCAAACCCCCGCACTTCCGCCGCAATCTGGCAGTCGTAGGCGGAGATGTCGAAGGCACTCACGCGCCCGACACCGCATTTTCCGGCGATAATGTTTTTCCAGACGGTGTCGGCATCCAGCCCCAGCGGGGAGGCACAACCCAGACCGGTCACAACCACGCGGCGTTCAGACCAAGCATTCGACATAGTTCAGGGACAGATTACCCACCCTCTGAAGACACACAAGCGCGCGTCAACCCAGGTGTGGATTGCTGTTTACGGAGTGACTGCAATGAAAAAGGGCAGCTCCGGAAGCCGGGCTGCCCTGATGAAGCGGGTCGCAGGGTTACTTGGCCTGAGAGTCCTCGACGTGCTTAATCACGTCGCCAACGCTTTGAAGCTTCTCAGCTTCGTCGTCCGGGATTTCCAGACCAAATTCCTCCTCGAGAGCCATCACCAACTCGACAGTGTCGAGGGAGTCAGCGCCCAAGTCCTCTATGAACTTGGCTTCGGGAGTCACTTGCTCGGCGGTCACGCCCAGTTGCTCGATGATGATGTCCTTAATCCGCTGCTCGATGGTTTTATCAGCCATGGTAATTGTCTCGTTGGGGCGCCTGTCTAGGCGTGTGACACCCGACCGTCAAGTCCCCGTTCGCGAATTCTTCCTCGCTGCGGGTTTTTGTACAGGAGAAACCTCGCCCCCAATGAAGTTCTCACGTCGCGCTAAAGTGGCCAGCACACGCCCAGTGCAACCCATCGGCTCGCACACCACCGCTCGCGGAGAGCGACTCTGCCGCAAGCACTTCAAAAGATGCTGCAACTCCCGCGATGAGAGGTCGGAGGGTACCAGGATTTTGAAATCGCCGTCCGGCTGGTCCTGGAAATCCAGAACATCAAAGCCCGCCAACGGCAGACGCGGGCGCACCAGATTCCAATGAGCCCGAGCATCGATTAGAAATACCAGCGGCCGGCGCTCCCAGGCCAGGCTGGCCACGTGCCGGCGATCCTCGGGACTCAATCGCTGCAACCATTCCGGGCTAGGGCCTTCGGGAACAAGCAGAGGCGGGGTCTCCGGTTCCGAAGCACCCGCCCAGTCCAGTAAGAATTCTCCCTGCCTTGATGAGGGTGACTGCGCGCTCACATCACCATGCCTCCATCGACCGTCAACACCTGACCGGTGACATAACGTCCTCCGGGACCCGCAAGATACAACGCCGCTTCAGCGATGTCCGAGGCCTGACCCAGGGACCCCAGGGGGATCTGCTTCAGGATCGCCTCTTTTTGTGCCTCGTTGAGGGCTGCCGTCATGTCGGTCTCGATGAATCCAGGGGCGATGGCGTTGCAGGTGACACCTCGGGAACCAAACTCCTTGGCCACCGACTTGGTGAACCCAATCAAACCAGCCTTGCTCGCAGCGTAGTTGGCCTGACCGGCGTTGCCGATGAGCCCAATGACGCTGGCCAAGTTAATGATCCGGCCAGAGCGCTGTTTGAGGAAGGTCCGGGTCAGCGCCTTGGTGAACAGGAAGGCTCCGCGCAAGTTGGTGTTCAGCACGGTGTCCCAGTCGGACTGGCTCATGCGCATCAGGAGGCCGTCCTTGGTCACGCCCGCATTGTTGACGAGGATGTCCACCCGCCCCGCCTGCTCGAGCAGGATTTCAGCGGCGGCGGCAATGGCACCGGCATCGGAAACGTCCACGGCTAAGGCCCACGCCTTGCGTCCCAAGGCCCGGATCTCGGCCGCGGTTTTTTCAGAATTCTCCACCGTGCGCGAGACGACCACTACATCGGCACCGGCCTGAGCGAAGCGAAGTGCAATGGCTCGGCCTATTCCCCGACTCGCCCCTGTCACCACCGCCACTTGATTTTCCAATTGAGACATGAGCGGAGGAAAACCCGTCACCCCGGCTCCGGGCAAGGAGCTTCATTCACTTCACTGGCCGATGGCATCAGGAAGGTGACAAGCATCCAGGATCCAGAAAGGCTCAGAACCGGTGACCCAAGTTTCCGAACAACTTGTCGGTAGAGAACTCACGGGCGTGATCTTGGCCGGAGGACGATCCCTCCGAATGGGCCGAGACAAGGCTTGGCTTGAATCCGATGCTCAGCCACTGCTCCTCCGTCAAATCGGGGTTCTGGAGCAGGCAGGCCTCCGGAACATCGCCGTGGCGGCAGGCTCAGAAAACCGCCCTCCCCTGCCTCCCATACCCGCGGGCATTCCACTCCTGAGAGACCGATTTGCCGATTTTGGACCCTTGGCTGGAGTGGAGGCTGGACTCGGATGGGCCCATGCGCAATTTCCCAACGGATGGACTCTCTTAGTCGCCGTAGATTTACCAGAACTGTCGGTGGAGTGGCTGCAACAATTGATAATGCGGATCGCTCCCAATCAGGGATGCGTTCCCATTTATCAGGGTAGACTGGAACCGTTGGCCGCTATTTATCCGAACCAGGCCTGGGCCATCGCCCAGGAGCACTTGGAGACGCAAAAGGCCTCGGTGCAGGCATTCTGCCGCCGAGGCCTTGAAACTGGATGGATGAGTCCGTGGGAGCTCAGCGATCAAGATCACCGCGCACTCACCAACTGGAACACCCCGTCGGATTGGCCGGGAGGCCAGGCCCAAACGGGGCCGTGACCCACGCGCGCTTAGCTCAGGAGATTCTTGGCGCCATTGACCGTGGAATTGACGCGAAGGCGTAGGCCGTTCAATCGAATGAAACCCGTCGCATCGTCCTGATTGTAAGCCTTGGTCGGGTCGGCCTCCATCGTGGCAATATGCGGGTTGTACATACTGAACTGGCTCTTACGGCCGGCGACATACATTCCGCCCTTGTAGAGCTTCACGCGGACCGTCCCGGTGACATTCTTCTGACTCTCCTCGACATAGGCCTGCAGGGCCAGGCGCTCCGGGGCATACCAAAAGCCGTTGTACACTAATTCGGCGTACTTCGGCACCAACGCATCGCGCTGATGCATGACCTCGCGGTCCATGGTGAGGCTTTCCATCTGGCGATGGGCATAGTGCAAAATACTGCCACCCGGGGTCTCGTAGACGCCGCGGCTCTTCATGCCCACGAAGCGGTTTTCCACCATATCCACACGACCGACGCCGTGCTTGCCACCGATCTTGTTGAGGGTCCGCATGACCTGAAGCGGGTTGAGCTTCTTGCCGTTGACCGCCACGCAATCTCCCTTCACGTAGTCGAGGGTAACGAACTCCGGCTTGTCGGGTGCGTCTTCCGGCATCACCGACAGCGTGGTGAAATAGTCCCGATTTTTAAGATCAAAAGAGTCGTACCACGGGTCTTCCAGAATGCCGGCCTCGTAAGAAATGTGCAGGAGGTTCCGGTCCATGGAGTACGGCTTCTTGGCGCTGGCCTGAATCGGAATCCCCTTGGCGGCACAGTAATCGATCATTTCCTGGCGACCCGGGAAATCCTTGCGGTAGCGAGCATCCCGCCACGGGGCAATGATTTCTAGATCTGGAGCCAGTGCCGCCGCCGTCAGCTCAAAGCGGACTTGGTCATTGCCCTTACCCGTCGCTCCGTGGGCGATGGCGTCGGCCTTCTCGGCGCGAGCGATCTCCACCATGCGCTTGGCGATGAGCGGTCGGGCAATGCTCGTTCCCAGGAAGTATTGTCCTTCGTAAATCGCGCCAGCCCGAAGCATCGGGTAAATGAAGTCTTGAGCGAACTCCTCCTGAAGATCGTCGATGTAAATCTTTGAGGCCCCCGTTTTCTTGGCCTTCTTTTCCAGGCCCTTCAGTTCGTCCTCCTGGCCAATGTTGGCGCAGAAGGCGATCATTTCAGCATTGCCGTAGGTTTCCTTGATCCAGGAAAGCAGCACCGAGGTGTCGAGGCCGCCGGAGTAAGCGAGTACGATTTTCATTGTCAGAAGAGACGGGCGAGTGAACGCCAGCCTCCCCGGCGTGGGAAGATCAAAACGGACGCAGAGTCCAATCGAGCCCTCGTCGATGCGTTACTTTTGGCCAAGAAAGCTCTCTGAGTCGTTGAAGGGCCCGGAGCACGCTCGCGAAGCTCAACGGGCCTGTCCTGGCCGTCGCAGGCTGGCTCGACAGGACCGGAGCTGGGGCGCTGAGGACGAGGGAATTCAGCCCCCACCACCGCCGCCCAAGTCTCGGTCGAACATAGGAATGATGAAGCGGTAAACCACGTAGCAAACCCCGATCATCACCACGACTTGGTACAGGTTGAGCTTACGTTCGGCCAGTCGGTCCGGAATATTGTTGAACCAGCGCTTAGAGCGATGCACCCACCCGGATCGTCGACGGCGGGGTGACGCCGCATTGACGAAGGGCGGCGGAACACGAGGGCTGGGGGGAACTTCCTGATCCATGGCAACGGTCCAAGCGACAAGCATTTGCCGAGGAGGTGCAAGTCTCGATTTTAGCAAATTAGGTTACTCTGTCGTTACAGAAGTCGGCGACCTTTTACAGCCAATTTGCGTTACAAAATATAATCCATCGTCCTCCACTTTTTAATATCGTCGATCTCAAAGAAATCGAGGTATTCATTGATGTGAGAGTTTTCGCAGCCGAACCACAAAATCCCAAAAAATATCTACTTAGATAATTAAAAACGTGACAAATACCTCAAATTATTGAGTTATCACCAAATCATTGGCTTAGATTTTGTTACCCATAGATGTCCTCATCTCCACCGAAAACATTCGCGCAGCGGTTTAGCGAGGCACGGGATTGCAGTCCTGAGGAGGCGCTTGAGGCGCTCGCCAAGGAACTCCAAACCCCTTCCCAACGTTTTTGGTCCACCGTTCTCTTTCCGTGGTGCGGTCCGTTGCGTGAGCATTACCAAGATGTGGTCAAAGATATTTCCCGCGGCCACGACCTCAGTGAAATTAAGAGCAGCTTGATTTACTGGCGCCAACGCACCCCCAACGCCGGATTTCTGGGAGAACAATTTCGAGTGCACTCTTCCCAGGCGCTGAGGCTCTTCGAGCGTTTAAGCAAAAGCTGACGCCGTTCCTGCGCTTCTCCATTGAGAGGCCCGTTAAGAAACAACTCCTTCCGGGATCGCATCGCCAATACCCCCTTGTTTTTGGCCAGGTCGAATAGCCTGAGAAATTCCGTTCTCCTTCCCGCCTCAGCTTCCGTATCCTTTCACCATGCTCGACATGAAGTTGTTGCGCGATCGGACCGAGTTCGTCCGGGAGCGATTGGCCACGCGGAACGCCGGTGACGAAGCCAGGGTCTCCGAAGTCTTGGCTCTCGATGAATCCCGACGGGCCGCGCTCGCCGAGGCCGAGCAACTCAAAGCACGGCGCAACAGCACCTCGAAAGAAATCGGCGGGCTCATTGGCCAGAAGCGCCTCGATGAAGCCGAGTCCAAGAAAGCGGAAGTGCGCACCCTCGGCGACCGGATCGCTGAACTCGACAAGACTGCCGCACAAGCCGAGGAGTCACGGGATTCACTACTGCTCATGATTCCCAACCTGCCCCACGCGAGCGTCGCCTTGGGTAAGGATGCGGCCGACAATCCGGAGATTCGCGTGCATGGCCTGAAGGCCTCCTTCGAGTTCACGCCCTGCAACCACGTCGAGCTTTGCGAACGCCTCAAGCTCATCGACTTTGCCCGAGGAGCCAAACTGAGCGGATCAGGTTTTCTTCTGTACACAGGTTGGGGAGCTCGGTTGGAACGGGCGCTGATCAACTTCCTGCTCGACCTCCATCAGCGGGAACATGGCTACACCGAAGTGGCCCCTCCTTACATCGTCGGAGAGCACTGCATGATTGGCGTGGGGCAGTTTCCGAAATTCCGGGATCAGGCCTATGCCGTGCAGGAGGGACTCGACACCTCGACGATGGGCAAATTGTACTTATTGCCGACGGCGGAGGCTCCAGTGGCCAACATCCATCGAGAGGAAATTCTCGCTGAGAAGCAGCTGCCAGTGCGCTACTGCGCCTACTCGCCCTGCTTCCGGGCCGAGGCCGGCGCCGCTGGGTTGGGCACCCGGGGCATGATCCGGGTCCACCAGTTCGACAAGGTGGAGCTCATCAAGGTGGTACATCCGGACCAGGGCTATGAGGAACTAGAAAAGATGGTTCACAACGCCGAGACAGTCTTGCAACGCCTCGGGCTGCATTACCGGGTCATTAACCTCTGCACCGGCGACATGGGCTTCGCCGCCGCTAAGACCTATGACATCGAAGTCTGGGCTCCGGGACAGGGCACCTACTTGGAGGTGTCGAGTTGCTCCAACTGCGAAGATTACCAATCCCGCCGGATGAACTTGCGATTCAAGCGGGAGTCCGACGGGCTGAATCTCTTCCCACACCTGCTCAATGGATCGGGCACCGCTCTGGCCCGCCTCTTCGTGGCACTGGTGGAAACCCATCAGCAGGCCGACGGCAGCATTCGGGTGCCAGAACCGCTGCGCCCCTATCTCGGAGCGGACGTCATTCCGCTGGCTTCCTGAGAAAGCCAGCTCTCAGGTCTGGCTTCTTCTCAAGATTCGTTCCCTTGAAAGGGTCAACCCTGCACTTGGCAGTGATGGCCAATTGAATACCTTACGGCTTCCGGGGCTTCGGCTCCGGCTATCGAGTCTTGAATACCTCTGGTTCCAACCATGGTTCGGCCACCCCGGTCAACGGGCGCACCGAAAGTACCGCCTCTGGTCGTTCCCTGACCGCATCCGACCGGCATCGCGCCACGGTGGAGGATCTGCTGCGACTGGTTCTGGAGGGCAAGTCCCCCCAGGAGGCACGCAAGCTGATCGCCGGCGTGATGCAAGGGCTGCGCAATGAGGGCTACCCGGTTCCGGACGTCACCACGACGCCCTACCTCAATACGATCCCTCCCGAGGAGGAACCCGAATATCCGGGCGACCTCGAGATGGAGCGCCTGATCCGGGCTCACGTCCGCTGGAACGCCATGGCGATGGTCGCCAAGGCCAACAAGACGACCAATGTCGGTGGTCACATCGCGACCTTCGCCTCGTTGGCGACACTGTATGAAGTGGGCTACAACCACTTCTTCCGGGGCGGTGCCGACGGCAAGACCGCCGACATGATTTATTTCCAGGGGCATGCCTCACCGGGAAATTATTCCCGCGCTTATCTGGAGTACCGACTCAACGACCAGCACCTAAAAAACTTCCGTCAGGAATTGCAGGACCATCCGGGTCTGAGCTCTTACCCGCATCCGTTCCTGATGCCCGATTTCTGGATCTTCCCCACGGTCTCCATGGGACTGGGTCCCATCCATTCCATTTATCAGGCCCGCTTCAGCCGCTACTTGCAGGCGCGCAAACTCGTTGCACAAGACCACGATCCCATGGTCTGGGCCTTCATCGGAGACGGTGAGTCGGATGAACCGGAAACGCACGGAGCCATCAGCATGGCCGGCCGCGAGCACCTCGACAACCTCGTCTGGGTGATCAATTGCAATCTCCAGCGCCTCGACGGCCCTGTCCGCGGCAACGGCAAGATCATTCAAGATCTCGAAGGCCAGTTCCGCGGTGCGGGCTGGAACGTCATCAAGGTGGTTTGGGGTAGCGACTGGGACGAGTTGTTGGCCCGCGATACGACGGGTCTTCTGGCTCAGCGCATGGACGAGGTCGTCGACGGCGAGTACCAGCAATACGTCGTCGAGAGCGGTGCCTATATCCGGAAGAATTTCTTCGGGAAATACCCGGTCCTGCTCGACTTGGTCAGCCACCTCAGCGACGCGCAGCTCAAGAAGCTCACCCGCGGAGGCCACGACCCTCTCAAGGTGTATGCGGCTTACCGCAAGGCCACCCAGCGCAACGGCCGACCCACGGTGATCTTGGCTAAGACGGTCAAGGGCTACGGCACAGGCGAAGCCGGCGAAGGAAAGAACCCCACCCACGGCCTCAAGAAACTGGCCGAGCGCGACATTCGCCATTTCCGCGAACGTTTTTCGATTCCGCTGGAGGACGAGGTCATCGCCGAACTGCCCTTCTACCGCCCGCCGCAAGACAGTGCCGAGGTTCAATACCTGCTGGATCGCCGCAAGGCCCTGCACGGATTCAACCCCATTCGGATCGATCGAGCTCAGAAGCTAGTCACCCCGCTGCACACCGACGACGGTCTGCGCAACGTGGTCCAGGCGACGGCTCTGTCCTCGGCCTCCACGACCAAGGCTTACGTGCTGTTGCTGGGCTCGTTGCTCCGCGACAAGAACATCGGCAAGTTCATCGTGCCCATCGTGCCCGATGAAGCGCGCACCTTCGGCATGGAGGGACTCTTCGGTCAGGTGGGCATCTACAGCTCCCGAGGCCAACTCTACAACCCCGGCACCAAAACCGAGGACAACGCCAACACGCCCTACATCGAAAAGAAGGACGGTCAGCTTCTGGAAGAAGGCATCAACGAAGCCGGCTCTATGGCCGACTTCATCGCCGCCGGCACGGCCAATGTCACCTACGGCGTGCCGACCATCCCCTTCTACATCTACTACTCGATGTTCGGTTTCCAGCGGGTGGGCGATCAAATCTGGCTGGCTGGCGATTCGCGCTGCCGCGGATTCATGATTGGCGCGACCTCGGGCCGAACGACCCTCAATGGCGAGGGGCTCCAGCACCAAGACGCACACAGTCACTTGGTCGCCACTTCGGTGCCCAACCTGTATTCCTATGAGCCCGCCTTCGGATACGAATTGGCGGTCATCGTCTGCGATGGCCTAAAGCGCATGTATGCCGATGGCGAAGATATCTTCTACTACATCTCCGTCCACAATGAGGACTACGCCCACCCGCCGATCCCGAACGAACCCGGTGTCGTGGAAGGTATTCTCAACGGCATGTACAAGTTCAAGCCGGGCAAGGCCGGCCTGAAGCACACGGTCCAGTTGATCGGTTCCGGAGCCATTCTACAACAGGCACTCAAGGCTCAAGAGCTTCTGGAAGCCTATGGTGTCAGCGCTGACGTGTGGAGTGTGACCAGCTTCAAGCGGCTCCGCTCAGAGGCTCAGGCCACCAAGCGCTGGAACATGCTTCATCCGACGGAAGCCCCCCGAAAGAGCTACCTCGAACAGACGGTCGAAGGCCAGTCGGGTCCCTGGATTGCCGTCAGCGACAACCTCAAGCTGGTGGCCGACCAAATTGCCCCGTGGATTCCGGGAGGTTTAATGACCCTGGGTTGCGACGGGTTCGGACGCAGCGAGGTTCGACCGGTGCTGCGGCGTTTCTTCGAGATCGACGGTGAGTGCACCGCCATCGCGTGCCTCTACAAGTTGGCCTCACAGGGGGTGTTGCCGCAGAGCGTGGTGGCCGAGGCCATCCAGAAACTCGGCGTCGACCCCGAGAAGCGCTACGGCGTCTGCGTCTGAGGTTGGCTTTCTCTCGGCCCCCGCATCGATAACGGTGCGGTGGCCTTGGCAGATCTGTCCTGCCCCGCCTGTCCTGCCCCGCCGATTCCAGCCCAACAAAAAACCCCGCCACTCGGCGGGGTTTTTTGTTGGAGAGCCAGGCAGTATCCGCTTAGCGGAGAGCACCCGCCGACGGAGGCGTGAGCAGGATAAATTCGCCACGACGATTCTTGCCCCAGGCAGACTCGTCATGACCGAGCTCGGCCGGCTTGTCTTCACCGAAGCTGCGGGTCACCACGCGATCAGCACCGATGCCCAGGCCAATCAACGCATCGCGCGCCGACAGAGCACGCTTCTCGCCCAGAGAGCGGTTGTACTCTTCAGTGCCGCGCTCGTCGCAATGACCTTCGATGGCCACCTTGTTGTCAGAGTGGGCCTTGAGGTAGGTCGCCACGGCTTGGATGTTCGCCTTGCCGTCCGCCTTCACCGCGGACTTGTCGTAGTCGAAATAAACGGTGTTGGCCTTGAAGTGTTCACGGTTGGCGAGCATGCCTTCGATCTCCTCACGAGAAGGTTGACCATTGGCCCCATCCGGGTTGTTGACTCCGGCCACATCAGCACCGTTGGCACCCGAGCCATCCGGAGTCAGCGGGCGCGCCGAAGGCAAAATGGGCTGTCCCTTGCCCAGGCCCGAAGAGGCTCCAGGAGTTCCCGAATATCCCGGCAGCGGCGTGTAATTCTTCTGTCCCTTCTTACATCCGGCAGCGAGGGAGAGGATCAGCACGAGGGCGAGGGAACCCAATTTGGAGAACGGCTTCATTGGTGTGTTGAAAAAAAAGGCTGGAATCTGGAAATTTGAAAGCGGGTTAGCGGGCTGGGCTCAACGACTCCAGCTAGGCTGGGAGCTGCTACCTGCTACTTGAGCGGTATCTTTGACGTGGCCCGTCGGCCAGTCAAGCAGCGACAGTTTGCGCGGACCAAACTTGCTGGTCCGACGCACAAAAACCAAGGTCCTAGAATTGGGTGCCCAAGAAGGATCCTCGCCTTCGGTAATCACCTTGGCGTCGCCACCGGCAGCCGGAACGATGCAAATATCGAAGTAATCGCCCCGGGAACGCGTGAATGCGATCCACTTACCGTCCGGGGACCAGTCCGGTTCGGTGGTATTGCGAACTCCGGCGGTGGTGAGACGGCGCATGGCTCCGCCCGAGGCCGAAACAATATACAATTGGGGGAAACCACTTTCTCGGGATACCACGCACAAGTTAGATCCATCTGGAGACCAGCATGGAGAGGATTCATCGGCGGCCGTGGTGGTCAATCGACGGGGATTCCCGCCCTCGGCATCGCTCACCCACAAATCAGGACTCCCCGCCTTGCTGAGGATCATCGCCAATTTAGAACCATCCGGCGACGGGGCGGGACTAATATTCGAGCCAGAGAACCGAACAAGAGCCTTGCGCCCACCAGTGGTCAGATCTTGCGAGTAAATGTCGGCATTGCCGGCACGGTAACTGGTGTAGACCAGAGACTTCCGACCGGGGCGCCACGCCGGAGCCGCGACGATATTACCATCGGCGGTCAATTGAACCGGATTGGCTCCATCGAAGTCGCTCGCATAAACCTCGCTGATCCGTTCTTTCTGAACCTTAAAGACCATCTTGGTGCGAGAAATCCCCTTCCGACCGGTGATCGCTTGAACAACGTCGTCGGCCAGTGCATGCGCTTGAGCCCGCGGAGTACCCCCGGGATACGAACGATTGAACAGCGTGGCATTGTTGTTCACGTCGGCCAGCACTCCCTCGAGCGCCGCACCCGATTTCCCATTCACCGAGTACTGCGCCTGAGCCAGGGCCACGAGGTCGAATCCGGCGACGTACAAGTCAAATTCAAGGACCGTCTTGGCGTCCCCAGCGAAACCTGCGACGTGGATGGGCACGGCACGGCTAGTGACGTCACTAACGACCACTTCGGCCGCGGAGGCGCTCAGGGAAATCCCCAGAGAGAGGAGGAGGGCGATGAATGAATGACGGAACATATCGGAAATTAAACCAATGGGTTTGGGTCGGAGGTCAATTGTCTAAGCAGGAGAGGCAGCGGAAAGATCAAAGCGTATGGTGATTCGGCGCTCCGAATCGGTCGTGCCATCCGGCAGCGGACGAAGATCGCGGTTGGCATCGAGCACCTCGCGGACCGAATCGTCCAAGGCACGGATTCCAGAGGGTTTCACCAACTTGAAGGCCGAGACTCGACCGTTACGTTGAACGGTGATTTCCACCTCCACCTCGCCGTGCTCCACGGTGAGGGTCGTGGGCTTCTTCCAGCGCAGCTTGTAGAAGGCCATCAAGTAGGATCCGTAAGGCGCATAAGCAGCCCCTCCCGGCCCGGGCATCTCGAACGAGGTCGACCCCGACAAATTCTTCCCCAGATTCGAAGCGACCCCCCGAACGGCATCGGCGCGGGCCTGCTGGGCCTTACTCCAGGCTTCTCGGGCCGCCGTCACGCGCGCCTGATGCTCCCGAGCTTCACGCGCATCCTGAGCAGCGGCGACAGCGGCGGCGTTATTGCGCTCAACCTCGGCCTCCTTCTTCGAGCGCTTTTTGGGAGCCTCGGCCAGCTGGAAGTCCGTCTTGGAGGACTTCAGTTTCTTGGTGGACAGGTTGGGATCCACATCCTGGGCATTGGGAGCACTGCGCTGAATCTCGGTGGCCAGGCTCTTCTTGGGCGGCTCCATCTTGGTGGGCTCCTTGGTGGGCTCCACCGCCTTGGCAGGCTCCGGAGGCGGAGTCTGAGGCTGCGTCTTCGGAGGTTCGGGCTGGGGCGGTTCCGGCGGGGGTGAAGCCGTCGGCGCGGACGGTTGCGGACTGGACTTGGGGGGCTGCGCGTCTGGATTGCCACCTCCGATGGTGTTGCCATCGGTGAGGCGCAGGTTGTCGGGAATAATCTCCAGGATGGGACTCGGAACGTCTTGGACTGTGTGTGACGACAAGGCCGGGGCGAACAACAAAACCCCCACGGCCGCGGCATGAATGCCCACGGAGGTCAGCAAGTATCGTGTGTTCGAAGGGATCATCGCCGCTTGGGGAGCTGAGTTCCGATGCGGTAGCGAGTCAGTCCATTGCGACCAGCAATGTCGAGCAGACTCACCAGCACCTGCGACGGCGCTGAGCCCTCAACTCGGAGCACGAGCACTAAATTCGGATTTTGGCGGTAGGCCTTCACCAACTCCGTTTCCAATTCCCGCTCACTGAGCACCCGGGTTCCGGTCCGTGCAAACGTATACCGCCCCTCGGCCAGACCGTTCACGTTCGCCTCGTTGTTGGTGTCGGGACGGGTGCGAGCATCGCCCCCCACCGGCAGCTTCATGCTAATGCCCGGCTCCAAAGCCGGCGTGGTGATGATGAAAATAATCAGCAGCACGAACGCCAAATCCAGCAAGGGGGTGACGTTGATCTCGTTGAGCGTCACCAGCGAATTGCGTTGGGAAAAACGGCGCATGATTATTCGAAAATCCGGAAGCCTGAGAATTGGACCAGAATAAAACCGGCCAAGGAAAGAAGGAGAACCGCCGCCATGACATAAACCCACTTCATCGAAACGTTTTTTGCACCCAGCGGATCCAATCTCTCATTAATAGAGCGGTGGAGCCTTCGGTTGCATTTCAGACATCGGGGCTCAGAACGCGCATTGGTCGTTTCGCAGTCGCGACAGACGACGAAGAGGTGCCCTCGGCACTGTTCACACCGCTGCAAACCTGCCGGATTGAGATGGGTGCATTTGGCACAGACCACCGGCTCAGTGGAAACAGGAGAATGGCCCGAGGACCTCGCCGATGAGCCCGCGGACTTCTCCTCAGTGCGAGGTAGTTCACGATGAGGCGTCTCATGCTGAGTTTTGCGATGCAACCGACCGCGACAAGAGGCGCAGTGCATCAGCACCCGGGCATTTCGCTTCTGACACTTCGGGCAGTCGAGAAAGAGCCCTTCGCTGCAGCGCTCGCAACGCTCGCGATCGATCGGGTTCAGATGCTCACACTTGCAGCACAAAGTTCCCTTCCCCATCGGGCCCGAGGGATCTCCGTCCCAACGCGAAGTCACTGAAACTGCTTCCGGCTTAGAACCTAGCAACCCGGAAAACAACCCTCTCTGAAGGGAATGACCGCATTGGCGGCATTGCGAGAGAACTCGTTCATTGGTCGCCGAGCACTTCGAACACCCGACGAAGAGGGGTCTCGAGCAATACTTGCATGACTCCCGATCGGCCGGATTCAGACGATTACAGTCCGGGCACAAGACTCCCCGTCCCGACTGCGGAATCTCCGAGGTCGGGTGGATCGAGTTGAAGGAGGACTGAGGAACCGGGTCACTCATCGTCGGGCAAGAACTCGGTCTCCATCTTGGAGGCCAGAGTCTGGGCAAAATTATCCAACTCCACGGTTAACACTCGCAGTGTGTGAACCAAATAATTGTATCCGAACATCGAAGGGATGGCCACGAGGAGACCCGCGACAGTGGTCACCAATGCGGCGGATACGCCGGGCGCCATTGCCGTCAGATCAGCGCGACCCGCCTTCGCGATCCCTCCGAAGGTGTCCATAACGCCCCAAACTGTGCCCAACAACCCCATGAATGGGCCACCGCTGACAGCAATGGCCAAGAGGATCAGGCCTGATTCTAGGCGCAGCGACTCACGGGCCACCGCCCCCTCCACCTGCCGTTTGACATGCTCGATGCTCTTGATCGACAGGCGAGTCCGCCGCGAGCCATCGGTCAGACGCAGCCGGGCTTCGAGATCGGTGCATCCATCGGTATACACCGAAAACATAGGGCACCCCTCGACGGGCAGACGACGGTCGAAAATACCCAGTACGCCCTCCTGCTGGCGGAATTCGGTCTCGAAAAAGCCATTGTATTTGGCAGCCCGCCGCATTTGGAAAAACTTCTGAATCATCATCGACCACGCCCCGATCGAGAGAATGCCCAGAATGAAAATGATCACCTTGGCCTCGGGCGTGGCTTTGTTCCAGATGAAGCCGAGGTCGGTGCCGCCCTGAGCGGCGGCGAGAATCCCGAGTGAAATGGTCATGAGTTCGGTTCGGTCGATCGTTTTGCGTCGAGCCGCCAGAAATGACGAACTGGAGCGCAAAACCAACGCAACTAGTTTTCACTTTTTTTCTCCACGCCGCAATCCTGCCGCGCGGAAAACCCGCCTTGAGCGACCGCTTTCTTGGGGCAGGGCGACCGCATTGGAGGCCCGGGGCGGCTCATTCCTCCAAAAGGAATTAGGAAACCCAACAGGGCCAAGGAGAGGTTCCCACTGCTCAACGGCTGTCCCCGGGACGAATTACTCGGCAAAATAAAACCGTTCACTGCCTTTCCTCGGCTTAAAGCACCGATGTTTTCTCCCTCGATTCAGACCGGCCATTGCCGGGAATGCCATTCACCGCTTTAGTGGTCCCGGACCTAGGACGGTTTGAGACCCATGAAATTGACACCTGCACTCCTCCGCTGGCGAAGCCTGGTCTTTCATGCACAGCACCACCTGGGTGTCGTGCTGGCGGCGGCGGTCGCGGCGACCGTGCTTATCGGAGCCCTGACCGTCGGCGATTCGGTGCGGGAAACCCTCCGCCGCCGGGCGTTGGATCGCATCGGAACAGCAGCATTCCTCCTCGATGGCGGCGACCGGTTCTTCACGGCGCGCAACGGTGGCCCGGCCGGAGCTGGGCTCTCCAACACGCTGTCCGCTTTTGCTCTAAGGCTTCCGGGTGTGGTCACGCGCCAAGACGGGTCGGCTCGGGCCAACCAAGTGCGCGTCTACGGCGTCACGCAAGCTTTCTGGGCTCTCTCCCCCCGCATCTGTTCATTCCGGATGGACGATAACAGTGACGCCGTGCTCCTCAATGCTGCGCTGGCCCGGCAGCTTTCCGTCCAGGTCGGAGATGAACTGGTGGTACGTATTCACAAACCCTCAGCGTTGTCCCAAGATGCGGTGATTACTCCACGGGATGGAGCTAGTGTTGCGCTCCGCGTTCGAGTTGGGCGTATTCTGAGCGCGGCCGAATGGGGCGACTTTTCACCTGAGGCAGGTTCTTTACCCCCGTTCAACCTATTCATCAACCACACCATTCTGGCCAAGGCAGCCGGCCTGGTAGGACGGGCCAATTTGGCCCTTGTGGGAGCTTCAGCCGAGGCCACCAACAGCCAATGGCTTTCTTCGCGAGTGGACAGTGGCTTTCGCCTCGCCGACGCCGAACTCGAGGTGCGACCGATCCCTCTGCTGGCCGGCATCACCAACCCCTCATCAGCGCAGGTAGAACTCATCAGTCGCCGGATCTTCCTGGATCCGGTGGTCACGCAAGCTCTGGACCACCAGACTCCGAGTCTCCCCAAGCCAGTTCCAATCCTGACCTATCTGGCCAATGCCATCGAAAACGGTGCCCGATCGGCCCCTTACTCGATGGTCACGGCCGCCGGCTCCCCATTCACCCCGGAAGGAATGACCGATGACGAAATTCTCATTAATTCCTGGCTAGCCGAAGACCTGGCAGTGAAACCCGGGGACTGGGTCTCACTCCTGTCCTATCGGGTGGACACAGGGGCTCGCCTGGTGGAGGAAACCAACCGGTTTCGTGTGCGGGCCATTGTTCCCCTGCAAGGGCTCCACGCCGACCGGTCGCTGATGCCGGAGTTCCCCGGGCTAACCAAAGCGGAGAGCACCCAAGATTGGGATGCGGGCTTCGAATTAACGCGGCCAATTCGGGACAAGGACGAAGCCTACTGGAAGCAATGGCGAGGAACACCTAAAGCCTTCATCACTCTGTCGGCCGGGCGAAAGATGTGGGCCAACCGCTTCGGGAACGCCACCGGAGTTCGATGGTTTGCGGGCGATTTCTGGGACACCCAGACCCTAGCCCGCGGGATCTCCCAAGAATTGGAACGCAGGATTCCGCCAGCGGATTTGGGATTGCGCTTCCAACCCCTCACCGGGCCCGCCTTAGCGGCCGCTCAAGGGGGGCAAGATTTCGGCGGCCTGTTCATCGGATTCAGCTTCTTCCTGATCTTGTCCGCACTCCTGTTGCTGAACTTGGTTTTCCGCTTCGGCATCGAACGCCGTGTCCAAGAGGTGGGCACCTTGTTGGCGCTGGGCTGGACCCCGAAGGCAACTGCACGACTCTTCTTCCGCGAAGGACTCCTGCTGGCGGCCCTCGGAGCCACTCTGGGAACCGGCGGCGGGCTGCTCTACGGACTGGCCGTACTTATGGGCCTCAACACGCTTTGGCGGGATGCCGTCGCCGGAGCCTCACTCGATTTCCATCCGGCCCTTGCCTCCATGGTCGGAGGATGGTTGGCGGCGGTGCTCATGGTCGCCTGGACCCAGCGCCGAGCCCTGAGGCTCATCGTCCGACGCAGCCCCCGAGAGTTGCTCAACGACGGGTCTTCGGTGGGCTCGGGCGTGGGTGAGTCTGTTTCCATTTTCTGGCCCGGGCTAACGCTGCTGGGAGCCATTTCACTGGCCCTCCTCGGAGCAAAAGCCGATCCCGCACTGCGTCCTGGCTACTTCTTCGGATCGGGGGCGTTGCTGCTTGGATTCGGCCTCCTTTTCCACCGGCGGCAGCTTCGAAATTCACGAACCGATTCGGTCGCCACTACCCGCTCCCAACTCCATTCCCGCGCACCGGCTCGACAACCCAACCGCTCGGCAGCGGTGGTCAGCCTGTTGGCGGTGGCCGTGTTTCTCATCGTGGCCGTGGCCGCGAACCGTCTCGATGCCTCCCGGGATGCCCGTGAACGCGGCTCTGGCACCGGAGGATTTAGCCTCTGGGCGGTGTCCTCGCTCCCCGTCAGCGAAGATTTCAACACCATCCGGGGTCAAGAGAAACTGGGTCTGGATCCCCAACGCCTGAAGGGAATGTCCGTCGTTCCCATGCGAGTCCGAGAGGGAGATGATGCGAGTTGCCTCAATCTGAATCGAGCCCAACGCCCCCGTCTGTTGGGAGTGCGCCCGGAATCATTGGCTGAGCGGAAGGCCTTTACCTTCCAGTCGCTGGCCGATGGCATACCCACCGATCGCCCTTGGATGAGCCTAGAGCACACCGGAAACACCAACGAACCCGTCCCCGCTATCGGCGATGCCAATTCCATCCAATGGGCCCTAGGCAAGAAGATCGGGGACACCTTGGACTATATCGATGAACGCGGCCACCCGTTCCAAGTGCGCCTGGTGGGTTCTGTGGCCAACTCTATCCTTCAAGGTCAGTTGTTAATCTCAGAGGCCGAATTCCTCCGCCATTTCCCCGGCGAAAACGGCTACCGCTCCTTCCTCATCGACACCGACGAGCCTGCAAAACCCGTCGCCGAAGAATTAACTCGGGGCTTGGCCGACTTAGGGCTCGAAACCACTAGCACCGTGGACCGACTCAACCGCTTCAACGCGGTCCAGAATACTTACCTCAACACCTTTCAGTGGCTGGGAGGCCTCGGTCTACTGCTGGGCAGCGTCGGATTAGGATTGGTCGTCCAGCGCAATGTTTTGGAGCGCCGGGGCGAACTAGCCCTGCTCGCTGCAGTGGGATTCCCGAAGTCTCAGATCCAATCCATGATCCTATCGGAGCACCTTCGGTTGCTGGCACGCGGCATGATCCTGGGCATCGCGGCAGCCCTGCTGGCAACAGTTCCAATCTGGAGCGCAAATCTCCGGGGATTACCGTGGATTTCGCTGGGTTGGATCCTGGGGGCAGTCTTCCTCAATGGCGTCTTCTGGACCTGGCTAGCGACCCGTCAAGCCTGCCGTGGCGAACTCTTGGCAGCCCTGCGCGGAGAGTAAACCCCACCCCTCGAACTCAATCCCCGCCGAAGAGACGTTTTAAATCGGCGCGCGCCTGATCTTCGCGAGAATCGCCCGCACCGGCATCTGCACGCCACTCCCGTGACTGGAAGTCGAAGTATTCGCAGAAATTGGCGGAATCCTTCTCAGCCACAGGCTCTGCCCGACGCTCACGACACTGATAGGCGGCTTGGCGGTCATGAAACTTGCAGTTGAGGCAAACCCTCAGGTCAGCCCGGCACTGCGGACAACTCTCACTGCGGCCTGGGGCGTCCCGGAGTGTCCAAAGCCAACCGCACCGGTGGCAGTGTCGCGTCATGGTCTAAAGAATAGGCCTCTGGTTTTCCAACGGAAGACTCAAACGCAACGGAGACCGGCACCGGGAAAAAATTCAGCTCAAGTTCTTAGCGAGCCCTGCCGATACCCCGCCTATGGCTTCTCAATTTGTCTCGGCACGTGACGAACAAAAACCTCGGCAGGAGCTCCATTTCCTTCGATCAGCGGCCGTTCTCTTGCTCCTCACGGCCACAGCCAAAGCTGTCAGTATATTCGGCACCCAAAGCATTTTAGAAAAAGCAGACCCGATTTTTTGGGTGCTCAAGAACCGGGACCTACTCGTGCTAGTGGCGGCCCTCGAGGCATTCGTTGCACTTTTGCTGCTTTCAAAAGTTTCCCTGTCTATCAAGCGAGGGTCGCTCATTTGGCTCTGCACCAACTTCCTCCTGTATCGCATGGGGCTTTGGATCACCGACGCCCCCGTTGCTTGCAAATGCTTGGGCGACCTCGCTGAACGCATCGGACTGTCCGACTCCCAAGCCTCTTGGGTCATGCTGGGCGCTCTCGGTTACATGCTGGGGGGCAGCCTCTTCTTCTTCTGGCGATCCCGATCCGTTCAACTCTTACAAGAAACCGTCTTCCACAGGCCGGTATGAAACCGAAATCAAGCCTCCAAGCTTGAGGTTCGCTACCGCAAACCCGATCGCTACCACCAATTCGATCGCAACAATCAATTCGACCGCAAAACTCGACGCTGCAGACATGATCGCCCCCAAACTCACCGAACCCAGCGACCGAGTCCCACCCCACGAGATAAAAACCTATCGGGAGATAAATACCCGCAGGGGCGACCCCTCATCCTCTCATCCACCCTGGGAAACCTTAAATTCAACTTCGAGGTGCTGTCCACAAACGGCGGCCGCGCGTGCCGGACAGAACTCGGGCTTCACCCTGATCGAACTCCTCGTCGTCATTGCCATCATCGCCATTCTGGCTGGCCTTATTCTGCCGGCACTGGCCGGAGCCAAACGCCGAGCGGCTACCACCCAATGCCTGTCACAGCTCCGGCAATTCGGATTAGCAGGCGGTCTCTACGCCAATGACCACGCCGAATTCATCCCTCCAAACCGCGACGGCGAAGACGTCCCTTTGGGTGAAACCTGGGTCCAGGGATGGCTGGGTATGCCCGGTCCAGATTGCACCAATACGCTCTTTCTCAAGCAGAGCCTCCTTGCGCCCTACGTCCAGAATACGGCGCTCTGGAAATGCCCTTCGGCCCAAGATGTGACCCTCGGGCCTTTTCGGATGCCGCGAGTGCGCACTGTCTCCCTTAACGCCTTCATGGGATCTAGTGTCCGGTCTCCTGCGGCCGAGACTTACCGCCGCATGTCGGACCTCATCCAACTGTCTCCCAGCGAAGCGCTCACTTTCCTTGAGGAACGCCCCGAAACCATCAACGACGGAGCCTTCTCCCTGCAGTGGGATTTCAAAGAGTCCCAACCCTCCGGGTGGATGGTCCGCGACAAGCCCGGCCATTTGCACAACCGGTCGGGCAACATCGCCTTCGGAGACGGCCATGTGGAAACCCACCACTGGAAGAACCTCGGAGTACCCTCGGTGCCCCGAAATGATTTTGAAGCCCCCAACGATCCGGACGTGCTGTGGTTGCAGCGTCACGCCACGTGGCGGGCACCCGAGGCAGCCGGCAATTAACGGTTGAGAGCCTCCCCGGGCCCGAACAATCCACTCCATGAACCCCACTGCAGGCTCAATGTCATGGAAGGGCTATCTGATATTTTGTGGAGTGGGAGCCAGCGGTCTGTTGGTAGATATGGGGCTCTTTCACCTGCTGCACCTGCGGTTCGGGTGGCCGCTCGAAGCCTCCAAGCTCGCGGCCGCCGAAATTGCGTTACTGAACAACTTTCTGTGGAATGACCGCTGGACCTTCGGCCACCGACCGATCGAAAGCGACGCGCCCTGGCCCCGCCGGCTCTTCCGTTTCCACGTCATTTGCCTTTCCGGGATTGCCCTCACACTATTGCTTCTCGGGGTCCTGCACCGGTGGGCGGGTCTCAATGCTGAAATAGCCAACGCCGTGGCGATCGTGGGGGTTAGCGGCTGGAACTTCGCCTGGAGTCGCCGGTGGGGATGGTCTTCCCGGGTTGCCCCAAACTCACACACACCAGACAAGCCGTGACTGTCGCGCCTCGAAATTCTCCGCGTTGGATCCGCGCCGCGGGCTGGATCCTGCTCGGAAAACTCATTTACCTGGGCACCTTAATCGCTGCGTTGGCCGTGTGGAACCATCCGGAGCAACTCCCCGAGTTGGAGGTTCGTTGGCCGATCGGTGCGGCCCCCACCTTCGAGAGTCACTTCGCCACCTGGGATGCCGCGCACTACCTCCTTCTGGCCACTCAAGGCTACGCCGACGGCGTCCGCTCCTGCGCCTTCTATCCGCTGTGGCCCTTGCTGTGGCGCGGAGTGATCGGCCTCGGGGCACCTCCGGTTTGGGGAGGGCTCATCCTGGCCAACCTGCTCTCCACACTCGGCCTGGCTCTCGTTTATCGGGCGGCCGCCCTTCGGTTTGATGCCTCCAGAGCGTTTTGGACGGTCCTCTTCATGGCCGTCTACCCGGGCAACTTGTTTCTGCAGTTCAGCTACAGCGAAGGGGCGTTCCTCGTCCTGTTGATGTGCCTCTGGAGTGGTTTGGAGGAGCGCCGGTGGCTGCCTGCGGCGTTCGGGGCATTGCTGCTTCCACTCAGCCGGGCCATTGGTGTTTTCTCAGTCATCCCCATCGCCTTCTGGCTGCTGAAACATCCAAGGGTCGCTCCCCGTTGGAATGCCGCGCTCTCGCGAATTCCTCGCCTGAAAACAGGGTTGCTCCACTGCGAAAGCGATGAGTCGCGTCATGGAGCGCGTTGGCTGCTATTGCTCATTATCCCACCGATTGGATGGGCGCTGTATCTGGGATTAATGAACTTTTGGACAGGCAACCCCTTTGAGGGCTTTGAAGCGCAAAAAACTTGGGGACGCCATTCGATCCTGAACTTGGTCAATGTCCCTAAGTTTGTCCTAGAATACCTCAACCCGCGCTACTTCCACGAGTTTGCCGACTCGATGCTCGACCGGTTGTGCTTTCTGGCTGTGGCCTATTCGCTGCCGGCCCTGTGGCGGAGCGACCGGACCCAGATTCCATGGATATACGTGCTAGGAATCCTCCCGGCCATGAGCGGCGCGTTCACGTCGTATATCCGCTTTTCGGGGATGGCTTTTCCGATCTTCTTAGTTTGGTCGGCTCCGGCCACATCGCGTCCCTTGCGCCTCCTCCGGTGGATCGGGCTGGCCGTCTTGGGGGTGCTCCACCTGCACCTCACCCGCAACTTCGTACTCAGCCGTTGGGCGGGTTAATTGCAGCGGATTGAGACAGGGAATTTCGCGTCGTCGCCAACTCAAACGGCGGCTAAGCTATGGCTTCTATGACGCGCTACCGTATCGATCAAATGCTCTCCCGCCACGGCTACTGCAGCCGGGGCGAGTCCCGGGGCTGGTTGAAGGCGGGCCGGGTGACCGTCAACGGTGAGAAAGCAAAGAACCCTGCCGATAAGGTGCTGTTGGCAGACCTCCGAATCGATGGCGAAGCGGTAGATCATCCGGAGGGCATCCTTGTCATGCTGCACAAGCCTGCGGGGCTCGTCTGCTCTCGAGAGGAACGGGAGGGTCCGAATGTGTATTCCCTGCTTCCAGAGCGCTGGAGTCGTCGGAACCCACCCATCACCAGCGTCGGGCGCCTGGATAAGGAGACCACGGGGCTGCTGCTCATTACAGACCGAGGGGAACTAGTTCAGCGTTGGACCTCACCCCGCCACAAGGTAACCAAACGCTACGAGGTCGTGTCGGACCAAGACCTAGATCCTGACCTCGTACCACTCTTCGCTTCGGGCACCTTGCGCCTGCCCGATGATGCCGACCCCTGCCTGCCGGCAAACTTAGTTCTTACCGGAGTTCGTACCGCTTATCTGGATCTTGTAGAGGGACGCTATCATCAAGTCCGCCGCATGTTTGCTGGCCAAGGTTTCCGAGTGACGTCCCTTCACCGCAGTCAATTCGGTGCTCTGGAGTTGGGTGATTTGCCCCCGGGCCAATGGCGTGCCGTTACCGAAGAGTCGATTTGATTCATCAAATTTGCGGGTTATACATAGGGTCATCACGTCATGGGGCAACTCTTCCACAACCCTGCTTCCAGCGGGAGCACGCCTTCTTCGGGACGAACCTCCCCTCCGAGCCCTTTTCATCGTTTCGTGTCCCTGCTGCGGCCGGAGGCACCCGAGATTCGTGTTATCCTTATCCTGTCGATTATTTCAGGAGTTCTCTACTTAGCGACCCCGTTAACGGCCGATGCGGTCGTTAATACTTTTGCCTTCGGCGGGGAGCAACCCGTTTACGTTCAGGCACTCATCGTTCTGGCAGTATTCCTCATGTTCCTGCTCGGAATGCTGGGAGTTCTGCGGGCATCTCAAGAATACGCGATGGAGTTGATCCAACGCCGTATCTTTGTGCGCCTCACGGCCGATTTGGCGTTTCGACTCCCGCGAGTCCCACTGGAGGTTCTTGAAACCCATCAAGGACCTGAACTGGTCAACCGGTTCTTCGATGTAGTTACGGTCCAGAAAAGCGCCTCGGGCCTGCTCCTAGATGGCGTCAACGTCCTCTTCAGCACCTTGATCGGATTGGTGGTCCTCGGATTCTACCACCCTCTCCTCCTCTTCTTCGCCTCCGCTCTATTAATACTGTTGGTGCTCGTCGTCTTCATCCCGGGACGCCGCGCGGTCCGCACCAGCATTGATGAATCGTGCGCTAAACATGCGGTAGTGGGTTGGCTGGAGCAAATAGCCATGTTCCCCCTGCTCTTTCGGGTCAGCGGCGCGGCCGAAATGGCGTGTTCTCGAGCCGACCAGTTGGCGCTGAACTACCTTGCGGCGCGAAAATCCCATTTCCGCATCCTCTTAGGTCAGGTCATCGCCCTACTGGGTCTGCAGGCCATTGCCAGTGCAGCACTGCTTTCCATCGGCGGCTGGTTGGTGCTCCGGGCTGAACTCACACTGGGTCAGTTGGTGGCCAGCGAACTCATTGTCGCCTCAATCGTGGCAGCCATATCCAAACTCGGGAAACACTTGGAGAGCTGGTACGACGCGTTAGCAGCCGTGGACAAATTGGGCTATTTGGTCGATTTGCCCATCGAACGGGAAACCGGCGAGAAACCGGTCGCTTCCGAGAAAGGCATCCGAGTGCAGGTACGCGGAGTCAGCTACACACCTGCCGGTGGGCTGCCCGTTCTAGAGAACCAAGACCTAGAGATCCCACCCGGCTCGACCCTAGGCATCGTGAGCCCTGGCGGGCTGGGCGGAAGCGCTCTGCTAGATCTCTTGGCGGGCCTCAGGGAACCCTCCACAGGCCAAGTGCTGCTCAACGGAATAGACCTCCGACTGTGGCAATTGGGCGAACTTCGACGTCAGGTCTTTCTCGTTCGAGGCCAAGAGATCGTGCAGGGATCTCTCCTTGAAAACATCCGCCTTGGACGACCAGACATCGGCATCGACGCAGTGAATCGCGCGCTCGAATGCGTGGGGTTAATGACGGTTGTTCACCGAATGTCCGACGGCCTCGAGACTCAGCTCAACCCGGGAGGCCATCCGCTAACCAACTCCCAGCGAAGCCGACTCATTCTAGCCAGGGCCATCGTTCGCAAACCACGCCTATTACTCGTGGACGAGGCTCTGGACGGACTCGAAATTGAAACACTCGAAAAACTCGAAGCCGCGCTGTTTGAAGCCCGTGAACCCAGCACCCTCGTGTTGGTGACGCGCGATCCAGACCTCATCCGCCGCTGCGACCACTCGGTCCATCTGGGCGACTGTCACCTCAGCCGCCCCGGACACGGCTCCGAACTTCCTCCCCGAGCATGAACCGTGAACCAGCCCTCACCGAGCCCCTGAAATCGGAGGTTCCGCTGCATTCTCCGTCGCAGTCTCCGTCGCCCAAGGCCATGGCCCTGCTGGACCGGCGGAGCAAATTCAGCGCGCTGGACCACACGGCTTCGTCGCGGCGACTGCGTCAGCTGACCTTCGTGTCGGCCGCCCTGTGTCTCATTGCGCTGATAGCGCTCATCTTGCTGCCTTGGAGGCAATTCGTCAGCGGATCGGGTCGAGTCATTGCCTACAATCCATTGGAACGGAGCCTGACCATTGAGGCGCCGCTGCCGGGCAAGGTGCAGCGGTCCTTCGTGGTCGAGGGCCAGGAAGTTCAAGAGGGCGATCCACTCTTCGAGATCGTGGACAACGATCCCAACCTCTTGGCCAATATTTTACAGCAGCGCGATGCGGCCAGTGCCCGACGCGATGCGGCCAAGACTCGGGTCGAATCGCTAGGTCTCCAAATCGGCGAGCAAGAACGTGCGCTCCCGCTAGCGATGGAAGCTGCCAAAACTCGCCTGGCCGCCGCGCGATTCGCCGCCGACACCGCCCGACTGCAATTCGACCGATTCAAGGCGCTGCACGCTGACAAACGCGGGCTTGTATCCCAGCGAGACTTTGAATTAACCACCCTGGAGCGGGACCGGACCGAGGCAGAGTTGCAGCGCTCGCGAGCGGAGCTGGAGCGGACACCGGTGGATTTGCGGGCCGCGATCCAAGGCATTACCGCCCAGAGGGATTCCGCTCGAGCTGAACTGGCCTCCGCAGAACAATCGCTGACAGGGCTGGAAATCCAAATCAGCCAAACGCGAATGCAAAAGGTGACCTCTCCGCGGGCGGGCATCGTCTTTCGCCTTCAGTCCACGGAGGGAACGTTTCTTCGGGCCGGCTCACCGCTCTGCACCATCATCGCCCAGACCGACAAGCCCATGGTGGAGGTCTGGCTTCAAGGGCAGGACATGCCACTGGTCACCGCTCGTAAGACCGGCCCCGAAGGCCAAATCCTCCGCGAAGGCAGCCCGGTGCGCCTCCAGTTCGAGGGCTGGCCCGCGCTGCAAATAATTGGCTGGCCCAGTTTGGCCCGGGGCACCTTTGGCGGCGAAGTCGTGCTGGTGGATCCGACCGACAACGGCAAGGGGAAGTTCCGCATTCTCGTGGCCGAGAAACAAGATGTGGTCCAGGGCCCGGATGGCCATGCGACTTCGGTGCCATGGCCCGGTTCCCGATGGCTCAGGCAGGGGGTTCGAGCCAACGGTTGGGTCCTGCTGCAACGGGTTCCGCTGTGGTACGAGGTGTGGCGCCAGTTGAACGGATTCCCACCGGTGATCACGGAAGAGGCGTTGGATCCCAAGAAGTAATTCTGCCCGTGATGAATGCGATGTCCGTCGTGGCGCTCCAGTTGAATCGGCGATCCGGCCCGAGGCCATCGGGCCATAGTCAGCGCGCACGAGGGGTCCATCACCGTGCTTCCGCTGCCCATTGGAGCGCCGTCTGCTGCTTCGCTCTTTGCCTGATTCTGGGGAGTCTTTCCTTTGGTTTACAGGCGGCGGAGACGCCCAGTACGGCACCAACAACGGCCGCCCCTGCTGCAACCAACGCGTTGACGCTCCATGAGGTGCTCGACTCGGTCCGTCAGCAATACCCACCCATGCTGGCCGCGCTCATCGAGCGCGATGTCGCCGCCGGACGCCTTCAGAGCGCGCGCGGCACCTTCGATTTCCAGTTTTTCTCCCGGCTCTTCGACGCTCCGAGCGGATACTACCAGAGCACCACCGTCGACACGGGCTTCGAGCAATTCACCGGCCTCTGGGGTAGCACTCTTTTCGGAGGCTATCGCATCACCACCGGCGGCCTGTTGCCGGACTACGAGAAGAACCGCACCCAGGGCTCCGGCGAACCTCGAATCGGATTCCGGTTGCCCTTGCTGCGCGATGGATCCATCGACCGGCGGCGGGCCACCCTTATCAAGGCACGACTCGACAAGGATTTGGCCGATCCGCTGATCCACCGTCAGCAAATCGACTTCATCCGGGCCGCCACTGCGGGTTACTACGGTTGGCTCGCGGCGGGAGAACGGTTGCGACTTTCCGAGGCCCTGTTGCGCATCGCCCGTGAGCGCATGGATGCCCTCAAGACACAGAGCGACTCTGGTTTGATTCCCCGAATCGTCCTCACAGACAACCGACGACTCATCGTCTCGCGGGAACTGGCCGTGGTGCAGGCACGCCGGCGCTTCGAGGCGGCTGGATTGGCCTTGTCGCTATTCTATCGGGATGGACAAGAGAACCCCACCGTGGCCACGCGGGATCGCTTGCCTCCAAGTCTGCCCGCCCCGGTGGGTCCTGAGGCAAGCCTCCTCCAGCAAGACCTCCAGCGCTCACTCACAGTCCGACCCGAGCTCAAACGGTTGAGTCTCACCCAAGAAAAACTCGAAGTGGATCGCCGCCTCGCCCGAAACCAGCTCCTACCGAACCTAGATGCCGGCGTCAGCGCCAACCGCGACTACGGCGACCGCCGCTACAAAGACCAGACCGAGACCGAGGTTCAGGTGGGCGTCGAATTACGAGTTCCCCTTCAACGGCGCGAGGCCAAGGGTCGGGTGGCGGAGGTTGAGGCCCAACTGGAGCAACTCACCCGCGAACAGCAGTTTGCACGAGATCGAATCCAGACCGAGGTACGCGACTCCTTCTCCGCCTGGAGTGCCGCCCACGAGCAAACCCTCCAAGCCCGGCTCAATGTCCAACTCTCCGTGGAGCTTCAAGAGGCCGAGAACGAGCGCTTCATGCGCGGAGCCACCGACTTGTTGGCCTTGCAGTTGCGCGAACAGGCCGCCTTCGACGCCCAAGTGAGCGCCGTGGACATTGACGCCGACTGTTTCCGGGCCCAGGCCGACTACCGCGCGGCCACCGTCGCCGAGAGATTGACGCTCTCGGCCCCCACCAAGAAACCCTAACCCTCGACGCCAAAGCGTTGACGGCACACTGAACCAAAAAACCTGCGTTTGCCAATTGTACGCAGGCGTACCACTTTCGAATCGGTTCATCGAATCCCATGAGCACCATTCCGCATCTCCCTGTCATTCGTCTCGGCCGCAACTACGCCTCCCTGGAACAAACGGAGGTGAAAGATTTTCGTACCGGTGAAGTCTGTGCCGTCGTCTCGTCCGTGAATGCCGGCATCGTCAAAAAAGACCTCACCAAGCTAGGAGTCGCCCGAGCCGCCTTAAATCATTTCACCATCGCCGAACTCATGGCCATGAGCGCCAAGGCCGGCGACTTGTTCCTTAACGGCACGCTGCCGTTGGGAGACCGAGGCCACACCCAAAGCGCCGACGAGTACATCAAAACCCTCAGCAGCACCAGCGGACTGCCCCATGTGATGGTGAAGCGGAACATGGCGAAAATTCATTACGCCCTGACCCACATGCCGGAAGTGCTCAACGGACTCTCCCGTGGGCTCGACTTCACCATCCTTGATAAAGGACGCGGTGAGCAGTTCGGCACCAACCTGGCCTTCTTCCCCACGGCTCACGCCCTCGGTCTGGTGATGCCCAGCAATTCACCGGCCGTGAATTCCCTGTGGATCCCCGCCATCTCCCTCAAGACGCCGGTGATCATCAAGCCCGGCAAGGAGGAGCCCTGGACCCCATACCGACTCATCCAAGCGTTCATCGCCGCCGGGGTCCCCGCTGAGGCCTTCGGTTTCTATCCCACGGATCACGAGGGCGCCGCCGCCATCCTAAACTTGTGCGGCCGGGCCTTGATCTTCGGAGACAAGTCCACCACCCAGCAGTACGCCCACAACCCGGCGATCCAGATCCATGGCCCGGGGTGGAGCAAGTTCGTCATCGGCGAAGACCAGATCGAAAACTGGCCTGACTTCATCGATGTGATCGCCGCCAGCATCGCCGACAACGGCGGTCGCTCGTGTATCAACGCGAGTGCCGTGGTGGTGCCCAAGTACGCGGAAGAAATCGCCGATGCGCTGGCCAAGAAACTGGGCCCCATCGGCCATACGCCCTCCGACGATCCCGAGGCTCGGCTGGCCGGCTTCGCCAACCCCAAGATGGCGGACTACATCGATGGGCAAATCGAAGACGGCCTCAAGACCCCAGGCGCCGAGGATGTCACCGCTCGCTACCGCGGTGGCTCCCGCAAAGTTTCCAGCGACATCGGCACCTTCATGCGGCCGACCATCGTGCGCTGCGACTCCTTCGCCCACCCGTTGGCCAACCGCGAGTTCCTTTGCCCCTATGCCAGCGTGGTCCAATGCAGCCAGCCTGAAGTGCTCAAGAATATCGGCTACACCCTAGCCTGCTCAGCGATCACCAAAGACCCGGCGTTCATCCGCGACCTCGAGGCCTTCACCGAAATCGATCGCCTGAATATCGGTCCGGTCTCGACCATGAAGATCTCCTGGGATCAACCCCACGAGGGCAACATGTTCGAGTTCCTCTGGCAGCGCCGCTCCATTGAGTACGGTTGGTAATCGCCCGGGCCTCGGTGAAAGCCTAAGCCCATCCACCCCGTGAGCCGCTCAGGATGTTTTTCCTGCAGCGGCTTTTTGCCGCGATTCACCCGACTTGCCCGCGAGGTACAGCAGCACCACCAACCCAGCAAAGGGCAGCAACGAGAGGGCGTCGGAAGAAGCCCCCTCGAAGAACGGGTTGTTAGCGGTCATCCACTTCTCGACGGACTCGTTGAACCCCGTAGTCACTCCCTGACTAATGGCCACACCAATACCCGCGATGCTGCCGCCGGCAATATAACCGCTGGCCATCAAGACCCCCGGTGAGCGATCGCTCTCGGCAGCGATCTCCGATGCAGTGAGTCCCTGCAAACGCCCCCGGGTGTGGGCGGCCCGATCGACGCACCACCGGACACACCCGCCGACAAAAATACCCAGCGAGGTGGAGATCGGCAAATAGACCCCCACGGCGAAGGCCAGCGAGGGGATGCCGCTGAGTTCGAGCACCAGGGCGATCATCACCCCGATGAGCACCAAGTCCCAGGGGAGCTTCCGGTCGAGCACGCCCTTAATGATGTAGCTCACCAATACCGTCTTCGGGGCATCGTACTTAGTGACCGTGGCCCCGCTGGGCAGCTTCGATTCGGTTCCGGTGATGGCCGGATCCACCAACCAGACGGCCTTGCCCGAATCATCGACCAACCACTTCCGCGCCACGCCATTGGTATCGGTCTGATGCCACACGCGGTATTCTTGGGTATCCACCCCGGCCATCGGACCCACCAAGTGAGCCCGAGGCGCATCGGTCAAGGCTTGGGCCGGAGCGACCAAGCCCGGGGCGACCTCCGAGGCGCGCACATGAATGGTCCCGGCATTGTTCATGGCTAGAAGCACCCATCCCATGACCAGCGCTGAGGCAAAAGCCCCAATCAATATGGCCAATTGCTGATATCGAGGCGTGCCGCCGATGAGAAAACCGGTCTTCAAATCCTGCGAAGTAGTACCGCCATTGGAACAGGCGATGCACACGATGCCGCCAACGGAAAGGGCGGTCACATAATGGGCCGAGCCCGTCCACCCCACGGCCACGAAGGTGAGGCAGGTGAGCAGCAGGGTAGCGATGGTCATGCCCGAAATTGGGTTGGAGCTGGACCCTACTTCACCGGTCAACCGTGAGGAGACCGTCACGAAGAGGAATCCCAAAACCAAGATCAGCCCCGCACCCAGTAAATTCATACGCAGAGCGGGAGCCAGCGTGATGGCCGCCATCAGCACGAACACCCCTCCCGCCACCCAACGCAGCGAAAGATCCCGATCGCGCCGGTCCCCTGAGACCCCCGACGCCCCGTCACGGGCCCCGGCCAAATCTGCCAATCCGGCACACAGTGTTCGCCACAGCGTGGGCATAGACTTCAACAAACTCACGAGACCGCCCGCCGCCACGGCGCCGGCCCCGATATAGAGCAGGTACGCACCGCGGATGCCATTGGGCGACAAGTCGGCGATGAGCTTTTTACCGGGAGCCAGAGGGCTGGCCAATCCCGCTCCGAAATACTGGATGAGCGGAATGAGCACCAAGTAGCTCAGCACGCCTCCCGCTGCCATGACCCCGGCGATCCGCGGCCCAATGATGTAGCCCACACCCACCATTTCAGGCGAGATCTCGCACGACACCGAGCCACCCTTCAACGGAGCCCCGAACACCTTCTCTGGAGCCTCTTTCCAGAGCTTCAGAGCCGAATTGCCAAACTTGTACAACAAGCCCAAAGCGAACCCGCCGAAGATGGTCTTGGCCTGAATCCCGGCTCCGGCCACTTCGCGAGCATACGCCGGATCGGCGGCGGCCCGAGACTCGTCATTGGCTCCCGCCTTGAGCACCTCCGCGCAGGCCGCACCTTCCGGATATTTCAGTTCCCCATGCTGCTGAACGATGAGCGGGCGACGCAGCGGGATCATCAGCAGAATCCCCAGAAGTCCGCCCAACACCGCCACCAACAGCACCCGGCTGGCCTCCAAATCGAAACCCAAGATGAGGATCGCCGGCATGGTGACCGCCGCCCCGAAAGCCAGCGACTCTCCGGCCGAACCCGCCGTCTGAGCGATGTTGTGTTCGAGAATCGTGGCATCCCGTCCGCCCAGCTTGGCCCACAACCGGAACAGCGTGACCGAGATGACCGCGACCGGGATGGACGCACTCACCGTCAACCCCACCTTGAGGGCCAAGTAGAGCGAAGAAGCCCCGAAAATAATCCCCAACAACGAACCCACAATCACGGAGCGAGCAGTGAATTCCCGCAGCCGAGTGACCGCGGGTATATACGGAGTGAAGGGAGGGTTGGGCTGAGCCATAGGCGGAGGGTACAACCCTCGGTAAATTTTCCCAGAGGATCGTCATGAAGCCCTGAGCCCGCGCACCGGGGCGCTGTCACAACGATGTCACTCTCCGCAACAAACTGAACAATTGCCCCGCAGACTCACCGGGCTTTTGATCACGTGGTATCCGATCCTGCATGAATCCTCGGCGCCACTTCCTGAAGTCCCTAGTGACGGCTCCCGCTGTCTCCGCCTTGGCTGCCGCTCAGGCGCACGCCGCAACCGCTTCTCCGAAAACAGCCCTCTCTGGAAAACGCCCCCTGGCCTCGGGCACCCCGCGGCGCATCATCCACATGGTGGTCGATGGGATGAGCTCTGGAATCCTCGCCTGCGCCAACCAGTATTCGGAGCATGTCCGAGGACGTCCCCTGACCTGGTTTCGCCTCATCGATCAACCCTCGACCCGGCAGGCGGTCATGAACGTGCGGTCGCAAAACTCGCTGGTCACCGATTCGTCGGCCTCCTCCTGCGCCTGGGGCAGCGGCGTGCGCATTCCCAACGGCAAGGTCAACCAGACAAGCAAGGGAGAGAAGTTAGTCACCCTCTACGAACTCCTCGGACAAGCCGGTTGGAAGCGGGGCTTGGTGACCACCACTGAAATAACCCATGCCACACCGGCCGGATTCATCGCCTGCGTCAACGCCCGGGGGAGCGGTGATGACATTGCCACCCAGTATCTCGAGCGACGGATCGACCTGGCCCTCGGCGGTGCGAGCAACCACTTCCGGGCCGATAAGCGCAAAGACAAACGCGATTTGCTCGGAGACTTCCGCCGCCTCGAATACGCCGTGCTCCGGTCCCCCTCGGATCTCGCCTCGGCCCCGCGGGACCAGCGTTGGTTGGGCGTGTTCTCCGAAGGCCATATCCCCTACGTGGTGGACCAGCAGGGAGGCCTCACGAAAGTTGCCCCTACGCCCTCGCTGGCCGCGATGACCCGGGCCGCGCTCCGACGGTTCACGCACGAGGAACGATTCATCCTTCAGGTCGAAGGCGGCCGGGTGGACCACGGTTGCCACAGCAACGACGCCGCGGCGGCCGTCCACGAAATGATCGCCTTCGATCAAGCCATTGAGGTTTGCCTCGAGTTCCAGAAGGACCATCCCGACACCTTCATTCTCATTACCACCGACCACGCCACGGCCAACCCCGGACTCAACGGACTTGGGGAGACCTACGAAAAGACCAACGCCGCCTTCCACAATTTGACGAAGGTGCGTCAATCCGTCGGCGAGATCCTGAACCGCCTGCGGACCGCCGAGAACCGCACACAGGCCGCGGCGCGCCTCCAGGAATCCACCGGCTACGCGGCCAGCACCCGACGAATGGAAACGCTCGATCCGTTCCTCAAGAAAAAGGGTTACGCACTCTTCGACGCGTTCAACTCGGACACCTGCGCCTTGGGTCAAGTGTTGGCCAACCACACCGGCATTGCCTTCACCAGCGGCAATCACACCTCCGATTACGTGCCCGTGCTGGCCATGGGACCAGGCTCGGATCGCATTGAGGGATTCCTCCAGAACACCGAACTCTTCAGCCACTACCTCGACTTCGCCGGGCTCTCCTTCCGCAATGCGCAAGAACCCCTAGTGGCCGGCGCCTGCCAGGCCGCACCGACTGAGAACACCGCCGAGTACTTGCACACGGCCTAGTGAACGGTATCGAGCGGGGCAGATCCGAGGTGCGACTCCGAGAAACCCCGAGCGTCTCGGACTAGATCAAGTAAACACCCTTCACAAATCGACCCACCAGATGTGGGACATCCGGAGGAGAATTTGCAGCACGGCCAAAGCCATTGACCGTCTCCCCTGCGAAGAAGAGTTCGAGGTGGCCAGAAACTCCTGCCACGTCGAGGTCTCTGGCGCGATCTCTGGCGCGGGGATCGGCGGCAACCGATCGCCGTAATAATCCGGCTTCTGCGGATCGGTCTTGAGCAGCAGTTCTTCGTAATCGGTCAAACCGTCTCCGTCGGCATCGTAAGTGTTCACCGTCAGGCTGACTTCGTCGCTCCAAACAAACCCATAGAGATTGGTGACGCGCACACGATACCGGCCATAAGCAAAGGGGCGGACATGTCGCAGGACCAGGCGTTCACCGGTCTCTTGGGGTAAATTCTTTCCGTTGAACTGCCACTGGTACCGCAACACGCCCGAGCCCTGGCTCGACACCTGAAACACCACCTCGGGTTCCCCCTCCGCCACCTCGATCGGAGCGGGCTGCAGTACAATGCTGGGGGGCGTCAACGGGTAGACCGTGAGGAGGGCTGGCTCGCTGAAAATAGCTCCCTGAGCATTTTGCACGAAGACTCGATAGCGCCCCCCATCGAGGGACGGCGCCACATTGCTCAAGGTCAACTCAGGGGCCGTTGCTCCCGGAAGGGTCAACCCATCGCACTGCCACTGAAAGGTGGCTGGCAGGCCTACTTGCGCTACCACGCGGAACGTCACCTCACGCCCCTTCTCCACGGACTGAGCCTGAGGCTGAAGGAGGAGCACCGGAATCTTCTCAATGCCCACAGTGTCCTGGGCGTAGAGATTCAAAACCTCTTCCGGTGGCAGCGCCCGATTGAACAGTCGCAAAGTGTCGATTTCTCCCTGCAATCGCCCATGAGCTGTGCCTGAGATGCCTCCCAAGGTCAGGGGTGTCTTTAGTTGCAGTGGATTCACGCGAATTGGAGCAGCCCCCACCGCTCGCCCATCCACCCAAAGTTGAACCACCATCTCCTTCTCATTGGTTTGTGTGGAGCGACTAAACACCACTACCACATGACGCCAGTCATTGGGGCTTTCTGGAAAACCGAAACCCAGTTCATCCCCCATGCCACCCGAGACCATCAGCCGTTTCCCATCCGTGCGAATGGAGAAACTCGACTGTTCTGGGACAGACTCCCGGGCACAGCCCAGCAGGTATCCTTGGATCGGGCAGCGCATCCACAAGGACACCGTCGTGCCGCGATACCCATTGGGACCAAATCCCGCCAGCGACGGAATGGTGATACTGACATTGCTGCCGCCCAGACTCAGCACCTGACTAGGAGCGATCTTCCGCGTGGATAAAAACCGCAGAGTTCCCCCGACCGGATCACTCACCGCATGACGCTGGAATCCGCTGACATCCTGCAAATCCCCATCGAAGGGATAATACGCCACCAGACCGAGAGGTGGAACCGAGGCAGTTGGTGCACCCCATCCTCGGTAGGCGATCAAAAGGCCCAAGAAGATCGGAAACCACCGTCGAAGAGCCTGATGAATCAGAACCTTCGCAGCAGAAGGTTGGGCTCTCCAAAACCGGGGGAGAACGCAACCAGGATGGCTAATAACATTGGGCATCACCGCAATCCGGATTCCGTAGGGGACCTGGTAAGAAAGCGCAACACTCCAGATTCTCAATCACTCAACAGGATCGCCCGCACACCACGGCCACTCTTCACCCACCGAACTCATCAGAGTCCGACACCCCGAGCGTCTCACGATCACTTGCGAAAATGGCGCTCTGCGAATCCCAGAAACTGCTGCCAATCGTAGAGTTCTACCGAGTGGCCACCGGGTCGATTATGGTAGGCAATGTCCCCCTCGTTGATCGCGACCCCAACAGCAGGTGGCGTTGGCGAATCCAACCCCTTCTTGCCGAGCAATCGGTACACCTCCGAGGCATGATGAGCTGAAAGGTATTCCCCATCGGGATCCGCCCAGAGGTCCTCCACCCCGCTGGCGACATACAAGGGCCGCGGTGCGATGCATGCCAATAGCTCGTGTTGATCGACGGGCAAGTCGTCCTCATTGCGCGCAAACCGGGCGGCATTCCGGCACAACCAATACGGGAAGCGTGTGACCATTTTCTCCATGTTCTCGCCAAAATTGCGTTTCCACAGAGCGGCCCCGCCACAACCGGATTGAGCCGAGATCACCAATGCAAAGCGGGTGTCTTGGGCCGCGGTCCAAAGAGCGGTCTTGCCCATCTTGGAATGACCCATGATCGCCACCCGCCGGGCGTCCACATCCGGGTCCGTTTCGAGGTAATCCATCGCCCGGGATCCACCCCAAGCCACAGCCGAAATGACGCCCCATTCGAAGGACCTAGGGAAACTCTGGTGCTCGCGATAAAACAGCGGGTGGATTCCCTTAAGAAATTCCACCTCGTTGTGTCGAACCAGATCCGATTGAGGCACCACCACAAAACCAAATCCCCGTTGCAGCAGTTCACCAATGGGCACTCCGTTGCGCAAGTAGCCGGGTCGATCGGGATGCGGATCATGACCATCGTCCCGCGTGCCAGAAAAGCTGTGGAGCATGAACACCGGAGCCGGCTTACCGCTGCCATTGGGTGTGATGACCAAAATCCGCAAATCCACCTCTCCCTTCGCATTGTGGAAGCGAAGTCGGATATCTTTTCGGGTGGCCTTACCGCCCATGAATTGCCGGTCGACCTTGAGAGTTTCAGTCTGAACCTGAACTGGCACTTCCGGTTTCGGCACGACGCCATAAATCAGGTTCCCGAAGAGCGCGATGAGTTGAGGGCGTCGAACCTGAAACCACTCCTGCGCCGTGGTGATAAGCCGACCCTCGGCCGAGACGAGCACCGGCGGCAACTGGTAGGGAGGCACCTTGGATTCGTCGCGAATGACATCCAGGTCACTGTTCTTGGGTTCCTCGGCCTGCAAAACCAGCAGGCTCATCACCACGGCACCCACCCATCCCCAGGCACTCAATTTTCGCGGTCTCATCTAATAAAAAACCCTCCCTGAAAGATCTTCGCCTGTCCCGTCCAATCCCGACAGGCCGCATCCATCCCTCACCCGTGCCCCAACGGGGCACCGCATACCATCGACATCCCCGTGCCCCACCCGTGCCCCCTCAATTACCGCCCCGATTCCGACCAATCCCAGAGCACCACATCCCAGATCAGGCCGTCATATTCAATGGCGTGGATGACCTCGAAACCCACCTTCTGGTGCGCCTTGAGCGAACGACGATTGGCCCTCGCGATGTCGGTCACCCCGCACTGATAGCGCTCCTCTAACGATGCACGAAAAAAGGCATATAACCGGTCCACCAACCCCTGCCCGCGGTAGTCCTTGTCCACACAGAGTTGCCCCACCACCACGTAATTCGTTTCGGCCAGCAACGTTCCTCGATAGGAGATCCGGTCGATTTCATCGAACAAGTCCGAGATAAACGGCAGCCCCGCCCGCACCTCCCGGGTGACCACCAGCGCGTAACCCACCACCCGGCCGTCGTCCACGGCCACCACCGAGGGTCGCTGCACCTGCATTTGCCGGAGGTAGTCCAAATCGTATTCGGCGATCAAGAACCCCTGCTCTTCGGCTTCAGACTCGCTCAGACACCGCTTCAAGTTGCGCCGTTGCAACGCGAGGATGCCCTCCAACTCCGACACCTCTTGAGCGAGCTTGATACTGACCATGGTTCGAATCCGTATTGAGGCGGCAGTGTGCACGCCCATTGGAGCGATCTTGCACCGCCTCACTCCCGCTGCCTAGCGTTTGGCCTATGACGCGTCTGCGGTGTGGTTGGATGGGGGTCCTGATGTGGCTCCTGACCGGCTGCCTTTCTCACAAACATCCCGTCACACCACCCGCCCCGACGCCTCCCATGCGACTCCTCTTCGTGGGCAACAGCCTTACCTACTACAACGGCGGCTTGGAGAACCACGTCCGTCTGCTGGCCGCATCCGCAACCCCTCCTCGCATCCTCGTGGCCGATCGAGCCACTCAAGGAGGCGCCACGCTGCGTGTCCTCCACGGATTGCCCTCGGTGCACGAACGCATCCACCAGGGACACTACGATCGAGTCATCCTGCAAGACGACATCCCGGAACTCACCGAGCACAGCATCACTGCCTTCGAAGAATACGCCCGACGCTTCGATCAAGAAATCCGATCCCATGGCGGACACTCGGTGCTCTTCATGGCCTGGCCCTACGAACGCCTCGGCTGGATCTCTCTCGAGCAAATTGCTGATGCCCACAGAACTCTGGGAGTGGAACTGAATGCGCCTGTCGCACCGGTGGGATTGGCCTTCCATCGTTCGCTGGAAGCCCGCCCCCAACTCGCTATGCTGGGCAAGGATCGGGAGCACGAAACCGTGCACGGAACCTATTTGGCCGCCTGCGTCCACTACGCGACCCTCTTTGGCGTTTCTCCAGAAGGACTACCCTACCGACCCGACGGGGTGTCTGCGGACGAGGCCTCGTTCCTGCAATCCATCGCCTGGCAGACGGTACAGGCCTGGTCTCGATGAGCATCATCGCTCCGCGCGCTCAGCACCCCAACGCCCCACGTCACCCCAGGAACCCCGCCAGCCGCTTCAACCGATCGCACCCTCGATCAGCTCTCCATGAACATCGGTGAGACGATGATCTCGCCCGCCCGAGCGGAAGGTCAGGCGACGATGATCCACTCCCATCTGATGCAATACGGTGGCATGGAGATCATGCACTCGGCAGATCTTGTCCACTGACCGGTAACCGAACTCGTCCGTGGCGCCGATAATGTTGCCACCACGAATCCCGCCGCCGGCCATCCACACCGAGAACCCGAAGGGATTGTGGTCGCGACCGTTGGATCCCTGGGCAAAGGGCGTCCGCCCGAATTCTCCAGACCACACGAGCAAGGTTGACTCCAGCAAACCGCGCCGCTTGAGATCCAAGATCAGCGCCGTGATGGGTTGATCGACCGCCCGGGCATTGGCTTCGTGACCGGCCTTCAGATCACCGTGCTGATCCCAGCGGTCACCGATGGTCCGAGGGCAAGTGACCTCGATGAACCGGACGCCCCGCTCCACCAACCGCCGCGCCAGACAGCATTCGCGGGCATAAATCCGGGTCGGCTCGAACGGGCTGTCGAAACCGTAGAGCGCTTTTGTCTCAACACTCTCCCCATCGAGCGCCGCCAGTTCAGGAACTGCGGATTGCATGCGGTAGGCCAATTCGTGATTAGCAATCGCGCTCTCAATCGCCTCGGCCCCGGTGTCATGGGCGAAGGCCGAATCCAAGCGCCCGATGAGTTGACGCTTGCGTCGCTGAACCAACTCGGACTCCCGAGGAGTGGCGTCGGCGATGGCCTCACCCCGCGGACGCAAGATAGATCCCTGATGCCGCGCCGGCAGGAATCCGGCAGAAAAACAGTCCAGCCCTCCCGGAGGCACGAGCCCGCCTTCCACCACAACAAAGCCGGGCAAGTTGTTGTTTTCACTGCCTAGACCATAGGACATCCAGGCTCCCATGGACGGCCGCCCAGGAATCCCTGAGCCCGTGTGCAGGAAATAATTGGCGTTGGTGTGTTCACTGAACTCGCTGGTCATCGAGCGGACCACGCACAATTCATCAGCCACCCGCCCGAGATTCGGAAACAGCTCTGAGATCGGAATGCCCGATTGCCCGTGTTGGCTAAACTTCCAAGGCGAGGCCAGCGTGTTGCCGTTGTTGTTGAATTGCGTGGGCGCCATCGCCATCGGAAACGGCTTTCCGTGGTAATCGGCCAAACGCGGCTTTGGATCGAAGGTGTCCATTTGCGACGGACCCCCGTCCTGATAGAGAAAGATTACACTGCGAGCCCGCGCCCGGGAATGAGTCGAAGCCAAAACCCCTGAATCACGCGGTGAGCGACCAGCACCTTCCGACCCGGCACCCGACGCGGCGCCCGTTGGTCCGAACAAACCGGCCAATGCCAATAAACCAAACCCTCCGCTGGAAGCCGCCAGCATGTCGCGGCGGCTCATGGGCGTGGAGTGAAACCGGCCGCAATGGTGAGTCCGGGGCGTGTTCATCGGAGGAAAACAAATTCTTTGGAGACGAAGAGCGCGTGATTCAAGGCCGCGTAGGCCGACCGCTCGCGAGCCAACGGCGACGTATCCGAAGACGCAGACCGCTCGGAGTCCAAGAACTCCAGGGCCATGCGAACTTCATCGGCTCGCGGCCACCGGGAGAAGGCTGAGAGCCACAGCGTTTCGATTCGCGCTCGATCTACATCGGCGGAAGCGGCGCCAGAAAAAGCGGCCTCTGGGAGGAGTGTTTCTGCCCAACGCCGGGCCATCAGATGAACCAACTCGCTGTTCATTAGGGCCAGGGATTGTGCGGGCACATTAGAAGCATGCCGACGACCGCAAGTGCTGGCCGGGGACGGTTGGTCGAAGGCCTGCAAAAAAGGATCGAGAAAATTGCGCCGCGTCTCGAGGTACACACTGCGACGACGGGCCCCATCGATCGGCCCAGACTTCCCAGGTCGGCCGCGCCCTTGCATATGCTCGGTCAGGCGGGCCGGAACGCTGACACCTCCCGACGTGCGGTCGAGGGTGCCGGAGGCGGCCAGCATGGCATCCCGAATTTCCTCGGCATCGAGGCGGCGGACCGGCAGCGGCGACCAAACTTCGGCCGGGGTCTCGCCGGGATCGGCCGCAGCCCGATAGGCATGGGACAGAGCGATATCCCGAATGAGCTGCTTGAAGGTGTGGCCTCGACCCAACCGAGACGCCAAGTGGTCGAGCAATTCCGGGCTCCACGGCGTGCCACCGAGTTGCCCGAAATCATCGGGCGTCTCAACGATACCGCGCCCGAACATTTTGAGCCAAATCCGGTTGGCGGTGGTTCGCCACAAGAACGGGCGACGCGGATCGGTGAGTGCGGCCACCAACGCCCGGCGACCACTGCCTACCACAGGTTCCTTGTCACGGGCACCGAGCAAAGACAATCGCGCCAGCGGAGCGGCCTCGCCCGGGCGGTGAGCCGCACCGCGAAGGTGAATCGACTCGTCCAACGAACCTCCCTCATCGGCCACCAATGCTCGGATGGGCGGAGCACAGGCCAACAACGCATCCCGAGCCTCAACAACGCGCCGTCGTGCCTCGCCTAAGCCAGGCGCCGCTGCGTTCAGGCCGGTGGCCAACCCGTCGGCATCCCACTGTTCGGAGGGGGGCGGCGTGGGGGCATCGCTCGTAAAAATCGTATCGACCTCGATCCAACCCGGGCCGTCATCCTGCACCTCGAAGTGAACGCGTTCTCCAGCATAGCGAGAGAAGTCGAACGTCTCGATGCGCCAAGCCATCTCGCGCGGGTCTTTTTGGGCCTCCACCCCTTCGACGCGCCCGAGGCGACGACGGAACCCTTCGAAGAGCAGGCCCACATGCTTATCGAGCCAGTAGTTGTCCACGACGGCACGGAAGGCGGCATCGCTACCCCGCAACCGGACGTGAAAATAGCGTTTTTGGATGGTGAAATCGGCCGAACGAGCGCTGCCGGCCAGCGGCAACGCAAGGCGCGCGCTGTCGAGAGTGCCCGTCTCCGCGACCCGAAGCTCCCCAGCCGCCGTGAGAGCCAACTGAGAACCCGAGGCATCAAACGCATGTCCGCTGCGGGACCACCCCGCACCGCCCTGGGCCACGTCATCCAGCACCGTGACGCCCACAGCCTGGGTCGCACGAGTTACTCCGGAGACACCGGACATTTGAGCCACCGCCGCCAAAGACTTCTGAGCCGCCAACGCGCGGCCCGAAGTCTGCGCATCGGCATCGAGGAACCCCTCAATGCGTCGCGTGTTCCGGGCCACGCCCGACAAGGCATAAAAATCGCGGGTAGGAATGGGATCAAACTTGTGGTCGTGACACCGAGCACACGCGATCGACAACCCGAAGAGGCTCCGCCCCACCACATCGACCGCCCCGGCCAATCGATCGGCCTCATCCTGACGGACATCGACAGGGGAATGGGTGGCAGGCCCCAGGAACCACCACGCCGTCCCGATGGGTGCGGCATTGGGAAGCCCCAAACCCGGCCGCGGCGGCAACAAGTCACCGGCCACCTGCTCGGCCACGAATCGAGCTAGCGGCAAGTCGGCATTAAAGGCCTCGACCACGTAATCCCGATAGCGCCAGGCATAGGGAATATCGAAATCAAACTCATGGGCCATGGTCTCAGCAAAGCGGGCGAGGTCTAGCCAATGACGCCCCCAGCGCTCGCCGAAGGCCGGGTCTGCCAAATACCGCTCCACCCAGCGCGCATAGTGTTCGGGAGTGGGATCGGCTAAAAAGATCCGCACCTCTTCCGTCGTGGGCGGCAACCCCCGCAGGTCATACGACAACCGACGGAGCAACGCCGCGTGATCGATGTCCCGCGCCGGAGCCGGCAACCGCGCCGCCTCGCGGTTGGCGAGAACGAATGCGTCGATCCCACCCCAGCACCACTGCCCGTCACGAACGGAGGGCAAGGTAGGGTCTTGAAGAGCGCGGAACGCCCAGGGCTCAGCATAGCCCGCCCCGGCGGCAATCCACTGTTCCAGAGTACGCACCTCGTCCGAGGTCAACGGCTCCCCCTTCGGCGGCATGCGTTCGTCGGGATCGGAGTGCACCACCCGTGCCAGCAGCGGGCTGGAAGACGGCTTACCGGGCACAATCGCCACCCCACCCGATTTCAGAAGAGTCGTCGCACCCTCCACCGTATCTAAGCGCAACCCCGCCTTACGAGCCTCGGCATCCGGGCCATGGCACGCGTAGCACTTAGCGGCCAAAATGGGACGCACCGAACGAGTGAAATCCGGCCCTAAAGCCATCACCTGACCGGTCCCCAGAATCAGTCCCCCAAGGGCAAGGACGGTGCTTAGCCAGCAACCCATCGATGGAAAGACAGTGGACACCCAGAAATACTACCATCGAAGGCCCACATTGGAAATGCCCATCATCCCCCAAACCCACCCCTTAAAGCAGCCGCCGCCGGACCGGGCCGGAGCAAGCATTGGAAGCGATCACCAAAAACCCTCGCGCACAGCGCGAAAGCAACGCCCTCCCCCGAGCTTCCCTGCGCGCGCAGGCCCGTTCCCGCGGCCCCTCACCCAGACACATGCCAAAAAAATTCACGTTTCCAGCGAGTCCAGAGTTCCCCAACGTCGATCACATCAAGCCCATGACCTTCCCGCTGTTGAGCAGGATCCACCGAGGTGCCCACCGTGGCAGCATCCGAGCCTGCAAAATTGTGGTCTTACTCAGCCTACTGACCGCGGGCTGCGATCCATCTGGCAGTACAAAAACACTCGCTCCCCAGAGCCCGACAACCCAAGCCGCGGCAGACCCATCAACCGCGCTCATTTTGGCGGCCGTCGACAACGGATTCCACCGCGTGCCCATTGCACTGACCACCGACTATGGGTTCTTGGTGGTCAATGCCGGGGACGACGAACATCCCATCCCTTCAGTCTCCGTGGGGTTCCGGTCGGAGCGGCGCATCATCTCGTGTGATTCACTCGCCGAATTCGAAGCCGCTCTCCGCACAGTTCCTCCAGGGAGCACGATTCACCGCCATGAGCGATGCCTCATGCCCGCCTCGCGAGGCCTCGCCGAAGAGTTCCTCGCTGGCATCGAGCCAACGTTGTCACGGGTCAGCATCACCGTCGCCCCGGAACCCGTGATCACCTGCCTCTGCGGGCGCTGACACCGCTCGAGGTTCGACGGCGGCCAAACGATGCAGATGCAGGCCACCTGACCAATTCCCACTGGCTGAGCCCCGAGGTCCACGGCAGTGTTCCTGTATGCCCCTCGCCCCGTGTCCCCATTGCACTGAGCGCCCCATTAAGCGGATTCAACCACGCAGCATTGGGTTCGGTTCAATTTGGCAGAACCTCCGGGCCACGGTCTCCACGTTCCTCCTTTTTAGCGGGCTCCTGTCCGCCATCTTCGAGGCTTCGGCCTCTCCCGCTCCGAAGCGACCCAACATCCTGCTCATTGTTTCCGACGACCAGGCCTGGACGGACTACGGCTTCATGGGGCATCCCACGATCCGCACACCCCACCTCGACCGTCTAGCGGCCCGTTCGCTGTGCTTCACGCGCGGGTATGTTCCGTCGAGTCTCTGCTGCCCCAGCCTCGCCTCGCTCATCACCGGCCGATACCCGCACCAGCATGGCGTCGTCTGCAACGATCCTGCCAGACCGCCCGGCCAGCCTTCGGCGAACTTCTACCGCAGCGACGCCTACCGGGCCGGGCGCGAGCGACTGTCCTCATTCCTCGAACAAACTCCTACCTTGCCCCGACTCCTCCGCGACCAGGGGTACCTGAGCTTCCAGAGTGGTAAGTGGTGGCAGAACGACTATTCGCGAGGCGGCTTCACCCACGGAATGACCCGAGGCGACCGGCATGGAGACGCTGGGCTGGAGATAGGCCGGGTCACGATGAAGCCCATCGAAGACTTCGTGACCCTCGCCGAACAGGAGAACCGACCGTGGATGGTCTGGTACGCCCCCATGATGCCGCACGACCCGCACACGCCCCCGGAGCGGTTTTTGGCCCGGCACCGCGGGACTGCTCCGACGCTGCCCATCGCAAACTACCGGGGCATGGTCGAGTGGTTCGACGACACTTGCGGCCAACTCTTGGATTTCTTGGAGAAGCGGGGCTCGGCTGAGCACACCCTGGTCGTCTTCGTCACCGACAATGGATGGATCACCGATCCCCAAACCGGACGCTTTGCCCCTCGCTCCAAGCAAAGCCCCTACGACGGCGGACTGCGCACCCCCATCCTCATCGGGTGGCCGGGTCGCGTGAAACCCCAGCGCGATGAAACTCACGCCGTGTCGAGCCTCGACTTAATGCCGACACTCCTGCGGGCCGCCGGCGTGAAGCCTCCTCACACCTTGTCAGGCATCGATTTGCTCGACCCCAAGGCCGTGCGCCGCAGGACCTCCGTGTCGGGCGAGTGCTTCACTCACGACGCGGTAGACCTCGACCACCCGGAGTCAGGACTGCGCTGGCGTTGGATCGTGCGCGACGGTTGGAAGCTCATCCTACCCACCCCATGGAACGAACCTACCGCGAAGCCTGAGCTGTACCGGATCGTTGAGGACCCCTTCGAACAGTCGGACATCGTCGCCCTGCATCCGCTCCAAGTCAGCCGCCTGCGCCGCGAACTCGAAAAGGACTGGAAGCCCGTCTGGCCCTGAGCCCGAGAGAGCCCGTTGGCATCCCGGGACTTCAAACTTTGCCGTCACGAATGTGCACCCAGCAATGCACATGGGGATCCCCCCGGAAGTACCAGAGCATGTTGGGCCCCTCGATTTGCCAAACATCCCAGACCCCGTCCTTACCGAGGTCCTGGCCCTTGAAATAGGCCAGGTGCAAGTTTTCGAGCCCCTGCGAATCCACCAATCGCAGCGATTCGTCGGCATCCACACGGCGGAAGGGAGCCAGCAAATCCCTCAGTACCTTGCGCATCAGACCCCGCTGGTCCGGGCTCAACTCCGAGCCAGGGAGGCCGATGAGGCCCTCACGACGGCCACTCAAGCGGACCGTTTCGGTTGCTCGCTCTGGCCGGCTACGCCCCTCGACGAGGGCGTGAGTCCGTTGTCGACCATCGAGGGCCTGAAACAATTCATTGGCCCGTTTGGCCTGGTACCAAAACACATTGCCCGGATGGTCGGCCGCTTCCTCGTCGTTCGGACCCGACTGATGGCCGTAGAAGATGGGCCCGCCAAAGGCAGTCCCGGCCACCGAGTCGCCATCGCAGCGACGCGTGCAGTGACGCCCAGTGAGCACCAGCTCGAAGGCCCCGCTCCCAGGACGGCCGAACAGCGCCACAGAGGTACCGCGCTCGAAGCCCTTGCCCTCGGAGTCTTCGACCATCTGGCGCATCATGGCCTCGGCGTGATCTGGGTGATGCAGCTTGCGAAAAATCTGACGCACTAGGTCCTGCTGGTCCGGACGCAAGACATCCTGAATCGATCGGCCGGTGATCATCCAGTTATTGTCGACCTTCTGCCGCAGTGGGTCGTTGAACTCGCGGCAGATCACCCGTTGCTGGGCCTCGTCGAGGGATCCGTGCAACTGAGATGCGAGGGTCTCGGAGGTCGCGGACGACGGGGACTGGCCTAGGAGCCCCAACGGGATTGCGGCGGCGGTCGATGCTAGGAAACTTCGGCGATTTAGAAAACGCACGGGCCGAGACACCTCAGGCTGAAAAGGAGACGGGGGCATGGGGAAGTTTGCCCATAAGCCGAAGAAGTACGCCAGCCTCCCCTTCAAGCTGCGCATCATTAGTGTTCAGCAAGACGCCCCGAGGATCGCGACAGCAACGGGCTGGCCCGTCAGAAAGCCCCGAACTCCATCGCGCCACGTGGATAGGCTCGGAGTGAACTCTTGTCCAGAGGTGTCAGTTGCTGCACGTTGCGACGCTTTCCGTGGATCTTAATTTACCCAACGCCATCGCAGGACTGCTGGTCGGCATCGTCGTCGGCGCCACCGGAGTCGGAGGGGGCGCCCTCATGACGCCGTTGCTAGTTCTGGTGTTTGGCGTGGCCCCGCAAACGGCGGTGGGCACCGATCTCCTTTTCGCCGCGCTAACCAAGATTTTTGGAACGGCCGTCCATCATCGTCAGGGCACAGTGGACTGGCCGGTGGTCCGGCGCCTGGCCCTGGGCAGTCTTCCCGCTGCCGCCGGAACCCTGGCCTGGATGACGCTGACAGCGACCGCGCAGGTGCGAGGTGGATTCTTAATACGGGCAGTAGCGATCGCCCTGCTCATCACGGCCGTCGGCATCTTGTCCAAGGACTGGATCCAGCGAATGGGAAGCAAGGGATCCTCGGGCGTGATGGAACTCTTAGGACGTTCCCAAGCCGTCCTAACAACCCTAGCTGGGGTGATCTTAGGAATCTTGGTGACCTTAACCTCCATCGGGGCCGGCGCGCTCGGCACTGTGATGCTGGTGTACCTCTACCCGGTGCGCCTAACACCGAGCCGTTTAGTGGGCACCGACCTGGCTCACGCGATCCCGCTGACCATCATCGCCGGCACCGGACATCTCATGATGGGCAACGTGAACCCCACCCTACTCTGCAACCTGCTGCTGGGGTCCATCCCTGGGGTGCTGCTGGGTTCCTGGGTTAGCACCCGTGCCCCCATGCAGTGGGTGCGTGTCGGTCTGGCAGTCATTCTCGCCGTCGTGGCGGTGAAAATGCTGACGACCTGAGGTGGTCCACTGGAGATCCAGGGCTCGGACAGCAAGGTCGGTACTTAGGGTGCTTCAAACTCCACATACCGACTTTCTCCTGGCGACATCTCGATCTCGATGCGCTCAGCGGGCTCCCAAGTTTGACCCGTCTGCCAATCACGGGCCTTGGCGGTGCCGAATCGGGGCGTCAGACGAACCTTGGCGACCCTTTCAGGGAACACGCGCGCCGGCGTCCGGCCCGCCTTAATCACACCGTCGTTGTGAACCAACTCCACGACCCAGCCACGGCGATTCCGGTTGATTTGGAATTGGATCGGATCGCCCTCCACCGCGACGGGTAGGGTCTCATTCGCAATGCGCTGAAGGCGTTCCTCGGAAATCGCCGACGGGCGTCGGGTGGCCGGGTGGACCCACTCGGCCAGCACCTCCGTCGCCCCGGCCTGTTGAAGCCGCAGCCAGGCCTCCGAGCCCAAAGCCTTCACATGACGCTCCTGCAGCAACACGCGGCTGCCCGCGGCCACAGCCGTCTCCAGCTCGCGGACAAATCCGGGGCTAAATTCTACCTCGCCCGCCAGCAGGATGACCGGGTAGCGGCTCATGAACACGCCGGTCGCCGTTGAAAGCACCACATCGCACAACTCGCCGTGGCGCGTGGGCTGCAAATAATTCGCCTCGGGGTTGGGCAGGTTGCCCGGCACCGGCGGCCGCGGCACTCCCCCGAACAACTGGGTCTCCAAGAGGTCGGCCACCTCCTGATCGGCGGCAGTCCTCGGGAAGAAACCCCAGGTCTTACCGATGTAGCCGTTGTATCCGGCGAGGTGATCCAAGACCACCAGCAAGGGCGTGTGCGGATTGCCCCGGTCATGGGCCCGCATGAAGGCGAACGCGTTGGTGGCGGCCCGACCGTGCGGGGTCAGAGCCCACGGGTCTTTCCCGGTCTCGAAGAAACTGTTGAAACTGTTCTCCGGAGTGACCAGCGCCGCACCAGCAAACCAGGCGTGCTTCCACATCCGAAGGCAAAGGCTCAACGAATGCCCCGCATCCAACCCGGTGGCCGTGGGTCCATTGGTATCAAGCGGGCCGCGGGTGGTGACGGCGTTGCCGAACCACGGACTCATCTGAACCGACCAAGGCAAATTCCATTGCCGAGCCGCCCCACGTGAGAAGGCAAACTTCAACTGGGTGAACCCGATATTCTCACCCACTTCAATACCCACCACGCTCGTCCCCCACTCCGCCGCGTAGGACTCGTAGTGAGAATGGCCTGTCACGCTAATCAGGCGTCCGCCCTTGGCCTGGCGATGCCACAGAAAATACTGACGCAACTGGTCATAGGCCTCGCGGCGGGTCTTCGGAATGGGCTCGTACCCTTGGGTCTCCGGAGGCCGAAGGAATCGATTTCGCTGAGCTTCGAAATCCTTGCCCAGCACGTCGCGCATCCAGTTCGGGTCCGTTCGAAGCCGGTGGTAATGGTAGCCCCATTCGCCCAATTGGATGGCATTGAAGACGCCCGCGTCATCGAGGACACGGACCGCAGCCTCGTCGTCGGCTGAGAGCACGCTCGTACTCCCCTCCAACTGCATGCGCCCGCCATCGGGCGGGTAGAGAATTACCGGCCATCGCCGTCGAGCGAGCACCTCAAAGGCCCCTCGGGAACCGGCCGTCGCCGACGGACCCGGATCCAGCGCATTGGCGAGCCCCAGCGTCTCAAGCGCCTTCAAGAATGACTCGAGCTCGCGGGGCTCCGACGGGCCTCCATAAATCGAGAAATGGAAGTTTGTGGAGCCGGGGAGCAACCGCAGCGCCGGAGCGGTTTGGCGAAACACGGCCGGAGCAGTCTGGACCGCTGGAACCGCCTTGCCGGATGCATCGCGTCGAGTCCATGCCATCACCCGGCCCGCGGCGTCGAGGGCTTGCGAATTGCGATGCACGATCCCATGCAACGCCAAGGCCAGGATCACCTCGTTGTGGTTGATCCCCTTAGGTTGCCCGTTGTAACCGGGCTCCTTGCCCACGCCCGTGCGGGTGTTGCCGCGGGTGTCCACCTCGCCCGAGTCAAGGATGCGCGAGATTTGCCAGCGGGCGGCCTTCTTCAGGGCCTCGTCGAGCTCGGGCATCGGGACATGCAAGGCGAGCACCTGCGCGAACAGCAGCGTCACCGCGTTGTAGCTCGAATCGCGCCCCCCGTGTTCCAAAAAGACCCCCTCTTCATCCCGCTGGCGCAGCGCCTCGGTCACCAGACGCCTCGATGTCGCCACCAGCGACGCGTCGTTCAAAACTTGTCCACAAGTCCCGAAGGCCTTGGCCGCGATGAACACTCGATTCACCGCTTTCCGGCTCTTGGGCAAGATTGTGGATTCGCCGGCCGCCAGAAAATCACAGGCGCGTCGGAGCTTCGGTTCGATGGCACGGATGCGGTCGTGGAAGTGGGCCTCATGCGGCGATTGGCGGATCACCAGAATCGCCCGCCCCAGTTCCTGCAGGAAAAAATACGCCGTCTCGACGGCAGCGCCGCCGGAGGCCGAACTCCCCCCGCTGGGCCGCTCGGTCGCTGCGAATCCACCGTCGTCGCGCTGATGCTCGAAGGTCACCTCGACGCCCTTCCAAGCCCGGTCGGCGCGGGCGAGGTCGCCGGCCACCACCGCCGCAATCACGGCCCGGCAACTGCCCCGCTGCGACCCTGCCTCGATCCAGCGTCCCTGACCTCGGTTCCCGCCGGCCAGCCCCTGATCGTCGGGCAAATCATTCTGACTGAGCCACTCGAGCCATCCCGCTGGCAAAGATCGCAAGACATCGTACTCGCGAAGGGTCGGTGTGGGATCCGCGACGGCGCGACCGAGCGCCACCATCAACACAACCACGAGGGCAACCCAGCGACTCCGGAGATTCCTCCATAGGTGAATCCCGAGGGCACTGCTTCCGGCGCGAAATCGAGGGATGAATTGGGCAAAGGTCATGCGACGAGGTATTGGAAGATTTAGGGTTCGCGCGACCACTCGAGCCATTCCCGTTCGATAGTTTTCGGGTCGGGTGTGCCATCAGCCACGAGGATCCGATAGCGCATCGCGTGTACGCCCCGCGGCGGCAGAGTGAAGTCGCCTGCTTGCTGCGGAGACCAGCAAAAGAACGGCTCGGTCGGGTGGATCCTCATCGGCTCCGGAAAACGGAAATTGGATGGATGAGCCAAGAGGACTACCCCAGCAATCCCATCCCCACCCTCGACAGACTGAGCCGCCCCGCCGATCCAGCACCAGCGTGCGTGCGACTCGTTGCCCGTCACCCGATTCGTCACGCCCTCGGAAGAAAGGAAGCGGCAGTTCGGCGCACCATCCCAAGCATCGAGCCCACGGAATCCCAGTCCGCCATAGCGGTATTCGGGCAAGGCCAGCGAGTGTTCCGTCACATTGGTTTGTCGCACCGTCAGATCGATCCGGTAGGGCTTGCCCTCGGGCGTGACGGGGACTCGCACCTTCCACCCTTCGAGCAAAATGGGAGTGGGCACCTTCGCAGTCAGATCCACATAGCGGTGCAGCGTCTCGATCTCGGCTCCATCAGCCGACTCGTGCGACCCGAGCCACTGGATCATCTCCACCCGACCCTTCTTTTCACCCATGTTCCAGAAGTCCGGCTTGCGGCCATCGATCTCGGTCCTCGTCCACGAAGCCCAGACACCATGATGGTGCAGATGGTTCTTCGGATAATCGCCCGTAACCACTCGGCCCAACGGGCTCACCAACGGATGCAAATAGCCCGCCCGGCGGTACTCCTCGGGCACCCCGGCCGGCAGAACTCCATGCCCACCGCGGTAGGTCACCACGGGCTTGGAACGGAGCTTGAAGGTCACCGAGCCCTCGCCGCATTCCAATCGCACCGGATACCCACTGGCCTCCGAAGAAACCGTGGCCGCGCCCGCCGTCTGCGCCAAAAGCCCCCAGCAAGCCAAAAAAAACAAGACAACGACGGCACCCCAGCGCAGAGCAGCACTCAGGCGATTCCAGGGCGCGGGATGTCTGAAATTGGTCGCACCGGACAGTGCAGACTGGGACATGCCCCGATCACACACCATCGGCTGGAAGCCTCAAGGAAAGTCCACCGTCATTTCACCGTGCGAATAGCGGCCGCCGGGAGGGGTCAAATGAGTTCCTCGCGATGGAGTTTCATGTGAACGGTTTCGAACTGGAAGTAACGTTCCACCCGTGTCCGCAAGGCCGGCAGACCCATCAGTCCGCTCATGAACTGGATCTGGTCGAGAACGGTCTCGGGGAAGAACTGACATGAGGCCGCCAATCCGGCGTCCGAAAGGTTGCCTCGTCCGTCTCGGTCGCTGTGTCGCCCGAGGTCTGCGGGTTGAAGATAATCGCAGTAACGCCGCCATTTACGAACTTGAGGTCCCTTGGGACTCCCGACGCTCCCCGCGCCTCACGGCCTCGGCAAATACTCAATGCGGTCGGCCCAATCCCAATCCTTCGCTTCTTCCCACAGGTTCACCAGTAATCGTGCCTGTTTGCCATAAGCCGTGGTCGGCACCGACCGGCGAAAGAGGATGACCCCGGCATGGCCCAAGCCTTCGCGAGTCAGGGTGCCGGCGTGCAGCGGCATGCTCGCACGATCAAAGCCCACCAAAATTATTTCGTGCTCACGCAACGTCATCAGCAGGGCCGGGTCCTTCACGGACAGGTAAGCGCCATTTTCCCACTCGGAAATGTGCATGATCGGAAACCCGCCTTCGATCTGCTGGCAAGCTGCCACGAGCCGATGCGAAGTGTTTTCGTCGGCGAGCAGGCGTGGCTTCACGCGCCGACCTCAGCCTTGCGTTGCTGCTCGATGTCGCCGCGAAACGCCTTGGCAAACGCCATCGCGCAACGGACCAGCGCGGGTGGCCAGCGAAAATGGTCAGCCGCCTTGGCGACAGTCTTCACTTCGTGAAGCACGTCCGCCACTTCCCACACGGCGACGCGATGCCCCTGGACATACGCTTCACGGCCGCCGGCACCATCCCGAAAGCCAATGCCGGGATATTCCTCCTCCAGTGCCTTCTCCTTCAGATAAAGGCTGCTCAAGGTGGACACTTCGAGATGACGGCGCTTGGCCTGGCGGGCTAGCAACGCCGCATGATTTTCTTCGATTCGGCAAGATTGCACGATGGTCGGCATAACGGCAGTTTCGTTTACAATGTAAACACCGTCAAGTGCCCCGGACATCCGCTGAACCACGAACACCCAGCATACTGATGAGCAACTGCATGCCTCTCCTCGAAATCAAAAACCTCCAGGTTGAATTCGGCTCTGGCGCCCGCGCCACCCGCGCGGTGAACGGCGTCTCCCTCTCGCTGGAAGCCGGCAAAACGCTGTGCCTCGTCGGCGATAGCGGATCGGGGCTCGGGGTCAGGGAACAATTTTCGATTTTGGATGCACCGATTCGGCTGGCCCAGAACTCGGCCAAGGATTCCGCAACCTGGATGGGCTCTTAGCGAGGCTGTCGTGAGCGACAGAGACGGACACCCGCCTGAGTCCACAATTCAGAAATCGTTTCCTGACCCCGTTTCCTGACCCCGTTTTCGGGACGGTTGACGGGCGAGGGTTGAGCTGTGCTTTACGTTTTATGTAAGCACTACCCCGCCAGACCGCCACCTCTTGACTGCGGAAGTTCAAAGGCAAACTTCTTTGAGTTATTGCCCAGAGAACAAGCAGGCACCGCAGCAGCCCATTGGCAGCGAAAACCACACCCAAAAGACCTTATCCAAGTCGCACGGCATGTATATCGACTTTCACCAGACCTCAGGCAGCAAGGCACAACTGCGCCGATCGCGGAGCCTCAAAAAGCAAATTCCCATCAATAGGTCCGGCTCAAGACCTAGAGCAATGCATCGGTGGACGCTGTTTCCGACGTTCGGTGGACTGGTGCTGGCGGTGGGGTTGCGATCCGCGGACATCCGCGTTGAGACGCCTGGAGGGCAGCACAACTTCCTGTTCAACGGGACCAACGCCGGGACCCTGACATTGGTCCGAGGTCAGACATACACCTTCGATGTCGACACTTCGTCCCAGCATCCGTTCCAGATCCAGAGCCCCGGGGTGGTGAACAACGAGATCAACACGGGCCGGTTAACCTATACCGTTCCGACCAACAACGCCTCGTACGTCTACGTCTGCCCCATCCATCCATGGATGTTCGGCGACATCTTCACGATTCCGCCACCTGAAGTCCGGATCCTGAGCCTCGAGTTGGGCAAGGACGTGGTTTTGAGCTCAACCCTAATTCCCGACTGGAAGCTGCAGGCCGAATTCGCCACCAACCTTCATCAGGGCGAGTGGAGTATTCTGCCCATCGCCACCAACCGCGTCTCTAGCAACCGGGTCGACTCGATCTGCGGCCGGCCCGAGGGGGATTCCATTTTTATACGGCTGAAAGCCAGCCGATAGAAGGGATTCAGGGAGGCCATCCGGTCGGCCGGAAATGGATCGATTTGCTCGGTCCGCGTCCGGAATGTCCTACCCGGGGGCTCGCGTAGAGGTCGGAGGTAGGCGAAGGGGACGGCATGGGCCTCATTGCGCCCGTGGAGCAGGCATGTGGCGTCGCCCTTGTTTTTGGTGCCGAGGGACTGCTGTCGGCCGCTTTTGGCGTCCTCGCACCAGAAAGTTTTCCCGCGTCGGAAGCGTCGGAATTTTGGCATCATAACCGGCTTGGTTATAAAGCGTGAGACCATTGCCCTCACCTCCGCTAGCGAGTGTGCCGTTTACTGACGCCTTTACTGACGCCTTTACTGACGCCTTTACTGACAGTTAACGGCATTTTGGAGGTTGAGCCTCGAGAAACCCCCGGGGAACCGAGGAAAAACGCACTGGAGGCGAGGGTCGGAATCGAACCGACGATGCAGCTTTTGCAGAGCCGTGCCTTACCACTTGGCGACCCCGCCCTCCGTTAGAGCCCGGCAAATAAAGGGAATCATCGACTGAAGCGCAAGTGGGGTTTTGGAAAATGTCGAAACATGGTGGAAATCGGGGGCGCGAAAACCCCGTCCGCGACCGCTTCCCGACCGCTCCCGAGTCACTCCACAAGGGATCTTTGCCGAATCAGGAGTCCTTTCGCTTCAACCCTCGTGGCCGGCTCATTCTCGATGAATTTGGCTCTTCACTCCTGAACCGGCACGCACCCGTCGACCCCATCGCCCAATCCCAATCCCAACCCCACCCGACTCCTCCTAACTCAACCTTGGCCCCTCGGGCGCGCCTTTGCATGCTAGCCCCATGCCACGCCGCTCGTTGAATCGCGCACTCTGGATACGGTCTCTGTTGCTGGGGCTGATGCCGCTGATGCCCGCCGCCTTCAGCGCCGACATCGCCCCAGCGGGCTCCACCTCCAGCTCAACCAGCGCCGCACCCAACGGCTTCAGACCGCTGGTGAAGGATGATCGCGCGGCAACGCCTATTCTGGCGCCGCAATCCTCCGAGGGCGAACAGCGGATCAAGCAGTTCCAACTAGCCCCAGGCCTGTCGGTCAAACTCTGGGCCGCTGAACCCCAACTGGCCAATCCCGTGGCCTTCTCGGTCGATGAACAAGGGCGCGTGTTCACCAGCGAAACGTACCGGTACCGAACCAGTGTGCTCGATATCCGGCATTACATGTTCATGCTGGAGGACGATCTGGCCTCGCGCACCGTGGAAGACCGCTTGGCGCAAATCCGCAAATGGTTCGGTCCCGAGGGCGAGCGAGCGCTGAGCCAGGAAACGGAAGTGATCCGCAAACTAGAGGACACCAATCACGATGGACGGGCTGACCACTCCGAGATCGTGGCAGAACACTTCACCAGCCCCCTCAGCGGCATTGGCAGTGGTGTGCTGGCCCGCCAGGGGCAGGTGTGGTTTACCGAGATCCCGTCGCTGTGGCACATCGGGCCGGCCGGTTCGGTTCGGGGCAACCTGCCGAAACCCAAGGAGCCCGCGCTGCAATCCCTACCCGAGGTACATCCTGAGTCGCTGGAGGCACGGGCGATTTTGCACGGGTTCGGGGTGCGTTTTAGCTTCACGGGCCACGATTTGCATGGGCTCATTTTCGGGCCCGACGGGCGACTCTACTTCTCCTGCGGCGACCGCGGTGCCCACGTGGTGACGCAGGAGGGCACGGTGATCGATTTGCCCGACGAGGGGGCGGTGTTTCGCTGTGAACCCGATGGTTCGAAGCTGGAGGTGGTCCATCGCGGGTTGCGCAATCCGCAGGAACTGGCCTTCAACGATGAGGGCGACCTCTTCACCGGCGACAATGACTCGGATCAAGGCGACCGGGAACGCTGGGTGCCTGTGATCGAAGGGGCTGATTCGGGCTGGCGGGTGGGGCATCAGCACGCGCCATTGGGCAATGCGGGGCTGTGGAACCTGGAGCGGTTGTGGGTCCCGCCGTTCGAGGGGCAATCGGCCTCCATCTTGCCACCCATCGCCAATATCGCCGACGGCCCCAGCGGGCTGGTCCACGATTCGGGCACCAGCCTTCCGAAGGCGCTGCGTGGGCGCTTTTTACTGGCCTACTTCAAAGGCACCAGTGCCAAGAGCGGGATTAGTTCGCTGCAATTGCGACCCGCCGGTGCAACTCACGAGCTGGTGGCGCACGACCCGCTGATCTGGAACTCCCTGGTTCCGGATGTCGACCTGGGGCCCGACGGATCCATCTTCTTCGCCGACTGGCACGAGGGCTGGCCCAAGAGCAACAAGGGCCGAATTTACAAAGCCATCTTCGCCGAGGTGGCCGCCGATCCCGAGGTGCCCCGAACTCAGCAATTGCTCGCGACCGGCATGAAGGAGCGAACGCCCGAGGAGCTGTCGTCCTTGTTGGGTCATCGCGATCAGAGGGTTCGGCAAGAGGCTCAGTACGAGTGGGCGCGGCGCGGTGCCAGCTCGGTGCCGACTTTGAAGACCCTGGCCTCGACGGCCACCGACGAGCGGGTGCGCATCCACGCAATCCGGGCGCTGGGACAATTGGCCCGGAAGGATCCCGCTCCGCTCGGAAAAGCGCTGCTAAGCGTGGCCAAGAACGCCGAGGGTGAGGTGCGCGTCCAGGCCATCCGGGCGCTGGCTTCGTCCACCGAACTGGTGCGGCAACCGGGTACGGCTCCGTGGCTGAAGGATCAATTGGCCCAAACGAATCCCCGCGTGCGATTGGCAGCGGCTCTAGGCCTGGGTCGGGCTCGACTGTCCGACGGTGATGCCGCCGCCTTCATCGGGAGTGTCCGTCGGTTTGGAACGCCCGACGCCGTGTTGCGCCACGGGCTGGCCTACGGATTGGCCTCCGCTCTGTCCGATCGGGTGATCGAGGCTCATCGCTCCGACGCCGACCGGGAGATCCGGCAACTGGTGCTCCTGGCGGCCCGCATTCACCAGGCACCGGCGATCCGCGGCTTCTTGTCCGACCCAGATCCACTGCTGGCGCTCGAGGCCGCGCGGGCGATCCACGACCTGCCGCTGACGGCGGCCCTGCCGAACCTGGCCTCATTGGCTGAACCCGCCCCGCTTCAGGCCTGGCGAGGTGCCCTGGCCGCCAGAGTTCCCCTGCCCGTCCCGACTCCGGTACCTGGAGCCATCCGGGACCTGCGAGCCGACCAACCCTTGCCCTGGGGCGATGCGCCCGTAGACCACACCTCGCCGATGCTGCTGCGCATCGTGAATGCCAACTTCCGCCTGGGCACCCCGCAGGCGGCCCGACGTCTCGCCGCACTGGCCCGCGACACCGGGCTGCCAGAACGCATCCGCACCGAAGCCCTGCTCGCCCTAAGCCACTGGAAAACGCCCCCGGCCCGAGATCGCCTCCTGGGCATCTACCGCCCCCTGCCGGCCCGGCCTGCGGGTCCGGCCCTCAAGGCGCTAGGCTCTATCGCTCCAGCACTGCTGCTTGGAGACACCACCGAGGCCATTCAGGTGGCGGTAGCCGAAGCCCTCAGCCGGTTGCACCTGACGAACTCGCTCGCAGCACTCGAGACCCTCGTGCGTCGCCCCCAGGCATCAGCCAAGGCACGGGCAGCGGCCCTCACCGCGGCCTTCCGATTGGCCCAGCCGCCGACCAAACTGCAACCCCTGCTCACCTTCGCCGCGGCCGACCCTGCCGAACCCCTTCGACTCGCCGCCTCAAAACTGTCTACCGAACTCAATCCCAACGATGCCGTCGGGAAACTGGCCGGCATCCTCGAACGGGGGTCTTTAGCCGAACAACAAGCCGCCTTCGCCTCGCTGGGCGACCTCAAGTCGGACGCCGTCGATGCCGTTCTGGTCGAGTGGCTCGACCGACTCATGAAGCGCGAAGTGGCCAATGAGGTGATGCTTGATTTGGTCGAGGCCGCCCGATTGCACCCGGCCGCAGCGGTCCAGACCCGACTGGCTGCCTACCAAGACTGGAAGCTTCCGAAGGACGCCCTCTCGCCTTACCGCGAAGCGCTCGTGGGCGGAAACGCCTCCCGGGGTCGATCTCTCTTCTACGAACACACCGCCGTGGCCTGCACCCGCTGCCACCAAATCGGCACCGACTCTGGGGGCAATGCCGGCCCAAAGCTCGATGGACTCGCCTCGCGGGCCACTCGAGAACACCTGCTCGAAAGCATCGTGCTCCCCAATGCCCAAATTGCGACCGGCTTCGAGAGCTCCCTGGTGACCACTCTTTCGGGCGCCGTCTTGGCGGGAGTGGTGCGGAACGAGACCGACACCTCCCTCACCCTGCTCACGCCCGACGAGGGCGAGGTGAGCCTCTCCAAAAAAGATATTCGCACTCGCAGTCGCGGGCCCAGCGGCATGCCTGAAGGCTTCGGCGAGACCCTCACGCGCTTCGAACTGCGCGACCTCGTGGAGTTTCTAGGCACGCTCAAGTAGCTCATAACTTTCGCTGGCCAACATCAGCCTCCTGAGATTCCGTTGTGATTATGAAACTTCCCGCCGTGGCTCGATGGACTGCCCTAGCGCTGGCACTCGGGCTTCCCGGGCAAGCCGCCGACCGCCGGCCTTCACTGCCCGAACAGTGGCGGCAGGAACACCGAATCATCGACTTGCACCAGCATGTCAACGGCACTGAAGAGCACGTAAGCCGCTGGTTACGGATCATGGACCGGGTCGGCGTGGGCGTCGGGGTCAACCTCAGCGGCGGCACGGTCACGGCTAAGCCCGGCGAACTCTCCGCCTTCGAGCGAACACAAGCCCTGACCGAACGATTGGCTCCGGGGCGAGCGGTCCTGTACTTCAACCTCGACTATACCGGTTGGGATCAACCCGGCTTCGCTGAACGGGCCATCGAGCAAGTGAACCGCGCGCACGCTCTCGGCGCGGCTGGCCTGAAGGAGTACAAGCGACTGGGCCTCTTTCTGCGCGACCAACAAGGTCAGTTGATCCGCATCGACGATTCCCGTCTCGACGGCGTCTGGAAGCGCTGTGGTGAGCTGGGTTTGCCGGTCAGCATCCACGTCGCCGACCCGAAGGCGTTCTGGTTGCCCTACACCGCCCAGAACGAGCGCTGGAAGGAGCTTAAGGATCACCGGAGTTGGTGGTTCGGTGACCCGAAGCAATATCCTACGCGCGAAAAATTGCTCGAAGCGCTCGACCGGGTGATCCGCCGTCATCCGAAGACGACCTTCGTTTGCGTGCACTTTGCCAATAACGCCGAAGACCTGGCCTGGGTGGACAGCAAGCTCACCGAGCATCCCAACATGCACGCCGATCTGGCCGCACGGATTCCAGAACTGGGCCGGCACGACCCCGAGGCACTCCGGCAACTCTTCATCCGCCACCAAGACCGCATTCTCTTCGCCACCGATTTCCAGGTGTACGAAAAGTTGATCCTCGGTTCTTCGGGCGACGCGGAAAAACCCACCGACGACGATGCGTCCACGTTCTTTTCCAAGGAATGGCGCTGGCTCGAAACGCGCGACCGCAACTGGCCGCACATGACGCCGATCCAGGGCGACTGGACCATCAGCGCCATCGGGTTGCCGCCCGAGGTGCTCCGGAAAATCTACTTCGATAATGCCCGCCGCTTGCTCGTGCGCTCCCTGCCCTTCACCACGGTGAGGGCCCACCGCATCACCCGAGATTTTAAGCCCGACGGACGGTTGCGGGAGCGCGAATGGTCTCGGGCGACGCCCTTCCGCTTGGAACAGGAGGCGGTGGATGGGCGAGCCCGCCCGGAGATCAGCACCACCTGCCGAGTGCTGTGGTCGGACCGATTTCTGTACCTGGCCTACGAGTGCCCGTTCACCGAACTCACCGATTTCGGCAAAGCACGCTCCGGTGAACGGGTTTCCAAGGAAGGTTCGCTGTGGGACAAGGACGTGGTGGAGTTCTTCTGCGCTCCCGACCCGTCGCAGTTGAATCACTACACCGAATACGAGTGGGCTCCGAACAATGAGGCCCTCGACCTGCGCCTTCGCCGTCCCGAGTCCGACTTCGCCTGGAGCAGCAAAATGGAATGGCAAGTGCGGGTGGATCGCGGGCGCAAGGTGTGGACGAGCGAAGTTCGCATTCCGTTGTCGGCCTTGTCGGAGACCGCTCCCACGGTCGGAACCCGGTGGCGCGCCAACCTCTACCGTATCGACCGGGCCCATCGTGCGTTTCTCGCCTCGAACCCACTGTTGAACGGCAGCTTCCACACCCCCGAGCGCTTCGGTTGGCTCGAGTTTACTGAGTGAATTGCAAGAAGGGAGGAACCAATCTAGGTCGGGCTCCTCAGGTAGGGCTGAATCTTTGAAACGGAGGTACATCCCCCCGGCGCTTTCGGAGCCCAGACCGCCCGGTGAGGGCACCGGGCCTACAACACGCCGTTTCCAACCAAATAGCCCACCGTGTAGGCCGGGTCCCCCATATGCGTTAACCTAAAAACACTACCAAAACTTGCCCGGAGCCGACATTCTGAGCGCATGGTTTCCAATTCGGACTCCCTCCCCGAGGAATGGACAATCCTCGCCTCCTGGCTCCCTGCCAATCTCGACGCTCTCGCCCGCGAGCACGGTTTCACGCGCCGTGCGCGTGGACTTCAAGATCCCGGCCTGTGGCTTCGGCTCATCCTGATGCATGTCGGAGGCGGGCTTTCCCTCA
>CAJAHH010000011.1 GCA_903939515.1 uncultured Verrucomicrobiota bacterium
GGCGCTTTCGCGCTGTCGCGCGAGGGGGGATCAGGGTGTCGACGTTCCTATGCTCGCTCCGGACCTATCCCGCTGCCGCCCAGGGCTGTTGTCTGGGGGCGGTGGGTCGATTTTGGGAGGGGATGAGGGAGGGGTTTTAAGAAGGGAGATGATGGATTGTGTCGTGGGTGGGGCTCTGCGGGATAGGTCCTGCGCTCGCAGGGAACGTTGGGACAGGGGGCGCTTTCGCGCTGTCGCGCGAGGGGGGATCAGGGTGTCGACGTTCCTATGCTCGCTCCGGACCTATCCCGCTGCCGCCCAGGGCTGTTGTCTGGGAGCATTGGGTCGATTTTGGGAGGGGATTTAAGAAGGGAGATGATGGATTGCGTTGTCGGTGGAGGGAATTCAAGGAGGGACAGGCTCCGAGGCTTGCGGGAAGAGCTTCGGGCGGGAAAGGTGGGGTTGGAGGGGCGTCTGCGGAGCCGTTCACCGGATGATGATCACTTACGAAGATGCGTTGGAGCGGGTTTTGAAGCCTTTGGTCGCTGTTCCAGTGGTTTCGATGTCGTTAACGGAAGCGTTGGGATGCTGTTTGGCAGAGGATGTCTCCGCTTTGGTCGATCTGCCGGGCTTTGATACGGCTTCTATGGATGGCTATGCGGTGAGAGCAGGGGAGGTATCTCGTTCTGGGGTGGTGCTGCCGTGCCCTTTGGAGGTGGCTGCGGGCCGGGTTGCCCATCGATCTCTGGCGTCCGGGGAGTGTGCTCGTATTTTGACGGGGGCCCCCATGCCAGCAGGGTCCGATGCGGTGGTGATGCAGGAGGACACGGAGCGGGAACCCGATGGCAGGATCCGCTTCAACGATGGGGTGAAGCCGTGGGAGAATGTTCGTTTCCGGGGGGAGGACTTCCGGATGGGTACTCGGGTGTTGGCGGCCGGGCAACGATTGGGCCCCCCGCAGTTGGCTCTTGCGGCGGCGGCAGGTTTTGCGCAGCTGCGGGTGCATCGGAAGGTGCGCGTGGTGGTGGCGAGCTCTGGGGATGAGTTACGCTCTCCGGGTACTGCGCTGGCTCCAGGGCAGATTTACGACAGCAACTCGGTGCTGCTGACCACGTTGTTTCGTTCCGCGGGCGCGGAGGTGATTCAGGTATCGACGTTACCGGATCAACTGGAAGCGACCATGGAGGGTCTTGAATCGGCGCTGTCGCAGGCAGATCTGGTGATCACTGCGGGCGGAGCTTCGGTGGGAGACCGAGATTTTCTGCGTCCGGCCTGGGAGCGATTGGGAGGTCGGCTCGATTTCTTTAAGGTGGCCATCAAGCCTGGAAAGCCTGTGTTTTTCGGGACGCTCCGAGGTGGGCACCTCATCGGGTTGCCTGGGAATCCCGTTTCGGCGTTTGTCACGGCGGTCCTCATGGCTTTGCCTGCTCTGCGCCGTTTGCAGGGAGCGGCCGAGGTCGGGTTGCCGGCCACCGTCGGTACGTTGTCGGTCCCCCTCTCGAACCCCGGTCTCCGACGGCATTTCATGCGAGTGATCCTGGAGGAATCGGGACAGGTGCGATCGGCCGGAGTCCAGGCTTCGCACATACTTCTGTCGATGGCGCGGTCCAATGGGTTGGTGGATGTGCCCCCGTCCACGGAGTGGCCTGTTGGGACGCCAGTACGGGTGCTGCGTTGGCCTGGAGTTTAATATCGATTTGCTGGTGGTTGTCGGGGTTGCGCTTTTTTGGTTTGCATGGATATTTCGCTATTCAAATGAAGAAACTTTCCCTGACAGCCGCCGCCTTAATGACTGTGGGCAGCGCGTGGTCCCAAGATCGATTGGTAGCTCCTTCCTACACCGGAGCCCTCGAAGTGACTGCGGGCTATTCAGCCGGTGCGGACATCCGCCTGGGATCCCGCGAGTTGGGCAATCTGGACGCGACTCGGACTCGGCTGGAGTACAAGGGGATCTTCGACCCGGCCGCTGCATTGAATTGGGGTGTCGGCGTAGCCTACACTCGGTGGGATTTTGGTCGTGATTCGGGCAATCCGCTGCCGGCTAATTTGCAGTCGGTGGCCCTCCCGCTCACGGTGTCTTGGCGCTTTAGCGAGGGTTGGCAGGCCTTCGGAGAAGTTTCGCCGGGCTTGTATTCCGACTTCGAAAAGATCAGTGGGGAGGATTTCAATGCGCCGTTCATCGGGGGGGTGGGCTATGCGGTGAATCCGGATCTTCAGGTGTTCTTTTCGGTGAGTGTGGATCCGAGACGGGATATTCCGGTGGTGGGCGGGCCTGGAGTGCGTTGGCACTTTGCCGAGCACTGGACGCTGTCACTGCTCCTGCCCCGGCCGCAGATCCAGTACCGTCCTTCGGAAAACTGGACCTTCCACGTCGGAGCCGAGATGATGGGGGGAGCTTACCACTTGAATCCGAACTTTGGTCGGGACCGCGGTCTGGCCGCCATGGATGACCAGATGGTCACCTATCGCGAGATTCGCACGGGTGTCGGCGCGCGCTGGGGTGGGCCGAAGGGTTTTTACGCCTCGCTGGAGGGCGGTTGGATGATCGATCGGCGCTTCGTACTCGATGATGTACGCCTCCAGTTCAACGGTGACGGTGCCGCCTACGGTCAGTTGGCCGTCGGCTACCGGTACTGAAAGCGGTACTGAAGGCGTTTGCCCCAGAAGACGGTCGGGCCCCCTGAATCTTCAAGCGGGCCCACTGCGATCCAAGTCCGGCGGGAGGTCGGGCTTGAGGTCGGGCTGGAGATAGGCCTCGGAGGTAGCCTTCGGAGGTAGAAGTTAGAGGTAGGACTCCGACGTGGGTCTGAGAGTCAGGTCTCAGAGGTAGGCCTCAAAGGTAGAGCCAGATCTCCGAGCCGGCCGTGCTGCGGGCTTGGGTAGTTCCGGCAAGGCCGACCGCTTATACTTTGTCGTTTTCGGAGGAAATCTCTCCCTCGATGTGCCGGTTTACAACGCGTTGAGGATCCGGTTCAGGTTCACATTCTTGGAGATGATCTCCTGAATGAGTTGGATCTTCTGAATGTCGTCGGGTCGGGTCTTCACGATTAGGTCGTGGACGACCGAGGCAGCATGGTAGCTGTCCTTGCCGGTGATGATTACTGGGCAGGGAAGATCTCGGAGCTGTTTGAGCATCGAGGTGGTGGGCTTGATGTCGTCGGAGAGGATGAGTCCGGCGATGGGTTGCCGGGAGGCCTTCATTTGTTCGGTGGCCGCATTTAAGATGTCCTCCCGGTCGGCAGGAACGATCATGACCACGTTGGGCTTTAAGAGTGTTTTCGCCCGTTCCGCGCCCATGGCTCCGATGACCACCTGATTGACGATCTGGGTGAGCGGGGTCTTCCCAACCAAAACCTCCGCCTCGAGCTCATCGGCGATCGCCCCGAGTGTCGGGCGCGAGAGGATGGGCTGGTAAGGCACTACCCCCAGCAATTCGAGTCCCTTGCGCTTGAGGCCGCGCTGCGCGAACTCGGTGATATAGTCGAGTTTCTCGGGCAGCACTTTGTTGATGATGACCCCGATGACTTGAACCCCTTCTTGTTTGAAGAGGGCGTGGTTCATGACCGTTTCGTCGATGGGTTGGCCGATGCCGCCTCGGGTCACGATGACGACCTTGGCATTGAGCAATTTGGCGACGTTCGCGTTGGAGAGGTCGAAGACGCTGCCGACGCCGGCGTGGCCCGTGCCTTCGCAAAGCACGAAGTCTTTCTCCCAAGCCACGCGATCAAAGGCCTTGTGGATGCGCTTGACCAGGGCCTCGAGGTTGGACGACTGCAAGTACTTGCGGGTGAAGTCCGGCTCGACCGCGATGGGCGACATGTCCACCAGCGGGCAGTTCAGCCGGAAGACGCGGTCCATGATCACGGCGTCTTCGTCGATCTTCTGCTCGTCGATTTCTACAAAGCGCTGACCCACCGGCTTGATGTAGCCCACCCGTCCGTAGCGCTGCTGCAATGCAGCCAGGAGTCCGAGTGAGGTGGTGGTTTTGCCATCATTCTGGCGAGTGGCCGCGATGAAGACCCGGGGAGTCAGCAGGTTCTGAAGCATGGACCGGAGGTGGCTCGAGGTGGTGAGTCAGGGGGATGAACGTTTCAGAGGTCGCCCGGCAAGTTCTCGCCGGCGCCGGGGTAGAGATGCTGGTAGTCGATGCTTTGCAACCCAACGATGGCGGCCACGCCCAGGATGTCGTGGGAACTGCTGCCGCGTGATAGGTCAGCGGCGGGACGATCCAGACCGAGCAGGATCTGGCCGTAGGCGTTGGCCCGGGCCACGTGCTGGATGAGCTTGCTGGCGATGTTGCCTGAATTGAGGTCAGGGAAGATGAGCACGTTGGCTTTCCCGGCCACCTTGCTGTCCGGCAGCTTGCGCAAGGCGATCTCTGGGATGAGCGCGGCATCGACTTGCAGTTCACCATCGAAATCGGCTTCGAAGCCCATCTCGTGGGCCTTCTGCTGGGCCAATCCCGTGGCGGCCTTGACCTTCATTAGACTGGGTTGAGTGGCACTACCTTTGGTGGAGTAGCTCAGAAGGGCCACGCGGGGGCGTACCCCGGAGATTTGCCGCGCCAGGCGGGCTGTGGAGATGGCGATGTCGGCCAATTGGTCGACGGTGGGTTCTGGGATGACACCGCAATCACCCATGAACAGCACGCCGCGATCACCAAATCGGGTGTCCTCAACTTCCATCACCATGCAGGAGGAGGCGGTGGTGGTCTTCGGGGCGACCTTGATGATTTGGAAGAGGGGTCGGAGAACGCCGCCCGAGATTTCATTGGCACCGGAGACCAGACCGTCGGCCTGCTTCATGGCCACCATCATCGCGCCGAAGTAGTTGGGCTTGATCATGGCTTCGCGGGCCTCTTGTTCTTCGATGCCTTTGCCCCGGCGAAGCAGCATGAAGCGCCGCACGAAGCTGTCGAGATCGGGGCTTTCTGACGGGTTGATGAGGCGAATGCCCTCGAGAGATACATTGAGAGCCGCCGCGGCTTCTTTGATGGCCAGTCGGTCTCCTAATAAAATCGGAGCCCCGAGACGGAGAGAAAAGAACTGGCGAGCCGCCTGGATGACCCGGGGTTCGGTGCCTTCAGGAAAGACGATCCGCTTGGGGTGACGTTGGAGCTTCTCGATGACGCCGCCAATGAAACGCATGGCCGGACCATGGCCGAGCCGCTCACGCTCGACAAGGATGGCCTCGGCTCTGTGAGAGGAACAAAAAAACCCACGGCTTCGGGTCTTTCGACCGAGGCCGCGGGTTCTTCGGAGCAGAGGCGATTAGGCCTTGGCCACCAGTTGGCGCAGGACGTAGGGCAGGATGCCGCCGTGCTGGTAATAGTCGATCTCGATCGGGGTATCGATGCGGCAAATGACCTGGACATTCTCCACCGTGCCGCACTTGCGGGTGATGCGCAGGGTGAGGTCTTGTTGGGGTTTGACCGAGGGGCTTAGACCGATGATATCGAAGGTCTCGGTGCCATCGAGGTGCAGACTCCGGGCGCTGGCGCCGTCCTTGAACTGGAGGGGCATAACGCCCATGCCCAACAAATTGGAACGGTGAATGCGCTCGAAGCTCTCGGCGACGACCACCTTCACGCCGAGCAGGCTGGTGCCCTTGGCAGCCCAGTCACGGCTGGAACCGGTGCCGTATTCTTGGCCGGCGATGACGATGAGCGGGGTGCCGGCGGCTTGATAGGCCACGGCTGCGTCATAGATGGAAGTCTTCTGGCCATCGGGGCCGAAGGTGTTGCCGCCTTCTTCGCCGCCGAGCATCAAGTTCTTGATGCGGACATTGGCGAAGGTGCCGCGGGTCATGATGCGGTCGTTGCCACGGCGGCTGCCGTAGCTGTTGAAGTCGGCGAACTCCACGTGGTTGTTCACCAGGAATTGACCGGCCGGTGAACTCTTCTTGATGGCGCCGGCTGGCGAGATGTGGTCGGTGGTCACCGAATCCCCGAAGATGCCCAGTGCACGGGCTCCGCGGATCTCAGAGATGGTACCCGGCTGCATACCGAACTGGGTGAAGAACGGAGGCTCTTGGATGTAGGTGGAGTTGCTGTCCCACTCGTACACGTTGCCCACGCTCGAAGAGATTTCGTTCCACTTCGGATTCTGGGCCGCGAAGTCGGTGTAGAGTGCCCGGAAGATCTCGGGCTTGAGGGCTGCCTGCAAGGTGTCGCGCACTTCGGTGAGGCTGGGCCAGATGTCCTTCAGGAACACCGGTCCGTTCGTGCCTTCGCCGATGGGCTCGGTGGTCAGGTCCTTGTCGACCCGGCCAGCCAGCGCGAAGGCCACCACCAGTGGCGGCGACATCAGGAAGTTGGCCTTGATGTTCTGATGGACGCGGGCTTCGAAGTTGCGGTTGCCCGACAAGACGGAGGCGGCCACCAGGTCGTTCTTCAGCACCGCTTCTTCGATCTTGGCGTCGAGTGGGCCAGAGTTGCCGATGCAGGTGGTGCAGCCGTAGCCCACCGTCTGGAAGCCCAGCTGATCGAGGTAGGTCTGGAGCCCGGTCTTGTTGAGGTAATCGGTGACCACTCGGCTGCCCGGGGCTAGCGATGACTTCACCGACGGGTTGAGCTTCAGGCCCTTCTCGATGGCCTTCTTAGCCAGCAAGCCCGCAGCCAGCATGACCGTGGGGTTAGAGGTGTTGGTGCAGCTGGTGATGGCGGCAATGAGCACCGAGCCGTGTCCGATCTTCGAGCCGCTCACCTCAGCGCTGACCGAGGCGAAGTCTTCAGCCTTCTTGCCGAAGCCGTTTTCGGTCACTGGCTTGCTGAAGGAACCCACGAAGCTGGACTTGAGGTTCTGCAGCTCGATCCGGTCTTGCGGGCGCTTCGGGCCGGCCACGCTGGGCACCACGCTGGAGAGGTCGAGTTCGACCACTTGCGAGTATTCGATCTGACCCTTCTGCGGCATGCCCCACAGGCCTTGAGCCTGGTAGTAGTTCTTGTAGAGGGCGATGTGCTCTTCGGTGCGGCCGGTGGCGCGGAGGTAGTTCGTGCACTCCTCGTCGATGGGGAAGAAACCCATGGTCGCGCCGTATTCGGGGGCCATGTTGGCGATGGTGGCACGGTCTACCAGCGGGAGCGCGGCGGCACCCGGGCCGAAGAACTCCACGAATTTACCGACGACCTTGGCCTTGCGGAGCATCTGGGTGACGGTCAGTGCCACATCGGTGGCGGTGACGCCTTCGCGAATGGCGCCGGTCAGGTGCACACCTACGACATCGGGAGTGAGGAAATACACGGGCTGACCCAGCATGCCCGCCTCGGCCTCGATGCCGCCCACGCCCCATCCGACGATGCCCAGACCATTGATCATGGTGGTGTGGGAATCGGTGCCCACCAGCGTGTCGGGATAATAGACACCGCCCGCGCTCAAGACGCCCTTGGCCAAGTATTCCAAGTTGACCTGGTGGACAATGCCGATGCCCGGAGGGACGACCTTGAAGGTGTCGAAGGCCTGCATGCCCCACTTGAGGAACTGGTAGCGTTCGCGGTTGCGGGTGAACTCCAGGTCGAGGTTCTTCTGGAGCGAGTCACCGGAGCCGGCGAAATCCACCTGCACCGAGTGGTCCACCACGAGGTCGACCGGCACCAAGGGCTCGATGATCTTGGGGTTCTTGCCCAGCTTGGCCACCGCCGAGCGCATGGCCGCCAAGTCCACCAGCAGCGGCACGCCGGTGAAGTCTTGCAAGACGATCCGCGCCACCACGAAGGGGATCTCAGCGGTCCGGGATTCACTGGCCTTCCAGTTGGCCAACTCGAGAACATTGGCTTCCTGAACTTTTAGTCCGTCGCAGTTGCGAAGCACGCTCTCCAGAACCAGTCGAACGGAGACCGGGAGTTTGGAGATGGGGCCCACGCCCGCCTTTTCCAGGGCGGGAAGGCTATAGAATTGGCCGGTACTGCCGTTGCCCAGATCGAAGGATTGGAGGGTGTTGAACAGGTTGTGCGGAGTGCTCATTGACAGGGTTGCTTGGGAGAAAGCGGTGTATTGGTCTCAGAATTGCGGTTTATGAGCCAGAGCGTCAAGAAACCGAAGTCGGTGGTTCCTGCAGTTTCAGAGAATTTGGCCGGGTGATTCACCACGGCAAAGCTTGCGATAAGTGGCCAAGGCCAGCAGTGGCCAGGCGTTCCGGTACATGTCGTATTTCAGGTAGAACACACATGGGAACCCGGTGCCGGTAATCTCATCTTCGGTCCACGATCCGTCCGCGTTGTGGTTGCGGATGAGCCAGTCGATGCCTCGGTGGATGGCGGGGTCGGTGGGGTCGCCCAGGGCGCAAAGGCCCATAATGGCCCAGGCGGTCTGGGACGCGGTGGCTGGCCCGGTTCCCTTGAAGATGGGGTCATCGTACGTGTTGCAACGTTCGCCCCAGCCGCCGTCGGGCAATTGGACGCTGCGCAGCCAGTGGGCGCCGCGTTGGAGCCAGGGCTCCTGCATGTTCCAGTTCATGGCCTTCATGCCTCGCAGCACCTGCCACGTTCCGTAGATGTAATTCACACCCCAGCGGCCGTACCACGATCCGTCGGTCTCTTGCTGGGTTTTCAGATAGGCGATGCCTCGCTGCACCTGGGGGCAATTGCGGTTCCAGCCTTCGTAGCCGAGCAATTCGAGGATGCGCGCCGTGATGTCGGCGCACTCAGGGTCGAGCATGGCGTTGTGGTCGGCGAAGGGGACTTTCTCGAGAATGGACTTGGTGCAGTCTTTGTCGAAGGCGGCCCATCCGCCGTCCCGGCACTGGAAGGTCATCATCCACCGGATGGCTCGGTCGCGGCATTCATCCCGACGTTTCGGATCATCCGTCGGGATCAACCGTATCGCCAGGAGGACCATGGCCGTGTCGTCCACGTCCGGGTTCCACTGGTTGGCGTATTCGAAGACCCAGCCGGAGGCCTCGACGTCTGCTGGGTTCTTGTGGATCCAGTCCCCTCGGAAACGGATCTCTTTGTCCATCAGCCATTCGGCCGCGCGCTTCAGCTTGGGGTGATGGGCCGGTACGCCCGATTCACGGAGGCAAATCGCCACGATGGCGCTGTCCCACACGGGTGAGAAGCAGGGCTCAATGCGTACGGAATCCTCCGTGAAGTGCATGAGCTTCTGCAGTTCGTGATGCGCCCGGATGACCTGCGGGTGATCATCCGGATAACCCAGTGCGATGAGAGCGATGAGTGCGTTGAGCATCGCCGGGAAGATCGCAGCCAGGCCGCCGCTGCCTTCGAAACGCTCCAGCATCCATCTCTCGGCTCGCTTGAGGGCCTGATTGCGGAACGGATGAAGGCCCTGGCGACTCACCCACTCGGCCAACTTGTGCAGGCGATCGAGCCATAGAAAAATATTCCGTAGCGAAAAGTCGAAATAGCGGGGACGCAGGCTCTCATCGAGTTCCCACTTCCCGTTGGGGTAGAGTTCATCGAGGTCTACCTGAACCTTCCGCGTGGGCCGGAAGTGGTTGATGATCGCCAGTGGGATGATCATGGCCCGCGACCAGTTACTCATCTCCCAGAAGTTGACGTGGAACCACTTGCCGATGAGGAGGACCTCGCAGGGAATAGTGGGTACGTGGTTCCAGGTCGCCAAGCCGAGGAGGGCCAAGTAGAGCTTGGAGAAGGTGTTCATCCGGGGCACCCCTCCCAATGATCGGGCCATTTCTCGAGCGCGGAGCATCCGCGGGTCGGTGGTGGGGATGCCCGCCAATTTGAGGGCCAGGTACGCCTTAACCGTGGCATTCACCTCCGCTGGGCCGTGGGGATAGATGTTCCATCCACCGTCGGGGAGCTGCTTCTCAAAGATGTGGTGGACGGCCTTGCGCTGCCAGACCGGGTCCACCTTCCCCCACCAGTGATAGAAGGCCACCATGTCGGCGACGAGCGTCACATCGACCATTAATTCGCCCACCCAATACCCCTCGGGCTTTTGCTCAGACAGCAAGTAGCTCTGGGATCGGGTGATCGCAGTATCAAGATCGGGATGGGCGGAAAAGTTAGGCTTTCCCGAGGCGCTGTCCGCAGGCCGGAGCGGCGCTTGACTCACTAACATGGGGGCAAGGATGCGGTGGGAGCTTCATCGCGCAAAGTGATTATTGACCGGCCGCCCTGAGCGGATTGTGCTGGTTTGGGACTTGGGCTTTGTGTGGCCTCTCCTTAACGTCGAGCCGTGTTCGGGAATCTTCGTAGCGTTCATTTCATCGGGATCGGCGGCTCGGCGATGGCCAGCGCGGCAGTGGCCATGCACGAGCTTGGGTACCAGGTCACCGGCTCCGATCAGGATGTGATCTATCCACCGATGTCCACGTTCTTGGCCGAACGGGGCATTCGAGTGATGGCCGGATACACCGAGGTTAACCTCTCTCAGCACCCGGACCTTGTGGTGGTTGGTAATGCGATCTCCCGCGGGAATCCGGAGGCCGAAGCGGTGTTGGAGCGAAAACTGCGCTACTGCTCGTTGCCCGAATTGTTGAAGGAATTCTTCATTCGCGGTCGCCGTTCCCTGGTGGTGACTGGCACCCATGGTAAGACCACGACCGCTTCGCTTCTGGCTTGGGTGCTGGAGAGTGCGGGGTTGAATCCGTCGTTCCTGATCGGTGGCATCCCGCGGAATTTGGGGCAGGGAGCGCGGTTTACTGATTCGGAGTGGTTTGTGATCGAGGGCGACGAGTACGACACGTCCTTTTTTGATAAGCGTTCCAAGTTCGTTCACTACCTGCCGGAGGTGGCTATTCTGAACAACCTGGAGTTCGACCACGCCGACATCTTCCCGACGCTGGCCGACATTCAGTTGAGTTTCCGCCGGTTCATCCACCTCATCCCCCGCAATGGCCTCCTCTTGGCCAATGGCGACGAAGCGAACATCACTCCGCTGCTGGATGTCCGGCACTGCCCCATCAAGCGTTTCGGCCTTGGGGTCGACAACGAACTGAGGGCCAGTGGTCTGGTCCTGAAGGAGGACAGTTCTGAGTTTGAATTGGGTGGAACTCGCTTTCGGATTCCCATGGTGGGCGAACTCAATGTGCGCAATGCCTTGGCGGTCACCGCTGCGGCCCGCCACTGCGGCATCCGTGATTCAGTGATCCAATCGGCCTTCGACTCCTTTCTAAGTGTGAAGCGGCGGATGGAGGTCCGGGGAGAGGCCGGTGGAGTTACTGTGATTGATGATTTTGGTCACCACCCCACAGCGATCCGGGAGACGATCCGGGCGTTACGGGTGAAGTTTCCCGGTCGCCGCATTTGGGCGGTGTTCGAGCCCCGTTCCAACACGACGCGCCGCAATGTCTTCCAGCAGGAGTTGGTGGACGCTTTGGAACGGGCCGATGTCGTTGTGGTGGCCGAGGTGGCGCGGTTGGAGCAGTTGCCGCTGGGTGAGCGCCTGAACCCGGAGAAGCTCATGCAAGACCTTCGCCTCACGGGCAAGCCGGCCGCCTATTTGCCGACCGTCGATTCGATCGTAGACCATGTGGGCTCGGGTGCCCGTTCGGGTGATGTGGTGTGTGTCTTTAGCAACGGCGGCTTCGGGGATATTCACAACCGGTTGCTGGCCCGACTTGGGGCTCACTGAATAAACGCCCATCGGGCGCGTCCGACACCACTGTGGGCCCTTCTTGGAACCCACTGCATGAACAAATCCTATGTTGTTGCGGCCGCGCTGATTGCGTGGTCTGCCATGGTCACCACCACCCTCAACGCCGGCAACGTCTCCTGGGGCGTTAGCGTCGGAAGCTGGGGAGGGGGCATCGGAGTCGGGGTTTCCGCTGGCTCCGGAGGCGGATACGGCGGCGGTCCCCACGGCGGTCACGGTCATTGGGGTGGGTACCCTCACCGCGGTGGCGGTTTTGTTTCCGTGGCGGCTCCGGTTGTCGTCTATTCAGCGCCTCCTCCTCCGCCGATGGTGGTCTATGCGCCCGCGCCGGTCGTTTATGCGCCTGCTCCCGTGGTGGTCTACGCCCCTGCCCCTGTGGTGGTCTACGCTCCTGCGCCAGTGGTGTATGCTCCTGCTCCGGTCTTCTACGCTCCCGCGCCTGTTTACTGCGCCCCTCGGTTTGCCTTCCGCGCCCGGTGGTAAGATCGGGTTCGGGTGTTGGTTTGAAACTGAGCCGATACGATTTCGGTGGGATCAGCCGTTCTGGCTTAGGATCGGTTGGAATGGGTTTCTAGCGATTCTCAGTCCGGCGGGGTCTTTGTTTTTTAGTCTTCGGAGTTGGAGGGCTCCAAAGTTGGAAGAGTAAACAAAAACGCCGCCCATCGGGCGGCGTTGTGTTGAGGCTGTATTAACGATCTTTTGTTAACAATTTGTTGTTAACGATTGATTCGATCGTTCGTAGGAGAGTCTTCCTGGCTTCCTCGCTTACTTGTCGTTTGTCTCGTTTTTCTTGGGGCGCTTGCCACCCGCCGGGCGGTCACCCGGAGGCCGGTCGCCGCGGGCTGCCTGCTTCTCGAGGCGCTCCAACTGCTGAGTCTCCTTGTCGCTCAGGGTGCCGGCGGCCTTCTTGGCCTTCAGGTCCTTGAGGCGGGTTTCCATCTTGGCCTTGCGTTCCTTGAGCTTCTCGGCCTTTTCCGCCTCGGTGAGCTTGTCCCACTCTTCGCGGGCGCCCTTGCCCTTATTGTCCACCTTCTCGGCGGTCGGAACCGGCGGGGTGGCGGGGGCGGCGGGCTTGGCGTCTTCGGCGGACAACGGGGCGAGGCTCAGGCCGATGAGGGTGGCCAGAAGGGCAAGGGTGCGTTTGTTCATAAGTATTGATCTAAAGTTGGCTATCCGAATTTTCCGGACAGTCGGTACACAGATCCAGACCCATCCGGCACTCCTTAGGTTACAAAGCGGTGCGTTCACCGGTGAGTTGTGTTATCCTATCGGCCATGAGCGATGTCCTCGCCGGAGCCTTGAGTCTTCTGTTGGCCACCAATAAAACCGCGCTGTTGAACACGGCGTTGGTGGAACGGGCGGGGATCGCGGTTCCAGTGAACACCACCAATGATCCGGTGGAGGCTGAATTCCAGGCCATCCTTCGATTAGATGACCGGGTGAGCGATGAGGTCGAACGGTGGTTGGATGCATTGCCCGACGGCGCCGAGGTGAGTGCAGAACTCAAGGCGCGGATCGATGGCCGCCATGAAGAGGTGCGCAAGCGCTACACAGCCTTCATGGAAAAGAATCCCAAGAATGCCCGTGCGGTGATTGCCTACGGGAGTTTCCTGGGAGATATCGGCGACGAATTTGCCATGGCCGACCAGTGGGAAAAGGCGCGAGCCATGGATCCTTCGAATCCGGCGGTCTGGAACAATTTGGCCGGTCACTATGCTCATCGCGGCCCCATCGAGAAGGCCTTCCCGTATTTCGAGAAGGCCATCGAATTAAAGCCCGACGAGGCCCAGTACTGGCATTCTCTCGGGACGGTGACCTACCTCTTCCGTCGCGATGCTGAGAAGTATTACGGCATCGATGAACAAGGTGTGTTCAGGAAGGCCTTCGAGTTTTACGCCAAAGCCACCGCGTTGCGTCCGCTGGATTTCAAGCTCGCCTCCGATGTCGCCCAGACTTGGTATGGCGTGAAGCCGGCCACGGCCGAGACCGACGCGGCCAAGAAGGCGGCTGAACTCGTGGTCATTGATTCGGGGCTCGGGGCTTGGACCAACGCCTTGCGGCTGGCCACGCTGGACGAGGAACGTGAAGGAGTTCGCTTACACATGGCCCGTTGGCAAATTAAGGCGGGTCGATGGTCGGAGGCTCGGACCCATTTGGATGGCGTAACCAACGCAATCCATACCACCGTGAAGGTTCGGATCGAGCGCACTTGGCGCGAGAAGCAAGGTTTGCCGCCCGTGACCCAGTAGTGGGTGTCACAGGATTGGATGACAAGCCGCCCGAAGGGAACCCCGGAGATCGGCTCGAGTTCACGGTGGTGGAGATTTCGCGACTCAAAGGGTGTTTTGCGTAGATGCTGCTAATGGGCTCAATTGCAATGGGCTCAATTACGGACCCAAAAAAGGCCGCCCGGATTGCGCCGGGCGGCCTGTTTGAAAATCCGCCTGCCGGTTTGAGAACCGGTCAGGTCGGACCGTGTTAGCGCTTCTTCTTGGCCGGGGCCTTGACCTTAGTCGGAGCCTTTGTCTTAGCCGCCGTGCGCTTGTCTTCGATGGCCGCCTGGGCCGCCGCGAGGCGGGCCACCGGCACACGGTACGGGGAGCAGCTGACGTAGGTCAGGCCCACGCGGTGGCAGAACTTCACGGAATCGGGGTCGCCGCCGTGCTCGCCGCAAATGCCCAGCTTGATGCCCGGGCGGGTCGCATTGCCCTTCTCGGCCGCGATCTTGATCAACTGGCCGACGCCGGTCTGGTCGATGGAGGCGAACGGATTCTTCTTCACGATCTCGTTCTCGGTGTAGGCACCGAGGAAGGAGCCGGAGTCGTCGCGGGACATGCCGAGGCAGGTCTGCGTGAGGTCGTTGGTGCCGAAGCTGAAGAACTCAGCGGTCTGGGCGATCTCGTCGGCGGTCAGCGCGCCGCGCGGGATCTCGATCATGGTGCCAACGGTGTAGGCGATCTTCACCTTCTTCTCCTTCTGCACCAACTCGGCGACCTGATGGACGATCTCGACTTGCAGATCGAGCTCCTTTTTGAACCCGACCAGCGGGATCATGATCTCGGGCTTGGCCTTGAAGCCCTTCTTGGTCGCGTCAGCCGCGGCCTCGAGGACGGCGCGGGCCTGCATGCGGGTGATCTCCGGGTACTTGATACCGAGGCGGCAGCCACGGAAACCGAGCATCGGGTTGAACTCGTGCAGCTCATGGACGCGGGCCATGATCTTCTCGACGGGGATGCTCAGCTTGCGCGCCAGATCCATCTGCTGCTCCTTGGAGTGCGGCAGGAACTCATGCAGCGGCGGATCGAGGAAGCGGATCGTGGCCGGGAAGCCCTTCAGCGCCTTGAAGATGCCGAAGAAGTCTTCGCGCTGGTACGGGAGGAGCTTGGCCAATGCGGCCTCGCGGGCTTGGAGCGAGTCAGCGAGGATCATCTCGCGCATCGCGTCAATGCGGTCGCCCTCGAAGAACATGTGCTCAGTGCGGGTGAGACCGATGCCCTCGGCTCCGAACGCCATGGCCTGAGAGGTCTGCTCCGGGGTGTCGGCGTTGGTACGCACGGACATGCGGGTGGCCTTCTTGCACCAGTCCATCAGCTGGACGTAGTTCTTGTACTTCTCGGTCTTCTGGGCGGCTTTGTCGCCGTTCAGGAGGCCTGAAACGATCTCGGACGGGGCGGTCTTGATCTGGCCGGCGTAAACCAAGCCCGAGGTGCCGTCGATGGAGAGGAAGTCACCCTCATTGAAGGTCTGGCCATCAATGTTGGCGGTCTTCTTGTCGTAGTCGATGTGCACGGCGGCGGCGCCGCAGACGCAAACCTTGCCCATTTGGCGGGCGACCAACGCGGCGTGCGAGGAGACACCGCCACGGGCGGTCAGGATGCCTTCGGCCGCGATCATGCCACGGAGATCTTCCGGGGAGGTTTCGACGCGGACCAGCAGGACCTTCTCACCCTTTTCGGCAGCCTGGACGGAGCGTTCGGCGTTGAAGTAGATCTTGCCGGTGGCGGCACCGGGGCCGGCCGGGAGACCGGTGGCGATGACCTTGGCCTTCTTCACATCGGCGATGTCGAAGATGGGGGCCAACAGCTGTTCGAGCTGATCGGCCGGATTGCGCATCACTGCGGTTTCCCAGTCGATGAGCTTCTCCTTGACCATGTCGGCCGCGAACTTCAGCGCCGCCGCTGCGGTGCGCTTGCCGTTGCGGGTCTGGAGCATGAACAGCTTGCCTTCTTGGATGGTGAACTCGACGTCCTGCACATCCTTGAAGTGCTTCTCCAGCGTCTCGCGAACGGTCAGCAGTTCGGCATAAGACTTGGGCATCACTTTCTTCAGCTTCAGGACGGGTTCCGGGGTGCGGACACCGGCGACGACGTCTTCGCCCTGGGCGTTGACCAAGAACTCGCCATAGAACTCGTTGACACCATTGGCCGGGTTGCGGGTGAAGGCCACGCCGGAACCGGAGGTCTCACCGGTGTTGCCGAACACCATCGCCTGCACGTTGACGGCCGTTCCCCACTCGGCGGGGATGTTGTACTTGCGGCGGTAGACGATGGCGCGGTCGTTCATCCACGAGCTGAACACGGCACCGGCGGCGCCGCGCAACTGATCCCACGGGTTGTTGGGGAACACCTTGCCGGTGCGCTCTTTGACGAGTGCCTTGAAGCGCTTGACGAGCTCCTGCTGGTCCTCGGCGGTCAGCGCGGAGTCTTCGACGTCGGCGTGGTACTTCTCATGCTTGAACTCATGGATGATCGTCTCGAACGGTTCATGGTCTTCGCCTTCGCGCTTCTGCACCCCGAGCACGACATCGCCGTACATCTGGATGAAGCGGCGGTAGCAATCCCAGGCGAACCGGCCATTTTTGGTGGCGGCTTCGAGGGCGACCACAGACTGGTCGTTGAGGCCCAGGTTCAAGATGGTGTCCATCATGCCGGGCATGGAATCCCGGGCGCCGGAGCGGACTGCCAGCAGCAGCGGCATGCCGGAAGTGGCACCGAACTTCGTGCCCATGATCTTCTCCATGTTGACCACGCCGGCCTCCATCTGGGACTGGAGTTCCTTCGGGTAGGTCTTCTTGTGGGCGTAGAAGTAGGTGCACACCTCAGTGGTGACGGTGAATCCCGGAGGCACCGGAAGGCCGATGCGGGTCATTTCGGCCAGGTTGGCACCTTTGCCGCCCAGGAGGGCCTTCATGGAGCCATCGCCATCGGCTTTTTTATTACCCCAGGTGTAAACGTATTTCGGAGCTTTCGGCATAATCGCTAATTGTGTCTTTGTATGAGAACGCGGGAACCGCGTGGAAGCAGAACCCTCAGACTATCTGGGAGCAAGGAAGCGTCAACGCGGGAAAAATTTGGAAAACTTTCAGGAAAAGAGGGTTTTCCCCTAGTCGGCCATTGAGATTGCTCTTGTTTCAGGTCTTTTCAAGACAATGAACGGGGCGATAACGGCTCCAGTATCCGGGTCTCGAGCCTGCGCTTCTAAAAGGTGTTCTTGTCTGCCCGAGGCGCTGTCCGCACCGTGTTAAACCATGTCGTCGACGGATCCATTGCCCACCCTGCTGCTGGTGGACGGCCACGCGTATGCCTATCGAGCTTTCTACGCGATTCGTTCGTTGAATTCCCCGGAGGGCGCGCCCACCAATGCCATCTACGGGTTCATAAAAATGCTCCAGAAGATGGAGACCATCCTACGCCCCACCCATCGGTTGGTGTTGTGGGATCGCGGCCTGGCTGCCGAGCGAATGGCTGAGTTGCCGGAGTACAAACAGCAGCGCTCACCGACGCCCGACGATCTCGAACGGCAGTTTCCTCAGATCGAGGGTTGGCTCGAGGCGGCAGGCATCGCGGCCTGGAGCCAAGCGCAGACAGAGGCGGACGATTGGATCGGGACCTATGCCAAAAGGGCCGAGGCCTCAGGATGGCGAACGGTCGTGGCCAGCTCTGACAAGGATTTCATGCAGTTGGTGAGCGACCGGGTGGGTCTCTACAATCCCAACGACAAGACTGAACGGGTTTGGACGGCGGCCGAGGTCGAGGCCAAGACGGGGGTTCAGCCCGATCAGGTGGTCGATTGGCTGAGCCTGATCGGAGATGCGGTGGACAATATTCCCGGGGTTCCGGGAGTGGGGCCAAAAACCGCCACCCAGCTTCTCCAGAAATACGGCACCATCGAAGCGCTGATGTCGCGATTGGGCGAGGTGAAGTCGGAGTCGCAACGGTCCAACCTTCAGGCTTCGCTCGAACAGTTGCAGCGAAACCAACGCCTCATTGCTCTCCAGACGAGTCTTTCCGGAGGCCCAGCTTTGGAGACCCTGCGCATCGAGCCGCCGGATGCCACGCGCCGCGAGCGCCTGGGTGGGATGTACCGCCAGTGGGGGTTCCGCAGCCTGCTCTCCGAACTGGGTCTGCCCTGGGAGGGGCCGGATCAAGGAATGCTGCTGTGACGAAGCCTTCGTCCATTCTGAAAGCGAACCCGCCGTCGGCTCCTGCGGTTCATTCGGGGACCCCGATCCATCCGCTGGCCGCCGGTGTGCTGGTGGCTGTGGACAACCTGTGGAACCTTGCCGATTGGGCGGTGGTCACCTGGTGGGTGACTGTGCCTCTGAGCTTCTTGTCGGTGTTTATTCCCACGGTGTGGTTGCAGCGGCGGCTCAAGAAAGATCGCTGGGGCTCCGCCTTGGCCAAAGCGCTGGTGCTGGGCCTGGTTGCGGCCGTCCCCACGTCGTTGACTGGCACCCCGGTGGGCATGGCGTTGTTGGCTTGGGCCGGCGTGGACCGGTGGCGTCGGTAAACCTGAATCCTGTGACCGAATCTATGAGGCCCCCCTACTTGAGACAGCGAGCGTTTTCTACCCTTACTGCGACCGCCCTCGTGGTGTCGGCCCTGCTGATGGGGTTGGGCTGTGGGCAGAATTCTGACCCGAAGGCTCCCGCTGCGGCGACGAACGCCGTGACACTTAAGATGCCTCCGGTCGGTATGGTGTGGATTGGCGGCGGCGAGTTTTTAATGGGAGGTCCGGGTGCGGCCGCGACCGTTGCCCTGCGCTCGGGCCTTGGGGCGGGTGAGCCCATGTGTTCGGGGCTGCGTGATGGGTTCACGGACTCGGATCCGGTCCACCGGGTGTCCGTGGACGGATTTTGGATGGATGAAACCGAGGTGACCAACGACCAGTACGCGCGCTTTGTGGCGGCGACGGGGTATCGCACGGTCGCCGAGCATGCGCCCCAGGCCGAGGATTTTCCCGGAGCCGATCCGGCCCTGCTCGTTCCCGGTGCCGCGGTCTTTGTGCAGCCGGAAGGCCCGGTGACGCTGGAGGATCCGCTCCAGTGGTGGCGGTATGTTCCAGGGGCCCAGTGGCGGCATCCGGAAGGTCCGGGCAGTTCCATTGAGGGCCGGGGTAATTTGCCGGTGGTCCATGTGGCTTATGCGGATGCTGAGGCCTATGCGCGGTGGGCGGGCAAGCGCTTGCCTACTGAGGCAGAGTGGGAGTTTGCCGCCCGGGGCGGGTTGGATCGCAAGGCCTACGCGTGGGGCGATGTGCGGTTGGAAGAAAACGGGCGCTGGCGGTGCAACGCTTTCCAAGGACGCTTTCCGGATGCCGATGCTGCGTTGGATGGGTTTCGAGGCATCGCTCCAGTGCGCCAGTACGCGCCCAACGGGTTGGGTCTCTACGATGTGGCGGGCAATGTCTGGGAGTGGTGCAGCGACTGGTATCGCCCGGACACCTACCGATTGCGGTTTGTCGAGGGCGCGGTCGTTCGCAATCCGCGTGGACCCTCCGACAGTTTGGATCCAGACGAACCGGGTGTCCCCAAGCGAGTTCATCGGGGTGGATCCTTCCTTTGTAGCGACCAGTACTGCGCCCGATTCCTCATCGGTACTCGGGGCAAGGGTGCGGTGGACACGGGCAGTTCGCATTTGGGATTTCGGTGTGTTCAAGACGGCCAGAGCCCACTCGTTGGCGGACGTTGAGAGGCTGGAAAGCGAAGCGCTGTTTGCGCCGGCCGAGCTCTGTGATTGAATCGGCCCGCCGATGAACATTCTCGACGAACTGCGCTGGCGGGGCCTCTACGCCGATTGCACCGACCTGGAAGCCTTGTCTGCCCGGCTCGCCACGGGACCGATGACCTTGTATTGCGGCTTTGATCCCACGGCTGATTCGTTGCACGTGGGCAATTTGGTGCCGCTTCTGTGCCTGCGACGTTTCCAACTCGCCGGTCATGTGCCGCTCGCATTGGCCGGTGGAGCAACCGGCATGATTGGTGATCCCAGCGGTCGTTCTTCCGAGCGCAACTTGCTGACCCCGGACGTGCTGAAGCACAACATCGCTTCGATCAAGGAGCAGTTGGCCCGGTTCTTGGACTTCGACGCCCCAGACAATGCCGCGCGACTGGTGGACAATTTCGATTGGTTCGGGCCCATCTCCTACCTCGAGTTCCTGCGCGACGTGGGCAAGTACTTCACTGTCAACGCCATGGTGGCCAAGGAGTCGGTCCGCGCCCGCATGGAAGACCGCGACAATGGCATCAGCTACACCGAGTTCAGCTACATGCTGCTGCAGGCCTATGATTTCTATCACCTGCGCAGCCAATCAAACTGTGAACTCCAAATCGGTGCCACCGACCAGTGGGGCAATATCACTGCGGGAACCGAACTGTGCCGTAAGAAGCTCGGCGTGCCGGTGTGGGGGCTGACCCTGCCTCTGCTGACCAAGGCCGATGGCACCAAGTACGGCAAGAGCGCCTCGGGGGCGGTGTGGCTGGATTCCAAGCGGACCAGCCCCTATCGATTTTATCAGTTCTTCGTCCAGAGCGACGACCGCGATGTCATCAAGCTCCTGAAGGTACTGACATTCCTCCCGGCCGATCAAATCGCAGCCCTGGAGCAGGATTTGGTCGCTAACCCAGGGGCTCGGGCACCGCACAAAACCTTGGCGCGTGAGGTGACTACCCTAGTTCATGGAGAGGCGGCGGCTCAGGAAGCGGTCCGTGCCAGCGAAATCCTCTTTGGTGGCGATTTGGCGGGCGTCGGTGAAAGCACCTTCAACGAATTGCTCGGAGAGGTGCCGACCCATGCTCTGGACACCAGTCGCCTGGCCGGTGCCGGAATGCCGCTCATTGAATTGCTGGTGCAGGCCGGTTTGTCAGCCAGCAAGGGACAAGCTCGTACGGATATCCAGGGTGGCGGCGCTTCGCTCAACAATGTGCGCGTCGGGGAAGTTCAGAGGGCCGTCACCACCGACGACCTGCTTTTCGGCAAGCACTTGCTCCTGCGCAAAGGGCGTCGCAACTACGCTGTCGTCACGGTTCAAGGCTAAGGGCGCAGCGCTTCAGGGGTAGGGCCGAGCGCCCATATGCGTTAACCTAAAAACACTACCAAAACTTGCCCGGAGCCGACATTCTGAGCGCATGGTTTCCAATTCGGACTCCCTCCCCGAGGAATGGGCAATCCTCGCCTCCTGGCTCCCTGCCAATCTCGACGCTCTCGCCCGCGAGCACGGTTTCACGCGCCGTGCGCGTGGACTTCAAGATCCCGGCCTGTGGCTTCGGCTCATCCTGATGCATGTCGGAGGCGGGCTTTCCCTCA